>JABABI010000052.1 GCA_014238335.1 Fuerstiella sp.
CTACGGGAACGGTCCCTGTACAGGGGCTGATTCAACGTGTTCGGACACAACGTCTTTCCTGGCGTTAACTCGTACTGATCTGCGAGGCTGCTACAATCGCAATTCTCGCCCGGCTACTTCCTGCTTGGCGTTTCCGGGGTCCGGGGCGCACGAGCAGCGAACTGCTGTCTGCAAAATGCAGCGGCGGACTTAATTGATTCACACTGAAACGTGCGTTCGCGCATCCCACCCAAAAACGAGAATCCTAAATGAGAAAAATGCCTTACTGCGTCGTGATGTTGATTTCAATGACGGCTGTGTCACAGTTGCCCGCCGCCGAATGGCTGCAGTTTCGTGGACCTGGTGGTCAGGGCGCAACAAATGAAAAAAACCTGCCGCTGACGTGGAGTGATACGGAAAACGTTGTCTGGAAGACGGAGCTGCCTGGCTTTGGTGCGTCCAGTCCCATCGCTTTGGGTGATCGGCTGTACGTGACCTGTTACAGCGGGTACGGCCTTGACGGACAGGATGCGGGCGATCTGGAAGATTTGAAGCTCCATGTCGTTTGTCTGGGGAAAGACGGAGAACTCATCTGGGATAAGATGGTTCAGCCGCGGCAACCGGAATCAAAACGCGTGCGGGACCACGGCTATGCAGGGCCGACTCCCGTTACTGACGGCGAACACCTGTACGTCTTCTTTGGCAAGACGGGGGTGCTTAAGTTTGATCTTGCTGGCAATCAATTATGGCAAGCGGACGTCGGAGAGAAAACGCATGGCTGGGGCTGTGGTACGTCGCCCGTCCTGTATCAGGGTCTGGTCATTGTTAATGCCAGCGTCGAAAGCGGTTCACTGGTAGCGATCAACAAGAACAGTGGCAAAGAAGTCTGGCGGGCTGACGGAATGAAGGCCTCGTGGAACACACCGCATCTGGTTGATACCGCCGGTGGCAAACAGGAGTTGGTTGTCAGTGTTAAGGACAGGGTCCTCGCGTTTGACCCGGCTACGGGACAGCCGCTCTGGAACTGCGAGGGAATTCCGGACTATGTTTGTCCCAGCATTGTTTCTCACGAAGGTGTGGTTTACGTCATTGGTGGACGCCAGTCCAGAGCCATCGCGATTCGCGGCGGAGGTAAAGGCGACGTGACGGATTCGCATCGGCTCTGGGAAGCGAAAGCCGGAGCCAACGTCTGCTCTCCGGTGATTCATGAAGGCCATCTGTACTGGGTCAGCGACCGCAACACGGTGGCCTATTGTGTGAGGATGGCAGATGGTGAAGTAATCTATGCCGAGCGGTTTCCGGATCAGCCCTACGCTTCACCGCTGCTGGGCGATGGCAAACTGTACATTGTGACGCGCAACGGCGGCACGTACGTGCTGGCCGCCAAGCCTGAATTTGAACAGCTGGCGCACAATAAGCTTGACGATCGCAGCACCTTCAATGCCAGCCCGATCGCGGCCAGCGGCAGACTGCTTCTGCGCAGCGACAGGTTCCTGTATTGCATCGGCCGCTAACAACCGGGAGCCCAGCGAATATCAGGCTGGTCAGGTTGCTGCGTCAGCGACCGACCATGTCTGATATCGGCGGTCACGACGGGAAATGCGAGAATCGTTCGACACTGTTGTTGCGACGATTACTCGACGCCGATTCCGGGCCACGGCGTTTATGCCAGAATGTCGTGCAGAATTTCTCCTTCGACATCCGTCAGGCGAAAATCGCGGCCGTTGAAGCGGTACGTAAGTTTCGTATGGTCAATACCCATCTGATGCAGAACCGTCGCGTGAATGTCATGAGCGTTGACTCTGTTTTCAACCGCCTTATACCCGAATTCGTCTGTGGCTCCGTACTGCGCTCCTCCTTTGAATCCACCTCCCGCGAACCAGGTGGTAAACGCGTTAGGGTTATGGTCTCGGCCGCCGACATCCTGTGAATCGGAAGTGCGTCCAAATTCGCCACCATAGATGATGATCGTTTCGTCAAACAAGCCACGCTGCTTCAGGTCGGTCAGTAATGCGGCGGTGGGCTGGTCAACGGTGGCCCCGCAGGCGCGATGATTGCCATTGATGTCGTTGTGGGCGTCCCACGGAACATCACTGACTGCTCCGCCAGGAGTGTTCGGACAGGCTGCAAATATCTGCACGAAGCGAACACCACGCTCAATCAGTCGTCGAGCGATCAGGCACTGTCGCCCGTAGTCTTTCGATTCCGCTCGATTCAAACCGTACATTTGCTGCATGTGATCCGGCTCCTGAGCAAGATCAAACGCTTCCGGCGCCGCCGTCTGCATTCGATACGCCAGTTCAAAGGACTCCAGCCTTGCATTCAGATCGCGGTCGAATGGCCGACGTTCTGCATGCTTCACATTGGTTGCGTTGAGGGTATCCAGCAGCGAACGCTGCTGTTCACCGGTGAGTTCTGTGGATCGGGCAAGATTGTCTATCGGTGTGGCTCCTCGTGGGTCCAGCGCTGTGGCCTGGTAGACGGACGGCAGGAATCCGGAAGACCAGATCGGATCGGCACCGCGCGGTTTTGTGCCGTGCATGACGACGTAGGCCGGCAGATTTGAGTTCTCGCTGCCGAGTCCGTACGTCAGCCATGAGCCCATGCTGGGGAATCCCTGGCGAATCATGCCGGAATTGAATTCCAGCATCGCAGGTGTGTGGTTGTTCGACTGCGAGTGGCATGAATAGACGAATGCGATGTCGTCGACGTGCTCAGAAATACGAGGGAAGATCTCTGACGTCCAGGCTCCCGATTGACCGTGCTGTGCCCATTGGAACGGCGACTTCAGCAGCTTCCCACTGGTTGTGAAGAAGCCGGTCTTGGGATCAGCGCCAGCCAGAGTGGTACCGTCCCGCTTCTGCAGTTCCGGCTTGTAATCGAAGGTATCCACTTGCGAAGGGCTTCCGGTCTGAAAGAGCCAGATGACAGCCTTTGCTCTGCCCTTCGTGGGTGCCGGACGTTCCGCCAGCGGATTATTCGAGGATCTTTCCGCGGCGACAACGCCCTGTTGATGCAGCAGGTTGGTCAGCGCCAGCGAACCGCATCCCAGGCCCGCCCGCTGCAGAAAATGACGCCGTGTTGTGGGGTTGTTCATTAAGTGATGTTGCATTGGATTGATCGTTTTCCTGGCCATCCCTAAAACTTCGTTCTGTCAAAGCACTAGTCGATGTAGACGAACTCGTTCATGCACAGAATCAAGTGGCAGAGGTCACGCACGGCTACAGATTCTGCGTTCGCGTCATTACCACGCGATACCTGCTGTCGTTTAATGAATTGCTGCATTGTCTGCTGTTCACCCTCGGTGGCAGGCCGCGACAACGCAAGCTGATACGCACGGTCAATTGTCTGTTTGATGGATGTCTGTGCGTCCGGTCTGGCCTGTGTTGCAAACTTTGTCGCAATGCCGCGTATGATCGGAGAATTCAGCATCACCAGAGCCTGTGGGGCGACTGTGCTTTGCTCGCGCGACGCGATGCCCTGCATTGTGTCGGGGGCATTGAACAGCTGCAGCATCGGAATCAACTGACTTCGTTTGGACGTAAAGTAAATGCTGCGACGTGTGCTGTTCCGGTCCAGTGTGCCTTTGCCAAACATCGAACGATCCAGAGTGCCACTGACTGTCAGCAGCGAGTCACGAATAATCTCTGCCTCCAGACGGCGCGAGCTGCGTCGCCAAAGCAGCAGGTTTTCAGGATCCTTCTGACTGCCGCTCTCAGTGATCTCGCCGGCCTGCATGTAGGCGGCACTGGTCATGATCATTTTGTGGATGTGTTTCAGCTTCCAGCCACTCTGGATGAGCTCTGCTGCAAGCCAGTCCAGTAGTTGTGGGTGGGAGGGCTTTTCACCGCGAGTGCCAAAGTCGCTGGGAGTGGCGACAATGCCTCGAGCGAAATGATGATGCCACAGACGGTTCACGATGACACGTGCCAGCAGATGACCGCCTCCGTGATCGACATCCGTCAACCAGTGGGCCATGCCCAGACGGCCGGGACGCAATTTGTCAGCAGCGGCAGGATCATTGAGCCATTGTTTTTCCTGCTGGTCGGTTCGCATCAGCACCTGCAGAAAACCAGGGGTTGCTTCGTCCTGTTTGTTGTCAGCATTGCCGCGCCGCAGGTGGTAAACCTTGTAGGTGTCTTCGCCGAATTGATACGTCGTGCCTTTGACGCGTGCGGCGAATACCTTGGTCAGGTCAGGCTGGGGAGACTGAGTGTCGTGCCTCGTGACTACCTGATTCAGTTTCAGCCAGTCAATGTCGAACCCCTTATACCAGTCGGCCAGTTTTTGCTGTTGAGCGGCATCTCGTTTGTCTGCCGCAACGGCAAGAATCGCGATGACATCCGTTGGCGTGGCCCCGCCGCTGGCTGAAAAGTAGAAGCCGGTCGCACCCCCTGCGTTGACAATCTTCATCAGTATTTCGTTGCGACCGGCAGCCAGCTGGATGGCAACGGTTTCCTGACCCGCGGCGGCAACATTGCGGCCCACCTTCCTTGACAGTATTTCCCGCCCATTGACCCACAGCTTGATACCGTCGTCACTGCCCAGCGACAGTGACAGCACCTGCGGCTTTTCGGATTCAATAACGCGGAGCAGGTAATTTCCGCAGTTCGTGCCCTTCATCTTGTTGTTATGAGGTGCACCATCTTTCCATTCCGGTTGTTCGATCCACGTTAGCTTTCCGTCGTCATACGTCTGGCTCAGGTCTGTGGAAAGTTCGGGTGGAAAGACGTGGTCAAAAGCCTTGTTGAAGTCAGCAGACGGAAACGGCCCGATGTGATGCCAGTTACCCAGCGCCGCCTGGTGGACGTCCCCCACCGGTGACGCCGCGAAATAGAAACCCGATGGGCCGCCGCCGTTGACGATCTTCATCAGTAATTCGTTGCGTCCCTTTCGCAGCGTCACCTGAATGGTGTCCTGCCCCGCGACAACTCCGCCTGATGTCAAATTCGACAGTACCTGCTTTCCATTGACCCAGACTTTGATTGCGTCGTCTCGGCCCAGGGACAGAGAAACCGCCTGCTCTTCCGGTGATTCGATCGTCCGGAAAACATAATTTGCCGCGTTGTCGCCGGTGAGCGTGTTGTGGATTTTGGCGTCCGTCCATTCCGGTTGTGGCGTCCACTTCAACGTGCCTTCCTGGTAAGTCGTGGCAAGGGCAATGCCTTCTTCCGGCGGAAACGTCTGCTCAAATGCCTGCGCCAGGCTCTCGGCTGGGAATGGTCCGACGTGCTGCCATACGTCCAGCCTGAGCGCCGCCGGCGCTGCGGTGGTCTCGACAGTGTAGTTCCCGCCCCATTGTTCCAGACGACCGGGCAGTTTTTCCTGTTCATGCTGTGTGCGAGCGGCAAGCAGAGGCGCATGAGCTGCATCGAATTCGCCTTTTGCCTTGCGAAACGCTTCCGGGTGCATGTTGATGTCGGTGTCTGAGAATCCGACGTCTGCGAAGCACGATGACAGCCGATAGTAGTCGAACTGCGGCAACGGGTCGAACTTGTGACTGTGACAGCGACTGCAGCCAACGGTGAGCGCGAGCATGGACGTTCCCAGAGTGTTGACGATATCGTCAAGCTGTTCGTAACGACTGCGTTCACGCTCTTTCTGAGTCTGTTGGGTTGTGTATGTGCCGGCCACGAGTAATCCCGTCGCGGCGATTCTGTCGACAGCCACCAGCGCCTCAGCGGCCGTTTGCACGTCTACGCTGGTCATCAGATCACCCGCGATCTGCAACCGTACAAACTCGTCGTAGGGCATGTCAGAATTCAGAGCACGAATGACGAAGTCTCGATAGTGCCACGCATGCGGGCGGTCACCGTCGAAGGCATAGCCGTTGCTTTCCGCAAAACGAGTGACATCCAGCCAGTGACGTGACCAGCGTTCGCCAAAATGTTTGCTGGCAAGCAGTCCGTCGATTAACCGATCATAGGCGGCACCATGTTCTGCTTCTGCTGCCGTTTCCTGTAAGAACGTTTCCACGGTTTCCGGATCCGGCGGCAGGCCGATCAAATCGAAATAGGCTCGACGAATCAGCGTTCGTGGATCCGCGGTGGTGTTGGCGGTAACACCGGCTGCCTGTTGTTGCGCCTGAATGAAGTGGTCGACGGGAGTGCGGGCCCGGCTCGTGTCGGAAATATCCGGCGGCGCTGGCTTCGTCAGTGGTTGAAAAGCCCAGTGTTGTTGGCCGGCTTCGATGTCGACTTCGGAGGAAGCGATCATTGCAACGCCATCACGCGGATCGGGGGCTCCCATTTTAATCCAGTTTTTGAAGTCGGCAATCAGCTCATCCGGCAGTTTGCCCCCGGGCGGCATCTTGAACGAATCGTGTGTCAGAGCTCCCATAAGCAGACTTTCGTCCGGTTTACCAGGCACGACCGCCGGTCCGCTTTCGCCTCCCTGACGACTGCCGTCGCGAGAATCCAGCAGCAGGCTGCCCTTGAGCTTCTTTTTCCCTGCTGCTGCAGCCGAGTGGCATTCGTAGCAGTGAGTCACCAGCATTGGTCGAATCTTCGCTTCGAAGAAGTCGAGTCCTTTTTGATCGGGTTCTGCGGCATTCAATACTGTGCCGGTCAAAAGAACCATCGACAGAGGCAGGCTTCTGGTACTCACAATGATGTCCTGTTTGTCGTTTGTGGCTGGCCAACGGTCTGAACGATCGCATGTCGCCGCGTGTTGTGACGGCGAGTGCGGCCGGTCCAGCAGTCGGAGGGCGGCAGGAATTGACGGCGTGGAAAATGGTGGCAGGACTCACTGGAACGGTCCAGCAAGCGACCATGCCGCAGATGACTTATTGACGTAGACGATACTGGCTCGCGAAAGCAACGGGACTGTTATTGAAAACCATTCTGCGCCGCCACAAGTCACCGCGCAACACTGTAGCTTATCAGAACTTCCGGACGTAGAAAGCGTATTCCGGGAGTCCCCGTGGTCCGCTGCCGCCCGTCCGCCGCGCCATCCTGTCCGCCGGAGATGTCTGTCCTGTGCTGACCCGTGGCAAACGATGCATCCTACGACGGGACTGACCGTCATCCGCTGGTTCCGCGCAACGCGGGTCGCTGACGTGACTGTATTGAGTTTCTGCACCACACGCTTGGAATCAAGAAGCCACCAGCGGAACGCCAACAGCAACGGGACAATACCGACGCCGACCATCGACCATGTTGCCGCCTGGGGGGGCTGGGCGATACATGGTCGCAGCAGTGCATGGTCATGACGATGATTGCCACTCGTAGACGATCGTTCCCGCCAGCGCCATGCCGGTGTAGACTTTCGGATACGGCCAGAAAAATGATGTCGGAAAAACGACAGCGACGCCCGTGAACAGGCTGGCGAATGCCATCAGCACGTACGAATCCGCCTGTTACTCTGTCAGCAGAAATGCAGCGGAAGGATCGTAGTAGGGATTCGGCTTCTGGCCAGCCGGGAAGTTGCGGACCATCTCTTCAGCTCCTTGCTCCTGGTGATGCATCCGAATCAATATGTATCGTGCTGACCGGGGATGTGGACGTCATGCTTCCAGAGTTGCCGGTTAAGGGGCAGTCGGTAGTGAATCTGAAACCCGGTGGTGTTTTTGGCGAAAGCACATTCTTTTCCGAAAATCCACACACGATGTCGGCATCTGCGGGCGATACCGGAGCAACATTGCTTGTGCTTGACCGCACAGCGTACGACAAAATATCAGGAGCAACCGTCGGCCGTACTTAAACTTGCGAACAACACGGCTCGCATCCTGGCAGCACGCTTACAGGAAACTGACGAGTGGGTCTGGGATCTGGTGTCCCAGAGTCAGCAGGCCCAGATGAGTGCCAGTTGGAGACGTTTTCGGCATCGTATCACCGGTAATGATTCGTCAGGTGGTTTTTTTGTTGTTTGAACTCTCTGTGTGCCGGCCTGTTGATGAGTCATCTGGCTGCGAACGCTGTTGCCTGAGCCACAATGTTCAGGCCGACCAGACTGCTCCAGGCATCAATAATCTGGTGAAAGAGTTCACCCGGCACGCCGCCACCAATCAATGAATCATCCACGGATACCACTGGCTGCATACACGGCGATGTGCTGCTGAGAAACACTTCGTCCGCCGAATAGACGTCTTCAACTGAAATGTCGCGGCGAACGAAGTCGATCCGCAGTCTTCCTGCAAGTGCTTGAAGAACGCCGACGCTGACGCTGGGCAGAACTTTTTCCACTGGCGGCACAATAAGCCCTTCACGTGCACGGTACAGAATGACGCTGGCCGTGGATGCTTCAGCCACCAAACCATCCTGATCGAGCAAGAGAGCGCGAGCCCCCTGTTTGCGGCGCTGTGCTTCGCGGTCGGCGAGGAAATAGTGAATTCTACTGCGGCATTTCAATTCTGCCGGCCAGCAGTTGGCGGGAACCTGACGGACGCTGGAAACGATAAGCGTTTCTCCGGTTGAGTACTTTTCGGCCCAGCGATGAAAAGGAAGCGGTGTCGTATACATGCCGACCGTAGGGCGGGGACCGTCAGCGTGTGTGGCTGCAACGCAGGAGCCAGGCGTCACAATCAGTGATAGTCCCAGATCATCACCAGACTGCAGCAGGCTGTGATTGTGAGAGGCTATGGTTTCAGCCGCGTCTTTCAACACCTCCATGTCCAGACCGTCAATGCCGACGATATGCAGAGAGCGGCGCAACCGTTGCAGATGTTCGTCCAGCCGAAACAGTTTGCCCCCAAAGGTACGCATCTGTTCCGGGACCGTTACGCCCTGGACAACGCCGACGTCGAATACACTGATGGACGGTTTGTCGTCAGTGACAAGTTCACCATTCCAGTAAGACAGCTCATTCATTGTGCACCGTCCGAGCGCCGGAACCAGAGAATCAATTCACACCTGCTTGCTGCCGCATATCGTATGCCGGTTGCGCCCCAGAGATTGCCCGAATCATGCCGTTTTGTGGCTTTTGGGTAACTTGGCTCCAAAGCCCGCTTCGGGAGCCGAACATGATTCGTTTAAGGCAGCCAGCGGAAAAAAAGCGACTGGGCGATTACTTCAACCAGCGAATGCACGAGGGCATTGGAATCTGCGCTGGATCGCCCGACGCGGTCAGGCCGCCGGTGTGTGTATCAATGGCAAAGACGGCGACGTTGTTACCGGGCATATTTGCACACAAAAGCCAGCGGCCGTCAGGAGTGATCAGCAGGTTCTGTGGCCCCTTACCCAGACTCGGTTCGATGCTGACAAGACTCAGACGACCATCATCAGCAATATGATAGATCACAATGCTGTCGTGACCGCGGTTTGTTCCGTAAAGAAACTTTCCGTCCGGTGTGATTTTCAGGTCCGCTGTGTGACTGATGCCGGAGAAATCCGCAGGCAGCGTTGCGATGTCCTGCCGTCGAGTCAGCACGCCCGTTTCGTTTGCGTAGTCAAAGAACGTAACGGTGTTCAGCAGCTCGTTGATGACGTACACCCTTTTCCCGTTGGGATGAAATGTCAGGTGGCGAGGCCCCGATCCTGGTGACAAGGTCGCGAACGGCTGCGCGTCATTCTGAGTCAACTTTGCTGTGGTTGAGTCCAAACGATAGATGAGGATTTTGTCGATGCCGAGATCAGCCGCCAGCGCAAAACGATTGTCCGGACTGATCACGATGCTATGCGCATAGGGCCCGGTTTGACGCCCTGGATCAACGCTGGATCCGCTGTGCTGCACAAATGCAGTGGCTGGTCCCAGTGAACCGTCATCCTGCACCGGCAGAGCGGCCACGCTGCCTGTTGAGTAGTTCGCGACAACGATGGTCTTGCCGGTGGCGTCCACATCCAAATAACATGACGCCGTGCCGCGAGCCGATTTTCTGTTCAGCCGGTTCAGCTTACCACTGCGTCCGTCGACACCATACGCCGCCACAAACTCATTATCATCGCCACCGAATTGGTCAGCATCAATGGCGTACAGGAATTTCCCATCCGGTGCGATGGAAAGGAAAAACGGGCTCTCAATGTCCGTTGTCCTGTGCAACGGCTTCAGCCGGCCGTTTTCTAAATCAAACCGATAGGCATGAATCGCTCCCTCGACACCGGACTTGAAGGCAGAGATGAAAACAACCGGATCGTCAGCGCGAATGGATGTGAGCATTGTTGCTATGCATAGGAAAAACAGAAACGGAATTTTCATTCTTTATGATTTCCATTCATGGCTGGAAACTGTGTGGCTGCAGAATAACTGACTGTGCCGCCGCCCGTGATGAGGCTGCTGACGTTTATGAGCTCATTCCTGCCGGGTGTCTCCCTTAATGGTATCGCCACCAAATGGCCCGTAGATGCCCCGCCCCCAATGGACGTCCGCCAGTCCTGCTGTGTCATGCAGGTGTTTCGTCAATGAACCGGTGACGCTGGTTGCAGCGATACGTTTCCCGTCCTGTGAGATGGAGATTTCGTTGTCGTGCGTGAAAAATTCGAATGTGGTGGGGCCGTCGGTCCATTTGGTTGTCGCACTCAGGTGACCGGGCATCGTCAGTCTGTAGACGGAACCGTACGACTTCCACTTTTTGGGGGCCAGAAACGCAAACTTATCCGCATCCCACTCCGCTGGCCACTTGGCAGACGTCGACACGAACAGACTTGCGCCGCCCGGAACAAGACTCGTGACCCTCTGTCCCCATTGATTGCCGACGTCTCCGCCATTGTTTTCCACGTCGTAGGGATGAGTAATCCTGTTCGAAAGTGTCGGGTGGTCAAACATGCGTTGTGTGAACGCCCATTTCCTGCTGTCCGGATTGTATCTCCAGAGTTCTCCCCACGGCCAGACGCCGACGAAGACGTCCCCGCCATAGACCACGGTCGTCTGAGCTTCGCGCGCACTTGCAGAAACGCCATCCAGTACCGGTGGCCAGCCCGGCATATCGTTGATCTGTGAGCCGTCGTATTGAAACACGCGGCCACTTGGGTACTGTCCCATGAGCAGTCGGTCGTGGAACATCATGGTCGAATACAACTGGTAACTGACGCCGAGATTCGGTGCGAGAAGCATCTGCCAGCTTCCCTTTTCGAAAACATAGAATCCGCCGATGTTGGATCCTGTGACGATCTGGTCGCCCAGCTGGCCCCAGGCGAACGTCGTTTCGCCGACGATGGGAAGCGTCAGCACGGTGGCCCCGGAAAGATCGACGGCGGGCTGATCGATAGTCCAGGGGCAGGCGTAAAGCTTGCTGAAGCCGTCGCTGTCGTTTTCGTAGGGGCGATAGCCGTCGTCACCGCGATTGACGTGGTAGAAGCACAGATGACCGTTTGCGTAAAAGAACAGCTGGTAGCTGCCTTCGTGCGGACGACTCAGAACCGTTCGCCCGTTGTACTTTACTTCGCTGCCACCGAACGATAACACCCCGTCTCCGACTCGCATGGTCTCGTTTGTACCGCCATGGCTGGCTTCTGACTCCCACTGTCCGGTTTGTTTATGCCACGCTTTGACACCTCCAAAGGTTGAGCGCACCACGTCATCACGCCCGTAGAGGTATGTGCCGCACAGATCGTTAGGCCGTGGAAGGTTTTCAGTGGTGTGGGAGCGCTGGCCACTCGTCGGTCGAATGTAGAACTGCAGGGAATGTCTGTCTGCTCGATAACGTGTGTTGTAGAGATTCTGAAATCCCGCACCAACCACAACAGAGCCATCGCGGCTGGTCACTTCAAACAGAGAACCAAAACACTGCCCTTCATCCCGTCCTCGATCGACCGTGACTGTAATGAGTTTTGTACTTCCTTCCGATTGGGGATCTACTGCGAAACCGACGGTCGCAAGCATGTTGGCGACGATAATCGTCAGCTGTGCCCGACGTAGCGACTTGGAGTATTCGTGTGTTTGACGTAAATTCATCTTGCCTCCGAAGAATGCTGGGGTCGCCGGCGAAGCCGGAATCCGATGAGCAACGTACTCCACTTCGCCTGGAAATTCTATCGCAATAGCACGGATACGCTCTGTTACATGCATCTGATCGTTGGAGGGGCCACACCGCCCTGAGTTTGATCGTCTCTCCCGAGGGAACAGTTTGAAATATGGGAATCTTTACGTCGGGGAAGAGTAGCAAAGGAATGCTCGTCGACTTCCCGTTCAACACCCTCCAACCAACGGACGCAACCCGCTCTGTTCGCATTCGACAGGTTATTTCGACGGATCTAAAGACTTTGCTCCAGCCGTGACAAGCCGTGTCCGCGTGGCTTCGGCCGGCTTCAGATGTGTGTCCATCCAGCCGTAGATCAGCTGACGTGATTCGTGTGCTACTGAGTGTCCGCGACCGTGGACGTAGAATCCGAAATTCTCCGGCGCCCCCTCCAACTCGTAGACATCCATGACCTTCATCAGCATCAGCAGGCGTTGTCTTTGAGTCGGTCCGTGGCCATCGTTCAGTCCCGACAGGTCCAGGAAAGCGCGTGGAGCGATCAGAGAAATGATCTCGTGAAAATCAATCGGCGGCATTTTTCTTTTGAGCAAATCTTCGCGGATCGGTTTGAAGTAAACGTACCAGTGGTCGCGGGACCACGCTTCGACGCTGGGGTTGTGACGAAAGAAGGCCGCTCCGCAGTTGCACGCTGAGGCCTTAATTCGTTCGTCATACGCGGCAAGAAAAAACGTTCCGTGGCCGCCCAATGAATGGCCCAGAGCGCCGATACGTTCATTGTCGACCTGTTCAAGGCTCTGCAATACGTCGATCGCGATCGAATGTTCGTAAGTGAATTTTCCCACGGCCGTCCACTCAGGATGCTTCTTATGAAATGTCCCGGTTTCGTAAGGACCTTTTGCAGGAATACGGTGACCGGACACGAAGTGCTCAGGTGCGATCACAACGTAGCCTCGGCGACAGAGATGATCGAGATAAGCTTTGTCCGGATTGTCGATAAGGCCGGCCGCCCGTTTCTTGCCGTATTTGTATGTGCCGTGCAGGGCGACAATAGCCGGCGCCTTGCCAACAGTGTTGAGTGGAATTCCGAGATACGCATGAGCTCGCTCGCCCGCTTCCACGGCGTAACTGATCAGTTTTCGCTGGTACAGGTCGTCCACCACGATGTCTTCGTGAATCGTCAGGTCCAGTGCCGGTTTTTCAGGCTTGTACTGATCGCGGAGAAGTTCCAGATATCGTTGCTTCAGCATCCTTCGTCGAGCGTGCCAGTGGTCTCTGCTGTCAATTCCCCGTGTGAGATCGTCCCATGATGAGTAGATTTCAGGAACGTCGAAGAGCGGAGACCGTTTGGAATCCTGAGCCTGAGCAGCCAGCGACAATAGCAGAATTGTCAGGGTGGAGACGATGTTTTTCATGGTGGCATGAGTTTCAAGTTAGTCGGACGCGCCAGACTCCCGATTCCAAACTTCGGTTTGGAATCGCATATCCTCGGAGCTCCGTTTCGTCCCAATCAACGTCGCAGTTTTCTGCGGAGAATTAGAGAAAAATACAGTTCAGGCGTACTTTATTTGAAGCGACACTTCTTTTTCCGTGACGAGAGCGTTGCCATTAGTCAATCAACTTCAGCGTGTACTTCGGACGCTGCTTCATCATGAGGGCGGCGTGGCTGTAGTATGGATAGACGCTCCATTCAACACAGGTGATCAGGTCAGGTTTTCCATCGCCGTCGAAGTCGCCCGGCCAGGGGTGTGGGCCGTGATTGGTGACGCGAATCGGTTCTCCAAAGCAGCACATCGTAGTCGGTTCCGCAAAGACCGGTTCAGTTCCCGTGCCGACATTGAGCAGCAGGTAAATGCTGCCGCCGTCCTTCGTCCCGTTGTGCGAGCCGGCCACGCTGTAGATTAGATCCTGCAAACCGTCAGCGTTCCAGTCAACGGCTCGGAATGATTCGGTCCAGTGGGACTGACGGTTGACGATGGTGTCGTTTATCGGCCTGCCGTCATTCAGTTGCAACGCCTGTTCTTTTCGCAGATGCAGCGATCCGTCCGCGTGTCGGTATTGAACGAACAGCGTTGCCTGCCGAGTGTGCCCGTCATGAGTCACAAGGTCGGTCAGGCCGTCATCGTTGAAATCTGCCAGCGCCGCGCCCGTTCTCCACAGGAAGGGACGTTCTTTCTCAAATGGATAGACACCGTTATTCGATTTTGGGTCGCTGGCCCGCGTGGCCGAGAGTTTGCGAAGTTTAGCGGAATCCGGGAAGCCGTCGCATTCTATCTGGTGCTGAGCGCCGAATTCCGGCGCCGTTCTGGAACCAAGATTGCGATACCAGAGGATCCGGTTGGTTTCGTTGGGACACACCAGATCGCGCAGTCCATCGCCGTCCCAGTCGATGAAATGCGGATAGGGGTAGCCCATGTTATGCCAGTTGTGCGGTTCGCCGAGCAGTTCGTTCCGCACGAAGCGGATCGGCTTTCCCTCAGAAAGAATCCGCACAGGTTCGCGGAAAGCCGGCTGCTTGCGAGTTCCGTCGTTGAGCACGATGCGCGGCCAGCCATAGCCTCCACCGACCAGAATATCCTGATCGCCATCAGCGTCCCAGTCGCAGATGCACGGCCACGCCTGATCGCTGAGCGACATCACTGCTGAGATCGACTCGGCACGACCAACGTGGCGGAATCGTTTTCCGTCAACAGCCAATTCGTAGAAAGACAGGTGCTGGAACGCGCCATGCTGGACAATCAGCCCGGATCGATTCTCGTGACTCCATCCTGAAACGTTTGATATTTGCGGCAGGTTAACTTCATCCAGCAGTTCTTCGGCCTCAAATGCGGGTGTATTGCCGCCAAGGTTCTTTCTCCATGCGAGCTTGTAAAAGTCAGGTTGAACGGACTCGCCGCCGTGAAGACAGACGGCATCAAGTCGACCGTCTCTGTCAACGTCCAGGAAACACGGTTTCCGGCCGGCGTCCATCTTTACCGGGTCGGCCGATTGGAACGGCCAGCCATCGGGGTTGTCGTTCCGCAGGTATTCACCGTCGACCACCAGATCGATAGCACCATCGTCATTCAGGTCGACAGCTCGACACGCCTGCCAGCCACCGACGCTGACCGATCCTGCGGCCTTGAATCGTGGCATTCCACCGACATCTGCTGTGCCTGTATTCAGATAAAATTTCGCTGACTTTGTGCCGTTGAGAGTCGTGACAAGATCAAGCTTTCCGTCTGCATTAAGATCGGCGATGTCCACAGCCATATAGGTGTGACTGAAAAACTTCGTGGCGTCGGCATCACTACTCGAATAACGGAGGCGACTGAGGTCACCGAATTCGAAGACGCCGTCGTTTGTGCGCGGATAGCAGACAATTCCATCCCACGGCCATCCGGGGCGATACGCGTAATTCCATGTGCCGGTCAGATCGAGTCGGTTGTCACCGTTCAGATCGTGGAGTCCCGCAGAATACGGAACTGAGATCGGGCGTGGACGCGAAGCATTGTACCGCAGCAGATCACCAACACCGATCTGCGGAGTCAATATCTGGGGCTGCAGCGGCGGGCGACTGGCCATTGTCCGGAATCTAATCTCGCATTCCCGGTGACTCGGATCTGCAACAACGAATTCCACCCGTCCCTGATCCCCATAAGCAAATTCTTCGGTCAGCGCGTGAGGAATCGTTTCGTTCGTTGCTGTGTTGCGCACTTCGATCGAGTTCGGATCCAGCACGCCATCGACGCCGGCCGTGCGGATATATTCCGGGAAATTGATCGTCGGATCGAGAGGCGTGTTGGAATACGGAAGCGGAGAAGAAATCGTCAGTACCAGCCGCACTGACTCCGCATCAGCACTGCACACGACGCTCATCAGAGCTAACGCGAATACTTGACGGATTTGGAACTTCGTAAATCTCATGCGTCAAAGTATACCAGTTTCTGCCTCATACTGCCTGTCATTGGCACACATCCGCAACAGCGGGCGGTTGAAAGCATGAGCCACGACTGCAGTCGGCATACGATTCGTCATTAGGATTCGTTACGCACGGCACTCGCAATACGCCAGACTCCTCGCTGGTTTTCGGATGTTCCGTCGCAGGCCTCGTGAAGCATCTGAAAATGTCCCGTGCTGTCAGGGCCCTCTGTTCTCCAGATGACACACATCTCAGAGCATTTTGCGGAGTCCCAGCGATTGCTTTTCGGTGACAGCACTGGACGGGCATCCTTCTGCCAGGCCAGGCCATCGTCAGACACGGCGGTCAGAATGTCTGCTCGTGTTGCGCTGCCATATCCCGCGTAGTACATTCGATAGCCACCCGTTGGCAAACGCAGAATCTCCGGCGCAAACGCGGTTAGACGGTCGAAATTTCCGCCCGAAACGATGCGGATGCCAGCTTCGGGAAGAAACGTCAGGCCACCGTCGTCCGACACAGCGCTAATGATCCCTTTGCCCTGCTGGCAGCAAAACAGCCGACACCGCCCATCGGGAAGAAAGAGAATTCGTGGCGCCGTCAGATTGTGGCCATTGAATTCAAGGCGTGAGTCTGGCTCAACCGTCCACCGCAGACCATCTTCAGACACAGCACTGCGGATACAATTCTGTTTCGCCTGCGGTCCCTCGCAGCATTCGTAGTACATGCGCAGACCGCCACTGCTGTCTGCACGCGGGACAACTTCGGACGAAACGACTCGAAACTTGCCGGCACCGCCCTCCGCAGCGGACAGTCGCACCCCGGGTTCCGGCATCCAGGACTGGCCATCCAACGAGGTTGCGCTCAGAATTCGTGACGTGGAATTGTCGTAATCATTTGCGCCGGCGGGGTGGCCAGCACGAGGCAGAATCTGCGTGTAGAACATTCGGTAACTGCCGCCCGGCAAGGCCAGCACGCGTGGTGCAACGGTTCCGCAGACGCCGGTTCGCAGTGATTCATTGGATGATTGAGCGTCAGATGCAGGATTGAGGAAGTCGTCGCGAGGTGCATCGATTGCCACAGCGTGACTTTTCCATGACGTACCGGGATCTGATGGCGCCGTGTGCACCAGAGGAGAGGCGGTTGCTGTTTGTGTCAGGTCGATCATCCGCAATCCACGCAACCCAAAGCAGCCTCTGCGTCGGCAGAGTCGCTGGTGGTTGATGCCTTTTCCGTATCGATGGCGTTCGGATTGTTTTCTCTTATTCCGGGAACGCGATCAGGTTTGCCATGTGCACAGGATCGGCGATGTTTTCGGCTCTCATCTTCATCCTGATGCTGGCCCGCTGGACGCGAACCGTATTGCTGGACGATCCCGGCAGCTGAGCCACAATTCACGCGTTTTTGCCATCACGAGTAGTCTGAGTACCTCGCGTTCTCGTGGTGTCAGCGTCGATTCCAGCTGGTTGATTTCGTCCTTCTCCTCCAGGTTCCAGCCCCCATGTCAGATCGATAGCCAGTGCACCCGCGACTTTTTTCCGCAGTGCGTCCGGATCGGCCGGCTTCACTGTTCTTCCTGACGTGTCGTTTCTGCAATTGCTCGCGTCTCATCCTCGAGCATTCGGCGATCCTCGGCTGACTGACGTTCACTCTTCGCAGTATCTTAATCTGTATCTGCGGTATCTCGCTGTGTCTCTGCAGCAGCCCGCTCTGACTTTGTCAGCTGATCATTGTGAGCGCTGGCTTCGTCTTTCATTGAAAGCCGCCGCAATTCGTTCAAACGTTGACATCAGGGTCACCGCGTCGTTTTGTTGTCTGCTTGTCTATGTCTTCGCGGCAGAGCCATTTGAGCAATAGAACCGAATTAAGCCGTGAGCCGGCCAGCAACCACGGTCGAGCAGTTACTTATTGTGGTAAACGATAGTATTGCAGTCCAACTCGTTAAAGATGACTATCTGTAGCCATGCCCGTGATTTGTACTCGCCCATCTCATCATGTACGGACTTGAAAATTTGAATCCGAGCGCGTTTGCAAAGAAAAGAAACGGATCCGTCCCTCCTAACTCAGGTCCATGACCGCTGCGGTCGGCGGATCAGGCTGTTGGCTTCGTCGTCGCTGATGAACTGTTCGGACTTCGGATCGATGCTCAGCTTGCGCCCCAGAATCCACGACAGAGCAGCGGCGTGACAGGCAATATGAGACCGTCGCATCACCGTCTGGTTACAAACCGTATGCTCACGGGACCTGACGCAGTCGAAGAAGTTACGCGCGTGCGCTGACACATCAAGGCCGCGTACGCGTTTCGCCGACTGTTTCGTCTGTCGCTGCAGTGCTTCCGGCTTCACAACGATTTCACCACTGTCACCCGTTTCGACAGAACCTTTGTCGCCCTCGAAACGAACAGGGCAGGTTCCGAGACGCGTGATCCAGCGCGGCCCACGATCTCCGAAGGGATCGTCCAGGAAATCCAGGACCAATTTGACACCGTTAGCATACGTGCACGTGATGTTGTTTTCAGTAGGTTCGTATTCCAGCGGCATTGTGTCGTCGGCCTTGTTCGCCCACTGGCACAGATCAACCGTGTGCGCTCCCCAGTCCAGCAATCTCGCGCCGGAATCGAAGTCGTAGTAACCTCGCCAGCGGCCCGCGACGTATTTGGCGTTATAGGGACGCCATGGTGCCGGACCCAGCCACATATTCCAGTCGCACACGTCAGTTGACGGCGTCGGTTCGCCCGGCAGCCAGCTGTTTTCAAGTGTTGGCCTGTAAACCGTTGCATACAGAGTGTGGATTCGGCCGAGTTTACCGGTGTGTGCCAGTTGAACGGCTTGCTGAAAATTTGGGACACTGCGGCGCTGCGTGCCCGCCTGAAATACGCGTTTCGTTCTGTTGAATGTGTCGGCAAGGTCCTGGCAATTGCCGATCGTCAGGCCACATGGTTTTTCACTGTACACGTCTTTGCCGGCTTCGGCGGCCAACATGGACGCCGCTGCGTGCCATCGGTCGCCGGTGGCGACAATGACAGTGTCAATGTCCTCTCGGCCCAGTAACTCGCGGAAGTCACGGAACAGCACGCAGTCCTTGTTTCCGTAATGTCCATCGACCAGCGCCTTGCCTTTGTCTCGCCGAGACGACTGGACATCGGCAATCGCCACGCACCGGATGTCATCAAACTGCAGCATGGCCGTCAGGTCGTATGTGCATCGAGGACCAATGCCGATGACACCCAGATTGATTTTTTCGTTGGACGCGACTTTGTTGATGCCGAAGGCGTCCTGGAAGACGACCCACGGAGCTGCAACAACAGATGTCAGTGCTGCTGTGCTGGATAGAAAATGGCGACGCTTCGATGGGACAGGGGCGTTCATTGCAGTTGACTCCGCAGAGTTTCCGGAAGAAGGAGGCCGGGAAGACGGATTCGATGAGGCTTAACCTGCCTGCAGTCTTATGTTGTTGCTGCATGATTGCAACTACGAATGACGGAATCGTGTTTTCGTTCATGTCGCCCTTCTGCTGTTATTCGTTAGTGCTTTTTCCTCGACGGGCACCTTCGGGACAGGGTGAACGCGCACTGCCGCTGTGTGCGGACGTCGTGTGGCAATGGTGTTTCTCATTGGCCGTCTCAACGTCGAGGCCGGGCAGGATTCGGTCGTGCTGCAATTAATTCACGCTCTGAGAAGCATGGACGCAACACACCGACTCATATTCGTACCAGGGCCACTTTGTCCGATCAGCCAACCGCAGCGCTGATTGGCGATTTGAAACAGCGAGGGCTGCTTGAGGAAGCTTTGATCGTGTGTGGTATCGAGTTCGGCCGCACGGTTTATTGTCATGGAACGATGCTGGAAAAATACGGGCGCGACCATCACGGCGGCTGTTTCACGATGTGGCTGGCCGGCGGTGGTCTTCGACCAGGAACTCTGTATGGAGCCACAGACGAATACAGTTTTAACATCGTCCAGAATCCTGCGCATGTGCATGATCTGAACGCGATAGTTCTGCACTGTCCGGGCATCGACCATGAACGGTTGACGTACAAATTTCAGGGGTGACATCACCGTCTGACCGACGTTCACGGCAGCGTGGTTGAACCGACGCTTGCCAGAGGCCATTGGCGAGTCTGCTGCTCGCCTGACGCTATGCAGTCCGCGTTCACATCATCTGAAACGAATAGGCGGCCCAGAAACTTTCCCATTCGATGTCAGGGACGCTGTTGCAACGCTGCATGTGCACCAGGCGAATCAACCAGAGTCCGGAACGGTCCAGTGTGAAGTGGACCACGCCGTCGTCATCGGTTCTTGCTTCCTGTGCCTTTGTCTCGTCGCCGTGGCGATTGTAAGCGGCGATCTGTGCACCGCGAAGAGGTTTTCCTTCAAAAAGAATTGATACTGCCAGCCTGTCTCCGTTGTCGAGTACGTACGGATTCGCTTGAGGCAGAATCTCCAGACGATGTCCGAGCTTTTGCCTGTACGTATCGTCGAACCGGCCTCCGACCTGTACCAGCGCCTTCAGATAGCGGCGATAACGCTCACGCCCAACCGTGTTTTCTTCGCCGGCTGTACGCCGCAGTTCGACGATGTTCAATAGCCCCTCATGCTGCAGATAGTTTTTGAACTTTTCTGCTTCCAGTTCGATGTGGCTCCAGTCACGCTCCATTGCCACCAGGTGATTGCCGGAGTGCGTGGGAGTGATCTTACAGAGCGGCTTCTGGTCATCTGTTGCGGTGGCCTTCAGGTCCAGCGTTTGCTTCTTTGAAATGATCTGAAAGGCGGTCGTTTTTTTTCCCTGAAACGACCGTTCTGATTGGCTGACAAAATGGTCGCCGACAAATAACTGCACCGGCGTCGTCTCATCAGGCGAAAGGAAATACCGCTGCGGCTGCAGCCAATAATCATGGGCGGTTACAGGGTACGTCGCAAAGACAACGGATAGAAGGAAAACAGTGTGTCTTAACATTTCGGATTTCTTGAAATTGGTGTTCAGATCGATTGTCACGTCAGTTCTTTCCATAGCTCGTCGAACCTTCTTTGAAAGGCGCTGATCAATCGTAGGTCGCCGTTCACAACAATGTTTTCTTCGTTGCGGTCGGCCGCAGATCGAGTCCAGTTGTAGCTGCCCGAAAGAACCAGCTGACCGTCGAAGACAGCGAACTTATGATGCATATGATCGGGTGTCTGATCAAACGCCACCGGAAGACCGTGCCGACGAAGGCGACTCAGATCGCTGCCGGGGTCGTGAGCTTTGTCGTTGTCAGAAATTACTCGCACCTGTACTCCCCGACCATGAGTATCGATGATACTGTCGGTGATGCGGTCGTCGGTAATTGTGAATACGCAGATGTCAACGTTCGAGGTTGCGCCGCGCAGCAGTTCCTGAATGCGATGGCGACAATCGTTTCCAGGGCTGAAATGGACCTCAGCGACGTCTTCGGTCGATTGCTGCCTGCCAGGTCGTTCCGCGCTGACGAGCAGGCCCATGACATCTTCCAGCCATTCGACGGCTTTCTTCGCATCTGGCCCCGAAAACGATTCCTGCGCCGTCAAGAACGTTCGGTTTCGAATCCAGTCACGTTCGTGTGACTCACCGGCGTCGAGCGCCAGCACGGACCGCAGCACCTTTTTCTCTGAACGAGAAAGCTTTCCGTCCTGCAGAGAAGAACTCAGCATTTGTTCGATTGATGTTCGGTCCATAATCCAATGCCTATTTGTACTGGCCCGTCACAGGAGGAGTGAATCCAATCGGACTCGGATCGCGGAGTGCGTTAGATGCCCAGATTTGCCAGTCCGTCGCTGAGACGCTGCAGTAATCCGCCGATCATCGGATGATGAGCATCAAAATCGCGGCTAATGTCAGCAATTCGCTCGGTGAGCGAATCGTCAGGTTCAACTACAGATCCGTCATCGGACAGAAGACGTTGAATGTCTGTGGTGATGCTCGATAGCAGTTCACGAGTCTCGTCATCGACGTCGGATGTTTCGTTGAGCGTTTCATGCAGGCTGGCCAGTGTGGTACGCAATGCTTCACGACTCATCGCAGCTCTCCGAATTCATGGCCTGGATCTCTCATGAGTCAATTGTATCAGCAAACTTGGCCCAAAGGCATGGAAACGGGAGAGGGGATCCATTCGATGTCTCGATTGGCGCAGTCCAGATGTGAATCGTGTGGGGTTCGCCATCGTTTTTTGATGTCAGCTCAATTGTTTGTTCCGGCTTGATGCCAGGAATATTGAAGTGGTGAGAAACAATGCGAGAACCTGGTCTGAGATGTTTCAACTGCGGATTCAGGGCCCGTGAAGACCATGATGTTCCGGTTGGGACATGCCGACCGGAGTTTTCTTGTGTCGCCGCCGAATCTTCCACTGGACGAAAAACATGGGGGAAAAAGTGTAAGTGCGGCGCAAACCTTGTCCTGGAGACGGATAAAGTTCGTGGAAAGTGTCATCGCTGTGTACGGAAGGACTATCCGAAGAGGCCCAGGGAACAGGGGCCGAAGAAGTGACACTTTGCGAATCGACGAATCCTGGGAATTGCTCTGAAACCTGACCGTTCTGTCAGGGTTCTTTATCTTCGCCGTGCTGGTGCCGGCATTGTCAGCTCGTGGCGGGACAACAGCGCTGCAGGTCACTATGCTGATCAGTCTGCGTGTTATTCCAAGTCGATAAACCTGCCTTCACCCCTGTTGTCCTGCTGCTGAGGACACAGCTCTTCACATCACTCATTGCCGTCTGTGGATTTACGTCCTGATGGCATGCACTGTGGGGCGATTGCGGAAGTAACTTTCGGAGCGAATTGATGCTGCGACGTCGAGACTTTCTGACCACTTCGGCCGCACTGGCCACCTCTGCCATCGTGCCTTCTGCAGTTCCGGCGGTGCCGCCGTCTGCGACTCGAAAGAAAGTCGCTTTCCTTGGAACGGTGGTTTATGAGCATTCCCACGCACAGCACTTTCTGGATCGTCTGACCGTAGGCTATACATGGAAGGGCACGTGGCAGTCGCCTCGGGTCGACGTAGCGTCTGTCTACCTTGACCAGTTTCCAGGTTCAGATCTGGGCCGAGGGCGGATCAAGCGTCACGAACTGAAGCAGTTTGACAACATTCGTGACGCACTGACTCTGGGTGGAACATCACTGGCGGTGGATGGCGTTGTCATCATCGGCGAACACGGAAGGTACCGGAAGACGGACAAAGGGCAGACTCGCTACCCGCGATACGAATGGTTTAAGCAGATTGTTCGTGTCTTTGAGGAAAGCGGCCGCTCCGTGCCGGTGTTCAACGATAAACATCTTTCGACCGACTGGAAGGAATCGGTCGAGATGGTTGCGGATTCACATCGACTGGAGTTCCCGTTTTTGGCAGGCTCGTCATTGCCTGTGACGATGAGACATCCGTCCATTGACCTGCCCCATGGTGCCGATCTGAAGGAAAGTGTCTGTGTGGCTTACGGCGGAGTGGACAGTTACGATTTTCACGCCTACGAGACTGCTCAGTGTATGTCTGAACGACGTCGCGGGGGCGAAGTCGGGATCAGCAGTGTGCATGCATTGAAAGGAGATGCCTTGTGGTCGATGCTGGAGTCAGGGGACTGTGGAATCACTCGTGATTTGTTCGTCGCTGCGTTGACGCGAAGTCACAACCTTCCGGTTGAAGGTGGTTTTCCGACCGGGAAGGTCACCTACACATGGGCGAAGCAGGCGCTGCCGGAAACAACCGGCTTCTTTGTTCAGCACCGCGACGGTTTTCGCACCACCGCGTTTCTGACGGGGATTAAAGACTTCAACTACGCGGGGTACATTGGGTCAACTGACGAGATTGTATCCTGCCAAATGTATCTGCCGATGCCCGGTCGCGGCTCCACAACCGCCGATTTTTTCAACCCACTGGTCCGGCACATCGAAGACGTTGTACTCACCGGAAAAACGCCGTACCCGGTCGAACGCACGTTGCTCACCAGTGGGATGGTCATCGGAGGAGTTGAGTCTCTGCACGCCGGGCAGATGCCTTTCGCCACTCCGGACATGGCCGTGAAATACTCCGTCCCAATTACATCCACGTTTTGGCGGGACTGATTCTGCCGTGGTTCGCAGGAGCAGCCGTCTCTTCATTACGGACCGTCGTGTTTTGCGGTTGATTCGTCTCTGTACACCACCCCGTCTTTCATTACGAAAACGACATCGTATGTCGCGGTGATGTCATGGATGGGATCACCTTTGACAGCCACGACGTCTGCGATCTTAGTTGCTTCCAGAGTGCCCAGACGGTCGTCAACCTTCAGCAGGCGTGCGGCTTCCAGCGTCGCCGACTGAATGGCCTTCATGGCAGGCATGCCGCCATCCACCATCAATTCGAATTCGCGTGCGTTTTCGCCATGTACGGAAACGCCGGAATCCGTGCCGAAGGCGATCTTCACGCCTGCGGCGTAGGCTCGTCTGAAGTTATCCTTTGCGACGGGACCAATGGTGGCGGCCTTGGGGCGGACGATGCTGGGGAAGTAGTCTTCCTGCTGCGACTTCTCCGCAACCCAGACACCGGCCGAGATCGTCGGGACAAGGTATGTTCCGCGTTCCTTCATCAGTTGCATGACCTCTTCGGTCATGAAGGTACCGTGTTCAATGGAATCGACGCCTGCCAGGACAGCTCGCTTCATTCCCTCTGCACCGTGTGCGTGCACGGCGACCGTCATGTCGTAGTCTTTGGCCGTGACCACGACCGCCTTCAGTTCCTCTTCCGTGAATTGTGGGTTTCTGCCGTTGCCCGCAAGGCTCAACACGCCGCCGGTGGCGGTTAACTTGATTAGGTCTGCACCATCCTTGTAGCGCTGGCGGACCGCCTTGCGTACTTCATCGGGGCCGTTGACAACGCCGTCGACCGGACCGGCATCGCTTCGGAAATCTCCTTTCAATCCGTTTGTCGGATCGGCGTGACCTCCGGTGGTGGCCAGCGATTTTCCGGACGTGAAGATGCGCGGTCCGATAACCCAGCCTTCATCGATGGCTTTGCGCAGAGCAACCGAGTTAATGCCGTTGTCGCCAACGTCGCGGACTGTCGTGAACCCGGCCAGCAGCGTTCGTTTGGCGTACATCGTCGACCGCAGAACATAATCTGCCTGATTCATGAAGAATTTGTCGGAGTACACTTTCTTGTGATGCTGAGACATGAGGTGCGTATGCATGTCCATCCATCCCGGCATCACTGTGAAATTCCGCAGGTCAATCAGTGTGTCATTCGACGTCGGCGCGACGTAGCCGACTTTAACGTCGACGACACGACCCTTGTCAATCACGACCGACATTTGTTTATGAACCAGGGCGTCACGTCCGTTGATGAGACGACCGGCATGAATGATCGTCTCAGCGCAGGTGTGACGGGTGCAACTGAGCAGCAGCATGACACTGGCAAGGAATTTCAACAACATTTGCAATCTCCAGCTGTATTTGCAGATACGATCGGGTGGGCAGTGCAGGACAGATGTCGGCATCGTAGCTCGATTGTGCGGGGGTCGCGAATGTTCCGGAAGGAATGAAAAACAGCACGGTCGAAAACATGAGACGACTGGGCAGCATTCGCGGCCTGGCTAATTCAACCGGCAGCGGTCGTCCCCGGGCCGAAGTAGAGGTCTTTCGACGAAACACTGCAGCATGCTACAGTGGACATTCTCCAAATCCGAAAACTGCTGTTGATGTCAGGGTCTTCATTGTATGTTTCTGAAATGGCTAAGACGCAGACGGCGAATGCAGATAATCGCTCAGGCCTTCCCCGAGGAGTGGAATGCTATTCTTAGGGCGAACGTGTTTCACGATCAGCGGCTGAGTGACGGACAGCGAGCCCGGTTGCGAGAACTGATCCAGGTATTTGTGGCGGAAAAAAATTGGGAGGGCTGCAATGGGTTTGCTGTGACCGACGAAGTCAAAGTGACGATCGCGGCCCAGGCGTGTTTTCTTGTACTTGGCCTGCAGGACGCGAACTTCGATCATGTGCTGTCAATTCTGGTATATCCTGATTCATACGTGGCTCAGACAGTTGAGACGACGCGAGCGGGAGTGGTTGTGGAACGTGGGCATGCTCGGCTGGGGGAAGCATGGTGGCGGGGACCGGTCATTCTGTCGTGGTCCGACGTGCTGGCTGGCGGACGCCGCGAATCGCCAGGTCGAAATCTGGTGTTTCACGAGTTTGCTCATCAGCTCGACATGATGAACGGTCGCATGCTTGACGGGACACCGCCTCTGGAAACCAAAGAAAAATTGCAGCGTTGGGTGGGGGTTCTGGAGCCTGCGTATCATCGGCTGGTCGAAGAATGTCGTCTTGGCCTTCGCGGCGTTATTGACTGCTATGGAACGACCAATGTGGCCGAGTTTTTTGCCGTGGTGACCGAATCGTTTTTCGAACATCCCCAGTCGCTGAACAACGATCACCCGCTTGTCTACGAAGTGCTGAGGGACTATTTTCGGTTGGATCCGATTACCTGGCGGGATTGATTCAGAAACCATCGGGACGATGTTCGTGCCTGTCGGCTTCGTTTGCGGGCTTTGGCGGTCGAGTCGTCCACGGTGTCATAACACGCGGGCTGACGTGACAACAATGTCGCGGGCACGCATCGTGTGGGCCTCAGGAAACCACGGCAGGCCCGCTCTCCTGAGTAACAGCCGTGGACGTGTGTCGACATGTCAGCAGCATGCCGTACTGCGGTGTCAGCCCACACCCGATCAGGTAACCGTTACCGAGTTTTCTGGTCCATTGAGGGGCCGCCGACAGGCGAAGGTGTCGTTCGTTGCAGAACACGTCGGTGTGATAGTGACGATTCAATTCAAAAGTAGTATCACTCACTAGGCACAACCCGTGCAAAGAATAGGTGACGATTCGAGCTTCCTGCTGGCAATGGTCGGCTGTGAGAATGGCCCGCAGGTCGACGGGATATTGAATGTCTGCTCTCCGTTCATGAAGCATCCGATGATCCAGAAGCAGGTCCAGACGACTACCGGAAAACAGAGCGACGATACTGTTTTCTCCCTCCATTCTGGCCCAATGCGCGATGCCGGATTGTTTAGCCAGCAGTTGTGTATCGCCCTCCCAAAGTGAAAACGTAACCAGATCTCCGGCAGTCACCTGCCCCCCAGAACTCGGAACGATTAGCACAAGCTCCTGTAAGCCGATGGCCCGGACCGCACACTTGACCAACGTCCTGGCCCGACCGGTCACATGCACCGCGATATCGGCGATTTTGCCATCCGTTAGTCGACGGTCAGGACTTTCGTCAAACTGCGTAACGGGCACCTGTCCGCCCCCATTGAGCTGCTCCTCGCTGGCTTTCTCTGGTTCAGATACTGATTTCGTGACCATTCAACGTGTTCCCCCACCCGTCGATTTGCTCATAGGCGCAAGGGTATCCTGCCATTTCAGAGCGTTTGTGAACTTGCGGGAAAGTTGATCGTTGGTACAGACTTGCCACTGAAGTCAGTATGGGTTGTGCGGAACATGCGGACAGGAAACCTGTCGCTGCACAGGAATAACCGATATCGTGCTGCGACCCAGGCTTCCGGTACGTCACGTCATTTGACGTTAATTGGTGCTTTCAATGAGAACATGCGAAATCGAGCAACACGATGATCTGTCAGATCGTTTCCCTGTTAGGCTCGTAGTGATGTTCCGCTAATCCCATTCTGCGTGGCGCCTCTGTGAGCAATGCCGAAATGACCGGACATTTGCTCCACGTGTTGGTAAACTGATTTCGATTTCGTTTTTGTGAAACTCGGAACACCGACGAACAGATGAATTACAACATCGCCATTCGCCGCAGTTTTTTTTGTATGGCAGTCCTGGCTACAGCCATACTGTCGGCCCAGACACCCGATCGCCATGATTGGCCTTTTTATCCTCCACGAGTGACCGACCCACCCGATATCGCGTCTGACTGGGTTCGAAACGGCATCGATGCATTCGTGCTCAAGCGACTGACTGAGACGGGATTGCAACCAGCGCCGGAGGCCACACGCCGTCAGCTTGTTCGGCGATTGTATCTTGATCTGATTGGACTGCCGCCAGACCCTGAGGATGTCGAGGCATTTCTAAGGGATAAGTCCGCAGAGGCGTACTCTGCTCTTGTTGATCGCCTGCTGCAGGATCCACGATACGGAGAACGTTGGGCGCGGTTGTGGCTTGATCTCGCTCGGTATGCCGACACCGCTGGCTACGAAGGTGACCCGGATCTGCCCCATGCATGGCGATATCGCGACTACGTGATCGACGCGTTCAACAGCGACAAACCCTACACCGATTTCATTAGGGAGCAGATTGCGGGTGACGAGTTCGAGGAAGTCATGGGGGCGGGCGAGTTACCCGGCACTCCTCCTGAGCGCATTGTGGCAATGACGTTTCTGCGACTGGCACCGTTCACGGAACCGCGTGGTGATGAGACGCGTCACGAATTACTTAGTGAGATGACATCAACAGTCAGCTCTGTGTTTCTCGGACTGACCGTCGGTTGCGCGAAGTGCCATGACCACAAACACGACGATATTCCCACGAAAGACTTCTATCGGCTGAAGGCATTCTTTGCGACGGTATCGATTCCTCGTCCCGAACCCGGTGACGGCTTTCAGATTGGCGGTTCGCTGGCCGCACCATTTTATCGCACTGGCGAGCAGTCATGGGCAAACGAGCAGCGGAGACTGTTCGAAAGCGAAATCGAGACTTCGAAGGAACAGCTGGATCAGTTGGCGAAAATGCTGACAGAGCGGATCGGCGATCAGGCAGGTTTCGGGATGCAGGCGATGGGCGGTTCGCTCGGCAATAACTACATTTACGGCCGGACACCTGTGCATCACGGTGATCTGCACACATCGATTGTGAACTGCGATAAAAAACAGTGGACGTTCTTCACAGACAGCCAGGTTGAACGTCACACGGGCAGCAACGCCGGTTCGAATCAGGGGCATTGGTTCGGTGATCTTTCAGACGCACAGCACGTATCACTCGGGCAGTATTCTGAAGGCACAGGACGGATCAAAGTTGCTGACGCCAACCACGTCGGAGAAATCGCCCAGGTGCTGATTTACGATCATCCCCTGAACGAAACCGACCGAGCTGACCTGGATGTATGGTTGAAATCGAGACGCATGCTGTCACCAGCGGATTCCGATGAAACTTCGGGACCGCCGGGCGAGGGATTGCGGTTCTGGCTGGATGCAGCGGACCTTGATGCGAATTCGGTGAGTCCAAATCCTGCAGACGGCAGCCCGGTTGCGAGTTGGACGGATCGGGTCGCCGGAATCACGATTACGCAGGAGGATCCCCGGCGCCAACCTACTCTGGTGGTGATCAATCCGGACAGAAAAATCGAGAGAACGACCGCGATGGTCGGCGTCCGTTTTGATAACGCGTTTTTGACGGGGCCGATGCATGACGCCGCGTTTGCTCAGGATCAGAACGGTTCGCTTGTGATGATTTACACGGCGCGGCATTCACACGAGGGCTACGGTTTTGAAGTTGGGGGCGGCGGGGCGTTTCTAAGTACGTTTATCAATCCCACCGCGTCGACTCGTGAAACCCTGGATTCGATAATTGCTGATGATGACAGCACCTTGCTGTCGAACGAAGACCGGAGGCGGTATCGGTGGTTGTCCGGTCGCGAGAGGTTTTTGCGGCAGCGGCTCAAACGGTTGCAGCCGGTCGCGATGTCGTTGAGACATTCGTTGGGGCCGCCGTACGAACCCGGTGTACCGACGTCGCGTGTGATGATCCGGGGAGAACATGACAATCCGGGGGATGTTGTGACTCCCGGCTTTCCCAGTTGCGTCACGGGCAACGATGACCCTGCAGAGATTCGGCTGGACCCGTTCAAACGATGGCCGACGCGCAGTCGACGTATGGTGCTGGCAAATTGGATTGCCACCCCGGACAATCCTCTCACAGCGCGTGTGATGGTCAACCGACTCTGGCACTGGCACTTTGGCCGTGGCATCGTTGCCACACCCAGCGACTTCGGGCAACTCAGTGGTGGTCCATCTCATCCGGAACTGCTGGACTGGATGGCTCTGGAGTTCATTAAGGGAAACTGGAGCCTGAAGAATATTCATCGGTTGATCGTCACGTCGGCGGCGTATCGGCAAACCTCTGTGCATCCGAACACTCAAGCCGTCACGTTGGATCCGGACAACCAATTGTTGTGGCGGTTTCGTCGGCGTCGACTGGAAGCCGAAGCGGTGCGGGACAGCGTTCTGTTAGCCAGCGGACGGCTCAACCCCGAGCAGTTCGGTCTGCCAATATTTCCGCCGCTGCCAGGGGACATTGAAGAGCGAGTGAAATTCTCGAACAGCAAATGGGATACCCAGACAGGGCCGCAGGGGCGTAAACGCAGTATCTACGTTTATCAGCAACGGACGCTGACGATGCCCTTCATGCAGTCATTTGACTCCCTGGTGTGTGATGAGTCCCGGCCGCGACGGCAGCATTCGGTGACGTCTCTGCAGGCACTGGCGATGTACAACGGGGAATTTGTCAGCCAGGAAGCAAAGCACTTCGCAGCCCGAGTCAGCGGTGAAGTTGAAACCGGGGTGATGCACCAGATCGAGCGGGCATTTCAGATTGCTCTGGGTCGACCTCCGTCCGCTGACGAATTGGCGGAAATGCAAACGGTTGCGAATTCGGACGCCGGGATCGACGCGGTCTGTCGCGTTCTTTTGAACACAAATGAGTTTATCTATGTCGACTGAACATCTTCAGAGCAGCGTGCCTGCGGCCGCCAATGAAATGCAGGCCCGCGTCGACCTCACAGCCGTCCTGCGGTGGGCGGACCGGCAGAATCTGAGCGAAGGAGTCTGCAATCATTTCAGCCTGCTGCTGCCAGGTACGACCGATCAGTTCCTGCTCAATCCCCAGGGACGGCACTGGTCTGAGATACGAGCATCTGACCTGATTGTCGTCGATGCCGGCGGAGAAGTGATAAAAGGAGAATACGTTGCAGAACCATCCGCCTTCTTCATTCATTCCAGTGTACATCGTAGTCGAGTGTCCGCTAAGTGTGTGCTGCACGCTCATCCGCCATACTGCACCGCTTTGTCCTGCATCGAAGGTGGTCGGCTGGAAATGTGCAGCCAGAATGCGGTTCGGTTCTATGGACGCATGGCCTATGACGAAACTTACAACGGAGCCGCGTTTGACGATGCCGAAGGCGAACGTATTAGCTCGAAACTGTTTGACAGGGACATCCTGTTGATGGCGAACCATGGTGTCCTGATCACCGGAGAAGACACGTCGCAGGCTTTCGATGATCTTTATTACCTCGAACGCGCCGCAATGATTCAGGTTCTGGCGATGAATACCGGTCGGCCCCTGCGAATAATTCCCGACGAAGTGTGTCGGATGGCCTACGAACAGTTCGGCTCAGAATCCGCACAGGCTTGTCATTTTCTTGCAGCCATTAAGCGGATTCTGACGCGTGAATGTCCCGAATTCATGGACTGACCCTGGCCTCCAGTGAGGAATATAGCCGATGGCCACACCACCTCCCGATCGACGACACTTTTTAAGCAGCGCCTTCACTGGAATTGGAGCGTTGGCGCTTAGCGATTTACTGGCAAGTGAATCGGGCGGCGCAACGTATGCCCTGGATCCGCTGACCGTACGGAAGCAGCATCTGCCGCGACGAGCAAAGCACTGTATCTTTTTGTTTATGCAGGGCGGCGTCAGTCAGGTTGATTCGTTCGAGTACAAGCCGGAGTTGAATAAGATTCACGGGCAACCGTTGCCTCGAATTCCCGACATTTCCGGTGAATTGCAGGGGCGACTGTCTTTTCCGCACGTTGCGATCGGCAGCCCGTTTGAATTTCAGCAGCATGGTGAATCGGGACATTGGTTTTCGAACCTGTACCCCCATCTGTCGCAGCACGCAGACAGACTGGCCTTTGTGCGTGGCATCAGGACCGACAACCAGAATCACGGGCCATCCACGCTGCACGTCACCACCGGCAGCCAGTTTCCAGGCAGTCCTTCGGTCGGTTCGTGGGTCAGTTATGGGCTCGGCTCGTCCAACCGCAACATGCCGGGCTACGTTGTGATTCAGGACTCACGCGGCGCTCCCGTCAACGGCGCTGCTGTCTGGGCCAACGGGTATCTGCCGGCGTCTCATCAGGGCACGCTGCTGCGATCAAAAGGTTCTCCAATTCTGAACCTGAAGCGTCCGGACGGAATTTCACTGGATCAGCAGCGTCGTGAATTTGATGCGCTGGCGTCGCTCAACCGGCAGCATTCGGCGTTGCGTCCTGACGATACAGAACTCGCCGCACGTCTGAACGCATATGAGCTGGCCTTTCGGATGCAGGCGGAAGCTCCGGATCTGGTGGATGTGTCCGGCGAAACCCAGGCGACGCAGCACCTGTACGGGTTGGATGACACGACGACGGCAGGATTCGGTCGACAATGCCTGCTGGCCCGACGGTTGGTCGAAAGCGGAGTTCGTTACACACTGTTGGTGCACGGCGTGCAGATCGGACCGCACAGCTGGGACGATCATGGCGATGTGCAGGGAGGGATGACTCGCCATTCACGCGAAGTCGATCAGCCCGTGGCGGCGCTGCTGTCTGATCTGCAGCAACGTGGTCTGCTGGAAGAGACGCTGGTGGTCTGGGCCTCCGAAATGGGACGTACACCGTTTCGCAACGGGGGCATGGGAAAGAAACCCGGCCGTGAACACAATTCGTGGAATCTTGTGATGTGGATGGCGGGCGGCGATGTAAAAGGTGGAGCATCCGTCGGCGAGACCGACGAGTTCGGTTTGCGATCTGTCGACGAAGGAACCCACATTCGCGATGTACACGCAACAATTTTGAATCTGATGGGCCTTGACGACGATCGACTTCGTTTTCAGCACGCGGGCCGGATGCGACAATTGACCGACGTCGGCGGTGAAATCCTGCAGGAGATCATTACGTGACGCATCGTGGCGAAAAATGCCTCAGTCCGGCGCTCAGTTTCTGAGTATGCAAATCGGCGCAACACGCTTACTGCGATCAGGAATTCAAACGCATTGTGCTGTGCTGCGTTGCTAATGACTGTTCATATCGACAATAAAGCTCTTCATCCCGCTGGTAACGGACATCTTTGAATACCATCGCAAAGGACCTGCGCTGTCGGTCCGTCGACTGATTTGGATCCGCCCGGTGTACCGTCCAGCCATGGTGAACAGTTGCGTCGCATGGCTGCAGATAAATGGGAACTTTCTGAGTCCTGTCGTGGGCAGCATAGTCAGAGATTTCCTGTAAGAATCCGCGCAGCGAACTGCGATCATGGGGCCGCGCACCATTGGAGGTGCGAGCCCCGTATGTCGCGCAGGCAGCCTTTTCTGCATCCACAGGGTCGAGTGCTACCCATCTGGTCAGCACTCCGGGCGGAGTCAGATTGAAGTAACAATTGCCCTGATGAGGCGGCGTCGGGTGGTCTGTGCCCGGTGGTTTGTTGAACCATTCAGGGGCCGCACAGCACGCTTCTGCGTTGAGCAAATCTTCCGCCAGAGAATTTTATATTTGATGTGAAGCGTATTCGTGGAAAAATGCATCAGTGGTCACGCGCTGCAGCTGCTTTAACCTTTCGGGCCGCTGGCGATTATCGAAAAATACAGCGGCGTCTGACAGGTGCGGAACGATCTGGCAAATATAATGCTGCAGTTCGTCGGTCGGCAGACCGGGTTAGCCAGCGCCGAAAAACTGCCTGACGACAACATCTCCGTCATTGCTGAACTCTTGACGGCTCATTGATTATGATCCTTGAAAAAGGCGGGGCAGATAAACGTTTGCGTGTTATTCCCGTACTTCGCTGATCAGGCTTAGTTCGCACCAGTTGACGACTGGTCCGGCAGCGGGCAGGGCGACGTCGACCGCTAATTCTTGAATTCGATGAGCACTTCCCGAAACGTTTCCGAACCACCATTCTGGGCGCTGTGAGTCACCGGGACAGCAGGATATCCGGGTCGGTCCGAAATGATCTGGTCTCCATCGAGCTGAAAGGAAACGGCGGGTCCGGCTTCCAGTTGGACATCGTACAGCAGCTCGTGCGTCGGCTCCAGGACCTCCAATGTTGACTCGGAGATTACGCGAACGACATAATCTAATGTGTGCGTGTGCTGCTCGCCGTGCTGCCCCGGTTCAAGATCGAGGTGCCAGACAATCACGCGGTCGTCTTCGAAGACTTTTTGTGTTCCGACGCCGGACATCAAAATCGACTCACCTGGAGGAATGCCGCTCATCGGGCCGTCGCCGACGTCCCGTCGTGAATTCATAGCCTGCCAGATGACGCGTCGCTGTGCAGGTAAGCTTCAGGTTCCGCAGAAGGTCGCGTGCACGACTTCGTCGGGGGCTGGTGCAGCTTCATACTCAGAACAATCTGCCTGTTCAGTGAACGGGTGTTGCAGCACCTGATTAAGGCGGTGAAATGGTTTAAAGTCGCCCGCGTTGCCGGCTTTAATTGCTTCTTCGATTCGATGATTGCGTGGGATGTAAACCGGGTTTGTGCTGCGCATCAGAGCCAGAGACTGGCTTCGGCCGACATGTTGCAGACGCGTTCGCCAGACGTTCATCCATGCGACAATTGCTGTTGGTTGGTTGAACAGGCGAGTGACGGTGTCATCGCTGCCGCTGTCGAGTGCTGTGGCCAGGTGGCGGAAGACCAGCGTGAAGTCGGCTTTACCGTCTGCCATCGCCTGCAGCAGTGATTCTACCAGGCTCCAGTCATCCGCGTGGTCTGGTTCGAGTCCTATCCTGGCAGCGAAACGTGTTTGCAGTGCCGTCTGGTGCAGATCGGTGAAGGTATCGAGGGCGGCTTCGGCCATTGCGATGGCTGTGTTCTGGTCCGCGTGGAGCAGAGGCAGGAGTGTTTCGGCGAATCGAGTCAGGTTCCATTGGCCGATCGGGCCCTGATTGCCGAAGGCGTAGCGGCCTTGATGATCGATCGAGCTGAACGTTTTCGCGGGATGGTAGGTGTCCATAAAAGCGCACGGACCGTAATCGATCGTCTCGCCCGAAACGGTCATGTTGTCGGTATTCATGACCCCATGAATAAATCCCAGCTGAATCCAGTGAGCGATCAGCCGGGCCTGTCGCTCGATTACTTTGTTGAGTAGTGCCAGGTATGGGTTTTCTTCCTGTTGCAGGGCGGGATAGTGGCGGGCTATGACGTAATCAGCCAGCACACGCAGATTGTCCAGGTCCTGTCGGGCGGCGAACCACTGAAACGTGCCGATGCGGATATGCGACTGAGCGACGCGAGTGAAGACCCCGCCCGGCATCATGCCTTCGCGAACGACGTGATCACCGCTCGCGACGACAGCCAATGCGCGGGTGGTTGGCACACCAAGGGCGGCCATCGCTTCGGAGATGATGTATTCTCGCAGCACGGGCCCCAGTGCCGACCGACCGTCACCGCGGCGCGAAAACGGAGTCGGGCCGGAGCCTTTCAGCTGAACGTCACGACGGACGCCGTCGTTGCCGACGATTTCACCCAGCAGAATGGCACGACCGTCACCGAGTTGTGGCGAAAATCCGCCGAACTGATGTCCGGAATACGCCATGGCCAGAGGTTCGGATCCGTCTGCCTGTTGGTTGCCGGACAGAATTGCGAGACCGGTTGGGGAAGCCAGCTCGGCAACGTCGATCCCCAGTTCGGCAGCCAGGCTGTCATTCAGCCGAATCATCACCGGCGCGCCGACGGGCGCGGGGGCAATTCGTTTGAAGAAAGCGTCCGGCAGACGGGCGTAGGTATTGTCGAACGTGAAGGGCATATATGACGATTTGATGACGGAAATATTCCACGGTGATGATTTAGCACGGTTCAGCTGATCAGGCAACAGTGTACCGTGTATTTACGCACGTTCCGTGGAATGAGCTCGTTCCGCAATGGCGACCATGTTGTGGGCATTCCGTCGAACAGCCCGCCGAACGCTGAGAGGGTCGCTCTGTTACTTACGAAAACAGGGTGAGATGGAACAGAGAGTCCAGTGCAACCACACGATGTACGGCACCGCTGACGCGTTTTCCACACACGATTCTTGAAACACCTGCAGAATCCACGGCGTCAGTTGGTATACTGTAGCCTGCAGATGCCCGAGTTGAGTTCGTTTTCTGGCGGTCGTCACGCAGCAACGACAACTAACGCCGGAGACAAAGCTATGTCGACTTTATTGCGTTCAGAAATGCAGAATCACTCAGGACAAGGCGGGCACCACCCTGACGATGACGGGCACGAGAACTCCGGTCGCCAGTCGTGGATAGGTGGTCTGCTGGCGGTTGGTGTTGTCGCGGTGTTGATTGCCGTGACTGTGTGGTTTCGGGCAGCGATATCGGCTCGTGAAATCGGCCCGGCGCTGACTCATACAATGTCGCGCGGCACACTGATTGTCAGCGTGACAGAACCGGGGACTCTGGAGAGTTCCAGAAACACCGAAATCAAATGTCGGATTCGTGGCGGGTATGGCGGCAAGGGCGGGCGCAGCACCGTGACCTGGGTAATTCCGTCTGGCACGGTCGTGCAGGAGGGAGATGAACTGGTCAGACTGGATAGTAAGCAGATCGAAGAGGTGGTCAGTCTGGGGAAGACGGACCTGAACAATGCCGTGGCCACGCTTGCACAGGCACAGGCCGAGCTGGAGAAGGCACAGGTGACCGTCGATGGTTACATGGACGGCACGCATCGTGAGGCGATGCAGGGGCTGGACAAACATCGCGTTATTGCCGATCGCAACTTTAAAAACGCGAGCACATTGTTACTCAGTTCTCAGTCGTTATTCAAGCGGGGCTTTGTGACGGAGCTGGAAGTTGAGGCGATGAAATTCACCCTCAAGCGGGCGGAGTTGGAACAGGAGGTTTCGGCGACTCAGATTGATGTGCAGTTACGACTCATCGCAGTGATGGAACTGGACCGACTAAAAGGTCAGCTGAGCGCTCTTCAGGCCAGAGTTGCAGGAATGGAGGCAGGTGTTGCACTCGAACAGGGACGGCTTGATCTGGCATTGGTGGAGCTTGAAAACTGCGTTATCAGAGCGCCCCGGAGCGGGCTCGTCATCTATCCTTCCGCAGCAAAGTGGAAGGATACACCTGACATTGATGCGGGAGCGAGTGTTCACAACAACCAGATTCTGCTGCTGATGCCTGATCTGTCGCATATGCAGATCGAGATCGGAGTTCATGAGTCGATTGCCAGCAGCATCACGCCGGGATTGGTTGCGGAGGTTACGCTGCCGGATAAAACGTTTGATGCGACGGTCTCTTCAGTAGCGTCGATCGCCAGTCCGGCTGGTTGGTGGACCGGCAATGCGGTGAAGTACGAAACGATCATTGAGCTGCCTTCCGTCGCAGGACTCAACCCCGGCAAGACTGCCAGTGTGGAAGTGGTCGTTGCGAGGCATGAGGGTGTGTTGTCCGTACCTGCCATTGCGGTCGTGGATATTGACGAGGGGCATTTCTGCTGGGTTGAGACGGACGCCGAAGTACAGCGACGTTCTCTGGAACTGGGCGCCAGTAACGATCAGTTCATTGTTGTCGAGGCTGGACTCAGGGCAGGCGACAGGGTCGTGCTTGATCCGACTGTGTCTATCGAGGAGGCACGCGATATGGTGGGACCGACACTGGTGCATACAATCGCCCGCGGAACCCTGCCGGTGACACTGACGGAACAGGGGACTCTGGAAAGTTCGGACAACATGAAGATCAAATGCAAAGTCCGGGGCAACAGCACCATCAGCTGGGTGATTGAAAGTGGTACGAACGTGGAGGCCGGCGACGAACTGATCAGACTGGAAAACAAGCAGATCGAGGAGTATTTGCACGAACGGACGAAGTTTGCTCATTTGTCGCGGGACGCGGCAATCACATTCAGAGCTCAGGAGAAGAGTGCCGGAGGCGCTATATCGGTGTACCAGGAAGGGACGTACCGTACTGAGCTGATGACATTGGAGAAGGAACTGGCGATTGCTGAGGCGAATCTGCGCAACATGCAGAACCTGCTTGCTCATCAGCAGTTGATGGCCAAAAGCGAGTACGTCAGTGAATTGGACCTGGAAGAAAGTGAATACGCCGTCCGGCTCGCCAAAGCGAGACTGGAGAAATGGAAAACTGACATCGAGGTTCTCCAGAAGTATACCAGGGAAGAACAACTGGTATCGCTGAATGGTGACTGGGCATCTGCGAAGGCAGCGGCGAGCGGGCATGAGGAAGTGCTGAAAATGGATGAGGCACGAATCGCTCTGGCGAATAAGGAGATCCAACGCTGCGTTGTCAAAGCCGAACGAAGTGGCATCGTGATTTACCCCGGTTCCGATGACTGGAAAAACACCCCTGACATCGCGGAAGGCGCGACGGTGCATAGTGATCAGGTGCTGCTGCTGATGCCTGACCTGACACAGATGCAGGTCAAGGTCGGCATTCACGAATCCATGATTGAACGGGTCAAACCGGGGATGCCTGCAACCGTGACCCTGCCGGAAACGACCCTTGTTGGTGAAGTATTATCCGTGGCTTCGACTGCGCAGCCGGCGGGGTGGTGGACCGGCAACATCGTCAAGTACGATGCGATCGTTGGGCTTCCGTCCGGCGAAGGGCTGAAACCCGGCATGAGTGCCGAAGTTGAGGTGACCCTGGATCAACACGAAGACGTTCTGACGATCCCGGTAGTCGCTGTGGTCGAAACAGATGACGGGTACTTTTGCTGGGTCGGGACTCCTGAGGAAGCAGGACGACGCTCTTTGCGACTGGGCGACGGCAACGACGTGTCCATTGTCGTCGAGAAGGGCCTGCAGGAAGGGGAGCAGGTTGTGCTCAATCCCGGTGACTTCATTGAGGAGGCACGATTGAGCGTGCCACCGAGTGACAACGACACGAGACACGGGCGGGAAGATCCCGCTGATGTTGCAGGCAAGGTGCAGTAGACTGGTCCAGCGTCCAGTGCTCTCGCGTTTTCTTCTGAAGACTCGCTCGTACAGCCGAACGAATAGCGCGTACCGCGGAAGCTATACAGCGTGGTGGCATCGTATTGCGGTGTACATGCGGCGGGATTCAGTCTTCTGTGTGTTTAGCATGCGTAAATCATTCGCCTGGCCGCTGCCACAATCCGTTACTGCATCCGTGGTAGACAGTGAAACGGCTGTGCATTGAAATGCAATCGGTCGCGTAGTAAAGTTGCGGAGGGTAATCAAGCCCATCCTGAAATTCCCGGGGGTGTTGAACAATGGAATTCTTCCTTGTCGTTTTCGTGTCCATCATCTTTCCGCCGATTCTGCTGTTCGGTTTCTTTGTGGTGAATCCGAGGGAGGAGATGGTCGTTCTCCGCTTCGGAAAATATGTCACCACACTCAAGACTCAGGGGATTCGCTGGATTCATCCGGTTGGCCGAACGCTCAAGCGAATTTCAACGCGCGACACGACTCTCGACATTACTACGACAACTGTTGTCGAACGGAATGGCAATCCGATTCAGATTAGTGCCGTCGTTCTTTACCGTGTGGAAGATACGTACAAGGCCGCCATCGACGTTGAGAATTACGGGCAGTTCATCGAAGATCTGTCCGGCGCTGTTGTGAAACGCGTGAGTTCAACATTTCCATATGAGTCGCCTGATCACAGCGAGCCCTGTCTTAAGGTCGAAACTGACGAGGTGTCCGATGCCTTTGTCCGTGAACTTCAGGAAGCTGTCGCTCCTTCCGGAATCCGCGTCCTGAGCGTGCGGCTCAACGACCTGACATATGCTCCGGAGATCGCCCAGGCGATGCTGATGCGTCAACAGGCAATGGCACTGATTGATGCTCGCAAGACCATCGTGGAAGGCGGAACGGACATTGTCCAGGACGCCGTTGCACGTTTGCAGAAGGCAGGACTTGAACTCGGTGATGCGGAACGCGACGCACTGGTCCACAATCTGCTGGTCGTGATCTGCAGCGGCGATCATGCCCAACCCGTGGTTCAGGTCGGTGCGGCCGCGCACGGGGCGAATTAAATTTTAATTCGCCAATACTCGTGCTCAGGCCATCCCGGTGTGCAGCATCACCCACAGGGCAAGTGTACTGGCCAGCGCCAGACCACTGGTAAACAACAACCAGCGGCGACGTGGCCAGACTGACTTCAGCGGCGTCATCTGATATGCCAGGTCGACCGGGTACGCAGCACAGTAAAGCGCATTCGCGATTCCGGTGAGCACCAGCAGAACAGTTGCGGCGCACAGCCATTGCCCGGGGCTGCCTGACAGGATGTCCTCTCCCCAGCACGCAAACACCAAAAGAGCAAGAACACCGTTGTAGACGATGCGTTTCCGCTCCCAGTAGCCAACCGCTTCCGCAAAATGAGACTTAATGTTCATCGGTGACCAACCTCTCTTCGAGAAGACAATTTTCAATCCACATCGCGGCTCAATAACTTCCACGTATTATGTGTCCTCGTCGTCGCCGGCAGCAGGATTTACTCGTCACGTTTTTTTGTCATTAATCCGGCCAGACTACCATCGGTATCACGCAGAAATCCAGTCCAAAGTTCATGGGCGGGCAACGTGGCAGCGAGTTCCGGGGTGCGTTCGCTGGCGGCTCCCGGCATCCACCATCGCATCGTGAGCCGCGACGATGTCGGAGACCTTGAAATAGAGAACCAAGTTGTGCCCTACTGGAACGGCACCCCGATGTGTTGTGAGCATCAGACGCGCGCCGTCTGCATCCGGGAATGCAAGGTCAGGCCCGGCGCAGGAACGAAAGTTCCAGAATTTCGCGGTAGAACGACAACGCCGCATCCACGTCACTGACGGTCACCGCAATCTGGCCAATTTGAGAGAGTTGGTTGTTGCTGTTCATGATTCTCAAACCTAACACGCCCCCTCAGCCAGATTCACCCGGCACTGATGGGAAACTGAACGGTTGCGATGAATTTGGCATGATGGGTTTCTACAATGTTAACGGCGGTTCCAGTAAAAAAACAAACCGAGCTGCGACAAAGACGCCCGCCAGCGGTGCTGCGTGCGAAGTCTGTTCTTGATGATATAGTGCCCGTTGCGACAACCAGAATGACGTGAATGTCACCGATGATAAAATACACTCGAATGATTCTGCTGTTGCTGTGTTTTTTTAACCTCGTCGCCCGTCATGTCCAGGCACAGGCCCTGCCCAACATAATCATCATCTACGCCGATGACCTCGGCTACGGCGACGTCTCCTGCTACAACCCCAATTCCGCCTACCAGACACCCCGGCTGGATCAAATGGCGGCGCAGGGTGTGCGGTTTACTGACGCGCACAGTCCGTCGACCATCTGTTCCCCGTCACGTTATGGCCTGTATTCCGGCCAGCAGATTTATCGTTCGACCGGTCGCGGAGGCGGAGCTTTCGAAGGGCCCGGTGGCCCCAGCTATCTCAAGCCCGGCACGCTCACCATCGCGCAGATGCTCAAACATAAGGGCTACAGAACCGGAGTCTTCGGCAAGTGGCACGTTGGACTGACCTGGTACGACAAAGACAACAAACGTCTGGGGGGCGGATTCAAGAACTCACTGCTGATCGACTATAGCAAGAGCACACCGTTGGTTGATGGCCCCCAACACCGTGGGTTTGATGAGTCTTTTATTACACCCAACTGTCCCAATACGGATCCGCTCTATATCTACATCGAAAACGACATGGTGCCGTTCCCCGCCAACCAGCGACACCGGCGCAAGGACTTGCCCAATCCCGGCGGGAAGTGGCGCTGGGACAACGATGAGGGCTGGATGTCTGCTGGTTACGATTTCATGAATGCCGACCTGCTGTTCTACGAAAAGACGAAAACGTTCATTACCGATCATCGAAAACAGACACCGGATCACCCCTTCTTTGCGGTGTTCTCCACACAAATCGCTCACGCACCTGTTTTGCCTGCAGAGGAATTCAATGGTGCGACGAAGGCGGGCCCGCGTGGTGATTTTGTCTGGGAACTTGATGTGCTGGTCGGCAGAGTTCTGGACCTGGTCACCCAGCTTGACATCAATGACAACACTCTGATTCTGTTTACCTCGGACAACGGCCCTGAGACGGTTCACGTCGACTGGATGCGCGGCGACCATCAGCACGACGCTTCGGGTGGCTGGCGTGGTATGAAACGTGACGGCTGGGAGGGCGGCCACCGTGTGCCGTTTATCGCCCGATGGCCCGGACGAATTCCGGCGGGCCGCGTTTCCGATCAGATGACTAACACCACCGATATCTTTGCGACTGTGGCGTCAGTCGTCGGATATACCCTTCCCGACGAAGCCGCGACAGACAGCTTCGATCTTCTGCCCGCCATGCTCGGCCTGCAGGACGAAGCCCGATCGATTCGTCCACATCTGCTGACTCAAAGCTTCCGCGGCGAATTCCAACTTCGGCAGGGAGATTGGAAATACCTCGATCACACGGGTTCGGGTGGTAACAGCTATGACAAAGGCCCGATGAAGAAATATGCGATTTCAGAATCAGCTCCCGATGCGACGGGCCAGCTCTACAACCTGAAAACTGATCCCGGCGAAACAACGAATCTTTTTTTCACGGAAGAAGCGAGGCGCAAAGACATGCAACAACTCCTGAAACATCTAAAATCCTCCGGCCGCAGTGCTCCGAAAAATCGTCGGCCGCTGGGATTCGCGAACGTGCCTGCCGCCGCACCCTGAAAACGATCACAATATGAATTCTGGAATTCTGCGGACAATAGCCGCAATGCTGGCCGCAACAGTGGTTGGTGTGGCCACGCTACAGGCGGCTCTTATCCAGCGAAATGTGAACGAGCGGCCCAATATCGTTTGGTTCGTGGTCGACGATATGTCTGCGAATTTCTCGTGCTACGGCGAGACGGCGATTAGCACACCGCACGTCGATCAGCTTGCGCAGGAGGGGCTGCGATTCACACGGGCTTATGCCACGTCCCCGGTTTGTTCGACATTCCGTTCGGCCATGATCACCGGGATGTACCAGACGTCGATCGGCGCTCACCACCACCGCAGCGGACGCGGTGAGCATCGCATCACGTTACCCGACGGCGTCAGGCCCGCCCCTGTGCTGTTCCAGGAAGCGGGGTACTACACCTGTATGGGCAGTGGCCTGCCTGACCTTGACTACCGAAGTCAGCCCTTTAGCTCGCGTACGAGGAACCGCCTGGGCAAGACCGACTACAACTTTGACTGGAATAAAACGATTTATGACAGCCACGACTGGTCCGGACGCAGGAAGGACCAGCCATTCTTTATGCAGGTGCAATTGCACGGTGGAAAACTGCGAGGTGCATCGGCAGCGCATTACGATGCGTTCGACAAACAGGTCAAACTGGATTTCAGCAACGTCACAAATCCTGAGAGCGTCCAGCTGCCGCCGTACTACCCACGCGACGGAGTACTTCTGAAGGACTGGTCTACGTATCTTGACAGTGTGCGCATAACGGACCGCCACGTGGGCCTCGTGATGGATCGACTGAAGCAGGAAGGTCTGTTGGAAAACACACTTGTCGTCTTCTTCACCGACCACGGCATCAGCCATGCGCGTGGAAAGCAGTTTTTGTATGACGAAGGCACGCACATTCCGCTGGTCATCCGAGGACCGGGGATCGACGGTGGGGTGACGCGGAGTGATCTGGTCCAGCACATTGACATCGCTGCGTTATCGCTGGCAGCAGCTGGTATTGAAATCCCTCAGGCAATGCAGGGGCAGGACGTTCTTGCTCTGGATTACAAGGTGAAGAAAGCTGTCTTTGCGGCGCGTGACCGCTGCGGCGAGGCGGCCGATCGGATTCGCTCTGTACGTACGGATCGCTACCTCTATATCAGAAATTTCTATCCACAGCGTCCGCTCCTGATGCCAAGCGGCTACAAGGATGGAAAACTCATTGTGCAGCGTCTCCGTCAGTTGCATGCTGCGGCGGGTCTGAGCGAGCTGTCGCAGAAACTTCTGTTCGCGCCGACGCGCCTGCCCGAAGAGTTGTACGACTATCGTGCGGACCGCTGGCAGACCACGAACCTCGCGGCCGACCCCGGACACGCCGCCGCACTTAAGCAGCATCGTCAACGACTGGAACGCTGGATCAAGGAATCCGGCGACGTTGGTCCGGAAACGCCCGAGGTCTATGTTCTGGAGACGGAGGATCAGATGAAATCGACCCGAAACACGGCAGCGCGGGAGACTTACCGAACGAACGCCGAACTCTACAAACGCTGGGCGCGCGAAGGGAAGTAATCTGTCTCGTCCGCCTGGCGTTGTCAGCGAAGCCGGCCTGCTCGCCGTGCACACCTGGGACGGTGAAAAATGCGCATCCGACCGCGAGCAATGAGTGACTTCGAAATGTCTTTCCGGGAACGCAGAATTCAACTAACAAACATTGAAAGCTGCAGCGTTTGACGCTGACTTATGGCCGCGGCGATCGTCTTTTCGAATGAGAGTGATGTCGTGCACGAGCCCCATCATGACTTTTTTTCGACAACTGCTCTAATAGGCTCAAAGACACACCATGAACAAAGTCATCACGTTTGTCACGCTGTTCCTGGGGGCTGCCGCTTCTCTGTTCGCGACTGATGCCACGCGCCCCAACATCGTTCTGATTCTGAGCGATGATCAGGCATGGACCGACTACGGGTTTATGGGGCATGCGTCCGTGCAGACGCCTCACCTGGACAGGCTTGCCGGACGCAGCCAGGTCTTTGAACGCGGCTACGTGGCGTCACCACTGTGCCGCCCGTCGCTGGCGTCGATGGTGACAGGGCTCTTCCCTTTCCAGCATGGAGTCACCGGGAATGATGTCGATGGCCGGAACAATCGTGTTGCGCTGGACATTCCGCTGCGTGAGAATTTCTATAGGCATCCTGGCTTCATCAAGACGCTGACCTCCAGCGGCTACCTTGCTCATCAGTCGGGCAAATGGTGGGAGGGTTCCTGGATGGACGGCGGCTTTACTCATGGAATGACGCACGGCGATCCGCAACGGGGAGGTCGGCACGGTGATGCGGGTTTGAAAATTGGGCGGGCAGGAATGACACCGGTGACGGACTTCATTGATCTGGCGGTTGAGGAAAAAAAGCCGTTCTTCGTCTGGTACGCACCGTTCCTGCCCCACACGCCGCACAATCCGCCCCAGCATCTGTTGGAAAAATACGCGAAGGGTGGTCGAGCCGCGGACGTGGCAAAGTATTACGCCATGTGCGAATGGTTCGACGAAACCTGTGGCGAATTACTCGGGCACCTCGACAAACAGGGCGTTACGGACAACACACTGATTCTGTACATCTGTGACAACGGGTGGGTGGCGGCAAGTACTAATGCGGACGACCCGAACCAGAAGCTGTGGAAGGGCTTTGCCCAGCGATCCAAAGGTTCGCCCTATGAGAACGGTATACGTACCCCGATTATGGTTTCGTGGCCTGGACACGTGGAGCCCGGACGTGGCCAGGACCTGGCACATGCGATCGACCTGTTTCCGACAATCGCTGCTGCGGCCGCTGTGACGGCGCCGCAGCATCTGCCTGGCATCAACCTGTTGGAAGCCGAGTCCAGGAAAGGGCGCAGGCAGGTGTTCGGGGTTTCTCATTCAATCCATAACATGACCGTGGGCGATCCTGACGACACGCAGCAGTATCTCTGGTGTGTCGAGAATGAATGGAAGTTACTGGTCCGCTACGATGGCAAGGACACCACGAGATATCGCAACGTGCACGTGTGGGACAAGGCGCCTGTTCGTCTGTTTAACATCGCGAACGACCCGCACGAACAAAAAGACCTGGCTGCCGAGCATCCGGAAGTCGTTGAGCGAATTCGCAAAGCGATCACCGCCTGGCACTGAGTGTGCCGGGCAGGACACTGCAGGATGAAGTTCTGAAACCTAATCCCCTGGCCCTAAACCCGGGGGCCAGGATTTAGGATGTGAATTCAATCGGCAGGATGTGAATTCAATCGGCGATGCCGTCCTCATTAGTGTCTCGAACTCCTGACAGAGCATTTCCGGCCACCGCCTGCCATGCGATTTTTCGAAAAATGAGGTCGAGATCCTGGCTCGGAAAGTCACTCTTGTCACGGAAGTCAATTTCGCGTTCGATCAACTCAGGAGAGCGGCGGTAGACCGTGGCATAAAAGACATAGCCTTCTAACCGTTCAAAACCGGGGCCAAGATGGCCCAGTTTGTCGCGCCACAGCGATCGTTCCTTCCGGCCAATAATCCTGTTGATTCCCTCGACGCCCGGCAGCTCTCCACGCAGATAATGTTTCGCCGCCAGCACCATCGCGTCTGACGTCGGCATGATAAACACCTTCTCCGGGTAGCTTGCACGGAGTGTGTTCACGAGGCCCATATAACCGGCGGTCCGTTCCTTCCCCATCCGTTCAAAGATCGCCTCGGTGAAGAAGCTCTCGGACTTCGGGACTTCGTCGAGCTGATACAGCTGTGGCCAGGCGTCGGACAGATAGAACTTCATGTGCGGGTTGTACTTCAGGCAGAAGTCGATCCAGCAGGAATAAAATTCCGGACGATCCTGAAAGTATGGTCCCCACATCATCGCGTCCCATTTCGCGTTGGCGATCGAGGACAAAAGTTTTGGCTGCGGTTTCCCGTCGAATTGAAAGATACCGTTTTCCTGTTCCCATTTGTAACGAGTGCTGCCCGTAATGCCCCCACCCGTGTGAGTGTACAGAGGCTGCACGAATCCGGAAGCCCGGCAGATCAGAGGGAAGGTCTTGTATCCGGGGGCCATGAAACTGTGCCCGGTGCCAACGATCCGCAGAGTGCCGTTATCCGGCTTGTCAAAGGAGACCACTGCGTTTTTTTCGCCAACCTGTCTGGCATAGATCGCTTTGATCTGTTCCGGCGACTTGTAGGAGACCGCATGTTTAGGGAAGGCATCCGCCTCCCAACCATTATTGATTGAGAACTCACGCGGCGCCCCTCGCTGCACGTCACCGGCGTTCTCCGGCTTGCGGTCTGTCAGAAGCTTCCTGCGATACGTATCCGCTTCCGTAGCCGTCAGCTGGCCGTCACCATTCACGTCAGCCGCCGGAAATTGCTTAAGCCATTTCTGCAATTGTTGTTTGGTGGGCGGCGCGCTGAATGCCAATCCGGCTATTGCGAACAGCACTATAAATACCGGCAGGAATCGATTTGCTTTGGACACAGGCATGCTGATTAGGTTATTTCTAAAATAATAAGTCAATTATAAGACGACCTCTGTTCCGGGTCTTCCGTGGTCGGCTACGTCTGCGGATACGCATCTTCACGGTCTCGTGGATGTTAAATTACCTGCGAGTCAAAATTACCTGATGCGGTCCCTGCGCCTTGCCATCGAAGACGACGTCAACAGCCAGCTTTATTTTACCTTTGGGAAGGTTGATGCCGGTCCTGTGACCGTTCCGCTGGCCCGCTGAGATATCGAGTTGTTTCGTCAGAGTCCCGGCGGTAATGGTGGCCGTTCCAGCGGGATGGTCTGACGAAAAGGCGAGCTCCAATTCATAGCCAGCGGCCTGTGGTGCTTCCAGCAGCCAGAAACCGTTGGAATTGCCGGCCCACGGTTTCCCCTGAACGTGTCGCCAGTCCTGACGTGTCAGGACGCTGCGCAGTTCGTGTTCGGTGCCGATGACGATTCGCGGCGGAGCGTAGTTGTTGGGGCGAGTTGAACTGACGTCCTGAAACCAGTTTTCGTAGCCCGTCTTTAGTCGTTGAAATACCTCGGCGTTTTCATTGGCGATGTCATTCTTCTGACGAGGATCCTTGTTCAGGTTGTACAGCTGATACTTTGCGTCGCCGAGAAAACTCTCCTTACCGAAGCCACTGGGGTGAACCAGTTTCCACGGGTGTTCATGAATGGCGAAGTGGTGATATTGCATGGGTTTGTTGCCTCGATGGGTCTGGAACACCACCTGGCGAGTCGGCCACGCTGCGTTGTTGCCGGTTAACAGGGGCAGAAAACTGCGGCCATCCAGCTTATGGCCCGCCGGCACTTTGACGTCGCATGCGTCCAGAATTGTGGGCAGCAGATCGATGTGAGCGCATAAAGCGTCCGAGGTCTTGCGGGCCTGGACTTTGGCGGGCCAATGAAACAATAGCGGCGAGCGAATTCCGCCATCATCCACGCCCGTCTTCATGCCTCGCATGTCGCCGACAAAACGCATCGTGTTGGGCCCGTTGTCATTCAGATAGACGACGATTGTGTTATCACGAATCTCCAGGTCATCGAGCTTACTGAACAGCCGACCCACATTCTGGTCGATGTTGGTGATCATCGCGGCAATTCGAGCCAGCTTCTCGCTTTCTGCCTGCATTCGTTTTGGATTGAGTTTGCTGACGAGAATTGACGTGAAATCAATCTTGCTGTATTCGTCATACAGTTCCGGCGGCACATCATGAAACGGGCCGTGAGGCGCGTTCGTGGCGATGTAGGTGAAGAAACGTTTGTCGTTCTCCGCACTGTTGGCGATGAATTTCATCGCCGCATCAAAATAAATGTCTGTGCAGTATCCTTTCAACGCCACTTCTTCGCCGTTTTGGATCAGAGTCGGATCGGTGTACTTGCCTTCAGCGCCAAGCGGATCGGAGGGCTGACCAATGCCACCTCCGCGATGAACAAGGCTGTCCTGAAATCCCTGGTCCATGGCACGCAGGGGATAGTTGTCACCCAGATGCCACTTGCCATAGATGCCGGTCCGATAGCCGGCATCACGCAGGAACTCAGCCAACGTGATCTCGTCGGTGTCCATCATTGCTCGACCGACGTAGGTGTCGATGCATCGCGTGCGGTAGTTGTATCGCCCCGTCATCAGACTCGCTCGCGTCGGCGCACAAACCGGGCTCACGTAGAATCTGTTCAAAAAACCGCTGCGTTGATGCATCACATCAAGTTCGGGTGTTCTGATCACGTTGTTGCCGATAAACCCATAGTCACCGCCTCCCTGATCATCGCTCATGATGACGATGACGTTAGGGCGTTCGGCGGCGATGACTGCGTTTGTCAGATAGCCCGTGAACAGCCATGCGAGCGCTAACGCCACGGTGCGGAGGATGCGGTTTGGTTGCATGAGGTTAACAGAACAAGTCTGTATCTTTATCGTGGTCATGGATGTAAGTACACCTTGGCGCCTGTGGACTCAGGTCGTGAATCGTGTGGAAGACACAGTGTACTGTGCCAGGTCGTTTCGAAAAGGAACAGCAACAACCGACCACGGCAACTCGGCTCCGCAGGGCCGGTGAAACCGGCCGTTTTCTGCTTGTTGTTACGCACAGACTTGTAGTCGTGAAGCGATGAAAGGAGGTGGGTTTACCACGAAGCGTCTTAGCTGTTTGCCGACTCAATTCACTTAAACGTTCCGAAACCCACAGCTTACCGGTCTGTTGATTTAATCCCACACCGACGCGTTTGCGAGGAATTTCGCGTTAAAAACACAGGCGATTTGTCGCTTCGCTCACGCGTCGGGTTACGGAAACCCATTAAAGCAACACGCCGTTACGCTGAGGGCCACATGCTTTCGCTACTTCACGACTCACAAGATTTGAGGGAAGAACAGGGCGTCGAGTCCCGCCCACCCGCAGTCCGAAAACACAATTTGTGGCCGCACCGCACGACATGCAGCACCGAATCAAACCTTGAATGTGTCACGGCGAACGTTTAGCCTATTGATAGTTCTTTTCGTGAGGACTGACCTGTTACAAATTTTTCCACGCCCTGCCCTGCCAGTCCTGATGCTTGCGACGATCCATCTCAGCACAATAACGCCGTGTCGCTTCGCAGTGGTGGTCATACTCATGGCTGCCGCAATGCAGTGGACCTTGACTTCCGCTCACGCGGCAGACGCTGATCTGCATGAACGAGTTGATCAATTGATCGAGGCCGGGGCCCAGGGGCTGGCCTTTGCGGATAACGCAACTGACGCCGACTTTCTGCGACGCATTTATCTGGACCTGGCGGGAAGAATTCCGGCGGTTGATGAAGCTCGTCCGTTTCTATCAGACACGTCGCCGCTGAAACGAACTGTGTTGATTGATACGCTCCTGGCTGGATCGGACTATCCGCGACGCATGCAGGAACTGTTTCACGTAATGCTGATGGAACGTCGCGGTGACCACGACGAATGGACAACGTTTTTGCGGACGGCTTTTGAACAGAATCTGCCATGGCACCAGATTGCTGCCGCCATCCTGAAACCCGACGCAGACAGCGAAGATCTTCGGGGAGCCGCGTTCTTTCAGACGCAGCGACTGGTGAAAGAAGGAGCGATGGCTCCTGTTGATGTGCCGGGGCTTACTCGCGATGTCGGTCGTCTGTTCGCCGGAATCGATCTGCAGTGTGCTCAGTGCCACGATCACCTGACCGTCAATGACTATTCGCAACAGGATTTTCAGGGCCTGCACATGGTGTTCGAGAATGTCGACATCCGCCGGGACGTGAAGTTTCCTGCGATCGGTGAGAAGTTGATGACGGAACAAAAGGAGTTCTCCTCCGTCTTTGGACAGGTGGCTCTGAAGACCAGCCCGGTTGTGCCAGGAGGTGACGAAATCGACATTGCCATCTTCGAAAAGGCCGAGCAGTATATTGAGCTGCCGGATCGAAAGAAACGGACAACGGGAATCCCGAAATTCAGTCCGCTAAACGAATTGTCGTCGGGACTGGCCTCACCGAATAACGAATTGTTTTGCCGCAATATCGTCAACCGTCTGTGGTTCGCGATGATGGGGCGAGGCCTTGTGGAACCTCTGGACCTGCATCATTCCGACAACCCGGCTACGCACCCGGAACTGCTTGAGCTGCTGGGACAGGAATTTGCAGCACACGAATTCAACATTCGCTGGCTGCTGCGTGAGCTGGCTTTGACGAAGACGTATCAACGTTCAACTTCACTGCCAGACCGTGACTCGGAACCGGCTCGAGCGTCGTACGCCGTGGCGCTGGAAAAACGCATCTCTGCGGAGCAACTGTTCTGGAGTGTCGGCGTTGCCTGCGGCGAATTCGAGGCCGTCCGGCTGGAACTGCAGACG
>JABABI010000053.1 GCA_014238335.1 Fuerstiella sp.
CAAAACGATCCAGAACTGCTCCAGTCACTTCCCGATATCGCATCGGGCCGACGCTTGATTCCGGCTGGCGTGATCCATGCAGAGTTGGCCACTCTACTCACGAGCGAGAACACAGGCGTCCGCGCACCGGCAGCGCGTCTTGCCGGTCTGTGGAAACAGCAGCAACTTGTTCCACTGCTGGAACCCTTGGTGGACAGCAAGGAAAACGACAAAGTTCGAGCTGCTGCAATCCGGTCTCTTGCTGAACTCTCACCTGATACGGCGGTGAAGACATTCCAGCCCTTGATTGCGACTGAACACTCGGCACCAGTTTATCTCGCCGCCCTGGAATCAGTGGCCACGCAGGACATCGACACAGCAGCGCTGGTCGGTCTGAAACTGCTCATCGAACTCGACGATGCCGATTCGTTCGGCCCTGTGCTCAGCATCATCATGAACCGCCGCGGAGCCGCTCAGGCTGTGGCGAGCAAACTGCAGCAGGCAGACGTCTCAGCAGACGACGCCAAACTGATCAGCCGCTGGCTTAGTGCTGCGGGTCACGACGACCTGACGTTGATCAACGCTCTAAAAACTCGCATGGGAATCAAACCAGGCCAGAGCATCCCCTATGACATCTCGCTCGTTCGATCGCTGGTCAGCGAAGTCCGTCAATCCGGCGATGCGGCCGCAGGCAAGCAGCTTTTTCTATCATCACTCGCGAACTGTACAGCATGCCACGCCGTTCAGAACGTCACGACAACGATTGATGCCTTTCCCAAGGGGCCAGACCTCACGGCAGTCGCCGCGGGCCTGCAGCCGGAATTGATTATTGAATCCGTCATCTGGCCAAAACGTCAGATTAAGGAAGGTTTCGAGATGACAACCATTCTCACCGACGACGGCCGAGCACTGTCCGGCTACCTGACCTCAGAAGACGCCGACACCGTCGGTCTGCGCGATCTCGCCACTGGCAAAGTCCGCGAGATTCCCGTCGAAACAATCGAAGACCGTGTCAGCAAAGGCACGGCAATGCCGTCGGGTTTCACTAACTCGCTGACCCGCAATGAACTCCGCGACTTGATCGCCTACCTCGCCAGTCTCAAAGGAAGCGGCATAAAGTCTTAGCAGACAATTAGCGTTCACAAAACGACACGATATTTGTCTGACGAGGCCACCTCAACGATGCAGGCGAGCGACAACGCCGGTGCAATTTTTGATTGGGTTATAACTACAGAGGTGGGCGTATCATGGGCGCTCAAACGGACTCGGAACTTGCCAATGTCACCGGTTTCGCCGTACGTGTTCGATTGATTTTGGGTATCATGAACCCAGGCACAAACACTTCGCGACGCGGTATTATCAGTATTGGTGGTCGCGGACTGGGTGACCTTGCGCTAGATTCGTTTCATGTTACGCTTTAATTGCTTTGCACACTTATGATGCCCAGCAGTAAACACATTTGTTCGTCGTGCCTTGCAATTCTGATAAGTATTGCGGCGCAGGCTGATGCAAAGGTCCTGGACCAGCCTGCTCATCTCGAACTGCGGGATGTCGTCGTTGCAATCAATTTCGGCACAACAACGGACCAGACGATAGCAGGTGTGACTTTTCGTGCTGCAACAGCCAACAGCCTTGTTGCCGGATTAAAAAACAGCGCCGTTGGTACGGTTAGCATCAGACAGTACGAGCAGACGTTGCCGGAAATGGGTTCCACGAATGATGACAATGCGCTCGAACAAATCCTGGGCACCTCGATCTTTGGCCGATCCGGCGAGAAAAGCATCAGGATGAGCTTAGATGTTCCCAATGGTTTTTATCGGGCGCAATTGATCATCTACGATGGCTGGGAAACTGTCACGGGTGACAAACGCGATAACAACCATCACGTGGAAGGGATCCTTGCCTCTGGTCATTACGATGACTTCGTCGAGCAGAATCGCACCCCCAATGATGGCAGCATCGCGAGCTATGTATTCGAGGTTGTTGATGAAAAACTGGATCTTTCCGTCGAAGGTCTTGTACCAAATGCTCACCTGAGTGGCGTGATCATCAACAAGTTGCGATCGCTGAATGCAGCTGATCTGAAACCGGGTGACAAGCTGGTTGCAAGGACCCGGGCTCCGGCGATTGGGACGACTTCAAAACCAGGCTTGCACAATGTCGACCAGGTCCTGCGGGCCGGCATGAATCACAACAGAAAACCGTATTCAGAGCTGGATATTAAGCCTCTCTTGAAGCAACACTGCATTCGATGCCACAACGACAAGACGCGGAAGGGCGATGTTCGTCTCGATAATTTAAGGTTTGATTTCGCCCGTGAGCGTGAGCTGTGGGATAAGATCGAAGAACAAATCGTGACCAACGAGATGCCGCCCGAAAAGCCGTTCATGAGTGATCATCAGCGGCTTGAAATGACGGACTGGATCAACGCTCAGGAGGAGAAAGTCGATTGGTCCGCACATCGCCAGGCAGGGCATGTCACTTTGCCGATGCTGAATCGTGATGAGTATTCAAATACGGTGCGAGCGCTTTTCAATGACGGGGACTTCGACAAGGATCTGACGCATATTGATTTTTTCAAAAGCCTGTCCGATGACGGGGTCGGTGAGACGGGCTTCAGTTCCGACCGCGATTCGCCCTCTCTGGCCATGACCGGCGCTCGTCTGGAAAAATACATCCGCATCACTGAAGACGTGCTCGATCATTACCTCTACACAGACGAGGCAATTACCTATCAGTCCGAAGCTGAAAAGATGAAGGCGACGACTGCGGTTTTGACGCCGACCGAAAACGGCATCATGATCAAGGCCAACCGCGACTCACTTTACACCCGCTGGCACTACCCTCGCACCGGATGGTACGTCATCAAGGTCAAAGCCTGGGGTGAACGTATTGATAACCGAGCGTGCGCGGAAATGGTCATTTATGTGGATCGAGCAGAAGTCGGTCAAGTTCGGCTGCTTGCAACGAGGGCTCAGCCCGGAGATTATCATTGCCTCGTGTGGATCGAGAAAGGTCACCATACTCTGCGGTTTCGTCCGCAGCGGGCAGGGATGACTGACGAAGAGGCGCGATTGCCCGTACCGCCGCCGTTTCCCGACAAGCCGGTGATCGCTGACTTTAATGATCTGGGTTTGGGAACGGGCGTCCATATGTGTATGGACAAAATGCAAGTGCATGGCCCGGTGAACCAATTACCGCATACTTTCCACCGGAACGAAAACTATACAGAAGGGCTGATCGGGCCGCCGACGAGGTCGATCATTACGCAACAAAACACGCCAGCAGCTGAGCGTAATAATGATCGGGCCTGGGAGAATCAGACGAAGCTGACCATCAACCGCGAGGTCAGTCATGAACCGATTCCGGACAAGTACACCCATGTCTGGGTCAAGCCTCTGGTCAGGACTGACTTTTCCACGGCACCGGCTGTGGACAGGTTGATTGTCGCTGAGGGTGAAGGCCGCAGCGCCGCTCGGCAGGTCATCAGCCGCTTCGGGAAAAAGGCCTTTCGTCGTCCTGTCAGCGATGGGGATATTGACTTCTTTCTCAAGTTCTACGACGCACAAATCACCGCAGGTGCTGATCACCGTGCCGGTCTGAGAGCCGCACTGTTTGCGGTTATGATTTCGCCGGATTTCTTTTACCGTATTCCGCAGAACGGCACCGGGACTGGGGAACGTCCACTGAACTCTTTTGAAATGGCATCGCGTCTTTCCTACTTCCTGTGGAACTCGATGCCTGATGAAGAATTATTCGCGCTGGCCGAGGCCGACAAGCTGACTGATCCCAAGGTCATCGATACCCAGGTTGTACGCATGTTGAGAAGTGCCAGGGGTAAGCGAATGATCGGAGTGTTTGCCAGAGAATGGCTCGGTTACCGCGAGTTGGGTGTGACGATCAAACCGGACAATGCGGTATTCAAGGACACCTATTACGCCAACAACATCGAGAACCTTTTTAAGGAAGAAACGGAATCGTTTGTCAATTACATCTTCTCCGAAAACCGTCCGATTGAGGAACTTATTACAGCCGATTACGTTTATTGGAATAAACGTTTAGCTCAGTACTACGAAGGAACCAATGATGCCTCAGAGCTTTTTGCGGCGTCTATCCATGGCTCGCCTGATGTGGATATTGCCGTGCCTAATGGGAACTATACGTTGCAACTACTGATGTATGAAGGATGGCAATCACGGTCTGCGGATATCGTCATCGAGGGAAAGATGATTCGTGAGAATTATGACATGTTCGATGAGCAAGGGAAGAATTTTGACCATGGAAGCGTGCTCCGCTATGCATTCACGCTCACCGATGGCAACATCGACATTGAATTCAAGGAGCACAAACCGAACATCCATTTCGGTGGATTGATTTTGTCAAAAGGGAAAGGGGATCAGGCAGTTTCAAAGGCCATCTTGAAAAGCAATTCGGATCTTGATTTCAAGGATGTCCTCAAGGCAATCAATTTCGGGGATACAAGAAACTTGAGCATTGGCAATGTCAAATTCACCGCCGCGGCAGTCAATACCACGGTCAACGGAGTCACCAACAAAGCGGCGGGCGATGTGTATGCCGGGCAGTTTTCGCAGAAACTACCCACGATCCTGAAAGACAAATTGCACGTGGGATTAGGTGACGATCTGATGAAGGTTCAGCTTTCGGACAATTCCAGTCGTGGCGGCTTGCTGGGTATGGGCAGCATTCTGACGGTGACCTCGCATCCGACCCGAACGTCTGCCGTGGACCGTGGACTGTGGGTTTACGAAAATCTTTTTGGCAAGCACCTTCCTGATCCGCCCGTTGTGCCAGCGTTAGCAAAAGGAACAGGAGAAGCAGGTGCGACCAGGACCTTCCGCGAGGTCCTCGAGAAGCATCGGGAGAATAAGCAATGCGCTGCCTGCCACAACAAAATCGACCCGATCGGCTTCGGTCTGGAGAACTTTGACGCGGTTGGCCGCTGGCGAGAATTCGATGGCGGAAAGCTGATTGATGCAACGGGTGTGCTGCCGGATGGTGAGACCTTTAACGGGCCAAGCGACCTGAAGCAAAAACTGGTCAAAAACAAGGCAGACTTCTATCGCAATATGGCACAAACCGTACTCACCTATGCGCTCGGCCGAAAACTTGAATTCTATGATCGACCGGCAGTCGATAAAATTGTTCACCAGCTCATGGATACGGATGGTCAAAGCCACGAGCTGTTTAAGATGGTAGCAAAGTCCTACCCCTTCACTCATTCAGGCAACAACAAGGATCGTGAGCAATCAAAATGAAACCAACCAGACGAACAATCTTGCGTGGGATCGGCGGTGCGGTGATGTGCCTGCCAGCTCTTGAGTGTTTTGGTGAAGTCACTGATAAGAAAAAATCGCCGGTGCGATTCGGGGCGATGTTCATGCCCAATGGAGTCAATCCGCCGGACTGGGTGCCGAAAGGAGTCGGCGAGGACTTTGAATTTTCACCGATCCTGGCGCCGTTGAAAGATCATCGTTCGAACATCACGGTGGTGTCGAACCTGATGAATGAAACGGCGAGTTCGAATCACATTAAACTGACGTCGGCATTTTTGTGTGGCCAAAATCATGTCGGTCAGAAATCTGAAGCGTCGATCGATCACCTGATTGCTCAACAAATCGGGGCCAATAGCAGAGTGCCTCATCTGCGTCTTGGCACCGAACCGCCGCGAGCTCAAGGTTATCTGACTTGCAGCAATGTCAGCTGGAATCAAGACAATGTTCTGCTCGCACCTGAGCTGAATCCACGGGTAGCGTTCGATCGAATGTTCCGTGATTTCAACAGCCCCGAAGCGCGGCGAAAGGCTTTGGGGCAGCGCAGCATTCTCGATGCGGTACTTGAACGATCTAAATCGTTCGGCAAGGACTTGAGTTCATACGACAAACAAAAAATGGATCAGTATTTTTCTTCTGTTCGGGAACTCGAAGAACGACTCGATAAAGTCATTACTCCCCCAACAAAAGCCGCTGGTGGCTGGACACCTTCTTTAACTGCCGAAAAGACCGGGGAATACCGACCGGCGGAGGAAGTTCCTGACAGTGCTGAAGAGTATATGGATGTTCTGATCGATATCATGATTCTCGGAATGTGGACCGATACGACCCGTGTTGCCACTCTGATGATGGGGCACGGTCTTAGTCGCAAAAACTTTGCCTTCCTTGACGGCGTCAACAATGACCATCACGTCACTTCACACCATCGCAATGATGCGCAACTGCTGAAGGAGTATCAGATCATCTGCCGTTGGCACGTTCAGCGGTTGCAGCGGATGATGGACAAGATGGCCCTCATCGATGAAGGCGGCAGCAGCTTACTCGACAACACGTTGATGCTTTTCGGTGCGGGAATGTCGCAGGGAAACACGCACAGTGGATCTAATATTCCTATTCTGCTTGCGGGTAAAGCCGGTGGCGCCATGAAGACCGGGCGACATATCCAGACGGCTAAGAATACTCAACACAGTAACTTCCTGCTCTCAGTGCTTCAGAAAATGGGTGTTGATAGGGAACGGTTTGGGATGAGCAACGGCACCGTTGAGTTAAACTGAACGGAAAGCTCCGACGCAATACTGCCGTCAACGGATTCACAAATGATGAAAGCATCGCGATCCAACGGCTTGACCTTCGTTCTGACGTTGCTGACGTTGGTGTCGTCGGTCCGTGCCTCTGAACGCCCGAATATCCTTCGGATCACTGCCGAGGATATGAGCCCAGGTCTGGGATGCTATGGCGACGGGTTCGCAATTACGCCGCACATCGATCAACTGGCCGACGAAGGCGTCCTTTATTCGAACGCCTTTGCGACGGCCCCGGTTTGCTCGCCGTCTCGGTCCTGCCTCATCAACGGGCTCTACGCACCATCGCAAGGCACGCACCACATGCGGTCGGCCTTCCCTATCCCCATCAAGATGAGCGGCTTTCCCCGTCTTCTGCGAAGCGCAGGCTATTTCACGTCCAATGATGTAAAAACGAATTACAACAGTGGGAATTATAAAGAGATCACGCGGGTGTCGTGGGATGAGAGCAGCGACACCGCGCACTGGCGAGACCGAAGAAAGGGCCAACCGTTCTTCTGTATATTCAATCTGATGACTTCTCATCAGAGCAGGACGATGGTTTGGCCACACGAGAAATTTGTTAGCGAGGTGCAGAGCAATCTGACGGAATCGGAGATCCACGATCCCGCAAAAGCTGAACTGCCACCCTACTATCCCGCTACTCCCGTCGTCCGAAAAACAGTTGCCAGGTTTTACGATTGCGTGACGGCAATGGACAAGCAGGTTGGCGCCATCTTGAAACAGCTTGAAGACGATGGTCTGGCCGAAGACACGATCGTTTTCTTTTACTCCGATCACGGTTCCGGCATGCCGCGGCATAAGAGGGCGCTGTTGGATTCCGGGATGCGATTCTGGGGCGCGGTGGGATTGACCGCATCGCAGTCGCTCACGCCGCGTGCAGTGAAGGCGCTCACCGCTGCCTTGTCCGACACAGCGATCGACGTGCGGATCGAATCCGCCGATGCACTTGCCCGACACGGCCATACAAAAGAGTCGATCGCCGTTTTGGCCGCGGCTCTGTCCCATAAAAATCCGGCTGCTGTTCAACACGCGGCGCGGACGATCGAGTTGCTCGGCGACAAGGCCAGGTCCGCAGTTCCGGCGATGAAGGCATGTGACCTTCGCATGAAAAAAATCCGCCCGCCCGGCACTTCGCCGATCGTCGTGGAACCGGACAAGGACAAAGCGATGTGGGTTCTATTTTCGACCGAGGTGTTTCTCAAGCGGTTTGCTGAAGCAGATCCGAGCTTTCAGACGATATTCAACGGCAAGGATTTGACGGGATGGGATGGCGATCCTAAAACCTGGCACGTCAAAGATGGCGCGATCTGCTGTTCCGGGAAGGCGGGAAACACCTGGCTGATCTGGCGTGGCGGTGAACTGAAAGATTTCGAACTGCGACTACAGTTCCGCCACCTTTCCGGAAACTCGGGCGTCCAGGTCCGCAGCATCGAAGACAAAAAGTGGAGCGTTGTCGGTTACCAGGCAGAGGTCGCGGCACAGGAGCAGATGGGACTGTGGCATCATTCCAAAGCCCCGGAGAAGTACCGTTTCGCTCTGTCGAACGCTGGTGAGAAAGGACATATCACCAACGACGGCGCGAAGACACTAACACGATTCGCTCCGGCCGAGAAAGTTCGCCAGGCGTTCCGGCCTGGTGAGTGGAATGAAATGATCATCGTCGGACAAGGGCCCAAGCTGATTCAAACAGTCAACGGAGTTGTCTTGTCAGAATTAGTGGACCTGGATGCGAAGCACGCTACCAGCAAGGGGTTGCTGGCGTTTCAGGATCATGGCAACGGGACGGAAGTGCATTACAGGAACATTCGCTTGAAACAGCTGTGCGCCGGAGGCGACGAATCTCAGGATGACCCGATTGAATCTGGCAAAGCTGAATCGGGGCGAGAATGAGTAAGAAACACACGCTCAAACCTGGCCTGGTTATGAATTATTCTGTTTTTGATCAATGGCTTTTTCTCGTTGTCGCGCTGCTGGCTTCCTCGGCGCATGCGGCGGTTGCTGATGGAAATCAAGACGCTGCATTTCTTAAGAATTATTGCCTGAAATGCCATAATGCCGAAACGCATAAGGGTGATGTTCGGCTGGATCAGCTTGACTTGCGAGTGACTGGCGACAACCACGAACTGTGGGAAGAGGTCGTGCATAACATCCAGCGGGGCAACATGCCGCCCGAGGATGCCAGGCAACCCAAGGCGAATGAACGCCAGGCGTTTCTTGCTGAGGCGATTGGGTCATTAACGAGGTACGAAGTGGACGTGAAGGGCGCGCGGGATCCCTTGACCCGCCTGACCAATAATCAGATCGCGCATAGTCTTCAGGACCTATTACCAACGCACGAGCATATTGCGGAACTGCTCATCGGCGACCCGATTGGGAAGCACGGTTTTTCCAGTCAGGCAGAACTCGATCTTTCGGGTTCCTACCTTCAACTCTATACCGAGGCGCTCGAGCAGATTGTCGAGCGGGCGATACCGAACCTCGATCCAACTCGACCCGATGTGTTTCGCATCGCTGGCAACGATTGGGAAAAATGCCACTGGGCGGGCGATAACTACCTTTATCAGGGACATCGGCGGTTGTACGAAGGGCCGAAATGGATCGGTGATGATTTTGAGATTCCGATACCGCCCAAGCATGAATACCGAATGTTCCTGCGAGAAAACAGAAGCAAGGGCAGGTTCCGAATCAAGTTAACGTTACGCAATGAGCCGCCAACTTACGGATACGGAGAGCATTTTCTGATCAGACCCGGAACGGCGATAGCTGCGCCGCATTCTGACAAGGTGGTAATAAGGGATTTGACCGAGCCACGCACAGTGCAGATTCCCCAATCGGGCATTTACCAAGTGGATGTCGTTTTGAAACCGCCGAGCAAGCACATCGTTACCACAGACGCTTCGAAGTTACAGCAGGGATTGGTGGGTGCCTGGAGTTTGAATGGTGATACCCAGAGTGAATCCAAGCGTAAGGAAATGATTGGGCAACTCGTCGGTGGCGCACAGTTTGTTGATTCACCGATTGGGAAGGAAGGGAAAGCAATTTCTCTGGATGGGAATGATGATGCAATAGTGATCCCGCGCAACCCCTTGATGGACGTGGGGAAAGGAGATTTTACCGTTGCAGTTTGGATAAATCCGAGCGTACTGCGGCAAGCCGGTATTGTTTGCCTGGGGCGTTACAACCTTGTTCATGGATGGTATCTGGACATCTTAAATAATACGGGTGTGATACGGATTGAGACGATAAACCCAGGGAATCAATTCAACGGTACAGTGTCCTCTCGGCCAGGAGTCATCCGCCCCAACACATGGCAGCACGTGGCCGCAGTGGTGCGCCGTGCCGAAAACCAGACAAAACTCTACGTCAATGGTTTTGAAGTGGGCGTGGGCACGATTAAACCAGAATCACTCGACAATCCCAATGTGGCTTTACACATCGGTCGCATTCAGGATTCCCGGCTTTTCAAGGGACAGATTGACGAAGTGCGTTTCTACAATCGCGCTTTGGACGTTGAGGAAATTCATGCCCTCCTGGAACCGGGCAAGCAGTTTGTCGAGGAACCCCCGCAACCGCCACAGGAAATGACGTTAAAGATGGGCGAACGCGAATTTTCAGGCACCATTCATCAACCAGCATTTTTGGGTGTTCGCCTGCCAGCAGGGCCGCTGCAGGTGAGCGGCCGTTATGGAGACGGCTCAACCCCTTATCGCATCGATCTTACTCCGATGTCTGCGGAGAGTGAGTTCGCGGTTCGATACCAAGAGTTTGAACAACGGGATGCCGCGCGCACGCCACAGGAAATCGGAGTGTACGTCGATCAATCCGGTGCACATCCTTACAAATTGGTGGCGCCAATCACCGTCCCTGTCAAAGAAGGTCCGCAACACTTTGAAGTTTTCGGTACGCTGGAAGAACACCTTGGCGTGGTTTCAGACCCGATCCTGGACAAAGATCGAAGCCCCGGTTACTGGTTGAAGTTCCGCACACTCACGATTGTCAATCACAACAAGCTGGAAGGTTTCAAGCTGCCGGCCCGATTTAATTGGACCGAGCCAATTTTCCTTGTGCGGCCCGATGAACAGTGGATCAAGGCGTTTGGCCATGTGCAGGGCTTGATCCCTTCGGCAAATGGAAACAACGGCACGCACGGTAATGAAGCAAAGGGGCCCGCTGTCTATCCCGAGGTGATGAATACGCATGGCCACGTGGTCATTGACAAGGTGGAATTCGAAACGCCGTTTTCTGAAACCTGGCCGCCACCCGCTGTTCAGCCGTTCCTAACAGATGGGAAGTTGAACCGAATGGCAACGCCAGAAAAACTAAAGGCGTTCGCGGCACGGGCGTGGCGCCGGCCGCTGTCGGAATCCGACGCGAATCATGTCGACATGATATGGGCGGCTGAGATTGAGTCTGAGGACAGCGATCTTGAGGCACTGCGAAGCTCATTCGTCACGATCCTTAGCGACCCACGTTTCTTTTATCTGCGCCGATTCGATAATTACGACCTCGCATCCCGCTTGTCATACTTCCTCTGGAATGGCCCGCCGGATGCAAAGTTGACCGCGCTGGCTGCTGAGCAAGACGATCTTGATGACTCTGTGATCGAGCAGCAGGTGGACCGTCTGCTGGCTGACAAACGTGCGCGGCGGTTTGTCGAGGACTTTGTGGCGCAGTGGATCGATTTCACCCGACTGGATCAGATCGCGGTCGATCCGAATTATTACCCCGCATTCAAAGACCGTGGCGTGCGAATCAGAGAATACATGAAGCAGGAATGCGTCGAATTCTTTGCTCAGGTTCTTCACAAGGATGTGAGTTGCCTTAGTTTTCTGGAATCTGATTTTGTGATGGTGAACGAAACAATGTCTGAGCATTACGGCATCAACGGTGTCTTCACACCGAGATTTGTGCCTGTAGCGGCGCCCAATGATCGAGGTGGCGGCGTATTGGCACAGGCTGCGGTCATGCTGGCTCAATCCAACGGACAGGATGCGCACGCGGTTAACCGGGGAGTTTGGATCCGTTCGCGTTTGCTGGGTGATCCGCCGTCCGATCCGCCGCCCGGTGTTCCTGCACTACCGGCACCGTCCAGCGATGCCAAAACCAGCGGCCCTGTATCGGTCAAACAGAGATTGGATTTGCATCTCAAAACAGGCACAACGTGCTACGACTGCCACAAGGATATTGATCCATGGGGCATCGCAACTGAAGGCTTCGATGCGGTGGGCCTGCCGCGAACCACAATTCAAAAGGCTGGTCCGGTTGTTAAGAAAGTCGTCATCGACGAACAGGAAATCGACGGCTTGTTGCCGTTGAAGCATTTCCTTCTCGAGCAACGCCATGGGCAGTTCGCCTATGGTTTTACGCGTCACATGCTTTCTTATGCCCTGGGCAGACCGCTCACGTTTCGCGATGATCCGATCGTGCGAGAGTTGCAATCAGAGTTTGAAAAAAACGGGTGCAACATGCGGGGTCTGATCAAAGCGATTGCCACGTCAACGGTTTATAGGCAGGGTTCGCAATCAAAACCTCCGAAATCATTCTCCCGGCAACGTCAGTAGGGTGGGGAAATAATAATTATGGATGAGAGAATACAGATTCATCGACGTACATTTCTCCGCGGTACTGGTGGTGTTGCGCTGAGTTTGCCATTGCTCGAATGTATGGCGAACGATGTAGAGTCTGAGACACCCAAACGATTGTTGGCGCTGTATGTAGGACACGGATTCGCCCTGCATGGTGATTGGCGTTGGTATCCAACTCTGGTCGAAGGCCAAATGCACTTTGGCAAATCGATGGAATCCTTTAACCCGCTGGCCAATCGCATAACCGTTGTGCAAGGCCTGGAACATCCCCAATGCGTGAGTGCTGGCGGTCATAGTACGGCCGATTCATTTCTGACCGGCAGCAATCCCGCTGCTGCCGTGAAAAGCCCGTCGCTCGATCAAATCGCCGCAGAGAAGCATGGGCATAAGACGCGCTATCCGAGTCTCGTGCTTGGCAATGAAGGAGGCCTTGGCGGCGAAGGCCGATCGAACACGCTTTCGTACAATCAATTCGGACGTGCCATCCCTGCGACCAATGATTTGCGAGGATTGTATGACGCGATGTTTAATTCCGATCCGGCCTTGCAGAAGGCGCAGCACAGACGATTGAGCCGTAATCAGCGCCGTGTTGATAGTGTTTTGAATTCGTATCGCGAGATCAAACGACAACTCGGACGCGACGATTCGCAGAAGCTGGAACACTACATGCACGCCTTGCGTGATGTGGAAAAAGATATCGAACGTCTGGAACTTTGGATGGAAAAACCCAAACCAGTAGTGGCAACTGATGGCCTATCGCTTGACGCAACCGTTCAGGACCCGGCCACATTTATCCGGACGATGTACAGCCTGATTTACTTGGCGTTTAAGACCGATTCAACGCGTTACGTGAGTTACATGCTGCAAAGTATGAATAGCAGTACGTGGGACAATGTCCCGATCCAGTTAGGCCTCGGCGGCACGCACCACGTCCTGGCTCACAACGCGGCCGCGGGTGCTGCACAAGCCGTCCCTTTGGGGAAGTACGACAAATTTCAGGGCGATCTGCTGGCTGAGTTCATCACGAAGCTGGCGGACACACCCGAGGCCGAAGGCACGATGCTCGATAACACAGTCGTGCTCTACGGCAGCAGCAATAGCCAGACGCACGTCAACAGCAACTATCCTATGATGCTGGTGGGAGGCGAACAACTTGGCCTCAAGCATGGAGCATTTCACCAACTCAGTGACAATGCGCCGCCCCTGTCCAATTTGTATTTAACATTGCTGAATGCACTGGACGTACCCGCCACGCAATTCTCTGATAGCAGCTCTACATTCTCGCAAATCATGGCCTGATCCGCAGTTGGCCGTTTCGGCTGCAACTCCAAAGAAGTTTCCCTCGCAGCTTCCAACGCCGCCGAGCCCGTCGCCTGGAACCTCGACCGTGCCAGGCGGCTGGGCTCAGGGTCGTTCGCGCGAACGCTCAGGACTGCACGGTGTCGTTCGCAACTCTCACGAAGATTGACGCCGGCCCCCGGGGCTGCTATATCTAGACATTCGTCTATAAATAGAATTCAGGTTCCTGCTCGAAATGGCGGGATTCGAATCCGAAATGCAAGGTTCGATGGCATGGCAACAATGATGGTTCGACAAACGGAAGCGGATGTCGATGGAGAATTGCCCGCACCGACTGTTGCCAAAACGATGGCCGTGATCGAGGCTGTCGGGCGGAAGGCGGCCGGGTTGACTCAGGCGGAAGTTGTTCAGCAGACAGGATGTTCAGCGAATCTGGTGTTTCGGGTGCTGAGCACCCTGGTAACGCTGGGGTATATGAGTCGGCAGGAAGAAAATCGGCGTTATGTGCTGACCAGTCGCCTGATCGAAAGCTGTCAGCCACGGTCGATGGACAAGAGTCTGGTCCTGAGCGCGCATGCGGCCATGCTATGGTTGCGGGATCAATCGCGAGAAACCGTGCAGTTGATGATCCGTGCGGGCAACAAGGGGCTGGTGCTGGAACAGGTTTCGGGATTGGAAGCCGTTCAGGTGATGGGGCGAGTTGGGATGCAGATCCCGCTTTATTCGTGTGCGCCAGGCAAGGTGATTCTGGCAGCGCTGTCAGAGGCGGAACTGGAGCAGTGGCTGGCGGTCACGGAACTGAAGGCATTCACGGAAAACACCAGAGCCAGTCGTGCGGCGCTACTGGACGATCTCGCGCGAACTCGTCAGCACGGCTACGCCGAAGACCGGGAAGAGGGAATCGAAGGGATTCGCTGCGTCGCTGCATCGATCGTTGACGCCTATCAACGTCCGGTGGGAGCGATCACTGTGATGTCGCCGACCAAACGGCTGCCACAAAAACGATTTTCTGAAATCGGCCAGTGGTGCATCGATGCCGCAGCACGCGTCCGCAAGGAGCTTTTGTCATGACACAGGAACGAAGGGTAAGTTTCCAACTGGGCACACTTGGCATCGTCGCCTTTGTTGCCAGTTGCGGTGTTTCGGCACTGCAGGCTGAGGCAATCGACTTCGACAAACAGATTGCCCCGATTCTGGTGTCGCATTGTCTGGAATGTCATCGCGGGGCCGAACCGGAAGGTGGACTGAATCTGACCGAATTGGCATTGGCAAAAAGGGGTGGCGACAGCGGCGCGGCGATCGTTGTCGGGAAAGACTCTGCGAAGAGTCTACTGTGGGAACGCGTCAGCGCCGACGAGATGCCACCGCAGCATCCTCTGAAGGCCGAACAGAAAGCGATCCTCAAGAAATGGGTCGATGAAGGAGCGAAGTGGGGGACGAGCCCGATTGATCGATTCGCGTTTACGACGGACTCGCGAGCCGGTCGTGACTGGTGGTCGCTCCAGCCACTTGGGGCCAGCACGAAACCGACGGAAAACGTTCGGCGAAACTTCTGGTCACGTAACGCCATTGACCTTTTCATCCTGCAGCGGCTTGAGGCTGCCGGCCTCGCCCCGGCACCGCAGGCTGATCCGCGAGTTCTCATCCGCCGGCTCTACTTCGGCCTGACCGGTCTGCCGCCGTCTCCGGAAGAAGTCCAGGAGTCTGTTGCAGCGAAAGGTGGGCCGGAGCGGATTGAAAAAGTCATCGACGAACTGCTGGCCTCAAAGCACTACGGTGAGAGGTGGGGGCGGCACTGGCTGGACGTTGTCCGTTTTGGCGAGAGCGACGGCTTCGAGCGAAACTTTCCGCGAAAGACCGCGTGGTACTACCGCGACTGGGTCGTCAATTCGCTGAACAATGACATGCCGTACGACGAGTTCGTCCGGATGCAGCTGATTGGCGACCTGATCAAAGCCGGACCGGAAGGCGCGGCGGCAACCGGCTTCTGGGTCGCCGGTGTTCATAACACCGTCGTCGGCGGAAGCCGCCGAATGAAACTGCTCGCCCGGCAGGACGAGATCGAAGAAGTACTGGCGACAGTCGGACAGACGTTCGTCGGCCTCACGGTGAACTGTGCCCGCTGCCACGATCACAAGTTCGACCCGATCACTCAGAAAGAGTTTTACCAACTGTCGTCGGCGATCTCGGGACTTGGCTATGGCGAGCGGACCGTGAAGGTGGACTTTTCACCCGTTGATGAGAAGAGGCTGGCTATCGCTGGAAAGATTCTCGGCGAGGCACCAAAGCAGCTTTCGGCGATCGACAGTAAGGCTCGCGAGGGAATCCTCGAAGCCCGCGAGAAAGGCAACGTCGAAATCCCCGACCCGCCGTCCGCGTTCGCCCGCTGGGAGTTTGACGGAGACCTCAAAGACAGCATTGGCGATCTGCACGGTAAAGCGGTTGGCAATGCGAAGATCGAAAACGGAACGCTCGCGCTGGATGGGACGTCGTTTGTCGAAACGGCGCCGCTCAAGAAGGACATCGGGGAAAAAACGCTCGAGGCTTGGGTGCTGCTCAACAATCTCGACCAGCGCGGCGGCGCGTCGATCTCGATCGAGACTCGCACCGGAGTCATCTTCGACGCCATTGTTTTTGGTGAACGAGAGCCGAAACGCTGGATGGCTGGCAGCAATGGATTTGTGAGGACCGACTCGTTCCAGGGGCCGGAAGAGGCTGAAGCCACGAAGCGGCCGGTGCACTTCGCGATCGTCTATACCAAAGACGGCAACATCACCGGGTACAGGAATGGTCTTCAGTACGGTCGCGTCTTCCGCAAAGCCGGCATGCAGAATTACAAAGCGGGGGATACGGAAATCGTGTTCGGCCTTCGCCACAAGCCCGCCGGCAGCAGTAAGCACCTGGCGGCCCGTATCCTCAAAGCGGCGTTTTACGATCGAGCTCTCACCGCCGAAGAGGTCGCTGCTTCGGCAGGCAACTCGGCCGGTTACGTTTCGGAAAATCAGCTCGTCGAATTTCTGACCGACGAAAAACGCAAAGAACGGGAACGGCTGAAAACTCAAATTGAAGTCGCCACAAAACTGCGATCCGAGATCAACGCGAAGGCCAGCCTGAAGATGTACACGCTCACGCCCGGGGGCGGAGCCACGACGAATGTTCTGCTGCGAGGCGACCCGGACAAAGTAGGCGACGTCGTCTCACCAGGGGCCGTCGCGTCCGTTCCGGGCGTCAACGCGGACTTCTCTCTTCCGCCAGCGGCCCCGGAAGCCGAGCGGCGGCGCAAGCTCGCTGCGTGGATCACTCATAAAGACAACCCGCTCTTCGCGCGAGTCATCGTTAACCGCGTCTGGCATTACCACTTCGGCACAGGCCTGGTCGACACTCCGAACGACCTGGGCTTCAACGGCGGCCGGCCGTCGCACCCGGAGCTGCTGGAGTGGCTCGCCGTCTGGTTTCGCGACAGTGGCTACAGCCTGAAAAAACTGCACCGACTGATCCTGACGTCGCGAACCTGGCAGCAAAGCGGCTACATCAAGATTCCCGCGAACGTCGATGGTGAGCGCAGAAATCCACTCAACGTTGACGCGGATAATCGTCTCCTTTGGAAGATGACGCCGCGCCGGCTGGAGGCCGAGTCGATCCGCGACGCGATGCTTGTCGTGTCGGGTCAACTTAACGCCAATCTGGGCGGGCCGAGCTTCGAAGACGTCTCGATCATCAGCAATAACGGCACGAATTATTACGAACCGAAAGTCGTCGAGGGCGACGCGTTTAACCGGCGGACTATTTATCGCTTCAACCCGCGAGGCGGCCGCAGTGCCTTACTCGACACCTTTGACTGTCCGGATCCCGCGGCAACCGCACCTCGTCGAGCGGTCACGACGACTCCGCTGCAGGCGCTCAGTCTACTCAATAATGTTTTCGTGCTGCAAATGTCAGAAGCGTTCGCGGCACGAGTGAAATCGGACGCGGGTGAATCTGTCTTCTCGCAGGTCAGTCGAGCCTGGCAGCTGGCGGTCTGCCGGAAACCAACAGCCGTCGAACGCGACCTGTCCACAAAGTTAATCAACGAGCACGGTCTGGCAGCACTCTGCCGGGGACTGTTTAACTCCAACGAATTCGTCGTCGTCGAATAGGCCATTGCCGGTCGAAAGAATTGTCATGAATCCTCTTCCACAAATTGATGCTTCACTCACTCGCCGTGACCTCTTCAACTGGGGCTCCCACGGTCTGGGTGCGACGGCTCTGCTCAGCCTGCTGCAGGGCGAGAGTCCGGCAGCAGGCCATGCCAAGCCGCACTTCGAGCCGAAAGCCAAACGAGCGATTCATATCTGCCTCATTGGAGGAATGAGCCACGTGGACTCGTTCGACTACAAGCCCGAGCTCGAGAAAATGCACGGCAAGACGTTGAGCATGGACTCCAAACCGGACATCTTCTTCGGCAAGGTTGGTCAACTGAGGAAGCACGACTGGGAATTCAAACCGCGGGGCGAAAGCGGGCTGATGATTTCGGACATGTTTCCGACGATTGCAGAGCTCGGCGACGACCTGACACTTCTTCGATCGATGGTCTCGCAGTCGGCCAATCACACGCCGGGGCTTTTCGTGGCGAACAGCGGCTTCGAGTTCAACGGGTACCCATCGATGGGCTCGTGGATTTCGTACGGGCTCGGGGCTGAGTCGGAAACGCTGCCGGCCTACGTGGTGCTCAATGACGAGCGCGGTGCACCGAACACGGGTGCTTCCACCTGGAGCAGTGCGTTTCTGCCGTCGAACAGCCAGGGCGTTGTCCTGAAGGGAGGCGACCAGCCCGTGCGGGATCTCTTTCCCGCAAAGAAGCTGGCTGCGGGAGCCGACGCGGCGACGCGGGACTTCGTCAATGCGATTAACCGGCAGCACATCGAGCGCACGGGGGACGACACGGTTCTGGCCGCGAGGATTAAGAGCTACGAACTCGCCGCCAGGATGCAGACGTCGATTCCGGAAGTGGCCGACATCTCCGGTGAGACGCAGGCCACTCAGGATCGATACGGTCTGAACGGAAAAAACACCGCCGACATGGGGCGACGCTGCCTGCTCGGGCGAAGGCTACTCGAGCGCGGAGTTCGTTTCGTCCAGCTGTTTTCGGGCGGCCCGATCGCCGGCAGTCCGCGTGCCAGCTGGGACGCTCACGAAAGTGTCAAGGACAACCACACGCTGGAAGCGGGACGCATCGATCAGCCGGTCGCGGCGCTGTTGAGCGACCTGAAAGAACGAGGCTTGCTCAAAGACACGCTCGTCCTGTTCACGACGGAATTCGGTCGAACACCGTTCGCTCAGTCTGCCGCGAATCAGGTTGGTCCCGGGCGAGACCACAACCGCTACGGCTTCTCAGGGTGGATGGCCGGAGCCGGTCTCAAACATGGAACGTCCGTCGGCTCAACAGACGAGGTCGGCTGGAAGGCGGCCGAACGGCCGATTCCGTGGCACGACTTTCACGCGACCGTGCTGCACCTGTTCGGTATCGACCACGAGCGGCTGACGTTCTACCACAACGGCATCCAGCGACGTCTCACCAATGTCCATGGAGAGGTTATTAAAGAAGTGCTCGCGTAGTTCACCCATGAGTCAATTGTGAGCAAAGAACAGTTCGGCCGAGTTGAGAAAAGCCGGGATGAAATGACGGTGAACCGGACCGATATCAAGCATGGTCCGGGGCTACGTTCCGGATCTGTCAGGTCTTGGCTGCATCTCGGCATTGTTCTCTTGCCCGTCCCCCAAGGCGATACGCACGTTCTTTCGAGTGAAAATTGAAAATTGCCAACGCCCATAAGCTCATTGGTATGCCAATCACCGCACCCGGTGTAAGCGGCAGCACGGCCATGATGGCTCCCAGCACCGAGAGGCGAAGAGAAAGGAACGTATCGAAGGAATCGTCGGTGTAATATCCCTCCATCTTGGCAACGTGCGCGGCGTCGACGTACCCGAACCGTTCATTAGTGCCGTCGTCGCCAGTGGAATCAGCAATAATGGCGAACAGCATGTAATCCAGTCCGTTCACCAGGTCGTCGGTATAAGCACTCTGTTCATCCCATCTGGGCGTAAGCAGGGGACGTGTTACCCCGGCTCTGAAGAGCCTCGAAGGCGGAACGAAAACTGCTTAGCCGCTCCAGAGGAATCGCAAAGCCCATAGAACGACGAGGGACGGCTCGACTGAAGTTGCGACGGTCGTTGCGATTCGTTTCGTTCGGTTTCCAGTTCCTTTGATAGGCGTCACTCGTGGCAAGTTGCCGATGAAGCCATTTCATGTCATAGCCGCTTTCGATGAATCCGCTGGCAAGCCAGTCGAGTAGCTGCGGATTACTCGGGGGATTTGCCGGCGTGAACTGGTCCGGTGGATCCACGATGCCGACGTTGAAATAGCTGGCCCAGACTCGGTTCGCGATGGCCCGTGCGAACAATGGGTTCTGCGGATCTCGCATCCAATCCATGATCGGTTTTCTAGGGTTTTCGCCAGGACTAAGTCGCACTCGCTCACTGCGGAGTAGCTGCAGCAGCAGCTCTTCGGTGGCTACCGAACGCCGTTTTGTCTTTGTTACCGAATCGAAGAACTGCGCGAAGTCGTTGAAGTCAGCCTGAGTCCACCGATCAAACGAGTGCTTGTGGCACTCGGCGCACTGCAACTGAATACCGAGAAATGCGTGGGCGACGGACATGGCCGTGTCCCTCGGCACCTGCAAGCTTTGGCGAGTCCGGAACCAGGGCAGGCCGTCGTTTTGGCCGGACAAATCGGCAAGCATGATGCCCGCGACCAGGCTATCGTACGGTTCGTTCCGCTCGACTCGCTCGTAGATCCAGTTGTACCACCTGAAGGCTTGGACGTAGCCGTCTTCTCTCGCGACTTCCAACAGGCTGCTGGTCGACTTCGGGTTACATCCCGTGAAGTCACAAAGTTTGTTGGTCCACCAGGCGGCATATGTTGGCCGCTGCAGAAGCTTATCGACTTTGCGATCCCGTTTATCGCCCGATGGGTCTGCCAGAAACTTCATCACTTCCTCCGGTGTCGGCAGCGTTCCCGTCATGTCGATACTGACTCGGCGAAGAAACTCCGCGTCCGTGCAATGTTCGGATGGCAGGAGTCCCAGCTTGTGGAGTTTCGCGCCGACGAACCGGTCAATGGGATGGTCGTTGGGTGAGCTTCCAGCTTGCCCGGGCGCGTATTCGCAGGCCGGAAGCGTCCGTCACCGTAAGGTCTCAACACCGGAATCGCGGCGACTCCATTGTCGTACAGCGCGATGATATGTGTGTCGCCTACGCCGATGGACGTCACGAGCCCGTCCCGATTCACACGCACGATTGCATCGTTGCTTGTCTGAAATCGGGCGAGGCAAGTCACATCTTCTCGGGTTCCGTCCTCCCATTCGGCAATAATCTTGAGATGTTGTGTTTGGCCTGATTCGCTGAAGAGAATTTCCTTCGGTTCATAGAGAAGGTTGACGAACACTTGAGCTGTGTCTCCAGGTGTAATTCCATAACCATCCGGCCATGGTGCTCCCATCCGCACCCACTTCTCCAGAGCGCTGATCTCAACCACTGCGAGCATACCGCTGTGCGGCATTTGAAGCTCTTCGTTCGAATGTCCAAGCGCAGCAATCAACAGACTCTGTTCGGGTATACCGGGCACGATGGCTGGGCCCGAATCGCCGCCAGCCAACAGTCCCTCTCGATTGGCTAATGAGAGATTTCGTTTCTTAGCATTGAACCCGTGGCACTCGTAGCAGTGGTTCCGGAAGATGGGCTGAATCGATTCTTTGAAGAAACGGACCTCTTCGGCCGCGAACTTACCCTTTCCCGTCCGCGCGGAATCTGTCTGCATGGTGCCTCCAGCGTCTGACTCGATCCAGCCAAGCAACAGGTGGTGTTCCCATGAACCTACCTCAAAGCGCCGACCACCCTCGTGATCTGTTTGCTCCGTCGGCTTGAGAACAATCAAGCTGTGTTCGGGATCGCTCACGTTCAGGCGCTGACCATCGACCTCAATCAGTGTTGCCGTTGCGAAGGACTTCTTGTTGTCACCCGGCTTTCCGCCAGCCTTCTTCCATTCGATGCCAGCGTTGCGGTCCTTCTTCCATCGCGTTTCGCCAGTCGCTTTGTCGAGCGCGACGAAGTACTGCTCGAAATTTCCATCGAAGGCAACATACAGATTCTTGTCGTCCACGATCCCTGCCGAACCGGCTGGTAAATCCGCAGGTTGCGACGTTCCCAGACTTTATCTACCGTTTTTCGGTCAAGGCACGCGATGCCCTGCGAGCCGAAGCTAACGAATACCCGGTCTGCTTCCACGACGGGCGGCGGTGTCGCGGGGCTGTTCAGATGCGGCGAATCAAACTTATAAGTCGGATTGACCTTACGTTCGATCATGTCAAAGACCTTGATGTCTTTGACGATCTTCCCTGTATCCAGGTCGACACCGATCGCGCGGAGTTCTTTCTTCTCGTCGCTCCCTGTCGTCAACCAGATTTCGTTTTCCCAAATCACCGGTGACGACCAGCCCGATTCGGGAAGCAGAGGTTTCCAACGAACGTTTTTTGCTTCGTCGAATTCAACAGGCAAGTCGCTTGTAGCCGAGATACCGTCACCGCTGGCACCACGAAACAGGTTCCCGTGATTGGGCGTTGTTTGCGCGCTGGCGGAATGAACGCTGGCAGAGAGGGCGATGATCCATCCCCAGTGAATTAAGGCGAAGATTCGTCATTTGTTTGACTCCTGGAGGAGTTCTGCCGCGGGGTTCTGCGAGTTAGTGTCGGGCCCTGGATATCTTCGTCCATTCAGCAAGGCTCCCAGCCAGGTGTTCCTGACACACAACTGGTAGCTGATGAGTAGCAGAGCCGTCGTGCCGGAACAAACGATGGCAAATTTCAGGACGGAAGGCAGCGACAAATCACGGACGAGAAACTGCAGAGCAATGACCAACGGGATATGGGTCAGATAGAGCCAGTACGAAGAATCTGACAGATAGCGAGGCCAGAATCTGCCAGCTCCACAGAACCGATGAAACAGTCCGATCATGCCGAACGACATCACCCAGGCATAGCTGACCTGCATGACGGAAAACATGACTCGACCGCCGGTTGAGTCTGGCCCCCGTAGGCTCAAACCGATCGGAAACAAAACGAAGATCGCCGCTGCGAGCTTCCACCAGAATCCTTTACCGACGACGACGTCGCGATCATCCGCCCCAAAGTATGTCGCCCCGTACCCGAAAAAGATCGCGTAGTAGGCAAAGACCGCCGGCAGCGGAAGCAGTCCGATCGATGTATCCGGTCCATAGTCATAGCTTCCACTGGCCATGAAAGATTGAGGCACGGCCGCCAGCGGAATCAGCCATACGTATCTTGTCCCGGACGTCAGCCAGCGGCTGGAAACTGCGGGCACGTGCATCACCTGCAGGAGCTTTACAATCAGCACGAAACCACAGACGAACCAGCACAGAAACCAAAGAAACCAAAGGTGGTGGAAGACTGGCACGTAGAACAACCCAAGAATCAGACTTTCGCTCCCACCAGACTCTTTGTTGGCGCCCGCCACGGCTGTCGTCGCAACCCGCCGTCCGGTTTTTTTGCTGATCGCCTGAGCAATCTGTTTGCGGCCTGCAAGTACTTCTGCTTTGTCGACGGTCACCTGTACCAGTTGGGCGATAAAAGCCGTTGTTCCCCAGTCGAGTGCAAGTAATTCCTCGGGACTCAAACCGTCGTTATTCCTGACTTCCAGACTTGCGTCCGCTGCCAGCAGCAGCTTGGCCGCATTGGCCCGTCCGAACAGACAGGCCACATGCATGGGTGCAGAACCAAAAGCATCTTTTCCGTTGACGTCCCCTCCGTTTTGCAAGTAAGCGTTCAGAGTGATCAGGTCGCCGTATACCACAGCGGTCGAGACATCGATTTTGGCGCCGCTCTCCGACGCCGCAGTCGGTTCAATCGCGGGTTGCGACCGCACATACCCTGACACCATGAATATCACGGGGAGGATCGTCACCATTGCCAACAGCATGGGCAGAAAGATCCGTTTGAGACGATGGAGAAGCAGTGCTCGCAGTCCGCGTTTTCTCCAGAGCATTGCCGTAAAAAATCCGCTGACCAAAAAGAACAGCGGCATGCGCCATCCGTGAATCGACGCCAGCAGAAGTCCGTAGAGAGGATTCGAACGGGAATCCTGTACTCCCCAGATCACGCCAGCGCCGGGGATGAACGAGATTGCGCCGTGAAGGACAATGCCCAGCAGCATGGCAAATGCTCGCAGCGCGTCGAGATCGTGGCGTCGGGCGGGTTGCAATTCGGGGGTGAGCCCAGACGAATTAGAGGTACTCAATTGGGGCCGCTTTCTGGAAAACTTTGGTATGACTTCAACATCAGAGTAGATGAGGTGGATTGGCTGCTCTGGTCATTCGTTGTCGGTATGCTGTTTCTACATTTCAGCGATCACGGGGCGCGTCGCCTGGATCTTTTCATCGTCCAACTCTAACTCAAGTCGCGGATACACGATTTGGTAGATTCCTTTGGCCGTATTCCACGGCAACTCTATCCGTTCAATCAGTGACGTGTCATTCTTGTCAGTCGTGTTGACGTTGGCGCCATGCTTCAGCAGGCGCTCAACCGTCTCCGGATGACAAAAGAAAGCCGTGTTGCAGAGTGGTGTTGTCTGCTCGTTATTCTTCGCTTCAATGTCAGCGCCTGCTTCGATCAGCACCCTGGCAACCTCCGTGTGCCCCAAAACGGAGGCGACAATCAGCGGTGTCCCGCCAGCGAGTGGTTCCTTCTGGTCGATATTCGTCCGTGATTCAATGTGCTGCTTTATGGCAGCAACGTTGCCGGCGACTGCGGCGTCAATGATTGATATGTCCGGGGCTGCTACAACACTGTTATTAGCCTCCGGTGCGGCAGGAGCATCCGCCTGCGGTTGCCCTTTCTTCCCGCTGTTGCAGCCAGCAGGAGAGATGAGCAGCAAAACGATTAGCGATCGCGTAAGGATATCCGACGTATGAGCGAGAGATGAAAACCGGAAGAATCGTCGATCACGCGTCGGGTTTCCAAATGGCGTACTGGGTTGTTCATTCGCAGGCTTTCTGTTTGCCCACAATACCAGGTGACAAACAAGGGTGTGCCGAAAGAAAGATGAAAACGAGCATCAAGGTGTGTAGTGAGTAAACGCGAGGCGAGCACGTAATCTCTCTCGTTGCAACTTTCGATTTTGCTTTCGAGTGGCCATCAAAGCGTCGATTACCGTCAGGCCGAGTCCAGCCATTCATTGGTTATCGTGCTTTGTAAGCTCATAATTGCGGAGCATGCCTGCTCTGTGAGTTCGCGCGTTTTCGATTTTCCTACTCATGTCTTTGTCTACCCAGCGTCACGATTATTGGATGAGGTTGAGTGGGTCGCACGACCGCAGCCTGCATGAAAACGGAAGTTCGATTCCACTCAACCCCTACCAACAATCACTCGGTTACTCATTAGCGTCCTGGCTTTGGCTGTGTTGCTTCAGGAGCTGTGCGATCTTTGGACGTTCGCTTTGAATCTTCTGCAGGTCGAATTCAATATTCGCTGCTTCGGCAATGGATTTGTACAGTCCAGCCAGCCCGTCGTCCCACGTTCCTGACACGACATCTACCGGAGACTCGCCTCGATTGTTTTTGTTAGTCACGGAGGCACCTTTTTCAAGCAACAACTTGACGAGGTTCTTTCGACAGAGAAACGCCGCCACGTGAAGCGGTGTGTTTCCGTCGCGATTCGTGCCGTTCACCTTTGCGCCGCGCCGAATGAGAAGCTCGGCAATCTCCTTATGTCCGTGTAGTGCCGCATTGCTCAGCGGTGTCGATCCGGATCGCGGATGTTGCTCGTTGACTCGGCCATGTTGCTGCCGACGATTCAGGTGGCCTCGCAATTCGTCGACATCGTCGGTGGCGATTGCCTCAGCAATCGCGTCGCGGATGTCACGATCCTCGCGAATTTGCTGTGCAATCAACTGATCGGCGGCCTCCGCCGAATCGACGACATTGAAGATAAAGTCGTTGCTGAACTGACCACCGGGATTCTGAACCTGCAAGAGGTGGATTCCGGGGGCTGGAAGAGACGACAACTGAATTTCGACTCGATCATCCCCGGTGACATCCAGTGAACCAGGCACGCGATGCCCGTCGACAATCACATGAGCACCGGGTTCGATGTGACGCCCGCTGATCGTCATTGTGTTGGCATCGGAGTGAATGATTGGAAACTTCTGGTGCCCGCTTTGTTTTTCGAGTGACCCCAGCGTCCAAAGGGCAGGTTGCGGATGAGCGATGACATCTGCCATCGCGCCATTTCTGGCTGTGAACGTGCCGACCAATTTTCCCCGGGACGCCAGCTTGATCAGTTCGCCGCGAGCCAGCGCGTGTGATTCGTCATCTTTGGTGACGTATCTTCCATCGACGAACTGCAGCGCAACCGGCTGGGAACCCGAATCGTCAATCAGCACGCCCTCGGCTTCCAGCACGATTGCTTCTTCGCGTGCCGCCCGTTCAAGGGCATCCAACAGATCCGTTGTGAGTTCGTCGTCAGCAGTTGATTTACTGAGCGTCACCTGACGTGCGAATGCTCCTGTGAAGCCAGTACTTCCTTCAAGCACCATATCCCAGATTGGGTCAAATCGTCGTTGCCCTTGCCAGGAGAACTGCCACATCTTGCGTTCTGGAATTCCTTCCTCTGCAATGCGTCGGTAAAAATCGAACGCGATGATATTCAGTCGTCCCTGCGGAAGAATCAGGAACCGATCATAAGCGCCTCGCCAGGTGGGCGCATCCATTCCGGTGCCCACCGTGTTCGTGCTGACCAGGTAGGGCATACGGTGACAGTCGCCGCAGACATTGGGTTTCGGCTTTTCGTCATGATGCCCCTTGATATGAAAAAGTTCAAAACCTTCCGTCGCTCGTTTCGATACGACGTTTGTGTAGGCTCGCTTCTGCGCCGGTGGATACGGCACGGCCAGCAGAAATTTGGCCATGTCGTCGCGTTCGGCCGCGGAGAAAGCGCCGTATTTCCCTTCGTCATTGATTGTCTCCGAGCCGTGCATCAGCATCGTCGCTGCCAGACCACCGTCGATGACATGGCGGGGCGCGCTTTCCGGTTTATCCGCATCACTATTGGGCTCATCCGATCCCCAGACATTGGCACTGTTGTTGCCGCCGTAGGGATCGCCGGGAATGCCGTCCCAGTGGAAGGGCGCCGTGTCACGCAGCCCGCGGATCGGCATCGTCGAACGCGGCATAATCTGATTGCCGCCGGTGACGATCGGTGTCTTGAGTACCCAGAGCAGTTGGTCGGTGTGGCCGTCCGGATGACAACCAGCACACGAGTAAGTCCCGGTCGTTGATGCGTTGGCACTGTTGAACCAGGTTCGTCCGAGTTTTACCTGGCGGTCGGTTGGATCTTCCAGGGCGACAAAGTCCGACACCCTGGGCTTCGATAGGTCGGACAGATCAACCACCGACACCGTGTTGGCCACCGCGTTGTAAACCCATGCTGATGTCGCTCCATCTGATTCCTCCAACGCAACTCCGCGAGGTACCGCGCCGACAGCGATTCGCCCCAGAATTTCGCCGCTTTCCGCATCGACGGTAAACAGCCTGTCCGACCCGGCGGCCGTTGCAACAAGGGTTTGATCATCGGCGGTGACGCCAATCGCGAACGGCGTCGCCAAAGCTTCGTCGCGGTCAGGATGCTTAGGCGGCAAGGGTTCAAGGTCTATAAAGTCGACATATGGTTTTCGTGAGCCGACGGCACTGGCTGCGCGTGTCAAGTTTTCATCGTCATCCTCGTCGGTGCCCGACGCCAGCACGTTCGGCTCCGAGAAACTGACCCGAGTGATTCGATTCAGGAAAGCTCGATTCTCAAGCTCTTCCAAACTATGTTTCTTCGTCCCGGCCCGACCGTTAGCGTCGTTGCGGGCATCGGTCTGAGCCAAGAAAACTCGTCCCTTTGAATCGACCGTCATTCCGTAGAGCAACGTTCCCAGCGTATCGACGACTTCGACAAGTTCATCAGTTTTCGTGTCGAAAACAAACAGGTCCCGGTCGGTAACCTCGGGATGCTTGACAATGTCGACGACGTGCCCGATAGAAAGCACGTTGTTGTGAAAAATGGAATGCTGCCAGGCGTCGAAGGTCACCAAATCGCCATCGATTTCATCACCGGAACCTCCCGACAACTGTGTCTTGTTGTTCGATTCGAAAGGAATGACAAACAGTCGATCGCCGCGAACGACAATGGCTCTTGGGTCCTGCGCTGGAATACTCAACCGCTTCTCGATATTTCGCGATTGAACATTGACGACAGCAATCTCATTCTCAGAAGACAGTGCCACGTACGCTTTCTCGTTTCCGGCGAAGGCGATGCCAACGGGTTCATCAAAATGCGTTGCCCTGGTTTTCGGATCAAACTGCTGAATTGTCGCAACGACTTGCAAGTGAGTCACACTCGCAGGATCGTTGTCAATCACGCTCACTGAGTCGGAGATGTGGTTGGACACCCAAACTTCTTTCCCATCCGGTCGGACGGCGATACTGACCGGATCGATGCCGACGTTAATACGAGATGCGATCTCACGTGTTTGACGATCAATGACGTCAACCGTATCCGAAGGCGTGTTCACTACAAATACACGATCTCCGCTGATGGCGATTGGCGAGAAATGCGGGCTGCAGAAGAGCGGATGCCCGACACTTTGCAGCTTCACGTTACGCACGGCAGGGCTGCGCGTGGGCTCCAGTGATTCGGAAGGGGCCTGAATGAGGTAGAGGCCCACGGATGCTGTGAACAACAGAGTGACGATTATTCGCATTATTATTCCTGTCCTTTCCCCTGATCTGTGCCAAGAAATTTTGCCGTGCTGTTCGCGTCTGCAGTGACGGTATGCGCTTTCAGGATGTCTGCGATCCGCTTCCGGGTCTGCCGGGTGAGTCCGACGTCAAACTCCATGTTGAGCGAACCGTAAACATGCCGATAGACACCTTCCATTTTCTCGTCCCACTCGATCGTAACGACCTCGAAAGGCGTAAGCTGCTGGCCGTTTCTTCGGTTGTGATCCGCGCCTGATTTCAACAGCAGTTCCACGATATCGTGCCGACAAAAGAAGCTCGCGATATGGAGCGACGTCCCGCCGGTGTTGTTTGGAACCTCAAGATCAACGCCGGCCTCTATGAGCATCTCCGCGACTTCACCGTGCCCGAAGATCGCGGCGAAAACCAAAGGCGTGTTACCCCCAAAGTCCTCTTTGCCATTCAGCTCTGTTCCGGCAACGATGTGTTGTTCCACTGCCGCAGTGTTGCCAGTTATGGCAGCCTGCCAGACGCTGATGGTTGGCGTCGCATCTTCTGACTCGCGCCTGACTGTAGAGAGCAAATGATGAATTTTCGGACGTTCCGCTCGCACCTTGTCGAGGTCGATAGGCATGCCCAACTCTTTCTCAAGCTTGTGATAGAACTCTTCGAGTTGGGCATTCCAGACGACCGCAACCAAATCTGTTGAGTTGAATCCAAGGTCGTTACGCACTGCGGGGTCAGCGTCTGCGGACAGCAAAATGTGCACGACACCCGTATTTCCAAGAAACGCCGCCATATGCAAAGCTGTGTTGCCTTTGCCATCGGTCAGCGTCAAATCGGCCTTCTCTGCCAGAAGTCGTTCAGCCGCCTCTCTCTGATTAAACAACGCCGCGATATGCAGAGGTGTCAAGCTGTCATGCAATCTTGCATCGACAGGAACCCCCTCTTGTAATTTGGCGCTAAGGACCTCCAGTTCGCCATGGCCAGCAGCACGCCAGATGTTTTGTTCGGTCCATGGAACGTCAACGGAGAGTTCGCCAAGCGACGGATAAGCCATCGCCGTCTTTTGTGGTGGAAAATTCAAAACCACAACTGCCAGCAGGATTGTCGCCGCGAGGGTCGAAATACCGGACACCCATTTCCAAAGGTTCGACGCCGGTTGCTGCGTTACATGCGTCCCCTGAACATTTTCCGTGGATCCCAACTGCGCTTCCTGACGCAGATGAGCGTCCAGTTCTGCCTGAAGAAGAAACACGTCCTGAAGGTCTTCATCGCTTTGCAGCGAATGTTCAAGCTCATGCACCTCTTCGTCAGATGCGATTCCGAGCAGGTAACGACCGATCAGTTCGTTGGATTTCATACTCACTTCGCCTCCGTTGCAATTCTCAGGTGAACGCAGTCAGTAAGCTGCTCACGAAGTCGAGCCAGTAGTTTGTAGAGAGAATTCGGCGACTTCTTCCAACGTTCCGCGAGTTTAGCAACCGTGTACGTCGAGCTGTGCGGTGCCAGCAGCAATTCACGATGCTCTACCGAAAATTGGTTCAGGCAGTCGTGCAGCGCCTTTCCCCGGGCAGTCAACTCTTCCACCGGACGGCTCTCGCCCCGCTCAGCAAGTCTTTCAAGCATTTCGTCGCTCAACAGCGGGCGTCGCGAGCGGAGCTTCTCCAACTGGCGAAGGCACTTAAAGCGAAGAATGACACTGGCCCAGGGCATGAAACCATCCGCACTCTCCAATTGGTCTCGTTTCTGCCACATCGTCACGCTGGCTTCCTGCAGCGCTTCGTCTACCAGGTCCCAGTCTGGAACAAGACTCCGGCCATACGCCCGGAGAGCCGGCTCATACTTGACCAGCAACGCCAGAAAGGCCGGCTCCGTGAGTTCAAATTTCGCTTCTTGTTCGTCCATACGTCCTGTTATCCGCCCCGGCTCCCGAATCCTGCCACAATTTTGGAAGAATCCAGCAAGTCCATACTCTCTCAGGATTGTTGGAACCGTTTAAGCACGAGGTCGTCGGTGACCTGCCCCCCCCGTTTTTAACCGCGACCGGATTTAGAGTGGTATACTCTTAGGTTTGGTTACCAGGAAGCGGAGGCACAAGATGATTGCGAAAGCGATATCCCCGAATTGATCAAGGACCATCAGATGAAGCCGTTTTTTGTTTTGCTTTTGCCGTTGGTTCCGGTTGGATGCGGTGAAGATCCGCCTGCTGGAGAAATGCGTCCTGGCGATACTGATCGACGTATTGAACCCTGAAGCGATAGTACTGGGGTCCATTTTCGTCCGCTGCGAGTCGTATCTGCGTCCTGCGATGGAAGCGGCGATTGCCCGGAAAGCGATGTCCCAGACTGCACGCGTTTGCAGAATCGTTGCGGCTGAACTGGGGGAATCGCTGGGAGACGTGGCCAAACTCGGCGTATGTTCGGAACCCACTCGTAATACAGCGATTCATTAATCGCTTTGATCCACACACCATGTTCAGGCGAACCGGACAGAATCAGGAACATCGAAAACTCAAAACATAGCTCGATCGCAAGATTTATCGCTTCACAATTCGTCCTGCTGCTGGCTGGATCGAAGACGGCGTCGACGGAACCGAATAACTGCGCCGTAGCGATGATTTCCTGAGAAACAAAATCACCCAGCACTGGAGTTAGAGAGATGCGGCTAATCAACATTCTTTTTTTCGTTTTTCTGTTTAGCCCTCTCGTGGTTGCAGAAGACAGGCCGAATATCGTTTTCATTCTCGCTGACGATATGGGTTGGTCCGATCTTGGATGCTATGGAGCCGATTTGTACGAAACTCCACATATCGACAGCATTGCCGGTAATGGAGTGCGGTTCGCGGACGCGTATGCAATGCCAGTTTGCTCGCCGACACGGGCAGCGTTGATGACGGGCCGGCACGCTGCGCGTGTCCAGATGACGATCTGGTCGGAAGGTTCGCTTAGGGGACCGCAGAATCGAAAGCTTTTGCAAGCCGATTCGCTTCACAGTTTGCCACACTCCGAAACGACGCTGGCAAAGTATCTGCAGGAGGCGGGCTATTTGACGGCGCTGGTGGGTAAGTGGCATCTTGGCGACGAAGATCACTATCCCGAAACACACGGTTTTGACGTCAACATTGGCGGGACTCATTGGGGTGCGCCACAAACGTTCTGGTGGCCGTATCGCGGCGCGGGGCGGTTCGGACCTGAGTATCGCTATGTGCCGCATCTGGAGTTTGGCAGGCCCGGTGAGTATTTAACAGATCGCCTGACAGACGAAGCGTTGACTGTCATCGACAACGCTGGGGATACACCGTTCTTTCTGTACCTATCGCACCACGCGCCGCACACTCCGATCGAAGCGAAGGCGGAAGACGTGAAATACTTCGAGTCCAGGCTGCGGCCCGAGATGAAACATCAGAACGCGGTCTACGCCGGGATGATTAAGAGTCTTGATGAAAGCGTCGGTCGCGTTCTCGCAAAACTAAAAGACCGTGGCCTGGACAAAAACACGATCGTGATTTTCGCCAGTGACAACGGTGGCTTTATCGGAATCGACAAGAAGGCCGGGCACACGGTTCCAGCAACGAACAATGCTCCGCTGCGAAGTGGCAAAGGGTCTTGCTACGAAGGCGGTATCCGCGTCCCGCTGGTCGTTCACTGGCCAGGTGTCACGACTCGAGGTGCCGTTTGTCGTGAACCTGTGATCGTGATGGACTTGCTGCCAACGCTGCTTGGCGCAACCGGAATTGGGCTGCCAGATGGCGTAGCGTTTGATGGACTGAATCTAACGCAACTGCTGAAGGACCCATCCGCCACGCTCGATCGCGACGCGTTGCACTTCCACTACCCGCATTACTATTCAACGACGACGCCTGTCAGCGCGGTGCGATCACGTGATTGGAAGCTGCTGGAATACTACGAAGACAACCGTGTTGAACTTTTCAATTTAAAGGAAGACCTCGGTGAGACGACGGATCTCGCCAATCAGCATCCGAAACGAACGGCACAACTTCGCAAACAGCTGCAACGTTGGCGCGACGAGGTCGGCGCTCATGAACCAACAGCGAATCCTGGTTTCAGGCCTCGCAAAATCGGGGCCCGATAGTGTTCATACGAGCTTCAGCCCAATAGCACATAAAACCCATTGAAATGATGTGTCAATGCTAAACGCGAACAGGGGCCCGTCTGGCGTCTGTTCAGGGGCCAACCAGGCGCCGAAAACAGACGAACCCGTTAAATATTTCCCGCCCGAGAAATATACTTGCCATCGATGCCACTTCACTTTTTCCTGCCGCTGCTCTCGTTTGTTGCCTCATCTCAGCTATCGGAGTTTTATGCAGACGATTGTGGGGTGTGCCGGTTTGCCAAATCGTCTCGGCGCTGTGTCTCCTGTGATTTCCGGTAGGAACGATTCTCGTTAACATCGGCAAGGTTAAGCAGATGTTTCGCTGATCGCGTTTCTTAAATACGCGAATTCTTCATAAACCGGTCGCGGCTGCGCAGATGCGGAAGTTCACTTAGTTGCCTTACTGATTCTCACAGCAGGGCAGACCTTGCGTTCCAAAGTCCCAGATGTCCTGGCAAACGGCGCGGGGCATCTCCGACGACAGGACAATCTATACAAAAAACATGCCGGCAACTGCAATCAGACAACCAATAGCAGTCGTCGTCATCCACACGGGAACGAGTTTTGCGGACTTCCGGACTGCTTCCACAGCGGCGGCATGATTGCTGCGAACAACTTCGCTATTGAGCCGCGCGATGCAAATGCTGTCGAAAGACGCCGCCGCCGCAAAAGGCAGCAACCAGGGCCAGTGGTCCGCCAGAACTCCGCGCGATCCATACAGCATGATCAGCGCAGAAACAGCAACGATTGTTCCGATGAATGTCAGCCACGCTGCCAACTGGATTCCGCGTGTCAGACCGAGCGAGACGATAACTGTGTTCACTGACATCTGGCTGTCTTCGGGGTAGTCCTCGGCCGTGTTGACCAGAATGATGCCGCTCTGCAGCAGGCCGAAAGCCAGCGAAACAACCCATACGGGAAATGCCGGCAGCGGATCGAAAAGCAGCGTCACAAAGAGCATTGGGCCGGTGAACAATCCGAACCAATAAAAGGCCAGTTGCCATAACCCGCGGCTTTTCAGCCGCAATGGTTCGACCGAGTACGCGTACGCCAGGAAAAGTCCGATGGCGACACCCGGCACAAGGATCCACCGATCAAGTTGCCACGCCAGATGAATCGTCAGCCCGATGGCCGCAACGGCTGACAGCGTGGCCTGAGCAATGACGCCGCGAATGCCGATTCCAAGCACAGCCTCAGTGAGCTGCGGTTTGTAGATCGCGTCCAGGTGTCGATCCGCCAGGCAGTTCAGCAGGTCGCCGAACGCGAACAGAAAGAAGAAAACGCAACCGCCCTCCCAGAATTCTGCAGAGCGAAACACGGAGTCTTCCTGCGCTGTCATCAGTACAGGAATAAGGAAAACCGGAAGTTCCGCGATCCGGTATTCGACACGCCGAATTCGCAGGGAGTAGATAAGGTATCGGAGCATGTTGCTGAGGAATGATCAGGCAGAGGGTCATAGCGCTGGGACTGTGGTGTATGTTCACATCACGTTCACTCGCCGCAGATGCCGGTCTGCTGACTGACTGAAGGCGCGACGCCCGTGTAACAACGCATGATTGTCCGCAATGACGATGTCTTTTGTTTTCCAGGTATGAGCAAAAGAGTAAGCCGGATCGCAAAGTAACTGCTGTATTCGGCTGAGAAACTCGGAGTGCTGTTGTTCGGGCAGTCCTTCAATCAACAGCTGCACGGGATTCAGATCGTCCACTGGTTCGGCAAATCGAATCACCGGCTCACCGCTGATGGGATGACGGTCGATCAGCGGTGACGTAAATGAACCGCCGTAGTGCACAACCTTCTCCGTGCTGTAAGTCACACGGATATTCGACCACGCGTCTCGTTCCGCGGCCGGGATATCGTTCAGTAGTTTCACCGTGTTGCAGAACGTCGTCTCTCCGCCACAGTTTACAGTCGGCGCATCAACGCAATGAAAGAAGATGTGATGCGGAATGCGTCCCACAAACGCACCGTCCCAGTGAAACGGAACCGCATGACTGGTGTAGAGATAATTGGCCGCATTGGCTTGCACCTTCAGTTCGTTGATCGCGCCGAATTCCCACTGCAGAACATCGCCCAGTTCGCCGCAGGTCGAAAGCATGTCGGCATCTGACTTCAGTACGAAACCGCGCAGGATCAGGACTTTGTGTCGCGCAACCCAGTCTCGGAGCTGACCGACCTCAACGTCACACAGATCGGTCCCGGCTGCGGCAGCATGGACTTCCACGCCGAATGGTGTCAGTTCTGTAACATTCATGATTGCCCTTCTCGGCCAGGGGAATCGACTCCGGTGAGATCAAGGTAGGCCGGCCTGTCGTCAAGGTTGACGACGGTGGCACCAAGTTCTTCCGCATCATGGCGTTTCATCAACCGCCAGCCATCAGCTGTCTTAACCGCCGCGCCATGCCACGGCGTTAACCAGACGTCAGTCGTTTCACCCAGCAGGATCCCGATCTTTGGCGAATGCGGATGCTGGGGGTGAATTGAAAGCCGCAGGGCGGTTGGAAAGCAGTCGGCGAGTAATCGGCCCCACGCATCGCTGCGGCGGATAACCTGGACCGCTCGCGGTTTGCACTGCTTGCGAATTTGTGTGCGACTTTGCGAAACATCGATGTCTGCGAATTCCTCGAACAGAAAACGATGGATACCGTTGAACAGCGCTCGGTCGTGTTCGAAGGTTGTCACCCGGTGCTCGACGGCTTCCAGTGATTCGGAGTACTGCTGGTCCAGATGCTCACGTATGCCATTAAGGTTCAGCCCGTCGTAGAGGTCTGACATACTGAACGTGTCCAGCGAGTGCAGTCCGGAGCGGGCAATGATTCGATCAATCCCCATGCCGTATGCGGTGACGTCAGCATCCGTCACACCAACCAGATCACTGAACACATGCCCGTCCGAGCAGATCGTCAGCCGGACGCCTGCCGGATGCAGTCCCTGGAGTTCATTACACGTCGCCTGCAGAAACTCAAGCGCCTGACCTTCTGCCTGATCCGGCAGTGTCCCCAGAGTCTTCCGCCGGCTTGGCGACTTCGCAGGAAATGCGGGCAGCACAAAATGCAGCGGCAGACCTGTCCGAACAAAGTACTTCACTCGTGGAAGGTGCAACGTGAAGCAACGCTCACATGGATTGGCTGCACACCTGCCGGCCGATGGGAACAGCCGACGATGGCGATACAGCTTCCGCAGGATCGCTTCTGCCGCCTCTGTGACATTTCGATCGTCAGGCTCGCACGTCAGCAACCCCGCAATTCCATCCAGACGCTGAGCAAACCTGCGTGCTGGCGACAGCGGAAACATCATTGATGTTGCTGCCGAAAGCATGTCCCCGGCCATTTTCATTGCCGCTGTCGTCGCCTGCTGGCCCTCACTTCGATCCTGACACCATGTCAGCGCAAGCATCAGATGCAGCCCATACAACAGCCGACCCAGTTGCTCGACACCCAGTCCGCTCGGCCGAGCGGCCGCGCCGGCCGCTACGGCATTGAAGACTCCCTGGACTCGATCGCGAATGAACTCGGTCTGTGGATGCAGGACCCCCAGTTCATGCCGCGGATCAAGCATCGTCGCCAGGAGCGATGCCAGCGCGTCACGATACGGAGCTGCCAGTTCCAGCTTGGCCGACATGGCCGCCAAAAATCGATCCGACAGCGAACCATCGGGAAGTTCGAGGACCTTATCCTCCAGTCCGACTGCAAAGCGGGAATACATGGCCAGCACAATGTCTTCATCACGCTGAAAGAACACACGAGCCGTCTTGACAGAACAGGCAGCAGCGGTCGCAGTTCGCTCAAGTAACTGCGGCTGCCAGCCTTCGTTCGCCAGCAGACTAGCCGCCGCCTCAAGCATTCGCTGTCGCGTACGATGATCAGTATTGCTCACGGAACCAGAAGCCCGTAGGTTCAAGAAACTCAGCCGACCCGAAAGTACCGGCTCTCTAGCGAGTTATGATATGGCAGATTGTCTCATCGCAGCCGCCGGATTTCATCCGGCAGCCCCGAAAACTGCCTGATTTCCGGCGCCAATCGTGTCCTTGATCCTGCTGGCTGTGATCTGCAGCCTGGTCATCCGTTTCAGATGTTCCAGCCCGGCACCCTTAATCTGTGTACCGGTGAGGTGGAGTGTTCCCGGCGTCGAGGAGGATCACAGATTGTCCTTGAGCAGTCTCTTTTGCTTTGTGCCAGTCATTCTCCCTTCGAACTTGTCAATCACGGCGCGCGGCCTCGCACAGCTTCATTGTCACAGTCCTTGATCAGTTCGGGGATGTCGCTTTGGCAGCATTCTAAACAACGCACGTTTGTCGCAGTGCCAATTATTTTTTCGTACGACCTGAATTTATCACGTTCTTCCCTGCTCATCTTCCGCCAGTCCCACGGTGCAATCTCCGGCCTGTCCGTTGCACTATCGGGACAGCTTTATTTGGTGAGATCGATGCGTCGTACAGCCGGTTCCCGGATTAGTACTTCCACCACAGGAACGGGTGATTTGGAAACGACGGGCGAAAGTTCAGTGATCGATCGTGGTAACTGTTTTTGTGGCCAGCGTTTTGCTCCGCGATCGAAAAACCGGAAAGAAAAGTGTCTGACTTCCGCCGCTGTGGTACCAGGTAGTGGCGGACAATGCCTCTGCATCTGTTCGAACCTTACAGCATTGCCACGCCGCAGTAGCCCGGGACAGGAACAGCGTCTCAACACATCCAGCCAGTAAAACCAGAATCACCCCAATACGACCGACTCCCCCAATGTGGCAGCTCCTGCCGAACATTTTCACAAAAGGGTGCACGAAACTGGCTCTGGCCTGCACTAACCAGTGTGGATCCAATCGCACAGTACCACCAACCAACACCTTCACTAACGAGGACATTTTCAATGCGATACACCATTTTTTCACTCACTGCCCTGTTTCTCTGCACAGCCGCCAGTGCGGCAAACGCGTCCCCACTCGATGACGTTGTGAGCGGTACCATTAACGGAGACGGAGTCTCGAAGGTAATCAAGGCGGAATCGAACGGCGGGTTCACTGTTTCTCAGGTTAAGGTCGGCAACACTGTTCTGACGAAGGACGTCGACTACACCGTTGAGTCAGACGGCTCGTCAAAGCCCAGCATTAAGTTGACCACTGCACCTGCCAACGGAGACGTAGTCACTGTGACAGGCACGAGTCCGAGCAGCGACCCAACGCTGGATCTGGAATGGCAGAAATCAATTCTTTATAAAGCAAGACGAATCGCCAGCATGGCAGGTGGATGGCTGATTAGCTTGTTGTTTTGATCCTGCGAGCCGGAACAAGTCGCTGGTGCGATTACCGAGATCGCACCAGCGAGTCCCTGTTCGATATCGGGTGGAAGAATGCACTGTCATAATTCCTTCAGGCCGCTGTCAGGCCTGAATTCCTTATCACAGGTGACCGGCAGGCACAAATAAAGATGCGAACGATGATCATGAGACTCGCTTTCGAGCGCAAGAACGAGAACCCGCATTTGAAGAATGCGGGTCACTGACGCGGGGATGGACAAGGTCATTCTGCGGGAGGCCGCGTCGGGCAACTTCTGAGCCCTTTGAAGCGTGGGCGTGGGGTGAGGAGCATGTTTACCGGGTGCCAGTCCCGTCCCCACCGTCTTTGAGTTTGCGAAACGGGCTCTGTATTTGTCGAGTATTCCATGGAAGATGCTGTTTGATGATCGATCAAGCGGCAGTGAACTGATTTCATCATTTCGAGACCTCGCATGTCGGCAGTGCCGCCTTAATCTCTGCCAGCCCTGTGTCCGTGATCGGAGTGTTGTGGAGTTCGAGATTCTCCAGACTGGTCAGCCCTTTCAGATGCTCAAGCCCTGCATCCGTGAAGGCCCAGGGACAGCCGCGATATCTCGCCGCCATTCCGACTCCCTTCTGTGTCGGAGGCACATCAACCGAGGACGCGTAAATTCCTTCACCACCGTGCTGCAGGTGTCGTGATTACCGGTATCCCTGGTGCGATGCTGTGTGCCAAGACCGAGAGGATCGGCTCTTCACTCGCCTGTCAACACACGAAGATGACCCAGAGTCCGTAGACAGGTTCGTTGTCCGCGAGTCTGTTTCGAAATCGTTTCAGTGCCTGTGTCTTCAGGGGTTCGCAATCCTTTGACCGTCTCTGTCACTGTATTCGGGAATCGTTGCCTGCGCTGCGGGATAATGGGGTCCGTGGTCCGGCCAGGTGAAGTGCCGCGGAGGAGTGGTGCCAGTCGTGCTCTGCCCGCGTTATCTGGTCTGTGCAGGGGTATATCCTTTCCAGACCCACTCGATGGCGTGAGGGAGAAACTGCGATTTTGCGTTGCCTACGCCATGGCCGGAATTCTGGCAGAACAGATACTGGTAGTGATATCCTCTGGCCTCCAGAACTCTGGCCATGCAATGGTTTGCCTCCACCCAGTCATGCATGCCGTCACGCATGACGTTCGGATTGAAATTGTCACGGTCACCAACGGCCATGAACAGTCGGACAGGCTTCTTCGGGCTTTCCGGGATGAGCTTGTTATGAAAGCCCCAGGCTCCGTCCGGCGTTGCGGGGTTGAAGGGCCACTGTTGGTTCACAAAAGTGCCAGAAGTGGTCAGGACGCGGTGATAAAGATCCGTACGATACCACGCCATGATGAGCGCGGCCGAGCCTCCGGAGCTGCTGCCCATCGTCGCTCGACCGTCGGGATCACTGGTCAGCCTGACTTCGCAGTGTTTCTCTACCAGCGGCAGCACTTCGGTCTCAATGTACTCGGCGAACAGACCCGACATCGTGTCGTATTCTTTTCCCCGTTCGTGTCCCTGAGCATCACCGCCACCGTTCGCGACCATGATGACGATCATCGCGGGCACGCGCTTCTGAGCGATCAGGTTGTCGAGGATACGTGGCAGCGCCATGCCGGGACGCCCTTTGGGGCCATCGTGACAGACCATAAATGGCGCTTCGCTGCCGGGCACGTATTGATCCGGAATGTAAACGGTGATTTGTCGCCGGTAGTCGATTTCATGTGTTTCGACGATCAGAGTCTTGGGGTTTTCGGGGTCCACCCTGCCGAAAACGTTCCGGGCAATACCTGGGTTGAAAAGTTTGCCGTTCTTCGAATCCATGGTGAACTGCTGTAGCTTCCCCTGCGGGACACCCTGGATGACCTTACGCTCAGGGGCCGGTGTATATTCAGGGCCGATCAGGAAATTTCCGTCAGCATCCAGAGGTGGATTCACACCGGATTTCCCGTCCAGTTGTACGAATTCCGGTGCACCAGGCGCATCGAACGGACGCGTTGGCGGCGCCGAGAAGGCAGGCGCTGAAAACAGAAAGAAGAACGTGAGAAATGCAATCAGAACTGTCATCCGCTGCTGAAACATGGAACAACCTCGTCGAGATTAAGAATTGACAGGGACGATGCCGGTTTACTCATCGAGTCAAAGTTCTCTGCAGTGTACCGGAAATGCAATGGAAGTGTCCGAATCGGCAGAGACGGACGTTCGGGGAACACGCCGTTCCCGCCTGTTGTGGCTGCGCCGCGGATCCGATTACCGTGCAGGCAAAGATTCAGTGTTGCACAATGGGGGCTGTGCAGTTTCTGCTTCATGGATTTTTCAGCAACAGGTATCGGATTCAGTCAGGATCGAGCATCCTCATCGGCGCGATGTCCTCCAGCAAAATCCAGACGATGCTGGGAGAACGTGCCGCTCCAGCCGTCTGCGTCTTCGCCGCGTCCGCCGCAGATGCAGTGAGAGCGCAGACGAAGAAAAGCGGCGACCAGAGAGTGATCGGAATCGTTTGATTCAAGGATTGCTTTCTTTGTCACCGTCACTGATGACCATGGCATTGCTGATGCGGGAGTATGGACTTTGCAGGCCGGAGTGTTCGCGGACATCACGAACAGCTGCCACGCGCCTGTTCGCCTGGATCGAAACAGAATCTGCGAACCATCCGGCGACCAGGGATCTTTGATGCGATCCGGGATGATCTCGACCTCGGGATTGGTCGTCGGCCGCCACATCCCGGTGCCAGTGACTTCGTCGTGGTAGTCGCTTCGTTCCGTGTCCCACGGGTGTTCGATACCGGCAAAGCTGAAGATCGTGGGAACAAGATCGACACCGCCTACCGGCGCAGGACAGACATGGCCCTGCGGGACTCGTCCCGGCATGCTGACAATCAACGGCGAGCGAATGTTGGCATCGTAGGCGGCGACTTTATGCCGGAAGCCATGCTGCCCCCAGGCTAAACCCTGGTCCGACGTAAAGATCACGAGTGTGTTTTCAAGCTGGCCAGTGTCCTCAAGCGTCGACATCAGACGTGCCACACCCTCGTCGATTGTTTTGACAGCCTGATGGTACTGCTGCACCCACGACGTCAGAGTGCGTCTTTTCGACATCGGAATGCCGTCAGGGCCTTTCGTCCAGAAGCCGATCTTCTGCATCCAGTCGTGGGTCGGAATCTTCGGATTACTCAGCGTCGCCTTAAGCGCCGCATCAGGAAGATCGCTCCAGTCATCGTCATCAACACGCGGTAGTTGCACATCTTTGAAGCTGTCGTAGATCCGCCGCGGGGGAAAAACGGCACGTGCGGGCGGTAAAAACCAACAGAGAGAAAGAACGGATTGTCGTGTCTGTTGCCAAGTTGCTCGACGACCCAGGTGGCAGTGACGTGATCGGTGAACTTCGATTCGCCATAGTCCATCGTGCCGAAATCCCACGTTCTGTGCCATCCCTTTGGCTTCTTATGGACCGGTTGGTCGAGGCCTTTCAGCCACTGTCCGAGACGCGGCCCCACAACCTGCGATTGCCTGGGCGTGCCACCATGAAACACCTTCCCGGCCGTCAGTGTCTTGTAGCCACTGGCTGCAAAGTGCGCAGGCAGACTGACATGCGATTCCAGAAACTCAGGCTCTTTGGAGACGTGATAGTGATTGTCGTAAAACCCCGTCGACGAGGGCCTCCGTCCCCACAGCAAACTGATCCGCGACGGATTGCACATCGTCCCCTGGCAGTGGGCATTCGTAAAAAGCATACCCCGCCCTGCGAGTCGATCGATGTTTGGCGTGTGTGTTTGCGAATGACCACCGAGGCAACCGACCCAATCGTTGAGATCGTCCACGGCAATGAAGAGAACGTTGGGATTGTCGACCTCGGCAAACGATGGCGACGATTCGAACGCCAGCAGAAGAGCGATTGTGATAATCAGTGCTCTGATCACTCTGTAATTCCAACATTCGAAAAGTAGATGTAGGGCCGGTTCCTACCGGCCAGTTGATTTTCGTCCGGTGGGAACCGGCCCTGCGGGTGGTTGATGCAGTAACCAGCCAGAAGCCGAATCCACGATGCTCACCGCCTAATAGCGCCCCGAATCATCTGCGAAGAAGAACAGAATACTGGGTCGCCGCTCCGCAGCGTGAACATGGCTACCAGCTACCAGGAAACTCAAAAGAATGACGTTGGGCCGACCGCCGAATCGAATTTGCAACATTCTATTTCTCCGGACCAGATCCATTCGAGCCATCGAAATAGATACCGTCCACGTTGACATCTTTGGGGGTGCGCGGGTCGCCGTTCAGGCCGAAATAGACGATGCGGCAGTTATTGCCTTTGCTCAGCTCGTTTCGTTTCTCACTGATTCGAACGGTTAAGGTGTGTTCCTTTTCCGGGGCGAGTCCTTCACGCAGGATATAGATCCGGTTCAGGTGCAGTCTGAAGCTGTTCTTGGCAACAAATAAATCCTGTTTCACCCAAGCTGAGCCATCGACGCTGTGTTCGATGATACCGGCCTTGGGTCCGGCGATTACCTGGATGGCTACAGCAGAACCTTTGAAGGTGATGTCAAAGCTGTCGCCCGGATTATGTCCAATCAACTGTGGCCGCTCGTTCCAACCCGTTCGCACCTTTCCGCCTTCTGCTGCCGCATCGTAGTCGGTCTGTACGGCAAACCCGTTCAGTTTTTTGGCGATTCGCGGCGCAAACAGTTTGCCTTCGCTATAGGAGGCCGGATCAAGTTTCTCAGGGATCGCATGAGCAACGACCGGACGGGGCTTTTCCGACCATGCTTCATCGAGCAGCCGCTCGATGCTGTCCGCATAGAGTTGCTGTCCGAACTCAGATGGGTGCACCCCCTTGATGTCGTCTTTCCAAGTAAACTCTCCGCGCCTGATGCGCTCGTAAATCTCTTCGGTGATATCAAGCGTCGGCACCCCATAGTGTTCGGCCACTTTATCGAAAATCTGAATCACCTCGGGCGTCTTCCCGTTCTCGTAATCTTCGAGCTTATCCGGGCAGGCAAAATGCATCATGACGATGTCCATGTCAGGGTTGGCCCGCCGCGCTCGCCGTACAATGCCTTCCATGCCACGAACCGTTTGGTCGGCCGTACGTCCAATGGCAACGTCGTTTACCGCAGCTTCTTCGAACAGCAGATCGACTTTTCCCTTTTGAATGACGTCCCGATCCATTCGAAACGAGCCATACATCGTTCCGGTTGAACCGACTCCGGCGAGTATGAAATTGAACTCTGTCGACGGGAAACGCCGTTTGAGGTTTTCCATCACCTTCTTTCGCCAGGGCATTCCAGTAATGGAGCCACCGACAAAGGCGACCGTGCCGCGTCCGGTTGTCTCGAAGATGTACTGCGAATTCTTCAACCCATCGTGCAATTCGAACCAGTTCTGTTGCAGCCGTCCGGTGTATTTCTGCCAGGGGTACGAAGCGGATTCTGTTTTCTTCGGTTTCGCAGTCGAGGCTGTTTCCTTTTTGGGTTTGCTCTTTCGCTCTTTAGGCTTATTTGGCTGTGGGCTTTCCGTCCTGGCCTTCCGTTTTGACGGCGCCGCCGGTCGCGGCAGCGGCGGCAGGGATTTGTCCCAGGCCGTGATGGACTTGAGCATGCTCGCCGCCTGCTCGGGGTGCGTGGCGATGACGTTCGTTGTTTCGTTCGGGTCTTTCACCAGGTTGTAGAGCTCGTCGCCATCACGCCGGTTCACATGGTATTTCCATTCGCCGTGCAGGGCCGTCGGATACTGCTTCTTCCAGTAGAGAAGGCGTTCCGGATTCTGACCCTTTCCCAGCCAGATGTCGAAGACATTCAGCCCCTCAAACTTGTCCCTGTCGTAAGACGTTCCGGTCAGGTGGCACACCGTCGGCAGGAAGTCCAGGCCGGAAAGAACACTGGTGTCGTTGACGGCATCGACAGGCACCTTGCCCGGCCAACGGACGATGAAGGGAATGCGCACTCCGCCTTCATACATCTCATGCTTCCCGCCGCGAAGTCCCTGCGGCCAACCCATCATGTTCGCACGAGTCGTGTCGCCGGCCTGGTTGCCTTTCAGTGTGTTGAGCGTATTCCTCGCGGGGCCCTGATCGCTGGTAAAGACGACGATCGTGTTCTCCGAAAGCCCCAGCTGATCCAGCTTCTTCAACAACCGGCCGATCGCTGCGTCCAGGCTCCAGACGTCGGCGAGGTAGTTCCTCATGCAGGCATTGACACTCAGTCCCCATTCGTCCCGACAGATGTCGAACTTGTTGGTCTTCATGTAGGGGCCGAAGAGGGACTCATCGACTTTCAGGTCTCTGAATTTCTCGGCAAAGACGGTATCCGATGGAATACTAAAGTGCGAAATGTGAGCCCACACATTGACATAGAATGGCTCGTCCTTGTGACGCTGGATGAAGTCAATGGCAGCCTCGAACGTATTGTCGTCACGCCCCTTCGAGCGGTCCTTCAGGCTGCCGAGAACTTTCACTTCATCAATGCCATAGTCAGGCGCCGGTGGATTCTTCTCTGATGCAGTCGGTCCGCTGGCTCCGGGGCCGATGTGCCACTTGCCGAAATGCCCGGTGGCGTATCCGTTGTCGCTGAGCAACTGCGTGATTGTCGCGCGACCATCAAACCCAAAGTCACCGATCCGACGCACGAAGCTGCGAGGATGCCGGCTGGTCATGAAGCCGGTTCTGCTGGGCTGACAAGTCACTCCCGTAGCGTAGAACCGGTTAAACCGCGTCCCGCTTTTGGCGAGGCCGTCGATATTGGGCGTTTTCGCATAGGGATGGCCGTAGCAACCGAGATCACCGTAGCCAAGATCATCAGCGAGGATGAAAACGATGTTCGGTTTTTCCTGAGCGTCAGCGAAGGATGCCGACTTCAGAAGTATCAGTAACAATAGGCTGAGGATGCTGAATGTTCTTTTCATGGTTTCTGTCGCTGTGCGATTTAGCGGACTGCAGGAAGTCTAGTTTTTAATGACGGTCAATTTTTTCGTTTCGAGAGTACCCCATATGTGGCCGACACCGCATTTGATGACTTTGTTCCGCAGACTGGCGTCCTCAACGGTGAAGGTCACATCATCAACACGAATGGTCGCCACATCGTCGTCAAAGGTGACGCTTGTTTTATGCCACACCCCCACTTTCGCGTGGTGCTTTTTTGTCGTTACCGTGGCCTTCTTCTTGTTGGATCCACTTATGCTTTCGTAAGTGACAAAGCTGATTACATCGGTTTTCGCAGTGTCCTTGGTTGGCCTGCCGTTGATAAACACTTTAAAGAGGTGCGTAGGCTTACCATTGTCTTCAGTCTCGAAAACAAGGTTCATCTTCTGAGGTGAGTCTCGTTTCCACGAAAGTGAAAACGTCCCGCTGGTGAAAGGCACGTGGTAAAACGTTATCGGGCCATGTTTCTTGTGAGCGTTGGCGAAGGAAGCTGCGGCCAGAAATGTGAGCGAGAATGAGCGAAGGATGCCCAATGCTATTTTCATACTATTTGTCCAATTGAATTGTTTTCCGTTCCACTTCGATTTCGCCATTTGTCGGAACCGGAAGGGCAACGCCGCGTGACTGTTAACCGAGCTGCCGAGACCGAAGAACCCCCGTGGCGGTTTCAATCCGAACCGCGGGTTCGTGGAGATAGGTGCCTTTTCGTACCAAAAGGTTACGTCGATTGCCGTACGTCGAAATGTTCAAGTGGAACTCAATTTCGGACCAAACTCGGGCGGAATCGCAGTCAGCAGCGCCGAAGCGCGATCGCATGCGTTTAGCCTTCTACTATCAGTCGCTTCTTGACTTCGGCGAGGTCAGCACGCGGGCTGAATTGGCCAGGTTTCTCGGCGTAAGCCGCGCGCGTGTGGCCCAAGTTCTGAAACGCCTGAATTAGCGTAGCAACAGCACCGCGTTCCGCGGGTTCTTGTTGAGGACGGATATCAGGCTCGTGGATAGTGCCGTTTTCGTATCTGGTAAGAATCCAGATTTGGTCACTCTTCGCATTTCCAGAGACGGACTGAGTCAAAGACGATCCGACAATTTGGACCGCCCTTGAACGTAAACCTCGGCCCGAGTTTGTCCTTCTCGTTGATGATGGTTACCGCTTTGTGTTTGTACGTCTTGCTGTAACCGTTGACCCCAATGGTTATCTCACCCTTCCTGTACTCGATGACCAGGTCGATCCATTCGCCGAGCTTCATTTCTGACTTGGGCTCGGCAAACGTAGGGCCATCCGGCAGTTTGATCCGATGCCCGCTTCCTTCCAAGTAGTTGAAGGCGATCATGTGGTGGCCGATCTGAAGAACGGGCCTGCCGGGTGAGAGTTTGTCCGTCTCGAACCTGTAACGCATGTGACAGACAAACGCTTCCGGGATCCGATTGAGGTGGACGACCGGTTCCAGCCCGAGATGATGATCGCGTTTGAGCACTTTCATCGCCTCTTCTTTCGATTTGAACCGTGCAGTCACAACCAGCTTCCCGTCCTTGATTTGCCTGTCTTTCTTCGGGGCACCCCATCGTTCTCTGTTGTATTCCCCGTCGAAGTCGTCCGAGTAGATGAGTGTGGCTTTCTCAAATTGCTGAGACTTAAACACGGGCGGATCGGCGGCACATACATCGAACACGCAAAGACATAGAAGTGCATTGCAGAGGATTGCTGCGCATGTGTTGGTCATGTAATTCATGGCTGAGGTCTCTTGGTAAATTAAGGTTGAAAGAGGGATTGTTGTTGCCCGGCGCTGAGAGTCAGGCAGCCGATCACTTCGTAAGGCATGCTTCATTCAGCACTAGCGTGAGTCGGGCCGATACAATCTCCAAGTGAACGCCTGCCGGATTTTTGTGATACAGGTTACCACCGTTTGGTTGCTCGTTGCCGCACAACAAAGCGACGAAACACGACTCGTTATTCACGCCAACCTTTTTCGGCTTACAACGAATTTCTCATCGTATTCATAACCCAATCCCGGTTTGCCGGAAGGCACGAAGTAGTAGCCATCGATTTTGATCGGTTCTTTGAAAAACTGATTCTTGTTGAGACCCTTGGGTCCGGACGGACTTTCACGCAACGAATTTGCTTCGAGAATCAATACGTTGGGTGTGGCCATGCAAAGGTTGGCCATTGCCACCCAGCATAAAGGTCCATACGAAAAGAAATGCGGCGCAATCTGCACGCCTCGTATTTCGGCCAGGGCTGCGATCTTGCGTGCTTCGGTCAGCCCTCCGACGTTGGGCGGTGGCAGATTGAGAACGGATGCGGCACGCTTATCGATCAGACGGGTAAAGTCTTCCAGACCCTGAAGGTTTTCTCCTGTCGCAACGGGGACAGTGGTGGCAGCAGCCACTTTCGCCATTTCATCCATGCTACTGGTTGGCGCCACCGGCTCTTCTATCCAGAAAAGGTCATACTGTTCGAGCCGTTTGCAGGTCGCGATTGCCCCGTCGGCAGAGCATTGACCGTGGCCGCCGTGGATCAGGTCCAGCTTGTCGCCCGCCCCTTCGCGAAGGCAACGGAAAACCATTTCGTTAAACGCGATGTTCTCTTCGGTCGGCATTTTCCCGCCGCCCTCGTCGATATCATCCTCCCAGGCTTTCTTGTCGCTAAATCTTTCGAAATTTAACCATGGATCTGTCTTCACGGCCGCACCGGGATCTTGGGCGAATTTTCGACCCAGGGCGCGCCAGGCGTCTTCAAGAAACAGTTTGTCTCGGCTCGGTTTGTTGTAGCGGTAGATCCTGATTCGGTCGCGCACCGGACCGCCGAGCAGTTCGTAGACGGGCTTACCAGTTTCCCTGCCGAGCAGGTCCCAGAGGGCATAATCCACGGCAGTGCGATGCGAACAAAGGACACCGGCCTGCCGCATCTTTGACCAGATGGCTTCCACGGCAAAGGGATTGGCACCGATCAGATGATCTTTGGCGACACCGCCTAGGGCCGGTGCGTAGTCGATGTCCGGAAAATCTGCGAATCCAGCTGCTCCTGTGCTTGAGATGACTTTCAGTACGCGCCGCTGCTCGCGGTTGCGTTGCAACACGAGTAATTCCAGTGCTTCAATGCGGCTGTCCGAGGAAGCTGCA
>JABABI010000054.1 GCA_014238335.1 Fuerstiella sp.
CAGTGTTAATGCCGACGGCGATGACCAGGGCGGAATCGATGATGAAGACGGTGTGGTTCTGTCAGGCATGGTGGCCGGCGGAACCGCGACAGCAAACGTTTTTCTGAGTAACGCACTCTCTGCTTATCTGGATGCATGGGTCGATTTCAATGCTGATGGCGATTTCATCGATGCCGGAGAACAGATCTTTAGCAGTCAACCGATCCTTACTGGAACTAACTCGCTGAATTTTCCAGTGCCGTCGAGTGCACTGCCAGGTGGCACCTATGCTCGCTTCCGCGTCAGCACCACAGGAGGACTCGCACCAACCACACCGCAGATCGGTCCGGCACCGTTCGGTGAAGTGGAAGATCATCGCACCTCCATCGAACCGCAGCAGCCATCCATGGACTTTGGCGACGCCCCGGAATCCCTTGGCTATAGAACGTGGCTGGCCAATAACGGTGCCAGGCACACTCTGGGCGGCCCGTTCCTTGGCACCTTGATTGACGCAGAACTGGATGGTCAGCCCAGTGTTAATGCCGACGGCGATGACCTGGGCGGAATCGATGATGAAGACGGTGTGATTCTGTCAGGCATGGTGGCCGGCACAGTAGGCACGGCATTCGTCACGCTCGGCTCGCCGGGTTCCGCCTATCTGGATGCATGGGTCGATTTCAATGCTGATGGCGATTTCACCGATGCCGGAGAACAGATCTTTACCAGTGAACCGATCGCCACTGGACTTAACCCGCTGAATTTTCCAGTGCCGTCGAGTGCAACAACAGGGTCCACCTATACTCGCTTCCGCGTCAGCAGCTGGGGCGGACTGGCGCCCACCGGGCTATCACAGAGGGGTGAGGTTGAAGACTATCGTATCGACATTGAGTCGCCGTCGGAGGACCTGGACTATGGAGACCTGCCGGACGATGATGCCCATAACTATCCCACCTTACTGGCCAACGACGGTGCCAGGCACGCTTCCGGCGGCCCGGTGCTCGGCAGTAAGTTTGACACAGAACCCGATGGACAACCCAGTCCTGATGCTGACGCTGATGACATCAACGTTAGCGACGATGAAGACGGTATCACCAATGGAGCCTATTCCCTCGCCCTCGGAGGGACTGTCGATGTAACAATTCAGACAACGGGCGGAGCATCGTCAGCGGTGCTGGATGCGTGGATCGATTTCAATCAGGACGGAATTTTTGACAACACTTCCGGCTCTGCGGAAATCATCTTTAACAGCCAATCCATCATGAACGGTACGACTACGCAGACGTTCTCTGTACCCACGGGAGCGACGCTCGGAAACACCTATGCTCGTTTTCGGGTCACGGACTCGGGATTTCCGCATCCCGGCCAGTACGGCGGACCCGGTGAAGTCGAAGATTATAAGATCTATGTCAAACAGCAGATTGGTGGCGGTGGAGATGTGCAGTTCCTGTTTGGCGGGGTCAATTCCGCTTCGGCATCTCAGCAGGAAGGGACAGCTGCTAAGGATTTACGTGGAAACCAGACATCTACCGACTCCATTGAAGGACAGGCAGACCTTGAGGCGATTCGGAACAATGGCGGTGAGAAATCTCAGGTTGAACTTCGGAATGAGGCCACTGGTGATCGGGTGACTGCGGTGGGGCCGACACCAGCCCAGTTTCTGGAGGTCTATGAACTTGACCAGCGTCTGGAACTAACTCTTACAGAGAATCTGTTTGAAGACTGGGGCGGTCTGAATGAAAAGTGGCTGCATGGTGAAGAAGGCTGGTACTTCATTACACCGGACGGGAACCTTTACAGGTGGGATGGAAGCAGCAACGCCACCGGAGACATTGTCGCCAGCCTGCCCGTATCCTTCTATTCTGATCCGGAGCAACTCTGTGAGGCTCGAGCGGACTCCACAACAACTGTGGACGACGACATAGCCCGTTTCACAGCGGCCAACCTGGATTACGACCTGAAGCTCGAATCAGACGGCAACTACAGCACGAACTGGGGCGGTGAAGGTGAAAAATGGATCCGGGGAACCGAGGGCTGGTATTTCATAACACCCACAGGAAGTCTTTATCAGTGGACGCGTGGTGCCGGTATGAATGGAGACCTGATCGCAGACCTCGATTCTCGTTACCATGCAGACCCGACTCTGCTGACTGAGGCTCTTCAGTCTCTGTCGGCAGACGAAGCGGCCTATGCCGTCGATCATGGACTGAATCTGTACGTCACACCAAGTGATCACTTCAACTGGGGTGGTCGGAATGAAAAATGGATGAAAGGCGACAGCGGCTGGTACTTTATCACGGAAGACGGCAGTTTCTATTCGTGGGACGGCAAGCCAGCCGCTTCCGGGACACTGATCTCAAGACTGTCGTCGAAGTACTACGCAGATCTTAGTCTGTTGGCTGCCACACCATCTACCGGCCAGCCTGACGTCGACAATCTTCTGGACGATATCTTTGAAGATCTGGGCGACCTGCTGCAGATTTGATGCGTGCTGTTTCTCATAGCGTACCGGACATTTGACGCCGTCGCCTGAGACATCGCCACACACTTTCCACTCGCCGCCACGCTGGCTACGGCATTTGCTTGAACGGGTATGATCGCCGCCTGAGAAAACATGTACATACGCCCAGCGACATCAGATTCGCCACGGAGTGTGGTGTGGACTTGGTATGTCGACGAGCGGTCGTTCAAATTAAGTTGGGCACAGGTTGGGCAGTGAGGCCATATGCGAGCTTAGGGCACATGGGAATCAACAAAAAAGTCGCCAAAGACTCAGTCTCGGCGGAACCTTTCTCAGAGTCACCGCTCTCATATCGGTTGTAGCAAGTCGATTGCTCACAGCCCGAAACGAGGAGATCAAATTCTCCTATCTATTTTTCACCTTCTGGCTTCCTTGCTGTTTGGCCTTGGCGATTTGGTACTACGCCCAGAGTGATCGATCGCTGTCGCTATGGATCAGAGTTTGGAGATTCACAGCAGCCTATTGGAGGGGGGGGCGCCTTGGTTGGGGCTAGCGTTTGCAGTGCTTATGTCTCCCGATGTTTTCGGACTGACTTGGGGGAGCGTCGTATCTCTCGTTACCGTGCTACGGACACGGCTTCTTGCGAGCAAAACACCCGAAAGTGTCTCAACAGATCGAACTGACGTGAGCTCTCCATAGCCGCGATCAGTCCTGAAGCAGCACTGCCATCACCCGCCGCCATGCCCCCAAGACCCAACAGCTTAAAAAACGCCCGACCGCGTTCGCACGCACCCAACGGGCCAGCAGGTGTAAATCAGGCGATCTTCAGATAGTCCCGACTCAGCACCCAATCCGTGAAATCATCGGGACCATCCTCGCTATCCGGCCCGGTCTCTTCAATGGAGAAGAAGCCGTACCGGGCTACGATCTGGATCCTGACGAATCGTATTCTCTCTTTGAGGAGTTACAATACGAATCGGTCGTCTTCCTCGTTCTCTAATTGCACAACGAACTTTTTGCCCGAAGGAGCACTTTGTCGAGCCCACGTTTCTGAGATTCGTGCGTTCTGCGTTCATTCGTGGGTATGAGAGGATCCGTCAATCCCAACCGGATCACCTCATCCACCACTTTGCTGACGGGGACCCGCTTATCGAACAAGTGCCCTGCCAGAATAGCGATGCCATTGCGAACCGGATCATCCGCCACGCAACGGTTAGCGTAGTTATCGAGCAAGCCCTTGATTCCATTGACCAGCAGGACACCACCAATGATCTGACCCACTGGGTACAGGGGTGGGGCCTGGACTTATCCAGTGGCATAGCAGCTTCTCGCCAGCGAGCGATCATGCCGTGGGCTTCCACGACAATCTCCTCTCGATCGCGGGGCAGGTACTGGTGTCGAGGGTTGCCGATCAAACTTCACAACACCGCCTCATGACAACACGTGCTCCAACAGAGGTTGGCGCAGCCCAGTCTGCGCCAGGAAGTCCACCGTATTCCGACACGTGCCATCTGAGGAAGGGTGTTGGGCAGCACCGAGCGAGACAAAACACCTAACGGCTCCTTCGCGATTGGCGGTGCGGGAAGGGTTGATGTCCAGCCCGGATTAATCATGCCAACGCCGCCAATCAGCCAATTAACTCCGGGATCACTTTGCCAGCCGGAAGACTTTCCGTGGGGCGTCCATCGAGCATGTGGTAGACCTTCCGCGGGGCCATACCAAGAGCGTGGTAAACGGTGGCCGCGTAATCCTCGACGGAGACCGGGCGATCAATGATTTCGGCGGCGTGTTTGTCGGTTGCGCCGAGGACCATGCCGGTCTTGATGCCGCCACCACCGATTGTCAGGCTGAATGCCCGGCTCCAGTGGTCTCGCCCTGGGCCACGGGCGTCCGTGTTGAGCCGCGGAGTTCGGCCGAACTCACCTGCGGTAATGACCAGGGTATTTTCCAGCATGCCTCGATCGTCAAGATCTCTAAGCAACGCCGCATAGCCCTGATCGTACGGCGGAACTTCCGTGCGCAATCGAGGGAACACCTCGGGGTGATGGTCCCAACCGTATCGAACATAACCTTTGACTGTGACGAACCGGACTCCGGATTCGATCAGTCTACGAGCCAGCAACAGACCTTGCCCAACGCGATTACGCCCGTACGCATCTCGAACCCGTTTCGGCTCCTGTTCAATATCAAACGCCCTCTTCGCCCTTTGAGAAGTCAGCAGGTTGAAGGCCTGTTCGGTAAACGCGTCGTGTGTTTTCGCAAATAGAAGCTGTCGGTCCCGCATCGATTGAAACTGATCGACGGATCTTAAAAGACTCCCGCGATCGGTCAGTCGCGGAATTCCAATACTGTCAGGCGTGCTGAATGCTTCGACCTGAAAGCTGCTGCTGTTGGGATCACGGTCTACCAGGAACGGGTCGTAATTGTGGCCCAGCGCCCCGGCCTGTCCCTGACGTCCGAAGCTCGTGCTTTTCATATCGCCCACCTGGACAAACGGCGGGACTCCGCCGCTTTCACTGGCCTGCTGCCAGGCCAGAACCGCTCCGAAACTTGGTGGCATGAATTCCTTGGAGTATCGCCGGCCGCTGAGCAGGTGATGATCGCCCATACCATGACTTGACGTGTAAGAATGCATCGACCGAATCAAGCTGAATTTGTCATTGCACTGCGCCAGATTGGGCATTAACTCGCCGAGTTCCACTCCCGCGAGTCGCGTCTGGATTGGGTTTAACTCCCCACGGATTTCCGCAGGCGCGTAGGGCTTCAGATCGTACATGTCGATGTGGCTTGGCCCGCCCAGCATCCAGAGCAGGATGCAATTTGTATTTCCAGAGGTCGCTGACGCAGCTTCCTGTGCGAGCAGTCCGGATAGCGAAACACCCAGCGGAGTTAATGCGCCCGCACGCAAAAAGCTGCGTCGTGAAGACAGACCACCAGTAAACGAATTCGCCATATCCTGTGTACCCTGTAAAAGTCAATCCATAAATAATACCATAAGATTTCATCCAGCCAAGACTCAGTTTCTCCGAAGTTGGCCGCTGCAGTTTTCGAGCACACTTTGCTGGCAGCTTGTGTGCAGACAGAACGCTGGAAATGTCATTACAATGCGGTGCGTCCCCTAAGTGTATTGAAGTACCGGCCGCCAGCGCCGGAATCCGTACTGTCACCACTAATTTTCCGGCCGGATCTAACTTAGAAACTGGCACCGTCCGTTGGGGCAGATCAGGCCAGTGCTCGCAGCAATCCGTTAGAATGCAAAAAACATCCAGCCGCGCTCATCCCAGGAGTCGATATGTCTAAGTATCTCGCTACGTGCCTGTTATTGTTCGTCGAAACGGTAACCGCCCAGGACCCAGCGGTAGTGTTCAGGGATGTCAGCGGCGATGTTGGGCTGCAACTTGGGGATGGTGCGGCATGCTGGGCCGATCTTGACAACGATGGCTGGGTCGATGTGTGTGCAGGTGCCGTGTGGAAGAACCATGAAGGCAAATCGTTTAGTAAACTTGGCGAGGTTGCTCCAGGATCCGCGGTCGCCGCGGACTTCGACAACGACGGATTCGTGGATTTATTTTCCTGGTCGTCGATGAAGTTATACCGCAACAATGGCGGCAGTGGGTTCGACAATGTCCCGCTACCGGACCTTCCGCGAGTCGGGTCACGCGGCGCTGTGTGGTCCGATTTTAACAACGATGGCTTCGCGGACCTTTACGTAGGAGGTTACGAGGGGAGTGAACGGTCGCTACTGGTTCTAATCAACGAAGGTGGAGAAAGCTTTCGCGTCGAGCGGAGCGCGGGTAACCATGCGACTCGTGGCATGACAGCCTGCGATTTCGATCAAGATGGGGATGTTGACGTTTACGTGTCCAACTATCGTTTGCAACCGAACTTGTTGTGGTTGAATGATGGAAAGGCCGGCTTTAAGGAAGTCGCAGGCCAGTACGGCGTGATAGCGACGAAGCCCGGTTTCGGCGGTGGGCATTCGATCGGTGCTGCGTGGGGTGACTTTAACAGTGACGGGCTGATCGATTTGTTCGCAGGCAACTTTGCCCACGTTGATGCCCGTGGCGATCAACCGAAGTCGCGGTTCCTGAAGAACCTCGGCCAGCAAAAGGGCTTCACATTCGAGGACCTGGGAACGTGCGGTATTCACTATCAAGAGTCCTACGCTTCGCCGAGCGTAGCCGACTACGATAACGACGGTAACCTTGACTTGTTCTTTACGACCGTCTACGGGGTTGCTTCGTTTGGGCGCAAGAACAACTCCGTGCTGTTTCGCAATGATGGAACGTTCGCGGTACAGGACGTCACGGCTGCAGCGAAGCTCTCTGGTTTGCCCCCGACTTACCAGTCTGCCTGGGCGGACTACGACAACGATGGCGACCTCGACCTCACATCCGCAGGCAAGTTATTCCAGAATCAAGGCACACCGCATTCCTGGCTGAAGGTGAAGTTAGTCGGCGACGGCAAGACGATTAATCGTTCTGCGATCGGCGCTCAGGTGCGCATCGCCGTTGGTGACAAGACAGTTACCCGACAAGTTGAAGCTGGCACAGGCGAGGGGAACCAGAGCGAAGCGACCCTGCATTTGGGGCTCGGCGATCATAATGGACCGGTCAACATTGAAATTTTTTGGCCTAACCGGGCAAAGCAGTCGATGACACAGGTGGAGACGAATCGTCAATTGTCGGTTGAGTTCAAATCTTTTTGAGGATCCTCGCGGCCTGCAGAATTAGTGTGCGACACCAAGTCAGGCCCATCATCACAGATCAGTGTCCGAGAACTCAGAGAAATTCATTCAGGATGTCGTAACCCACAGCGGGCGACCGGCCCCCAGCTGAACAGCATCTTTGGCCCTAAGCGATACACGGATGTGGACGCAGCTGCCAACGACCGATCGACGCAGCGTGCGATGAAAACTGCTGCAGACAAAAGGTTTTCAATAAGAATTACTCTTCGCGGTTGAGCGTTTCCGTAATCGCCTGAGCATTGACGACTATGGCAAATCCAAGCCGCTTCCGAATGTGTCCTTCCTGATAGGTCAGTTTATATTTTTCGTTAATCAAGTGCTGACCTCCAATCAGCCCCACGATCCTGACGGTTCCGTTATGCTCGACAACAACCGGCCCACCGCTGTCACCTTCGAACGTGTTGTAGTCAACAAGAAATGTCGGGTGTTTTTTATATGGGTTGATCGGAAAGCTGGCGACACATCCCAGGCGAACTGACGGAAAACCGGGTTCACTCGGATCGAACTGTGCAGCATGTGGATAACCGATGCTGCGAATAAGGTGCCCCACTTCGACCTGTCCGAAGTCGTCGGCAGTTGCCAGGGTCTCGACGAGAATTGCGTCCACCGGAACATCAAATTTCGGCAGTTCCAATACTGCGACGTCGTGCTCCGGATGCTGTTTCCAGAGAGGCTTGTCGCCCGTCCGGATGGTCACGTTTCTGGACTCACGAACGTATTCTGCCAGTCCTTCGTCCCAACGACGGAGAACGACAGCCGCAAAATCGTCCTTAACCCCAATCAGCACGTGGGCTGCGGTCACCAGCGCTAACGGCTTAGACTCTTTCACCTTCACAACGAAGCACGTTGCAGAAGATCCTCTTCCCTCCAGACGATAGGTGGCTTTGACCGTCGGGATCACGCCGCCAGCATAGGTGGTGGAGCTGATCAGAAAAAGTATTGCCGCTACGGGGACCAGACCGTGCGTCATTCTTTGCTTTTCGTCGTTCACTTCAGTTCCTTTTCGTTTCATTCCGTCAGAATCTTCAGTGCGGTGCGTAGGTCATCCAGTGCACCCTCCACTGCCTCGTATTCCTGTTGCCGACGACGAGCTTCAGCGCTTGCACGTGTGGCCGTCAGGGAATGACCAGCTGCGTTACCGACTTATCGTATAGTTCGGCAGACGTCATTGCCTTTGCATCTTACCGCCCCTCGGTGAACACCGATGCTCCTCCATAACGCACTCGTGGCACCTGCCACGAATCTTTTCCATTTCCCGGATAAGCTTGCGACCGCTTTTGCATGGATTCATTCGCTGTCATGAATGGCTTAGGGGCATAGCGTGACCAATTTCGGGGATAGATTCAAATGACACGAGGCCACTGCAGGGAATGTCCCCAGGTGGCTTACCGAACTGGGTAGTGAATTCCCTGTGTACTGTCAGGCGTCAGGATCCCTGCCGCCCCACAGGCCGCAATTCGTTATGGCACAACGCACATTCTGCTGTCCGAACTACCAGACAGACCTTCTCGCCACTTCCTCGGGGTGGCACTCGAAATGCATGTTCTTCACTATTGGAACGATCTTTCGGAATTGAACCGTATTTATGCCGAGTTAATCCTTTGGTCCACCGTCGTTCTTCCACGCCGCATTAACGCCCAAATTACTGAACTGATAGATGAAGGCTTTGCGCGGCCACAAACCGACGCTCAGTCAACTGGCAATAATTCACCCACATCGATTGATGCCCCTCAGGCAGTTTGCTCAATTTCAATGGCTGCAAAGTCCGCCAGGTCGGAGCCTCACCGGATGGTCGTAGAATCATACTTGATGCAGCTTCCTCACAGCGGTTGCCCCAGGTAAGCGCGGAGGACTACATGCCACAGTGGGGTTTGCCCAATTTAGCGGCCAGCCTACAAAAGATGGCAGAGTCAACAGCGACATTAACCCGCAGCAACAAACTCGGGGCGGACCGCTCATCGTAAGCTATTGCTGATTGGGAGTTTGATCTTGTGTATCTCCGGCTAACGTACCACGTTGGACGTTACAATTTTTTGTGGACGAAAATACGCACGGCATGTGAACTATGTCTTTGACTTTACTTCGGCGCAGATCGACGTCGGATCGAGTTGCTGTTTCGTGCGTGGCGGGTTATCAGAACCAGAAAACCGAATCGAAGAGGACAGATCAAAAGCGGCGGCGCGATCTACGGAGAAACCGACGACCTCAGCTACAATACCGTGCAGGACGCTGTCCACATACGCGACTGTGCTGAAACACTTGGTTTCGACCACACTCGGTTGTCATACCGATATCGGAGACTGGACCAGGATTGACCGGCGTTCTGCCAGCTACGGCGTTCTGCCAGCTACGGTGTTCGATAAGCTGCTGGCTTAGACTGGCGTCAGAGGCGATCAATAGTCCTGCTTTCGTAGTGTGGCCGAGATCAGTGCCGACAAGGAACGCATTCGGCTGTCGGGACCGGTCGAAAATACAGCAATTTGCCGAGCAACTCAGAGTGCTTCCCCCATGACTCCGATTGAGTGAGCTGATTGTCTGCGAACGCCAGATACTGTGCCTCGCCGGATCTCTCGTAATCCAGATAGAATGGCACATCGCACGATGTCGCAGATACGATGCGACGCAGTTCGAAGAACGTAATCAGATCGTCGCGTTCAACGTACTCCTGAAGGTCGGCATGGTCGGTGGCGACGATGTTCACAAGGTCATCCTGCCATGATCCCAGTCTGATTGCCGGCATAAACAGATGATTGTTCCAGTCTCCTTCTGTTCGCAGATTGCTGTACATCGTGAAACAGGTTTCCGTTTTCAGGCCAATGTACTGAGACAGCCCCATCAGCACGATCAACGGTATTATGCCCCACAGCAAACCGGGCCTTGAGGTCGGCTGTACAGAGACGGTTTCAGTATTCTGACGATATCCCGACCAGTACATTCCGGCAGTACAGGCGATGCTGACCAGCAGTGACCATCCCAGCCAGAGCAGCCAGGGTACCTGATAGATGCCAACTCCGGCGATCTTCATACGGAAGTGTCCGCTCAGTTCCAGCACAATCAACAACGATATTGTGGCAACGACCGCCACGCAGACAGATGAATAGCCGATGCGGCGTAAGTTTCTGGAGATGTTTTCTCTGAGCCAATGTTGGCAGATCGCAAGAACCGGCCTGATTCCGTTCACGCACAGCAGAACGTACAGGGCAAAAGCAAAAGCGGAGAATGTGCGATGGCCAAGCAGGCCGAGAGTCACGTGAAAGGGTATCCCGATTAGAATTGCTACCCAGCGAGTTCGACGAAACGACAGACACAGTGGTATCGCGAACTCTATCACCAGCGTCATGACAATGGCCGCATTGTGAGCTGTTGAATTATTTGGAAGAAACGGGAAACGTCGCAACAGATCCCCGTACATTGCAACGACGCAGCTTACGTCCACATTAATGAACCCCGTGTTCAATTTAGAAATGAACGCGAACCAGTACATCAGTACCAGCACGCCGCAGAGTACCGGAGAGAAACGCTGAAAGACCTCTTCACGGAATTCTGCATTCAAATTCAAAGACGCGCGACGTCGGAACACAGTCAGGCCGATGGCTCCCAGAACTGTGGCATTGATGATGGATTCCAGCAGGATATGGTTCACCACAAAAGGCCACTTCGTCACATTGTAAACGATGCTGCTTAACAACAGCCCCGTGAACAATGGGATCGACGACGGCCGCAGCAGGGTTCCGACAGCAAGGATCGTAACAACCCAGCCTCGCGGGTCGTTCTCTTTCATCCAGGCGGAGTAGAAATCCTGATGGACCAGAGCCTGGCAGCCCCAAATAAACGCAAAAATCGTCAAATGGCTCGGTGACGAGGACGTGGCAGCAGAACGTGAGGAAATGTCCTGTTTCAGACTGTTTTCATGAGAGGCTGTCATGTGGTTTCCTGCGGCGCGCCAGCGACGGTGAGTTAGCAAGTCTGGATGATTGATTTTCGGTGCTAAGTCTTAAAGCTTCCTTACGGAGCATTATCCGATGCGTGACGGCGTCCCGTATCAGTCGCGCGACTTGCGGACGCGCCGCATGAACCGAGCAAGGCCAGGGCGTGGATCCGTCAGGTCAAATCCGGGGAAGCAGTGACGTCGTGTCACACTCCGCAGCCAGCCGGTCAAAGACAGCTCTCCACTGCGACGGAGTTCACAAAATGCTTTGAAGTCACGCATTGGATCCCAGAGTGTCAGGCCGTCACGGAAATTGTCCATGAGTGGTAACGGTAGCCCGGTAAGCTTGTTGTAGACAAAAGCACCCAGGTCCATTCCGGAGCGGGCGACCAGACCGTTGGCGGCCGTGAAGCGAGCATTACATTCGATCAATTTCAGCACACCGTCGCGGGCATCGTATTTGAATTCGGCATTTGCAAGTCCCTGCAGCCCCACGTGACGAAACAGCCTCACGGCGTGTTCCTTCACGCCTTCGACATGATCGGTGACGTGGTAGGTGGCGAGCCCCATGTTCGTTGGATAGCGTCGGATGATGCGTTTCGTAAAATCAAACGCGGTGTCGCCGTCCTGGTTCAGCCACGTGTAGTAACTGCAGAGTTGTGTATCGGGACCCGGAATTTTTTCGACCAACAATACGTCGATGTCGGCGTCGGCTGCGACCGTGAAGGCTTCACCCAGTTGCTCAAAATTGTCGGCCACGATGAACTTTGTATTGAATCGCTGCTGAAAAATATGTGACAGGACAGGTTTTACGATGATGGGATAGACAAGATCATCGCGGAGTTGAGCCAGATCATCCTGAGTGCGTATCTGCCAGAATCGTGGAGTTGGTACTCCTGCGTCTCGTGCCTGGAGATATGTCTCCAGCTTGTCCAGCATCTGCTGCTGTGCTACGGGATTACACAGGTCCAGCAGGAAACGGCGCGAAAGTATGTCGTGATGTTCGGCGAAGATAGACAGCGCTTCATCGCTGGCGGCCAGCAGGACACTTTGTCGAAATTCATCGGACTCAGTGCCGCAGAGCCATTCTGTAGTTGCAGCTTCGAACGATTGATCACCAGGCAGCCGAATGGCCTGAGCATATCGACTCTTTGCGACATCAGAATCGGGCTGATTGATGACGTACACGTCAATGCCTCGCCGCCCGAAGCCACGTACCAGTGATAGCGCGTTGTCGTTTCCGCCAACGATGATGACAGACGGTCGCTGTCGCCCGGCATCCGGTGTGTGTGCGGTTATTCGCGGCGGTTGGGAAAGTGCGGTCGCTGAAGGCATCCGGCTGTTCTGTTGTTTCTTGTTGACGGATTAGACTGCTTAGACTGTTGGGGCAGGTTCGCAGATCCCGTCCGGCAACGATGCTGCCTCAGGGGTGTTCCACGTGTCTGGTTCGATCGAATAGTTCAGGCATGCCGCCAGTACGGGGATGGCGACGGGTTTGCGGGTTTTGCTGCCGGCATAATGAAAATACAGTCCCGGAGCAGAGTTAACTTCGAGTACCACACCACCGGTCTCCGCCAGACAGTGCGACGGATTCGAGGTAACGATGTCCACGCCGGCCAGTCGCAGGCCGACAGCATTCGCGGCATCTCGAGCCACGTCTATGACCGCTGGGTGCAGTGTGTCCGCAATGCACACATTGTCTTCTGCTGTATTATCGTTAATCACCGTCTTAAGCTGTACAACAGCATCTTTAGACGGCACGGAACTCAGCGTGAGCCCCTGACCCGCCAGTGTCTGTCGCATGTCCGCATCACGTTCCAGAATGGACTGCGCGACCGAAAAACCGCCCTGCAGACGTCGCTGATTCACAGCGTCAACCAGCTGTGACATGGTGCTGCGTCCGTCTCCTGTGACAGTCGGCGGGCGACGCTCGATGGCGTCCAGCAGTTGGCCGTCAAGAAACAACAGGCGAAGATTCGTCCCTGGGATTTGCTGTTCGATGATTAGTTCGGAACCGTGACCTGCTGCCAGAACTGACGCTTTTCGAAGTTGCCGGGAAGAACGGATGCCGGTTGTGACACCGCTTCCGCCGCCCGTACCGGAAGCAGGCTTCACCACACATGTGCCATGGGCCTGCAGAAACTCGGCAGCTTCCGCAATGCCATTCAGTGTGAACTCTCGGTATTTCGGGACCGGAACGCCGCGCGTATGCAGCAGTTTGTGTACCAGTGGCTTGTTACCGGCGATGCGCAACGAAACGGGATCGTCGAGTTCTGTGTAGTTCAGCAAGACGCGGGTTGACTGGCCGTTTCCACGAATTAACAACACGTCGTGATCGAGGGTTTCCGCATCTGCCCCCAAAAGTCGCGCCGCATCCTGCCATGCGGCCCTGTAGAAGTCCGCACGCTGTCGTTTTGCGACCGTAGACTGCCGGCCCGTCTTCCCTAACAGAGAAACGGCACGATGAGCCAGCGCCTGAATTTTCAGAATACGGGACATATGACTATTCGCGATTCCGTCGCTGCATTACGCAGATTGTGGTGTTGTTCCACGCCGCGAATCGTCAACCGATTGACGGAGTACAGTAGGGCATGGGAGTGTTTTCGCAGGCTGCACAGGCCCCCACCGGAACAGGCAGAAGCGGGTACCTGCGGGACTTCGTTGAGTGACGTGTCGGGGCTAAGATTTCGTTACTATGGCATCAGACGGCGTCTGGGTGGTCGGCGACTCGTCCTGTGCGGCGTCGACGATCAGACACTCGTGTTGAGCAAGCAGATTGTCGACCCACTCGTTCGAGAATTCACCCCGCTGCACAGCAGAAAGGTACGCTCGATTCGTTTCTCTCTGGCTGGTCAGAATGTTGACAACGGTGCTCACGATGTCCCGCGGAACAGCAACCATGCCGGCATCGTCAGCGATAATGACGTCGCCCGGGTTGATGACGGTTCCGCCGCAGGCGATTGGAAAATTAATTTCTCCTGGTCCCCGATGCAACGGGCCGATGGCCGTTGTGCCACGTGCAAAAACCGGATAACCGAGTTCTTCAATGGCCGGCAAATCGCGAATCAAACCGTCAATTATGAATCCCTGGATGCCGCGGTGCTGGGCCTTCGTGCAGATGATGTCACCAATCAATGCGTTGGTTCGCGATCCGCTGCCGCTTCCGTCCACCACGATGATGTCGCCGGGTTTGGCGATATCCAGTGCCTTGTGCACCATCAGATTATCACCCGGAAAAACCTTCACGGTGCAGGCCGGACCGCACAGCCGATATCGTCCCGACAGACATCGAATTTCCGGGTCAATGGCATACAGTCGGTTGAGCAGATCTGAGATGTCCGGTACCTCGAACTGCGACAGTTCCTGCATTACAGGGACGCTCAAACGTTCGAATTCCTGCTGAATTCGAAATCCAGGACCGGGATTCAATTCAGCGGATCGGAGTTTCTTAGCCATCGAATTCTCTTTCTATCTTCGTCACACAAGAAAGGTGTCAGAACGATTATATTTGACAGGCGATCGAGTCGCTGAAATGACCTCAACCAGTCGCTTCAGCTTCAGGGGTGTTGGTTCGTGGTGGCAGACAGAGGCCAAATCGCTCTCTTCGAGCGAGGAAAACAGTGTGGATAATTCCAACGCGATCTCAGACGGCTGCTCGTTGGATTCCAGTGTTGCTGCGAATTCTCGCATTTCCTGGGCACGTCGCCCGGCATGTTGGACATACGTGGGCAATGATCGCTCCACGAAGCTCAGCACATCGGGGTAGTAATGGTCCAGTTCGTCGCAGAACTCATCTGTCATTTCGGAATTCTGCGCCAACAGGCTGCTTTGAAGAAACAGCCCGATGATCCCTTTCGACATGCCACCCAGCATCATTTTCATCAAGGATGCTCGTCCGGCATCATTTCCCAGAATTCGCACTCGAACGTCGGTGCCAAAAAGTCTGTTCAAGACGTCAGCGCCGGGGCCACTCGCGAATACGGCCCCCTGGGTTTTCAGCCGACTTGCGATGCCATGAACCGCCGCGTCGACGAACTGCACGCTGCTGTTCTGGAATTTCTTCACCATCCGACCGACTGTTTGAGGCGACACGGAGTTCATATCGATATAGATAAGTGAACGGTCACGCCGTACGGCAGCCTGACGGACATCTTCGGCCATTGTGACGGCGGCGTTCGGAGTGACTGTTGAAAAAATCAGGTCCGCTTCCCGGACGACGTCGGCGAGACAATTTCGAGTGACAATGCCGGATCTCTCACAATGCTCTGCGGTGCGTATACTTCGTCCGTTCAGCGTGGTGATCACATCAAATCCGCGAGCCACCAGAACGTCTGCGAGCGCAGCCCCCATTGTGCCTGGATATAGAATGCCGACTACAGAAGGATTGGATGTTTTAAAAGCGGCCAACGGGACGACCTCGCCATACTGAAATCTTGGAGAATTAATCGGAGGGTATATTTGACCCGAGTTGAGATTAGAAACACCTGTAGTGTCAGCTGCTCAACTTCACGTTGTCTGACGGATCAGTCCTGTCAAACAACAGCCAAAGCCTATTTCACACCGACGTGGACGGAAGTGGATTCTGCGGATAGTCCTTCAGGGATAGGAATGCCAACAGTGGACTGAGGGTGGTTCCATGTTTGCGGTATATGCCGGTTGGTTTCGAAAGACAAATTGCAGCGTATGTATGCCGAATCCAGGCCACGAGTGCCCGGCAACGGGTTCAAAAAGCGTGACCGTCGAAGACAACGGTGGTGGATCAGTCTGATGTTGGTGTCGAAGCATTCACTTGAATTTGGGTGGGCGATTCGGTCAGCTCTGTCTGTCTGTCTGCGACCTGCGGTCGTGACGCCCCAGAAGCCGCAACAGCGATGGACTCAAGAAAATCGTCGATGAAAGAGTTCTGAGCCGGACGCAGTTTGCAGGTCACCTGTCGCAGTCGATCTCGGACGCTCCGAATGCCAGGCCCCAGTGCCGAGTCCTTGACCGCCATTCTTGCGAGGTAGCTATTTGATCGAAGCCAGCGGCGTATCGGATTACGGTCAACAATAACACGGCGTACACTGACGGCATTATTCGCGAAGTTGTATTTGTAAGCTTCATCGCCAGCACCGAAATCAAAACGATTGATGTGCCTTTCCGGTATCTCATATAACAGACGTCTGAGTAATAGTTTGCCGGGAGAATACCGCGAATATTCCCGGTTATATGCAGCAACCCATGAATGACAGACACCCGGAGCAGCCAGGCAATAATGAGCGGCGACTAGAGTCTTTCCCGCATACATAGCCGACAGTACAGGCTGCAGTTCCGACTCCCGCAGCACTGTCAGTAGTCCATGCAGGAGTTCGTTGGACCATATCGCCGCGAACGTGTCATTTTCATTCGTTCGACGATACTGGGATCGTTTCCATCCGATCAGTTTTAGCAGTACATCAGGCGACGCAATGTGGTAGTCAAAGTGAACGGCCCCGTAGTCACGAATGAGTTTACGTTCCTTCCGGGCAAGCCTTTTCAAAAGCCGAACGCCCCGCCTCTTCAAGTCGTTTTCCCACTGACCGTAGCCATTGGTCAAATCGACGTAGGGGGAGACGCTTTCTCCAATGACAAAGGAATCGAACCTCTGTTGTCCGTCCACGATTTTGGGGCAGAACATTCTTCGGATACCGGCGTGTCTCAGAAGTTCGTCCACTGAGTATCCGGCCTCTGCAGTGCTGACCACACCCTGAAAGTCATTTAGCGCTGCGCCCACGGCAACATGCTCGCCATTGCTGGCGAGCTGAAACGGCAGGAAAGCAACAGGAACGCCGCGCGTCTCCGCGATAATGACTCGTACATCCGACCGTGTGCGACCAACCGCCAGTGTGAACTCAGGGCGAAAGAACGGACTGCCCAGTGACGGGTTAGAGCGTAGCATCCATTTCCAGTCACAGATCTGACTGTGAGTCAGTTGCTCAGGCTTGATTGTGCGAGTCGTAATCATAGCGTTTCGCTGTAATTCATTACGCTGACTTATTCGATGTCCGACAGCAGGCTTTGCATATAACGAGACAGGTAACGATTGCTCAACTTTAAGCCAAACCTTTCTCTAAGGTTCCCGTCGCGGTGGCGAAAGTTGATCGCGGCCCACCATTCAAGCGTGAGCAGGCATTCGTACAGTCGCACCGTCGCCAGCGGTATCCGTGTATTCAGAAAATAGCCGTTCAGGAATGCCGACTCCCAGCTTGCGAGCTGGCTGCGTTTAAACAGCACACCCTGGCTTCGGACCTGCGGGCCAGGAGCCTTGATCGATATCAGCAGATAGGCAAGGTCTTCGTACAAAGGGGCTCGCCATCGACGCTGCGTGTCAAAAACCGTCACGCGGGAATCTGCCCGTACGAGAATATTGCGCGGAGCAAAATCGCCGTGAATAATCGCACACGGCAGCTTGACCGGGAGAATTCTCTGCGCGGATTCTGCAAGTCTCTGACTGATGTCATGGAAGAGTGACCGATTCCCTGTTTGCTGGCTCAGACCTTCAGCAAAACGCTTCACCGAATCAACAAAACAACTGCGGTCTTCATGTCGCTGCTCGGTGTGCTCAAGCGTCGGCAGTTTATGAAATTCTCTCAGCCATGCTCCGGTGTTCTCGAACGCCTGATTCAGAGTTTCCTTGTTTCGAATGCGGTGGAAACGAGTCGAACGCTTCAGCAGCAACTTTAAATCAGGGTCGGGACATTTCTGCATGACGACAACGAACGGTGATTCAATGAGGTCGAATACTGATATCGCGCCAAACCGACAGTCTTTCAGCGATGAGTAGTGCTGTTGCAGCGACTTCAAAGCTCGATATTCACGCAGCCCATTACTCACGGGGCAGACGATCGGGAACAGACGCGGCCGTTCCCCAATCGTGGTACGGGCCGTCATTGTATCCTGCAATGAAAATGGGATCTTATAGATCACACGGAAAACTACAGAGGCATCCGCGACTTCGTATTGGAGCAACTGGGAGTAACGCCTGACTACATGGTCAGTAAGTCGTACGGTTGTTGTGGACGTATCAAGATCCGGGAAGAAGCGGTTCACATGGGCGCGCAGGTGAGTCGCAAATCGATCTTCGCTCACGTCAAATTGTGCGATCGTCTGATCCACAGATTTGGGCTTGGCAATGGACATCAATCAGGTCTCCGGCGCTTCCACGGGCTTGCTAAACGGGACAAAACGCATCACTTCCGGAAACGTGTTTGCAATGTCAAGCACGGGCAGAGCCGCAGTCAGCACAGCAAGTGACCCCACGACCGTTGTCAGTAGGTGGTTGATAATACTGTTGCCAATCTGTCCCGGCAGCAACCAGGCAACAACTGTCACCTGCAGCATCAGAAGGAACAACCGCAGGCAACCCCAGTCCAGTTCCCGAAGCAAACCCAGCCGATAGATCGTAATCTGGTTTCCGAGCGGGCGAATCAGCAGCACGGCGACGGTGGAGCCCGCAGCGCCAATCGCTCCCCAGGCCGAAACAAAGGTCAGATGCAGGACAATGGCGATGGCGATGGTCAGCGTGTCCGTCAGAAAGATGCGACCGACATAACCGTGGGCCTTCAGTATCTCGTTGTTAAAGCCAACGACTGAGCTCAGGTAGAATCCGGTGGCCAGCAGACTCATGACTCCGGCGGAATCGGCATAGTCGCTGCCGAATAGCGTGACCGTGACAAATTCCGACAGGCCGATGCAAATCAGAAACAGCGGAAACGTGGCCACGGCAATCCATGCCATTGTACGCCAGTAGACACGATCAATTGATGATACGTCTCCACGTGCGAACATCCGGGAGATGGCAGGCGAAAACAAAAGTCGAAAACTGTCAGCGACAAAGGTGTTCAGCCGGGCGACAGGAAGGACGGCTCGAAACGCGGCAACACCCAGGGCTCCGTGGCAGAATTCCAGAATCACCGTAACCAGAGAGAGGCGAGCCATTACCAGCAGGTCCGTGGACATCAACGGTATGCTGAAACCGAATACCTGTCGTGCGGGGATCCGGATCGAATCGCGACGAAAATGCTGCAGCAGGCCGGCTTTCTTGAAAACAGACCACAGCACGATCACGGAATAGCCCGTTCCAAGAAATCCGCCAATGACGTAGGACACCGCCAGCAGTCGGACATCGGAATGAGCGAAAATCAATGGCAGCACACAGGCCAGCTTGAGCAACGGCCCGACCAGGTGGCGTCGCACGAAAAGAGCCCTGGGATTGGCGAACGTGGCGAACATCTCTTCAAAAATTGAATCCAGCGCCTTCAGCGGCGCCAGCAGAATGAGAATGAGAAGGAGTGACAGTGACAGAGGATCGTGAACCAGAGTTGCCCCAATGAAGCCCTGTGCGCCAAGCACAACGACGACGAGACCGCTGCCGATGGCAGCGACGCAGCACAGCGAAAGCACGACCGTTCCCGCCATGCGGCCAAATTCTCGGCGTTCCTGAAACAGCGGTGCGAAACGGTTAAGTGTTCGTCCGAGGCCGAACAGCGCGAAACTGGCTCCCATGGAGACAATCGAAAGCCCGTACGCGAATGCTCCGTAGTCCGTCTTCAAAAGGAAACGGACGGTGATCACCTGTACGACGAAGTTCAGCACAATTGCGATCACCCGACCGAACGTCAACAGCGACGAACCGCGAATCAGTTTTCGTGTGGCGTTGGTTGAATTTTCGACATCATTCTGAGCAGGCGTCTGTTCCGGCAGAGCGGTCATGCGATGGCCTCCATCGATGCCCGCTCGGGCGTTGCGCGAGCTGACGTCTGAACCACATAGTTGCAGGCGTCGGCCATCGCCAGCATCAGCCAGAAATAGCGAATGTAAGACATGTGCAGAAAGACACCCATGACCAGGTAGCCGGTCAATGCCAGCAGGAATCCGGAGACCGTCTGTTCGAGTTCGCGATTGCTGCCAATGCTTAGCTGTCTGGCGCGCAGCAACGTGTATATTGAGGTGGCTAACATGCCCAGAAACAGGAGCAGACCGGGAAATCCAGTTTCTGCCGGAATCTCCAGATACATGCAGTGGGATTCCCGATCTCCTTCTAAGGCTCTGAGTCCGCCGACACGGCCGAATTCACGTGTGTAGGTGCCGGAAAGATCGGGGCCAACACCGAGAATGGGATGATGAATCGCGATACGGCCGGCGGCCAGCATTTCCGTGGCCCGGCCACGCATGGCGCCATCCGGTTCTGCCTGACCGGCCGATGATGCGCCAAAGATGCCCAACGCAGACGGTACAGTCGCTAAGCGGGTTCGGTACTGCGGAACAGCCAGCAGCAGCAGAAGCCCGCCGGCAAACAAGGTCGCAATCTGCCGTTTTGAAATAAATCTCAGGCCAAGTCCGATCAGCAGCATCAGCGCGAACGCCAGTGCACCGCTGCGAGAAAATGTCAGGGCACACCCCATACCGCAAAAGACTGTGGCCCCCAATGCCAGCAGACGCAGTAGACGCGATCGTTCCGTCCAGAATCGTGATAGCGCAAGTGGAATCAGCATCAGCATGATCTGGGCATAGCGGTTCTTTTCGCCGATGGGGCCGGCCAGTCGACGCTGCTGAACGACGCCGTGTCCATGTGCCACCTTGAACCCCCGACCACCGGATACTTGTCCGAATCCACCGAAGTCACTATCGAACGACCGCGCCGCCTGCTGGTACACCGAGACACTTCCCATAAAGGCACCGGCGGCAACCAGCGTCCACACAGCCATTCTCAGCACCTGCGGACTACGGATGACGTTAGTCACAAGGAAATACATCAACAAACCTTCCAGCACGTTTCCCTTGACGCCGTCAAGGGATGTGTCGGGGTCGCCGGAGAACATTGCACAGATCAGCTGCCAGGCCAAGTATGCCACAATCCAGGGGAGAACGGGCGTCACAATGATGGGGCGTCGCCGCAGTACAATGTTGTAGAAAAGCGGGATAACGAGAGGTGCCGGAGCCAGGGCAGCGGCAATTGCGGGTACACCGTGAAAACGCACGGCGACAACTGCGGCGTTTGAATACACCACGAACAGAGCAAGAGGGACTGCGGATTCAGGTCGTACGAAGAGAAAAATCACGACTGGTATGGTCAAAATTGCCGCGGCGGCGACGAACGGTTGCTGTTCGATCAGGGCCCCTGCGGCGATCAGGCCGGCGCACAGAAATGCCATACAAATCGCAAGGATACGACCGTCGATCTGGGGTGATGAACTGTCCAACGACACTGACATTTGTTTGCCCTACGCCTCGGGCGCCAGAGACTGGCCCGACGATGCCGCGCGCTGTGGTTCCCACAGCACGACTCGTTTGCCTGTCAGTGAATTGAAGGTCGCAAACAGACAGGCGATGTTCACCATGCAGAAAAAGAAAGGAAGTGAAATTGGTTTCATCTGACCGAACTGTGTGCCGCTCAGTAAGTACCCGGCAAGTGCGGCGGCGGAAAAGACAATCTGACACGCGATGGCCACAAGATAGAATGGTGAAGAAGCGGCAAGCAAGCTGCTTGTGATCAGCAACACCAGCAGCGGGAACACCATCTGACGCCTGAGGACTTTGTGAGAAAACAGCTGTACAGAATAGAAGCCGTGACGCAATGGATTCAGCAGAGTCCGTTGTTGCAGTACCCCGCGAAGACCGCGGGTAATGATGCGCACCTTACGGCCGAATTCCACGCCACTGCTGGCCGCCACAGGTTCATAGGCGGCCGCATCCTGAGCGAATACCAGACGGTAGCCATCGACGATTACCTGAGTCGACGTGGCGAAGTCGTCTGTGACGCCTTCCGGCACAGTGCGGAACAGGGTTCGTCGGATCGCATAGATGGCCCCGGTCGCCGAAGTCACATTGCCGGCACAGCTCTGCCAGATTTTCATGCGTCGGTCGAAATTCCAATAGCTTCGCTCCCCTGCATCCGCGGCAGAATCGCTGCCCTTTTTTGAATACCTCTGGTCCCCGGCAACTCCTCCAACAGAATCATCCGCAAACGGACTCACTAATGATCGCAGAGCGTCCTTGCCGAACATGCTGTTGGCGTCAGAGAACACCAGGATGTCGCCATTGCAGTGATTGATGCCCGTGTTCAGTGCAGCCGCTTTTCCACCGCGTGGCAGGTCCAGTGCAATAACTCGCGGATCCTCGAACGTGCGAATGATATCCGCCGTGCGATCCGTGGAGCCATCCGATGCGACCACGATTTGTAGTTGGTCTTTCGGGTAGTCCAGTTCCAGCAAATTGCGAACTTTTTCACCGATACTGTCTTCTTCGTTGTGAGCCGCTATCAGAACGCTGACCGTTGGCGTGATGTCACCTGTCCTGTGGGGCCGTGAACAGAAGACACTTCGCAGCCACGACACGAACGGAAAACCGATGTACGTGTACAGAATAACAGCGACGGACGCCCAAAACAGAATCTCTCTCATGTCCGAGCCTCTCGTGTCTGAGCGTCACCCTCAGCAGAAACAGGATTACTGGCGGTATAGCCGTCACCGCAAATCTGCTGTATGACAAGTTTGACACCGTTCTCCAGGTTGAAACTGTTCTGGATCGTTTTTCTTCCGCCTTCCGCCAGCTGTGTTCGAAACGCCGGCGCAGTGCTAAGACGTTGAATCGCGTCGGCGATACCGTCCGCGTCTCCCGGCTCTGTCAGAAGCCCGGAGATTTCGTGTTCCACAAGTTCGGGAATTCCGGAAAGGCGGCTGGCGATGACAGGCACGCCCGCGGCCATAGCCTCCATTAGCACAACAGGGATGCCCTCTCGACGTCCGTCTGCTGTCGGCACACTGGGAGCCACCAGCATGTCAGCTGTCTGCAGCATTCGGATGATTTGATGTCGATCGCGTTGACCTTCAAAAATAACGGTGTCCGTCAAGCCGGCTGCCGCAGCCTGTTGTTCCAGAATCTTCCGGTCAGGGCCGTCGCCGACCAGATGCAGTGTCAAAGCGACGCCGCAGGCTTTCGCCTTTTGCGCCGCTTCAATCAAATAGCTCTGGCCCTTCACTTCGTGCAGTGTGCCGATACAGAACACCTTTAAAGGTGCAGAGGCGGCACCTTCACTTTGTCGACGCTGATCAAATCCGAAGTCATCAGGGTTGACTCCGCAGTGGATCACCCGCACTTTGTCGCCATACTGGTCGCCCACCTTGTTCAGTATGATGCGGCGATTGTATTCTGAGATCGCCACAACGAATTCTGCGTCGTGGACCTTTTCCGTCAGCATGTGCTGATCGCGATGCAGGTCCGATCCATGAGCGACAAAGCTGTACGGAATTCCTGAAAACTGGTGAATGATCCACGCAGCGGCGGCGGGGTGACTGGCGAAGTGAGCATGGATGTGGTCGATCCGTTCCTGCTGCATGCGGCGAGCCATGGACACGCACATAGGAAATGCGGCCAGCGCTCCGAACAAAAATCGCCGACAACCCAAATTGGCACGTACCAGTGTGCTGAGTGTTCGCAGCCACAGGCCCGGCTGTTTCAGAAGACTACTGAGATTGTCCAGAACAGTTTCGCAGGACAGCAGCGGAAGAAAATGGGCGCGCCTGACGTAGGCAGCTGCCTCGGGGTGCATCTTCGCTGTCTTTTCCCTGCGCAGAGGAAAAACTTCAATGCACACGCCTTCCTTCTCAGCGGCCAGCATTTCATAAAGGATGAAGGTTTCTGTGATCTTCGGAAATCTCGACATCATGTACGCCACACGCGGCGCCGCACAGACGGTGTCAGGCTGCGTGCTGCTGGATTGTGATCGTTGAACGGCGATGATCACCGGTGGTATTCCTCGGTAAGTGGATTAGTGCGATGGTGCCACGGACACAGTCTTGGAACTACCCATCAGAGATTTGAGCTGCGGCAGCATGGCCAGCCATGAGACGCCGAACATGAGCCCCAGTAATCCGGCCAGTCCCATTACGATCAGAGGATTCGCGGCAAATGCCCGCTGAGCGGGAGTCGGTGGTTCAAGGACCGAGACCGAAATTTCCGCGCGGCCATTGGCCATGGCCTGGTCGACCAGCTGCCACTGCGTCAGCTGAGCATGAACGGTTTCATACGACTTTTGAGCTCTCTCGATTTCATCCAGTTTCTGAGACTCCTTCAGCCTCATAACGTTCGTTTCATTCGTGCTGAGAAGGTATGAGTCATACCGGGCCTGCAGGGCTTCTTCCTGCGTATGCGTGCTCTCAAGCGCTCTCTGAACGGACACCAAAGCTGTCTGTGCAAGGCGTGTCAGTTCCTGATCGTACCGTGTGACAAGTACTTCGGCGGCCATCAGTTCCGGATGTTGCGGGCCGAGGCTGACTCTCAGCTCTGATGCCAGCGACACCGCCTGGCGCATACGTTCTATGGCGTCCGCTGGATTTGGAACGTCGCTCCAGACCTCACTGCTTAAGGCAGACAGTTCACTCAAGACGGCATTGCGTTCGCTGAAGAGATCGCTGCCGACAGTGCGAGCGGTCTCGCTGGTTATGGCCGTCGCGTCGGAAGTTAACGGAAGATCCAGACCGGACTGCAACCGATCTGCGGCACGCTGAAGCAATAATCGGTGACTTTGCGTGGTCGCCAGTGATTCTTCCAGACCAGCCAGAATCCGCGAGGACGTTATGGAATCGGCACCGGCGCTGCCTGCGTGTTCCTGCTTCAACGTCTGATATTCTCCATCTAACGTCGCAAGTTCAGCCTGCAGCTCGCGGTCCCGGGCAGTCAGCAGGTCCAACATCTCTTTGTGCTGCTGCTGCTCGGTTTCCGCCAAATACTCTCGATATCCCGCAACCAGGGCATTTACAAAGTCCGACGCCCGTTGACCTGTGGAGTCTGTGTACTGCAACTGAAGAATATTTGTTCCGGCCAGTGGGTCGATCTTCAGGTTTGCGGCGATCTTAATGACGTAATTCGCCAAATCGGCTTCGGACACTTCCGTGTCTGTTCGGCGTACGGCACTGGCAATCACGGAGGGACTGCGGATGATCTCAGCCTGAGTCGGCAGAAATTCTCTGTCGCGTGGCGACGGGGTTTTTCCGTCAATGTCGACCGAACGCGGCTCCAAAATCAGTTTCGCGCCGACCTGCTGCTGCGGCTGGATGGTCATCGAGAACGCTGCGCCGATCAGGATGGCAGCAGCGGTAGTGATCAGGATCGTGCGCCATCCGCGCACCAGGCTTTTGGTATCGATCGCCGGGATCTCGGACGAGTTTTCGTTCATCATTTCATTTCCGGATGCGTGCGTGCGTATCACTGCGACGTGTTGCCCATTCAGGACGTAGACCGAACGCCCCTGACGTTGCGTTGTGGAAACCTAGCCCGCCGCAAGATCACTGAGATCAGAATGGGCCCAATTCCCGCGGCCGGAGATGTGCGTTAGCCAACCGGAGTTATATGATCCGCGTAATCCGCACAAATGCACCCTTTGCGCAAAACGGCCAGGCGTTGCAACAAATCAACGAATCGACACAAAGGGCACCAGGGACTGCGTCAAGGGTCAGGTATTCGTCTACACACCAAGAAACTTTCTGGCTACGTAATCCCGCGAGGTAGCATTGCATTTGATCGTTTCTCGTCCTCATGGTTTTCTCATCGTTGCACTAAGACAACGTATTGATGCCTGGTGGCTTCAACCGAGGAGTTGGCGCTGGGGCCCGCTTGTCCAAGTGCAGGATTTCTGAACACAACGTCGTGCAAACGTACTGTAAAGCACCCTTGCCGCGGTTGGTGATGGTGCTGCAGCACCATCAAAGCGGGTTGATTCCTCAGAACGGGCATGGGGATTGCTCTATAGCTCATCCGTTCAAAACACCAGAGTTACACACGGAATACACAAGCTATGACAGGCGTTGTATCACCCATACAGAAGACGACGGGCTATCGATCTCCGTGGACGCGACGTACGAATACTGCGAGCTTGGCGCCAGGGCGTCTCTATTTCGTCTGTAAACGTTTCCTGGATCTGTCGCTCAGCCTGTTGCTGCTGCCGTTCATTCTTCCCGCCATAGCTGTGTCCGGCGTTGTCCTGTGGCTCGAAAATCCTGGTCCAATCTTCTTTGTCCAGCGACGAACAGGCCGCGGAGGATATCGGTTTCGTATGTACAAGCTCCGGACGATGGTCGCGAATGCTGAGGAAATGAAACACGCGTATAGAGATCTGAATGAGCTCACGTGGCCGGATTTCAAGATTAGTGACGATCCCCGAATCACTCGGGTCGGCCGCATTTTGAGAAAAACCAGTCTGGATGAACTACCACAAATATTCAATGTAATTATGGGTGACATGAGCCTTGTCGGGCCGCGACCGACGTCCTTCAGTGCCGACACCTACAGCCTGTGGCATACGGAACGGCTTGAGGTTCAGCCTGGTATTACCGGGTTGTGGCAGGTCAGTGGGCGCAGCGACGTGGATTTTGACGATCGGTTACGGCTTGATATCGAGTACATCAAGAAACGCAGTCTTTGCTTTGACCTGACACTTCTGTGTCGAACGATCGCGGCGGTTGTCACGCCGAAGGGTGCCTATTAGTCAATGGCAGGTTGCAGGAATAACTTTTTTCCTGTCGCCGACGCAACTACTCGCAAATTACGCAATTACGGTTTGTAAAGAATGGCAACATGGAATCTCATCGCAGCTGGATCGCCGCAACACTCTGCTGGCTCTTCCTCCTGTTCAACGTCGAACGAATATTTCCGCAGGTGGACATCGCTTCGTTTGTGTACGTGTTGTCGACGATAGCAGGCGTGTCGACGCTGACGCTTCACGTGCTCCGTCGCCAGCGATTTTCTGTCACAGCGGCCGGTTTTGGATTGGTCTGGATCATCGGTAAGTGCATACTCGGCTCTGATATCAATCTTGCCACACTGCCGGTTGTCCTGTCCGAAATATTCGCATTGACCTTCACTCAGTATCTGTGCCTGAGAATCGCTCGGAACATGGAAGAGTTTGAGACGAATTCGACTCAGATGCTGGACATCCTGAGAGCCACATCCGTCCCGAACCTGCAAGAATCGGAATCCGTGTTTCTGGAAGAAATCCGGCGTGCCCGACGGCATGAAAGACCTCTGACTTTTGTCTCATTGACGCCTGGCGAAACGACTTCAGAGGCGCTCGCAGCAATCGTACAGCACTTGACGAATTCACTTAGCAATGAATACATGATTGGCTGTCTCAGCCGAGTTCTCAACACCACGACCAAGTCGCACGACCTCACGGTACGTGTCGGAAATAAATTCCTGATGCTGCTTCCTGAAACTGACGACAAGCAGGCCAGAGCAATGAGTCGCCGAATTCGCTCCGACATCTTCGAGCAGTTGGGAGTCACGATGAATGCTGACACGTATGTATTCGGGGTAGACGAAGTGACTCTTACAGGGGTTCTTAATCGGATGGGGATGGCGCCACTGGATAATACGGCGGCGCAGGGCGATATTTTCCAACTCCGCCCAAGCAAGCCCGATGCACGCCGTCTGGTCGCCACAGCCACTGCTGACTCATCACCGGTCGAAACATGGCTGCAGTAGCAGTCCGCAGTGCATCGTTGGATCGCGGGCGTTCGGAGTTGTTCTGATGATTGCCACGACCTTAAAACAGTTTGCAGTGAAGGTTTCGGAAACGAAGGCATTCGAACCGATTGTTCGTCATCTGGAACGCCGCGGTCAGGGTAAACCGCTACTTCGAGTACTCGCCTATCACCGCATCGACGTACCGAAAACGGACGAACTGTATTACCCCGGGCTGATCAGCACATCACCGACGGTGTTTGCGGCGCAGATGGACTTCGTCGCACATTCGCATTACGTGTGCACGATGGCCGAAGTGGTGGCGGCGGCAAACGGCGATTCCTCGCTGCCAGCGGATTCAGTACTGCTAACCTTTGACGATGCAACAACAGATTTTGCCCGCCATGCGTGGCCTGTTCTCAAAACGCGCGAATTGCCGGCCACAGTTTTCGTTCCAACCGCCTATCCCGACAATCCCGACATGCATTTCTGGTGGGACCGCCTGTACAGAGCAGTTCTGCTGTCGCCGGACCGGACACGAATACCCACACCAGATGGCACGGTTATGACTCTGACCACCACACGGCAGCGACAGCGAACTTTCCGTATGCTGAAGGAATATCTGAAGACCATACCGCACAGTCAATTCCAAAGTCTGATGGCCAGCATTGTCAGGGCCGGCGGTATGACTGACCCCGCACACAACAATGTGCTTGGCTGGGACGAACTGCGAAAACTTGCTGAGGACGGCTTGACACTCGCACCCCATACCCACACTCACCCGATGCTGAACCAGCTCCCCGATGATGATATCTGCCATGAAGTGACCACGTCACTCGCCGTTCTTCGGCAGCAAATTGACCAAGACGTATCACAAACTCTGGCATATCCTGCCGGAGGCGTCAGCGATACTGTGATATCAGCGATGGACACTGCTGGTTTCGACCTGGCATTCAGTACAAGGCGGGGGGTTAATCCTCAGACATTTCGCACTCCGTTTGAGCTCCGCCGCATCAATGTCGGCGCCCGAACAACACTCGGGCTGTTGCGCATGCAACTGGCAAACTGGGGCAGATAATCTGATTCTACTAATTTTGACGGTTTATATGACCGATCAATTTTGTGGGACTACCCTACGCCTCGGATACAAGTTGCTGCCCAACTTATGGATCGCCGGACCGCCGAACTCAACTACAGACGATTCCGGCAATCTCCGTCCGGATGGATGGCCGGTTTGTGCCTGTTGTTGTGCGTGTCAGGTGCGGGTTGCTATGCTCCGATTCACTCACACGGAATTGAGGCCCGAACGCTTCCGAACGAATTTCGCTGGCCACTGAGAACCACGGCTACACCACTGAATTATTCGGATCTCGTGGGTTCCGCACCGGCGGTTTATCAGCTCGGTGTCGGCGATCGTCTGGAAGTCACCGTCGCCGATCTGATCGTTAAAGGCGAAGTCCAGACGTTTCAGGTTCAGGTGCTGGACAGCGGCGAAATCCACCTGCCGCGATCGGGGGCGGTTGTCGTGGATGGTCTGTCGCTCGCCGAAGCACAGCAGCGGGTGAATGAGGTGCTGACGGACGGACTCCTGCAAAAACCCGATGCCGTCGTTACACTTCTCGAAAAAGGGACTGTCAACGTACTGGTGCTTGGCGCCGTTCAACAGCCTGGTGTGCATGCACTGCCTCGCTACGAAAATGATGTCGCTCACGCTCTTGCCGCGGCGCAGGGGTTCGCCGAAGACGCTGGTGATGTCATCGAGATTCATCGTCGTCGTCAAATTATGGATACAGTACCGATTCGGCCACAGGCGATGCCGGTTCCGCCACAGGCGATGCCGGAATCCCAACTGTTGCCGGAACGACGCCCGTCGGAGGAATTTCTCGGTAGTCCCGGCTTCCCAGCACAGTCGATCTCAATGCCTCTGCTTCAGTCAGAGTCTGTGAATTCGCTCGAAGCGCTGTCTCCGCCGTTGACGCCTTCTCTGCCACTATCACTGCCTGCTCCAAACAGCAGTACGGCGCCCGCAGGCTTTGACACCAAACAACGGAATTGGGCGCCACGACCGCAGCGAGCGGTTCCCGCTGGTCCGGATAACAGTCTCCGAAGCCCGCCGAATCCTGTCGTTCCGCAACGTCCCACGGCAACTCGTCAGATATACGACGGTCGCGAACGCATGCCCGCTTCACCGCCACAACGGCCCGCATCCCGCCCTTCACGTTACGACGGTTATTCTCATGCACCGGTGTTCCGCGGACAATCTCCGTCTGATACGGCGGCGACTCTGCCTGACATAAATGGAGATCGAATGACGTCGCCGATCACCAGAATTCCACTTCGTGGCGGCAATGGATTCGTCAGTCCAAACGATGTTGTGTTAAACGCTGGCGACGTCCTGGTCGTACCTCGCAAGACTGACAAAGTGTTTTATGTCGTCGGCCCATTAAGTGACCGCAACAGTGTTCGTTTCTCTGTAAATGATCGGGACCGAGAAATCGGAGGCGGCTTGCTGCTGCCCGATGATCGCGAAATAGACGTTGTTACCGCCGTCGTAATGGCCGGGTACATCGATCCAATTAATTCACCAACGACTGTCACGCTGCACAGAACTCGTTCCTTCGGGCCACCGTTGCTGATAAGAGTTGATCTGATTGCGGCTCGCTGCGACCCACTTGAGAACGTATTGGTCGAACCCGGCGACATCATCTACCTCAACCCCGATCCATGGTGGTATCTGAGACGAACGTTCGATCAGATTATCGACCGGGGTCTGGGCACCGCATTCGGTCGCTGGCTGACCAACTGACGCTGACACGTGCTGGTGTGGGGCGACAACGCACCCGAATGCGAAGCACTGCCTCTGACCTGCACGTTCGGGTAAGTTTGGCGTAGGATTGCCGAATCATGCTGGACCTGCTCGCTTATCTTGGAATGCGTGGGCAAGCGACGAACTTCGAGCGATTCCTGCCGAGCACATACAGTGCACCGGTGAAACACTCTCCGGTCTGCAGCGACAACACTGACGGATCAGAAGGACGAACGCCGCTGCTGCAGCAGCGGCTGTTCACGGCTGCAGCGGCGTCGATTGGGTGGTCTGCTTGCTATACATGGCAGCGCACTGTGTAATCAGACATTCTCACATGTTGTCCCGCAGCGTCAGGACGATCAACGGGAGCGAGCGGTCCTCATTCGTCGGCGTGACGGCGCGAACCCCCTGCCATTCAGATTGACGGCCGACCGATTTAAGGAACAGCGACCCTGACTGTATCGCAATCCGGAACAGATGCTATTGCTCAGTCCCTGAACGCCGCTGGTGTGCGCTATGTGTTCGGTCACCCAGGAGGTGAGGTTGTGAACCTGATCGAAGCCCTGCACGCGCACGGTATGGAGTTCATTTTAACTGGTCACGAATCGACGGCCGCATTCATGGCGGGCACGGTCGGAAGGTTGACCGGCGTGCCTGGCGTTTGCCTCGCAACGCTGGGTCCAGGCGCCTGTAATCTGACGCTGGGTGTGGGGAACGCGCTGCTTGACCGGGATCCTCTGCTGGCGTTTTCAGCGCGGACCGCCAACCGCCGAATTCGAATCAGCAACAAACAAAACTTACCGTTGAATGATGTCTTCGCACCGATCAGCAAGTGGTCCGTTGCACTGGATGGGGCAGGCACGACGAAGACCATTCGCGATGCGATGACAATCGCAGGTACTCCGCCGCGGGGGCCGGTTTATCTTTCCGTGCCTTCCGATCTGGCAACGAGACCTGACCAGCCGAACGACTCCGGCCCTTCACCGCCGTCGCTGCCTATACGTGATCAGCAGTCATTCCACCGAATTGTGGCAGCACTGAACGTCGCTCGAAAGCCACTGGGAGTCATTGGAATCGCGATGGATGCTGAACGGGACGCTCGGGCGGTACGGCATTTTTTTGAGGTCACTCAAATTCCTTACGTTGTCACATGCCAGGCCAAGGGAATTGGTGATCCCACCGGAAAACGATTCCTGGGACACGTTTTGCCTGCTGCCGGCGAGTTCCCGATAAGTCGCTGGATTCAGGAGAGTGACTGCGTCCTGGGTGTCGGTTTCGATCCGGTCGAATCTTCCAGAGACTGGCACTTTGACATCCCATTACATGTCATCGCTGACGCGCCAACTGGATTCGACCAGTACCAGCCGCATGTCGAGTGTACAGGTGACGTGAGTGATCTTATCGATCGGTTGCGTGAATCGTACAGCGGACGCGTCAACTGTACAGAAGCATCAATCGCGGCACTAAAACAGGAAGTCGATTCCGCAATTCGGCCACACACCTCATCAACGGTTCATGGTGTATCTCCCTTTCACCTCATCAGGCACTTGCGGCGGTTGCTGCCGCCCGAGACCATCGTCAGTGGTGACGTTGGAGCGCACAAGTTTGTGCTCAGTCAGGTGTGGACAGCACCACAGCCAGGTACATTCCTGATGTCAAACGGACTGTCGTCGATGGGATACGGACCTGCATCTGCAATTGCCGCAGCGCTGATTCGGCCCGACCAGCCCGTCGTCAGCGTGACCGGTGATGGTGCCTTTGCAATGATGGTGCAGGAACTTGAAACGGTGCGGCGGATCCAGGTGTCTCCACTGTTTGTGGTCCTGTGTGATCGCTCACTGTCGATCATCAAACGTGCCCAGCGAGCGAGAAAGCTGCCGCCGCGCGGTGTAGATTTTTTACCAGTAGACTGGGCTCGCGTTGCCGAAGGTTTTGGAGTTTCCGGCCGAACTGCGGCGACACTTGATGACGTACAAAATCACGTCAAATCATGGCTGGCACGACCGGAACCCATGGTTCTGGCCGTCGACATCGACGAATCACTATACGAAGGCCTGAAATACGGCTAGACAGACGGCGTATCCCCCGCGCCTGTGCCCAGGCAGCCACAGCGCACTCAGAGATCTACGTTTCGAAAGCAGAAGCAACAATGCGGACTAACGTATCTGCCGTGGCGCTGTGTGCCATTCTCGCGATGAACGTCGGCGCATGGGCCGGCGACGTTCATATTGTGATCGACACTCCCATGGCTCCGCCGTCGTGGGCACTGCTCGAGCGCGAACTCATCAAAGCCAACAGCGAGGCGTGCCAGGAGTTCTTTGCGAAGTACTTTGACGAACGCGGTTACCTGGAATGTGTTGCACGCTGGGGCGGTGACGACGGACCGGATGACGCTATCGAAAACGTCGCGGACTGGCCGGTTCTGCATGCTCTGGGAGCTCCGGATTCAATCCTGCAAATGTACAAAAAAGCATGGGAAGGACACCTCCGGCAGTACACGGCAGCAAAAACAAAAGACGTGCCGTTCGCGCGGGATGGGATGTACTATAAGGAATTCCCCTGCATGATGGATTGGATGCACAACGGCGAAGGACTGCGTGTCTTCAACCTGCAGGGCCTGTCAGATCCGACCAACGCCGATTTCAGCAGACGGACGCGGCGTTATGCCGGGTTCTACATGAACGAGGATCCGGGTGCTCCAAACTACGACTCACAGCACAGGATCATTCGCAGTATGTTCAACGGCAGTCGGGGGCCGCTGATGCGAAAGACCACCGGACTTGACTGGGCAGGCGACCCTATCGAAGTGGAAAACCGCTTTCATCTTGGTCACGGCGAACGCAGTTACGCAGAGATGCTTGCCCACTTCAAAGACTACAACGACACCGTTGGCGATCACCCTCAGAATCTGGCCGCAACAACACTTGCGACAAACGCGTTCATGCTGACTGGCGAAACAAAGTACAGGGCATGGCTGCTGGAATACGTCGATGCATGGCTGCAGAGAATGCAGGACAACAATGGTATCATTCCCAGTAACATTGGACTGGATGGAAGCATTGGCGGAGCCACAAACGGGAAGTGGTACGGCGGAGTCTACGGCTGGGGATTCTCCGTCGAAGTTCCTCAGACGGGAGCTATCGCCAATCGCAATCAGGTCCACCGAGCAGTCATTGGATTCAGCAACGCATTTCTGCTCACCGGCGATCGCCGATATATCGATGCGTGGACAAATATGATCGATCGCATCAACTCTAACAGCAAAATGATCGGTGGTCGGCCCATGTACCCGCGTATGTTCGGCGACGACGGGTGGTACGGTTTCTCTGCTGAACCATGGTCATTTGGTGCACTGGACTGCTATTTTTGGACCTGCGACCCGAAGGATCGCGCACGCGTCCCGGCGAATGAATGGCTCTCATTCCTGGACGGCAACGATCCCGACTACCCCGTCCGGGCCCTGCAACGGGATTTCAGATCGATTCGCGAAAAAATCGCAGGCCTGCGAACGGACCCGACGACACCGGACACGCGTCTGGCCGACGATCCGATGAAGTTCAATCCGGCCACCGTCGGCACGTTGCGTCAGCTGATGATGGCCGGCCTCGATCCTGGTCGCGGAGCGGCCCCGTTGCACTGTCGCCTGCGGTACTTCGATCCGCAAAGACACCGAGCCGGAATCCCCGATCAGACCGCTGCTCTGGTCGAGAAAATGACAGACGATAGTGTGACTGTGACACTCGTGAATATCAGCCAGACGACGCCCAAACGAATCGTTGTACAGACCGGGGGTTACGCCGAACACCAGTGTCTGTTGGTGGAACATCAGAACGTACTGGATGACGTAAATAATTCGTCATTTGAAGTCACGTTGGCTCCTGGATGCGGATCGCGGCTGCATGTCAAATGCGAGCGATATGCTAATGAGCCGACCATGCTGTTCCCGTGGGATCAACGCTAGTCCCGCGCCAACGGTCAACCGCGACATGAATCGCACACCGACTCGCAGTACTGCTCATTTCGAAGTCTGCCGTTGATCTCACTCGGACACGTTGTACGTCTGTCCGGCATTGGTATTCCGGACGTCGAAGGACTGCCCCTTATTGAATTGCCGGATTCATTATCATCCACGGAAGAATTGTGTAACCTTTCGGTTTGTGCAATTTCAACAGTCGCCATGTGCCGCAGGCATCGCGGCGTTTCAAGTTGAGACGTGAGCAGCCTCGCCGGAATTCTTGAAAGATAGTCGATGAGTTTAATGTTTCTTCGCTACGCAGTAGTGGCTGCAATTATTGGAATGTTTACAGGTGAACCGAACAGAGACAATTCATCCGCCGTGAGTGTCTTCAGAAATGGCTCGGATGGTTACCAGGTCTTTCGCATCCCCGCTGTCATCCGGACTGCCAACGGTGACTTGGTGGCGTTCTGTGAAGCTCGCGCTGGTGGCGATGCCAGTGAAATCGATCTTGTGTCGAAGAGGTCTGTGGACGACGGCAAGACTTGGCAAAAGATTCACGTGGTGCTGGATAGCGTTGATTTTCGCAGCTTGTTTGACGGCGATGTGCCGCCGATTACCGTTGGTAACCCTGCCCCCATCGTGGACCATCTGGACACGGAACATCCGGGGCGCCTGTGGCTGCCGTTTACGCTGGAAAATGATCGTGTTTTCGTGACGCACAGTGATGATCACGGAAGAACGTGGGCGCCGCGGCGCGAAATCACACAGGACGTGAAACTTAAACACTGGGGTTGGTATGCCACCGGGCCCGTGCATTCGATTCAGTTACACCGCGGAAAACACCGCGGGCGTCTGGTCGTTCCGGCAGACCACCGTCTGGGCGACAATGGGGCTGACCGTGGGCCGGAGGGCGCACAGGCGATCATCAGCGATGATCATGGCAAGACCTGGCGACTCGGAGCGATCGATGATACGTATGGCGACGACCTGAAGGCAAACGAAACGACGGTGGTTGAACTGAACGACGGTCGGCTGTATTTCAACACCCGCGATCAAAAGGGCAAGGCCGTCGGGAGCCGCGGTATCGCATACAGCAGTGACGGCGGCAGCACATTCGATCACGCTAAGAATGAAGATTACAGGTACTTTGTGCCCGCTGGGGCACCGTTTGATCCACCGGTCGTACAATGCGCATTATTACGGTTCTCTTCTGCACTGAATGGTGACGCTCGCAATTTGATTCTGTTCTCCGGCCCGGACGAAAGCGGGCCGACCGGAAAAGGACGCAGTGACCTTCGCTTGCGGTACTCGACCGATGAAACAGCGACATGGCACGACGGTCCGTTGATTCATGAAGGCCCGGCGGCTTACAGTGATATGGTAAAGCTCACGACCACACAAGTCGGCATTCTGTTTGAAGCCGGGGCAAAAGGAGAAAAGGGGTATGACCGCATCGACTTCGTTCGCTTCCATGTGAAAGATCTGAAGCTGAGATAGTTGAGACTCAACCTGGCTGATCCTGACGACTCAAGATCGATCCCAGGGAACTGATGTTCGAACGCATTCTTATTCCCTGCAACCGTTGCCGACCATCGCACAAACGAAGCTCATATGCAGCCGCTGAACCCCGATGCAATCGAGGCCATGAATGGACCCGTGGAATTGGACAAGCGATGTCTTGTTCGATCCAGAGGGCCGCTGACACTGTGCATCACTGCACTCGTGTTGGCACCAGCGTTTGCGGTTGCTCAGGATCAGTTCCGGGCAACTGCATCAGAATCATCTCTGGACTGGCAGTCACTCCCGGATCTGCCCGACGAACTGGGTGTTGCCGGACCATTCGCCGGCGTGCACAACGACGCTCTGATCGTTGCCGGTGGCGCTAACTTTCCCCGGCCTGTCTGGGATAACGACAAGATCTGGCACGACGCGATTCATGTGTTGACGAAGGTGACGGGCGGCTACGCATGGAAGAGTGAAGGAAAACTATCCCGTCCAGTTGGCTATGGAACTGCCGTTTCCACCGCCGACGGCGTCATCTGCATTGGCGGGAATGATGGTATTGGTACTTTTGCCGAAGTCTTTGCACTTCGCTGGGACGCAGAGGCTCAGCGGGTAACGCAGGTTGAGTATCCTTCACTGCCACAGCCATGTGCTTACGGGCAGGCAGTCCTTGTTGGCAACGTGGTCTATGTCGCAGGTGGTCAGAGCGACAGCGGTCTTGAATCTGCGATGAACAATTTCTGGTCGCTGGACCTCTCCCAGAAGCCTGACGCCAGCGATGCAGACTCGAATTTCAGCACATTTACCTGGCAGACGTTAAATGCGTGGCCCGGCGTTCCTCGAGCCTTCAACATTACAGCAGGGCAGCACAATGGCTACGAGGATTGCGTATATGTCATGAGCGGTCGGCGGCAGGACGGGGGCAACGTTGGCTTTCTGACGGACGTGTGGGAATTCAGTCCGAAATCCGGTCAATGGCGGCAGCGTGCTGACGTGCCGCGGCCTGTACTGGCCGGAACGGGGATTGGATTCGGCCACAGTCATATATTCGTACTCGGCGGCGACGACGGCTCTTTATTCTTCGAATCCGATAAACTCAGACATCAGCATCCCGGCTTTCCGAAGGAATCGTTGGCCTATCACACGATCACGAACACCTGGGCGTCAACCGGCACCATGCCGCAAAATCACGTTACGACAGTGCCGGTGCTTTGGAACGACCGCATGGTCATCGCCAGTGGAGAAATTCGACCTCGCGTGCGATCGCCTGCTGTCTGGAGCATTGCTCCGATTGCTCAGAAACGCGGTTTCGGGACCGTGAACTATTGCGTGCTGTTCGCTTACCTGCTGGCCATGGTGGGCGTCGGCGTTTTCTTCGCTCGCCGGAACAGGAATACCGATGACTACTTTCGGGGCGGAATGCACATTCCCTGGTGGGCAGCCGGTTGCAGCATCTTCGCAACCATGCTCAGCTCGCTGACGTTCACAGGGATACCGTCCAAGGCGTTCGCTCAGGACTGGGTGTATGCCGTGGGCAATTTCATGATTCCCGTGGTGGCTGTCATTGGCGTCTATGTTGCCCTGCCCTTTTACCGGCGCATTGATGCGACAAGTGCTTATGAATACCTTGAAAAGCGTTTCAGTCGCAGCGTGAGGCTATTTGGAAGCGCCAGCTTTACGTTCTACCACGTCTTCCGAATGGCCGTCGTCATGTCTCTGACCGGGCTGGCGCTTTCTGTCGCCACACCTTTGACGCCGCAAGAGTCTGTGCTGCTGATGGGAGTCCTGAGCATCAGCTACTGCACCATGGGCGGAATCGAAGCCGTGATCTGGACCGACACCATTCAGACCGTCGTTCTGCTCGGAGGTGGACTGCTGGCGCTCATCCTTCTGATCGAGGGCAGCGACGGTGGATTCGCCGGCTCTCTGGTCGCCGCTCAGAACGGAGAAAAATTCCGGATGGCGAACTTCCACTGGGATGCAACGAACGCACAACTTGCAGTCTGGGTCGTTGTGATCGGAGCGCTGGGGCAGAATATTTCGGCCTACACGGCCGACCAGGCGGTGGTGCAACGCTACATGACCACGAAGGATCAGACGCTTGCCGCTCGATCCATCTGGACAAATGCCGTGATGACAATTCCTGCCACCTTGCTGTTTTTTGGCATCGGAACCGCATTGTTCGCGTTTTACCAATCACACCCGGAGAAGCTGGATCCCACGATCACGACCGATCAGATTTTCCCACTGTTCATCGCCAACGAAATGCCGATCGGCGTCTCCGGTTTGATTGTGGCTGGCATCTTTTCCGCCGCCCAATCGACGGTCTCCACCAGCATGAATTCAACTGCTACCACCATCGTTACCGACTTTATGCGTCCATTCAATGCGTGCCGCACCGAACAGAGTTATCTGAATGCCGCGCGCGTGATCACGCTCGTCATGGGTATCGTCGGAACGCTGTTCGGACTGATTTTTGTGGATCCGGAAATTAAGTCATTATTCGATACCTTCATCAAGGTGATCGGATTGTTCATGGGCGTCCTTGGTGGACTATTCGTGCTTGGAGTGCTCACACGTCAAGCGAATGCCTGCGGCGCTCTGACGGGCGCATTCGTGGGGGCGATGGCGATGTTGCTGCTGTGGAGATTTACGAAGGTTAATGGATACCTGTATACCGTCAGCGGCATCGTGACCTGCGTTGTCGTCGGCTACGTTACCAGCCTCATCTGCGGCGGGCAGGACCGTGACCTCAGTGGCCTGACCATCTTCACGAGTGCAGATGCACCACCAGCAGAGTAACAGTGTCTTAAACAGTCCAGTGCGAAGCGCCGGCTGCAAGCAGCGCAGTGACAACAACGTCTTCATTCTGTGCCTCGAATTTCTGAACGTTGAAGAACATGTCTACGGCGCATTTGCCGTGAGCATTATCTATGGGCTGATCGAAAACGAGTGCCGCCGAATACGGCAATACCCCGCTCCAAACGGGCCATATGACACGGCAGAAGCACCGAAGCGGTTGAGTACAAAGAGTGACAGGAAAGGTGCCATCAGCGCGACTGCCGTGGCCCCGAAATCCTACGACAGCCTGCCAATGTAACGTTAGATGGATCTGTCTGCTCTCTCTGTTCTCCAATTTGCTCCTGGAGAGACTGCCATCAGGCTGAGGCCATGGCGGTTCTCATTCGCAGTCGCCTTAATGACTGTGCGCCTCCGTCACGTTAATTCGCTAAGAGAGTTTGGGGCGGCGAGGCTTCTAATTTCCTCACCGCTCGGGGTCTTTTTGTCCGGACCACCGTTGGTTAGAAACGCACCATACGGTTGTGAAACGATAAACGCGGCCGACGTCAGTGTACCGACGCGAGTGTTACCATGATGCTCGAAGCCGCCAATCCAGAAATCTCCGCTGTGACCACTTTCCACTCCAGCGCAGCGCCACGGTATCTCCCTTGATTGGCTGGCCGTCGAAGGCATTGCCGGTCGCTGTCCAGTCTGCCAGCGTTCCGGATTCGAAGTCAAGATTCAGTTCGCGACCGTCCATCGACCGGGGCTTAAAGCCTTCCGCCTGCGCAGTTGTCGCGGAGGAAGGTTGAGGGGCAGGCATTCCGGCCACAAAAGTCCCGTCGGATTGTCTGACCCGAAGAGAGTCAAGCACAAACATGAAGGACTTCTTCGCCTGCGGATTAATACCCACCATGTGCACCGTCGACGTGTGTTTGCTGCCCTTCACGGCAATTCCGGGAAAGGAAAGCACGCCGGTCGTAACCACGTCGGCATGGAACAGATCAAGCGGATCGCCCAGTGGCTGCTCGTCGAGTGACAACTGGACGATGCCATAGTCTCTTGCAATCGTCAGGACGACGTCGATACCAACGGTTCCGTTAAAGGGCGGCAGGTCGAGCGTCAGCTTTTCCCCAACGCGGCCGCCGGTCCACCACAGCTGTGACTTGTTGCTCCATTTGTCGCCCCGGAACTTGCTCATGTCCTGTGGGACTGCCCGGCCGGCTGTTGCACGGCCCTGTAGCGATTTCCCTTCGATTCCCCTTCGATGGCCCCGGTCGCTTTGCCGCTCTTCGCGTCAATCTCAGACTTGGGGCCACGCGAGGCCTTTGTACCCTTTAGAGACGGAAGCTTTTCGCCTTCATAACCTTTGGGCTGAGCGCCCTGCCACTCTGCCTGTGAGACGGACTTAATCCTGTGAGTCAGAACGTGTACCCCCTTCATCCCTCCCACAACGATGTCAGGCAATCCGTCGGAGTTAATGTCGACCACTGACAGTTGACGACCGATACCCGCTTCGCTGTCAGCCCTCTGAGGAATCCAGTCGACTCCGCCCGTGTTTCGGACTAGTTTGAACCAGTACGTCACGGCACCCGAATCCCACATCGGACTTTGCTTATGATGTGACCAGTACGTCTTTCCCGTCACAATGTCCTTCAGTCCGTCGCCGTCCATGTCAGTCAGATTCACCGAATGAAGCTCGCTGAACAAAATTCCGTACTTGTTCTCAGACGGGTGCGATCCCATAATCAGGTGGTGCCTGAACGCCATTTCGTCTCCATCAACAACCTGTTCATACCAGCCAAGCCCAAATTCATGAGCGGCGTGACTGGTGATAATGTCGTTGTCGCCATCCCCATCGACATCGTAGACATGCATCTCTGCGCCACCATAGGCATTGCTGAACGAAGTTTCGTGCAGCAACCATCGTGAACTGTCTGCGTCTTTCGCCGGTTGTTCGAACCAGCCCCTGGATTGAATGACGTCCATCCGTCCATCGCCGTTTACTTCGCCGATCCCCAGACCATGACCAAACCTCGGAGCCGCGATCCGATCTGAGATGGGATGGAATGCCCATGTCGCGAATGGTTTGTCCCAGTTGACGGTTGCAAACCCGAAGAATCCGTCCCGCGTGCAGACGAGCTCCGGGCGCTCGTCGCCAAAAATATTGATCAGCTGCGGAGACTCGTTCGACACCCAGTCGAAGACCTGGTGCTTCTTCCAGTGGGAATCGAATCCATCGGCTTTCGGATTTTCATAAACATACGCCGGCGTACCAGGGAACCCGACCACGAAGACGTCGTTCCAGCCGTCGCTGTTAAAGTCGTGCAGCCAGGAGAACAAATGGTCGGCGTAAAGGTTGGTGTCCTGCGGTACAGGATCGTAGATTTCGTGTTTCGTTTTGTACTCCGGCCCTGCGAACCAGTATGGACCATAAACAACGTCAGCTACGTCGTCGCCATTCACGTCGACCGCGCTGGCACCTTCTGAAAAATAGACGTCCGTTAGTTGCTGACGCTCAAACGTGTGTAACTTCTGTTCATCAGCGACTGAAGTTCCGTAGATTTAGTGGGCGCTGTTAACAGTTGTATGAGACAGCCATTCTGTCTCGAGAATTTCCCGCCTTCTATACGTGTTGTTCGTAAGACGCTCCTCGGTGAGCCAAAATAAACTATCCGTTGGCGGACACAGATCAGCAGGCGGTCAATCACGCAAGCAGCGCCAAAAAAAACACGCAACGTCAGCTCCAGTAACCGATGGGCGAGAAAACAGTCCGGGTGACCGAGGCTGGGCGAAGAAGACCGTGGACCTCACTGGTCCACCGGGGTCGCAATTCTTGGCACCTCCGACCAATCCGCTGCAATCGACGATGACAAAACTGCATCTAGCTTCCGGAGATACAGAACAGATGTTCCGCGCCGCGAATGTACAACTCGCTGTCCACGGGTGCCGGCGTCGCGTCGACCGTTTCTCCCACAGAATTTGTCGCCACAATTTCAAGCGTGACAGAGTCTTTGATGACCACCGTGGTGCCGTTGCGGCTGGTCAAAAAAACATGACCATCAGCGGCGATCGGGGATGCATAAATTGTGTCCAGACCCGCCAGTCTTTCCGGGCCGAAGTGCGGTTTTCCGGTGGCGGCATCGACGCACGTGAGCACACCCAGCTTGGCCTTGTGAAAGTACAGCCTTCCAGATGAAAGCAATGGAGACGCAATGTCCGGCGTATCCCGATCCATCCTCCAGATAACACTATCCGTTCCTTCAATGTTCCCATGTCCGTTTGGTCGAAACGCCGCCAGGAAAGAACCTTTGTGGCCACTACCAATGTAGACGAGTCCGCCGTCTGCTACGGCCGACGCAACTGGTCGTTCTGTTTGCCCGCCGCACCTCCAGAGCTCTTTGCCCGTTTCCACATCATAGGACCGGGCATTGGTCTGTCCGTTCATGACGATCTGCTGCCTGCCATCGTGTTCAATGATCAGAGGCGTCGCCCAGCAGGTGGGTTCATCGCGTTCGCGCCTCCAGATGGTTTTGCCCGTGGCCTTGTCGAGCGCGGAGATGGACGACTGTCCCTCGTGATCCCACGGCACGATGATCTTGTCATCCACCAGTGTCGGTGAACTGCCTTCGCCAAAACTGTTTCGGGTCTGCATTTTTCCGAGATTGTCTCGTTTCCATACCAACTCACCATCCATCGTGTAACAGTACAATCCGCGTGAACCAAAAGACGCGTAGAGATGCTGACCGTCGCTGCATGGGGAAGCTGCCGCAAAATTATTGGTTGAGTGTGTGCCCTCGTGAGGTTTCGCCTCGACAGCGACCTGCTTCCACAGTTGTTTTCCTGTGGCACGGTTAAAACAGAATACTGTGAAATTCAGCAACTGAAGCGGCGAATTACCTCGTCCGGCACGGCTTCTGCTGCGGCTGCGTCCCTGGTTTTTTTTCTGACGATCGGACTGCTGATTCGGCACCGGCAAAGCTGCGGCCGGAAGCGCGGCAGTGACTCGTTCAGTCGCCCCGGGGACTCCTGAGACTACGTAAACCTTGTCTTCCCAGATGACCGGCGACCCTGACCCCTGACCGGGAATTCTGACTTTCCACTTAACGTTCTTTGTGCTGCTCCATTCCGTCGGAGGAGTCGCATTGTTGGACACGCCGTTGCCGTTGTCGCCGCGCCAGTGACCCCAATTGTCAGCTAACGCAGGTGGGCCACAGCTCAGAATGAATGTCAGGGTCAGCAATGGACAGTTTCGCACGCTTGTCTCCATTGTCGAAAGATGGTTGAGTGCAGGCGCTTGGCCAGAACAGCATCAGAACAATATGCCGTCCGGAAGCTTAACGAAGTGACTGGCCGAAGCGAACCGGGACATCGCAGGAAAAACTACCGGCCGCTTCGTATTTCGGTCTTTCATGGCCGAACGTGCAAATGGCATGGATGCTGCGTCGATTCAAGTCTGCGCGAGCGGTTCGTGCAGCACGAAACGCCCCGAATATTTTCACGGTGACGTTCTGGCGATCGGCAGGGGACCGGACCATATGGCCGTATTCGGTCCGCAGTACTTGTTTACGAACGGCTTTTTTCCGGCTGGCATACCAGATGCGGAATGAGCCATCGCTGTTGCGCAGCAGAGTCGTGGTCAGGATTGAATGATTACCGTCGGAGAATTTGAACACCGCATAAGAAGCGGATCGCACGGTGTCTGCGACCCCGCACCCTCCCATTGACGGACGCCATCTCCTCGGACTTACTTTCTGCGGGCAGGACCACCGTCAGATGATCTCATGAATGGGCTCGATTCCCTGATCGACCAGGTACCGCGGTACGCCGCTCAGATCAAACACGCGTGTGCCGTTCAGGTCCAGTCCCACGTTCTGATACAACGTGGCAAATACCTCCTGAAACTTAACCGGCCGTTTCTCCGCGTATTCACCCGCGGCATTTGTCGCCCCCACGACCTGGCCGGTTCGCATTCCGCCACCTGCCATCATCGCACAGGAAACACGTGGCCAGTGGTCGCGACTGGAACGTGCGTTGATCTTAGGAGTTCGACCGAACTCTCCCCAGACGACCACAGACACGTCTTTGTCCAGACCACGTTCGTGCAGATCACTGATCAGTGCCGAGAGGCCCTGATCCAGCAACGGGAACTCCTGACGCGAACGTGGGAAATTCATTCCGTCGCCGCCGTGCCAGTCCCAGCGACTGTAGTTCAACGAAACAAACCGAGCACCAGCCTCCACCAGTCGTCGCGCGATGCAGAAATTTTCGATCATCTTTGGCGCGCCGTCGCGCTGAAACTTCTCGACACTTTGGCCGTATCGAGCCACGACCTTCGGATCCTCCTTCGACAGATCAATAGCATCTGCGAGCTTTGAATCTGTCAGTATTCCCATCGCCTGTTGTTCATAGACATCCATGCTGGCCATCATGCCGCTTGAATCCACGTTCCTCTTAAAGTGATCCAGTGAGTGCCGCAGACTGCGTCGATCCTGTAAGCGTTCCAGGGTAATGCCCTGTAGCACCATGTTGTCAGCGGAACTTCGCGCCTTGTTACCCACCATGTTGAACGGGGAATGGGAGGTCCCCAGGAATCCGCCGGCACCCGGCTCACCCCAGGTGCGGTTGCCAGTCTTGTACATCAACGCGACATGCGCCGGAACAGCCTGGTTCACCTGTCCCTGCAGCCCGGACACCCAAGCTCCCCCTGACGGCCAGCCACCCGGAGGTGCGGGACTTCCGAAACGACGTCCCGTCATGCACTGATATGCATCGTGGCGACCATCTGCGTCCGAGATGGAACGTATCGGAATGAACTTGTCCATCATGGACGCCATTCGCGGAAACAGCTCGCAAATCTCGATGCCCGGAACGTTCGTTGCAATCGGGTTGAATTCTCCTCTAATTTCCTTGGGCGCGTTTGGCTTCGGATCCCACAAATCGATATGCGACGGTCCACCCGGCAAATAAATGTTGATGATCGCCTTATGTGAACTGCCTGTTTCTGCATCAGCTTCCGCACGCAGCGCCTGTGGCAGCCCCAGACCTCCCAGTGCCATGCCACCAACCTTCAGGAAATTGCGCCGAGAAACCCCGTCACATAACCTGTTCGAACGCCCGGTTGATCGTCCGTAAATCGTCAGCATCGAAAGCAACTCCCCAGCAGGAAAGAACACATCGCCAGCTAAACTGATTGTAGCCGAGGAAGACACCGCAGGTCAATTCGTTCATGTTAAACAGGTCTTCCGAATGCGGTGCTTAGTTGATTGTCGGTTACCAGGTGTCGGCAGACCCGACGCAAACCGCAATTCCGTTGCAGTGCCAGGAACTGGAAAACTCATAAACGATTACTCAGGTGGTAACGTCGAACGAGTTGGCGGGTCCTATATATCACGGGCCTGCCTGCTCAATTTCTCGCAGCGCAATCGGTTGCAGCAGCAGCAACAGTGAAACTTAGGCCGTCTCGAAAATCGAAGTGGCAAGCTGTCGAATAATGCTTGATACACGCCCTGAAACAGACAAGATTATCTTCGTTCGAAAATAAACAAAACAGGGAGAATCGTCATTAATCAAGCTCGCAGTCGCACCATCGTTATCACGTTGTTCTGGCTCATGACGTTTTCAGTGGCCACAGCGCAACAGCGGCCAAACCTGTTGCTCTTCATGGCAGATGACATGACCTATACCGATCTGGGTTGCTACGGGAATGCGGATGTAAAAACACCGCACATTGATCGGCTGGCGACGCAGGGCGTCCGCTTCACACAGTGCTACAACGCTGCTCCCACGTGTTCACCATTACGACAGAGTCTGTTTACCGGGATGTATCCGGTACGGAACGGGGCCCATCCCAATCACAGTCGAGTTTACGATGGGGTGAAGTCACTGCCAAACTATTTGAGGCCCCTCGGGTATCGCGTCGCCATCGTTGGCAAGCGACACGAAGCTCCCGCCTCTGCCTTTCCCTTTGAAATGCTTGGCGGCAGTCACGGCGATGGAGGAAAGACTCCGGATGGCACGGATTTACCGCTCCACAAGGCGCGCGACTTCATTTCTCGAGACGGCCAGCAACCGTGGTGTCTGGTTGTAACATCCAACCAACCGCATAGCCCATGGAATCGCGGGGACTCATCAAAATACGATCCGAATACACTGACCGTTCCTCCGTACCTTGTCGACACCCCTGTGCTGCGCGAAGCGATGTCGAGATACTATGCAGAGATCACCTACATGGATGGCCAGGTGGGCACGATGCTGCGTCACCTGAAGAATCAAGGCATGAAACAGAACACCGTCGTACTGTGGCTCAGCGAACAGGGATCGCAGCTGCCTTTCGGAAAGTGGACGTGCTACGACACCGGAATACACGCGGCAGCAGTTCTGCGCTGGCCCGGCAGGACAAAATCCGGCTCCGAATCCGGCGCACTGATCAGCTATGTCGACATCGTACCAACGTTCGTTGAACTCGCGGGCGGCAGATTACACGGCGTGGACGGTAAGTCGTTCGTACCGTTGCTTCGTGGCGCGTCCGACTATCACAATGACGTGGTCTTCAGCGTGAACACGACTCGAGGTATTTACCACGGTTCAGAAGCATACGGGATCCGCTCGGCGACTGATGGCCGCTGGCTTTACATTCGAAATCTTCATTCGCAGAACAAATTTCAGAATATGGTGACGCATCGTGACACCGTTTATGCTTCATGGAGAATGGTGGATTCTGATTTTGCCCGTCAACGAGTAAACTCTTACGTCCGCCGCTCGCCCGAAGAACTTTATGACCTGGCCAGCGACCCATGGTGCTTTAAGAATCTGGCCGCCATGTCCCATCACCGCGACGAAATGCAGAACCTGTCCACCCGGATGGACGACTGGATGAAACAGCAGGGTGATCTGGGCGATGCCACGGAACGAGCTGCGGAGACCAGACAGCCGAAACAAAAACCGTGGTCGAAAAACGGCGAATACGCCCGTCAGGCAAAACAACAATCATTCCCACCGACGAACTGATCCCTTTGATACAGACGTCGCTGCTCTGAGATCTGATACTACTTCGCCAGCAGACTCGGCAGCCACAGACTGAACGCCGGGACAAACGTAATCAGGAGCAACGTGATCAGCAACGGAATCAGAAACGGAACGGTACCGCGAATCACCTGCTGAACCGAAGCGCCGGTCACGGAACTGAGTACGTACAACACCAGTCCGACTGGTGGAGTCAACAGGCCCAGCACCAAGTTCAGAATCATCACAATGCCCAGCTGTAACGGATCGATGCCGAATTCCAGCGCGGCTGGCAGCAACACGGGCACGGTAATTAACAGCCCCGCCACGGGTTCCAGCAGCATTCCCGTCACCAGCAGGGCGATGTTAATCAGCAGCAGAAACACATATGGATTGTCGGTCAGCTGCAGCATGGCTTCCGTAACCGCCTGTGGCCCCTGTTCTCTGGCAATCACCCAACCGAACAGTCCGGCTGCCGCCACAATCAGCATGATGGATCCGGTTGTTGAAGCAGTCTTCACCAGCACGCCGTGAAAATCCCTGAACGACAGTGACCGGTAACAGACACTTAAAAACAACACCCACATTACGGCTGCGGCAGCAGCCTCGGTTGGAGTAAACACGCCACCCAGAATTCCTCCCAGAATAATCACGGGCGTCAACAGCACCGGCAGTGCGTCACCAACTGCCGTCCTGA
>JABABI010000055.1 GCA_014238335.1 Fuerstiella sp.
AAATGTTACTTACAACACGACCAGTAACTGGCGCCCATGGATGATGCCGGGCGACACACCAGGCCACATCATGTCGGAAGGTTATGGCAAGAAAGTCAGCAGCCTGGATGAATTGCCGGCGGATTACCTGGCGATTCCATATGTTTGCGACTGGGACGGTGATGGCGATTCTGACCTGCTGGCCGGTGGTTTTGTGACGGGTTGGGTCTTTCTATTTGAGAACGTGGGATCGCTGGACGACGGCACACCTGATTTGCGGGCGCGGGGGCCGCTTACGGTGGACGACGAACCACTCGACACCGGTTGGGCAGCCGCGCCGGTTACGGTGGACCTGGACCATGATGGGGACCTGGATCTGATCTGCGGCGCCAAATCGGTGACACCCGCTGGCGGAGACACCAGCGACCCGACCGGCAATCTGCTGTACTTTGAAAACGTCGGTAACCGCACACGACCGAAGTTAAAGCCGCGTCCCTTTCCTGCCAGCGGTCCGCCGCAAACCGGCACGACTCTCATGGCGCCGGTCTGCGACTGGAACGGAGATTCGCTGCCCGACCTGCTGCTGGTGACTCGCGCTTCAATGCAGGTTTTCGCTGTGCCCAACGTCGGCTCACGAAAAGCACCACTGTTCGACATGGATAACCCTGCGATCCCCGCCGTGTGGACCAATCAGTCAATTCCCCCCGGCACGTTCATGGATTGGAATCATGATGGTTTGCCGGATCTCATGAATCGTTTCAGCGTGTTTCTTAATGATGGTACCGGTCTGCCGCATTCATTTTCGCGGCGCACGAACATCATGGCGGGGCAGCAGCCGATTCGACATCCTGCGCCGCACGGAGATGAAAATTCCTACGTCACACTGCACGACATGGATGGCGACGGCGATCACGATTGTATCTATGGTGCTCACAGTGGCTATATTTGGTTTCACGAGAATACTGGCAGCGATGACTCACCGGCGATGGACGTAACCGGCTACCGCCTGCCGCTGATCGGCGGCGGAATGGTGCGTGTGGGAGAAGCTCCGGCAGACAGGAAACCGGGTTTCAATTTTACCGACCTGCAGGGCGCCCGTCCCAAACCCGCGCCTGCGGATTTCGACCAGGACGGTCGCGTGGATCTCGTCATTGGTGACACCTATGGCCGAGTTCGCTATTTCCGAAACGAAGGCCGCGACAAAAACGGCCAACACTCTTTTGCTGCACCAGTGATGATTCATCAGAGTAAATCTCGTTTGAGCGTCCATGCGGCGGACTGGACGGGAGATCTTGTTCCCGACATTTTCGTCATTACCGGATCACGTGTTGATCTGTTTCCCAATCGAGGCATCCGGGGGCGTGGCGATTTTGGAGAATCAACACCGGTGCCACTGCCAAAGAGCATTGGCGGATTTCATGGTGTCTCACCGGGCGACATCAACGGCGATGGCGACACCGACATGGTCTATCACACCTCGGCCCGCATCACCTGTTACGTCGAACGATCGTTTCTGCGACATGGGTATCGTGAGGCAACGGTCGTAGACATTGCGAGCAGGGAAAAGTAGTCCAACGTCGCTTCGGTTCAGCGACTTGCTGGAAATCTTTGCTCCCGCTCCCGGCTTCACGCGATCGTCATTGATCTCGCAGGTTCCAGGGTCTCCAGCGGTTGGAGCAGTTCTTGCGCAATCGGTGAAAAACGAAGCCTGACACAGTGAAATCTGCGCGGGCTGCAGAGTTTCGCGACGACGACGCAGGACAGCACATTCTGCGTGTCGGCAGATATGCCGCAATCATCGCACAGAGCATGGGAATGACGCCCGAGTACGTCGACATGAGTGAACAGGCGGCTCAGTGACACGACGTCGGCAAGATCGGCATTCCGGACCGTATCCTGCAAAAACCCGGCAAGCTTACCGACGGTGAACGTCAGGAGATGCAATTGCATTCGGGCTATGGCAAGAAAACCTGGCAATCCGTTACGCAGCAGGGTCAGCATTTAACTCTTGTGCACTCACAGATCGGGGGCAGATTCTGGAGGCAACGCACGCGCCCCTTCTGCAGATGGCGTACCGAATTGCTTTGGCACACCATGAAAGGTGGGATAGCACACGGTATCCGGTAGGTCTTGCCGGGAACGACATCCGTCTTGAAGGTCGCATCACTGTTGTGTCCGACGTCTTCGACGCGCTCAGTTCACAGCCGCTGTGCATGAAAGCGTTTTCCGTGGACGGGTACTTCCGAATTGTAGATGAAGGATGAGGTACCCATTTTGAGCCGGATGTGCTGCACGGCTTCTTCAGATGCAGCGATGCCGCTGTCCGGGTACAGATGGATTTCCTGGACACTGACAGGTCGATATGGCATGCATCGCTGCACGGTGTTCACGGGGACCTGTTACGTGTTTCCACCCATGACATCTACGGCGCTGGTGCATGCCGTCGCCGCACAGGCAACATGATCCTGCGCAGGAAACAGGGGCGGGTCCGTACGACATGGGATTTCAATCCGGTGACACCGAGCCTGGTATGACTCCCAAGCAAACCGTCACGAATCGGTGATCAGAACCAACGTCTGTGCCGACGGCGTATGACGAACATGATAGTTCGTGTGTGGTCAATACGTGATCCAGCACCAAACCGAATGGGAACATCGGGTGCTGATACCAGGTGGGAGTACAGTCGAATGACTGACTGGCTCTGTGCAGTCCGGCAGCGTGTGCGAATTCTGCAAAGACGGGAGACCACGGCGTCAGGTTAAGATCGCCCACCACGATCACCGGTACGCCAGGCGCCTGTTTCTGCAGGCTCTTAACTTCCTTCGCCAGCAGTTTAAGATGTCTGTTTCGGTGAGAGAATCCACGTTCGCCGATCGGCGGCAACGCGTGGGTGGCCATAAGCTGAAACCGTTGCCCGTTGACGGTCAGAACAGCGACAATTGATTGAATGGATTCGTCGTTGAAGTACGTCAGCTTCGCCGATTCGAATTCGTATCGGGAATACAGACCGATCCCGAAGTTGCCGTTATCCTGCGAGTCAACCAGCGAAAACGGATAGTCATGCTGAAAAACGTTCGCCAGGTGCTTCCGCAGTCCGGAACTGAGTTCCAGAACGGCGATGACGTCAGCATCTGCCGATTGCAGTTCCGCTTCGACACCAACGTAATTGGCATTACTCGTGAAAACGTTGGCCGTGGTGACGGTGATCGCCGCGGTCATCGCATGGTCTGACTTTTGCTGTACAACAGACTCGAAAAAGGGCAGATGAACTGCCAGCAAAACCACTTGTGGCAACAGCCACCGCCAGCGTCGATAGACACTGGTTACAAACGCAGTCGCGATAAGACCAAGTAACCATTGGACTCGCAGGTTTGCAGACAGGTCGCAAAGCCAGAAGTTTTCGGCGAACAGCGACATAATCGTCACCACCACGAGAGCAGCAATCGCCACCACATTGCACAGCCAAATGCCGTCACGGACGGCGCAAAAGCAACGTTTGCCAGTCTGAGGCGGTTCGCGTTCGGGACTGTGCGGCCCGGTCATCGGTTCGTCAAATGTACTGATTGATAAGATTTTCCAGCATCTCCTGACGACCGCTTTGGTTGGTGTCAGCCTCACCTTTTTCTGTCATGTACGCTTCGAGTTCGGAGAAACTTGCATGACCCTGCTCAATGCGTTTGCCGATTCCTTCGTTGTAACTGCTGTAGCGATCCCGCACGACGTCCGCCAGTGCCTGATCGGACCGAATCCGAGCCGCCGTTTTCAGGCCACGAGCAAACGCATCCATGCCGCCGATGTGAGCGTGGAACAGGTCTACCGGGTCAATGCTTTCCCGACGGACTTTTGCATCAAAGTTTGTTCCTCCGGAACCGAGTCCGTCCTGAGCCATGATCACCAGCATCGTCTGTGTTGTCAGATAGATGTCAGTGGGGAATTGATCCGTGTCCCAGCCCAGCAACAGATCGCCGGTGTTGGCATCAATGCTTCCCAAAGCGTTCTGAATCCGAGCATACTCAAGCTCATGCATCATCGTGTGACCAGCCAGAGTTGCGTGGTTGGTTTCAATGTTAAGTTTGACCACGTCCAGCAGACCGTACTGTCGAATAAAGTTCAGGCAGGCCGCCGCATCGAAATCGTATTGATGCTTGGTCGGTTCCTTCGGCTTTGGTTCAAAGAGAAACTGTCCCGTGAACCCGATTTCTTTGGCGTAGTCATTGGCCATGTGCATGAACTGGGCCAGGTGGTCCAGTTCTCTTTTCATGTTCGTGTTGTACAGATTCATATAGCCTTCACGACCGCCCCAGAACACGTAGTTCTCACCACCAAGTGCATGAGTCACCTCGATGGCTTTTTTCACCTGGGCCGCGGCGTACGCGAACACGTCGGCGTTCGGGCTGGTAGCGGCTCCGTGCATAAAGCGAGGATTGGAAAACAGATTGGCCGTGCCCCACAGTAACTTGACGCCGGTTGCTTCCTGTGACTCCTTCAGTTTCGCCGCAACGGCATCGAAATTGGCGTTGCTTTCCGCCAGAGTCGCACCTTCCGGCGCGACATCGCGGTCGTGGAAACAGTAATACGGCACACCGAGTTTGGTGATGAATTCAAATGCCACGTCAACACGGCGGAGCGCATTGTCCACTGAATCTGTTCCATCGTCCCACGGGCGATTCAGAGTCGGCGCACCAAACGGGTCAACGCCTGTGCCACGAAATGTGTGCCAGTAACACACGCTGAATCTCAGCCAGTCCCTCATGGGCCGGCCTTCAATCATTTCCTCAGGATTGTAGTGCCGGAAGGCCAGCGGATTTCGAGAATCGGGGCCTTCGAAGGCGATCGTCGGGACATCAGGAAAAAACTCGCTCATCGAACGTTGACTTTCAGAGCAATAAAATAAAAACCGCAGCGGGCTGCAGATTGAGAAATCCCCAAGGGGACAGCAGTTTAACGAGGCCTGTGCCGGAATAAACTCAGTCGCCTCTGTTGTCTGCAACCTTGCTTGAAATGGGGAATGTCGATCACCACCCCGATGCCAGTCTGTGAATCTTGTTGGCCGTCATTCCGAGAACGTGGAATACCAGCAAATTTTGCCGATTTTTCGACGGTTCGACGGAAGGAATGCTGAACTGCTTTACTGAAATGGGGTCGATTGGCGATCAGATTCTGTGGTAGCCTACCCACCCTGTTGAGAAAAGAATTTCCGGGAGGTTCACGGATGAACATTTTGCAATCACTGAGCGTCTTTTCCTGTGCCCTTTATTGTTTCTGTGCGATTCTGCCGGCGGATGCCATCGCTCAGGACACGGTATCGTCGGTTAAAAAAACGACTGCCGCGACGCCAACGGACGACGCGCAAAAATACTTGCTGAGGTTCGCGTTCAAGGAAGGTGAAACGCTGCGGTACGAGACTGAGCAACGAGTAACACAAAAGGCCGTCGCTGCAGCCGGGGCGAAGGTCGATTTGTCGACAGTGAAACAAACGCGTCTGTTCCGTGTGGGCGACGTCAGTGACCAGGGTGAAGCACAGGTTTCGATGCAGTTCGAGCATGTGCGCATGGAATTGCGGTCCGACGATCAGCCGATCGAAGTATTTGACACGTCCATGAAGGAATCCGAAGTGCCGACCAAGTTCCGGGCTGCCGCACGCAAGCTGATGAGACCTGCTCCCACATTTACCCTGCGGACAGAAGGCACGCCGGTTTCCGATGAGGGGGTGGAACAGATCCCAAAGGAAGGGCAGGCTGGGTTCATGATACCACTGCCTCGTGAGCCCATTGCCATTGGGCAAACATGGAAAGTTAATATTCAGCCGAAAGTCCGGATCGCAGAGGGCGTCATGCGAAAGATTTCTTTGCTGCGGACCTACCGATTAAAGGAAATCGATGGTGATTTTGCCACCATTACATTTGCGACGTCTATCGCATCAAAAGTCAGATCGCCAGCCATCAAAGCCCAACTGCTGCAGGCAACGCCTCGCGGCACAATTCTGTTCAACGTCAAACTTGGACGCGTGTTAAAGCGGGAATTGACATTTGACCGGTCGGTTATGGGAGCCGTCGGGCCCAATACTATTCTGACCGCTCAGGGAAGAACGACCGAAACGTTGCTGCCGGATGGTGAGAAACAGGCGGCCGTGTCTGCTCGCTGACACGGGACTGGCGGCCAGCGTCGGTAAGTGTTGGTAAGTGTTGGCACACTCTCTACTTCCCAGAAACCGGCCCGCAAGTTGTGAGGCCAGGTTCACCTACGTTGCACAGCCTGACAGCCCAATGGTGTGCGTCCCGGGTTTCCCTTTCGGGCTACCGGCCATCCCGGACTGGACTCGTCGGAGCGCTTTGAAGGCCGGGGGACTTTCCTCCCCGTCACCAGTTACGGGCACATGGGGAGGCTTGCCGTGTGAGCAGAGATGCTGCCATGTGTGCCACTGCACAACACGAAACTGACAGAGATCGCCCCCGAAGTGTAAGTTAGGGCAAGACGCGATAAAAGACAGCTTAGGGTGGATGAGACCCTGTGTTTATTGAACTCTGCGTTGGATCGGGCGAGAGGTCTGTCTGCCGGCCAGGCTGTAGGGAAGCTCAAGGGCCGAACGGAACGGCCTCACACCTCTTTTAATGACGGGCCCGAAAGGGGGGGCGCGCATAAGGAATCTGCCGTGACGTTACGATGTATTCGAGCTGTTGGATGTCTGTGTGTGCTGTTAGTTTTCTTGTCATCTGCTATGGCTGGGGGATGGGAACATGACTTTGAAACGGCGTTGAGCCGAACCAGGGGCAGCCAGCAACCGTTGTTGATTCATTTCCACGCGAGCTGGTGTGGGCCATGTCGCAGCATGCAACGAAATGTTCTTAATACAGCAGAGGTGTTGTCGACGCTGACGACGAACATCGTGAGTGTCAAGGTTGAGACGGATGCACGTCGCGACCTGGTTCGACGGTACGGTATCACGACCCTGCCCAGTGATGTCATCATTGCTCCGGATGGAAAGGTGATGCATAGAGCGTCCGGCGCTGTGTCTCGCGCCGGCTATGTGACAAAGCTGACACGTTATGGCAGGTCCGAACATGCGTCGTCGCCGAATGGCGTGGTCCAGTCCGCAACTTGGCGCACCAGCGGCGCAATACAACGTCATCGGCAGCCGATGCTGACGCAGGCGATTACCGCACCGGAATCAACGGTCGCAGCCTCAGAACCGACAGTTGCGGTGCAGGACCTGGAGATCGAGGCGGATGCCAAAAGTCCGTTCGATGCTGACTTCACGAAAATCGATAATGCCCAGGATCCCGATCCTTCATTCACCACAACACATCGCCGAGAATCGGGTGGGCGGTTCGGACTCGACGGTTACTGTCCGGTGTCGCTTTCGACTGAATCGCGATGGGTTCGGGGCGCCACTGAGTACCAGCGCGTCATTTATTCGCTGAGCACTGCAGCGCATCTGAAGATGTTTATGGCGAATCCTGACAAGTACATTTCGTATCTGCACGGTTGTGCTCCAGTGGAGCTGGAAAACGACAACAGAATACAACTCGGAGCAATCGAACTGGGAGCGTCTTATCGGAAACGCATCTATTTCTTTGCCTCTGAAAACAACCGAGCAGCATTCCTGAAGACTCCGGAGAAATTTTCGGCGGACCAGTCCGTGGCAGGCGCTAATTGATCGGCTGGCAACAACGCACAGATTCTGAGCGCCCCGCCTGCACGCAATTCCACCCATGGAAACACAGGGCGGTGACGGAAAGACGTGACGAAGGGTGCAGTCACGGAATGTAGTGAAATCGCGAGGGTGGCTGGAGCGAGGAGCGAGTGAAACCCCGGGGCTTCCGTCGCAGGCTCAGTCCAGCCGCCGGCCACGCACGCGTCCGGTCCCACAATCCGTGACTGCCCCCGTGAAGAAGTTCATGCCGCTCTGCGTTTCGGCGTGTGACAAACTCTTATTCGTGTCCAGCCCGCGCTTTACTGCGCGCCGGTGGATGTTGACCGTGGCCGTGAGTATGATGTTTACAGTCGGCGGAAGCAGTTTCCGTTTGACACGCTCGTGAGTGCCTGGGTTGTGTGCCGTGATTTATTCGATGTCAGGAAAACGCCGGATTTTGATGACCACGTTGTGCTGGATTGCAGCCAACGCGACCGGCAGCGCAACCGACGACCGAATTGACTTCAATCGTGACGTCCAACCAATTCTGTCGAACCATTGTTATGAATGTCATGGTCCGGACGCTGAACAGCGGCAGGCTGAGCTTCGGCTGGACCAGCGTTCCAGCGCGATCGCCACTACTGACGACGTGGCTGCGATTGTTCCGGGGAACGCGAATATCAGCGAGTTGGTGGAACGCATAATGTCCCGCGATGAAGATTTTCTGATGCCTCCGTCGGAGTCCGGCGAACGTCTCAGCGACGAGCAGGTTGCCATTTTGAAAAAATGGATAGATCAGGGGGCAGTTTACGCGAAACACTGGTCCTTTGAATCTGTTACCCGCCCCAAGACTCCGAACGTCGTTCCTGCCGACTGGCCGAAAAATGCGGTGGATGCTTTCATTCTGCAAAAACTGAATGCGGCGGACATCGCACCGTCGAACGAGGCGAAAAAGACAACTTTGATTCGGCGAGTCTATCTGGATCTGCTGGGGCTTCTGCCGAGCATCGAACAGGTCGACGCTTTCATCAGCGATACAGAACCGCAGGCCTACGAACGCATGGTGGACGAGGTCTTGCAGAGTCAGCATTTCGGTGAACGGTGGGGCCGACACTGGCTGGACCAGGCACGTTATGCAGACTCGCATGGCTACACGAATGACAACGAGCGTTCGATCTGGCCATACCGCGATTGGGTCATTGATGCATTTAATCGCGACTTGCCATTCGATCAGTTTACGACGGAACAACTGGCCGGTGATCTGCTGGACAATCCAACGCTGGCTCAAAAAGTCGCAACCGGTTTTCATCGCAACACGCTGATCAACAGCGAAGGCGGAACCAAAGCGGATCAGTTTCGCGATGAACAGGTCAAGGACCGGACCGATACCACCGGACTTGTCTGGATGGGGCTGACGGTTGGTTGTGCGAAGTGTCACTCCCACAAGTTTGATCCCGTAAGCCAGACCGAGTATTACCAGCTGTACGCCTTCTTTAACTCCACAGTCGACCGTAATTCCGTGACGCCAACAGTACAGGTGCCGTCGGCGGCTCAGACAAGTCAGCTTGACGAACTGGCGACATTGAAAGTGTCACTTTCGGAGCAACTGGCCAATGACACAGACGCCGAAAGACGACAAAAAATCTGGGAACAGGATGTTGTGGCAAGAGCGAGGAATGCCACTGCCGAAAAGGACGACGGGATGTCATGGCAGATTCTTCCGTTGTCGGGCAAGTCGACGAAGGATGCCACGCTCAGCAGCCTGGATGACCACTCATTGCTGGCGATGGGGCCTGCGGCGGACAGTGAAGAATACCATTCCACGGCCCGAAGCCCGTTGACAAAAATTCGGTCGGTACGGCTGGAAGTGTTAACGGACGACAGTCTGCCCAACAAGGGCCCAGGTCGTGCGGACAGTGGTAACTTCGTTCTGTCTGAATTCTGGTTTCGCACCGGCGATGGTCGCGAACTGAGGTTTTCTCGAGCGGGAGCCGAACATTCTCAGACAGGTTACGCCGTGGCCAGGGCCATCGACGGCAAAGGCGATACCGGCTGGGCGATCAATGATGCACCGGAAGGCAGCCCCAATCGGAATCGTACCGCGTGGTTCGTGCTGCCGGAAACGCTGGAGGTTGAAGAGGACCATGCGTTGACATTCAAAATGCAGTTTAATCGAAAGACATTCAGTATTGGCCGGTACCGACTGAGTATTTCTTCAGACGAATGGGTCGAGCGTCCGGGGGTTGCTCAGTTGGCGACACTGATTACTGTGGAGCCCGAAAAACGCAGCGACGAGCAGAACGCGAAACTTCGAAAGGCGTTCATTCAGTCCGACCCTGAACTGGCGGATCTGGATCGTCAGCTGACGGAAACAACAAAGAAGTTTGACGCAGTCAAACGCAGTATTCCCACGACGATGATATTTCAGGAACTGGAAAAGCCACGACAGGCTTATTTTCAGGTTCGTGGAGATTTTCTGCGTCAGGGCGACAACGTTCTGCCGGATGTTCCGGACGTTCTGCCGGGACTACCGTCCTCTGCCAGGCCGTTGAATCGACTCGACCTTGCCAAATGGCTGCTAAGCAGAGAACACCCGTTAACCGCGCGAGTGCGCATGAACCGAATCTGGATGCGTTTGTTTGGTCGCGGGCTGGTAGAAACGGAAAACGATTTCGGCACTCAAGGGACGTTGCCGTCGCACCCTGAATTGCTGGACTGGCTGGCTGCGGAATTCATGCAGCAGGGATGGTCGACAAAGGCGATGCTGCGACTTTTGATAACGTCTGCCACGTATCGGCAGAGTTCTCGCGCACGGTCTGAGCTGGTCAGCACTGATCTGCAGAACCGGCTGCTGGCTCGGCAGTCACGGATCCGCGTCGAGGCTGAGATTATTCGCGATCTTGCACTGTCTGTCAGCGGCAAAATCAGTCCGAAGGTCGGCGGTCCAGGCGTCTACCCACCGCAGCCCGAGGGCGTGTATGCGTTTACCCAGAGAAAGAAAAACTGGAAGACCAGCCAGGACGAAGACCGTTTTCGTCGCGGCATGTATACGTTCTTCTACCGCAGTGCGCCTTACCCGATGCTGACCACATTTGACGTGCCGAAATTCAATCAGGTCTGCACCAGTCGGGATCGTTCAAACACGCCGCTGCAGTCACTGACTCTGGCGAATTCCGAAGCTCTGTTTGAACTCGCAGAAAGTTTTGGCCGACGCATTATCGCAGAAGGCGGCGACGCTGATCCGGGTCGACTGCAGTTTGCCTTTCGTGCCAGTTTTGCCCGCAGACCGACGGCAGCCGAACTTGCTCGCCTGCGTGATTACACCCGGACCGTGCGAAAACGATTTGCTGAAGACGAAAAAGTCTGGACAGCCGTGGCCCGAGTCATGATGAACCTTGATGAATTTGTGACGCGGGAGTGAGCAGCAAAACATTGTCGACCAGCGGGGCTGCTTCCTCGGACATCTGAATGACCGGAACCACAAGAAAGTCACATGGCCCGACGCCAACTTCAAACTGCCGACGGTATAGCGACACGATGAAACACAACTCCCCTCCTTCAAACCATCCGCTGCTGTCCTCGACTCGTCGAGGTTTCTTTGGCCAGGCGGGGCTGAGCGTCGGCAGCATCGGCCTTGCGTCTCTGCTGGCAGACTCGTGTTCGGCTGAGGTCGCTGCCAAGCCTGTCGCCAAAGCCAAAGCAGTCATTTACCTGTTTATGGCGGGAGGGCCCAGCCAGCTGGAGCTGTTTGAAAACAAACCGAAACTGACGGAACTGTCGGGGCAGACACCGCCGGAAAGCTTCACAAAGGACAGGCGATTTGCATTTCTGAAAGGAACTGAGACGCTTCTCGGACCGCGGCAAAAGTTTGGGCGCTACGGAGAAAGTGGAGTTGAACTCAGTGACCTTTTGCCGTACCACCGGGACATCGTCGACGACGTTTGTTTTGTGAAGGGCATGGTAACAGACGTATTCAACCATGGTCCTGCGAAACTGTTCATGCAGACCGGATCGCCTCAGCCCGGGCGTCCCTGCATGGGGTCATGGGTTACCTACGGGATCGGCAGTGAATCGGCCAATCTTCCCGGGTTCGTGGTGCTGCAATCCGGTCCTCGAGGACCTCGCGGCGGGTCGGCCCTGTGGTCCAGTGGTTTTTTGCCGACGAATTATCAGGGCGTGCCGTTTCGCGGACAGGGCGATCCGATTCTGAATCTAAAGAGTCCCGCTGATTATGATCGTGATGCTCAGCGCGATTTCACTGACACAGTGAGCGGTTTGAACCAACTGCGGTTTGACAGCGTGGGCGACCCGGAAATACAGACTCGAATTGCAGCCTATGAAATGGCCTACCGGATGCAGATGAGTGCTCCTGAGCTAATGGATCTGAGTGACGAGCCTGATCATGTGCTCAAGATGTACGGCGTCGAACCCGGAAAACCGTCGTTTGCGAACAACGCCATTCTTGCCCGGCGTCTGGTTGAACGTGGTGTGCGTTTTATCCAGCTGTACCACACCAGCTGGGATCAGCACGGCGCCGCAGAATCTCTGGATGGCGAATTACCGTTGCGTTGTAAAGAAGTTGACCAGGCCTCGGCTGCACTGGTAAAGGATCTGAAACAGCGCGGACTGCTGGACGATGTATTGGTGGTCTGGGGCGGAGAATTCGGCCGAACACCGATGGGTGAAGAACGCTCGCCGGCTGGTCGAGACCACCACATCGATGCCTATACGATGTGGTTGGCGGGCGCGGGAATCAAGCCGGGATTTACACTCGGGGCTACCGACGAGCTTGGGTTTGGTGTGACCGAAGGCAGAGTTCACGTCCATGATCTGCAGGCGACGATTCTGCATCAGCTGGGCATTGATCACACACAGCTGACGTTCCGCTCACAGGGGCGGGACTTTCGTCTGACGGACGTCCACGGGAATGTCGTGAAAGAAATTTTGGCCGGGTAGTCGCGTTCGGCTCGGCATCGGCTAACATGATTTCCACGTGACGAGACATTCTGTAAGTGTCGTAAGACGCCGGTCCCTTCACTCAACTGACAGGTTTTCAAATGAATTACCGCGGCCTTCGAATTCTGCATGCTTTCCTGTTCATCATGTTCCTGTGCGTGGAAGCCTCAGCGGCTGAAAAGCCCGAGCCACTTAAGGGGCTGCTGGTTACTGGGGGCTGTTGTCATGACTACGAAAACCAAAAGCGAATCATCACCGAGGGAATGAGCCAGCGAGTCCACATTACGTGGGATATCGTACACGAAGGCGGCACCGGTCGTGACCACAAAATCTCCGTCTACGGCGACAAGGGATGGGCGAAAAAGTACGACGTCATCTTCCACAACGAATGTTTTGGAGGTGTTGTCGATGACGATTTTGTGCAGGCGATTACGGCGGCTCACCACGATGGTGTACCGGCAATATTCGTACACTGTTCACTGCACAGCTATCGCAATGCGGCCGTTGCAGCCGATTCATGGAGGGAACTGATCGGCGTAACATCGCAAAGTCATGAAAAGAAACGAGCTGTTAAAGCGGTGACGGTGAACGCCGAACATCCTGTCATGAAAGGATTTCCCAATGAATGGCCGACGCCGAACGGCGAGCTGTACAAGATTGAACGCGTGTGGCCGAATTGTATTCCACTGGCGCAGGCCTGGGGCGAAGACACAGAGAAGGACCACACCGTCATCTGGCTGAACACATTCGGCCGAGCGCGAGTGTTCGGCACTTCACTGGGTCACCACAATGAGACGATGAACAACGACGTCTGGCTGAATCTTGTTGCAAAGGGTCTGCTGTGGAGTGTGGATCGGCTGCAACCCAATGGAGAGCCCATGGCTGGTTACGAAGGTTCAGGAATCAAGCCGATCGTGATCGGAGAAAAACAAGCCGCGGTTCCCGTGCCGGATCCCCGCTTTACTGCATCAACGCGATAGTTCATTGACGGGGCCAGCCGTTTTTCTGGCCGACAGTATCGCAAACTGTACTTCTGTCTGTCGTTGACCGGTTGAGAATCTATCGTGCGAACTGTGCCCGATCGGCTCTGTCGATCGAATCCTGCTGACGCTCTGCGGATGATATCGAGCTGCAGACAGTCGTCGTTTTCATCGGATCAAACATGAACTGGGCACTTGTCGCACGTCTGCTGGGACTGATCTCGCTGTTAATCGGTGGTGCCATGGTTGTGACGCTGCCCTGGTCGCATCCCTGGTTTGGTCAGACCGTTGTCTTTGAACAGGCTGCCATGGGAGGCATGCTCAGATCCATCGCAGTGTGTGTCGTGGTGGGCGGACTGCTTCTGTTTGGTGGTCGCCGGGCAAAGGATAAATTGCTACGGAAGGAAGCTCTGGCGGTCGTTGGTGTCGGCTGGATTCTGTGCGGGATTCTGGGGGCGCTTCCATTCCTGCTGACCCCGACCTATCGCATGCCGGCCGTTCCGATGAGCGTGCCTGATGCCGTGTTTGAATCGATCTCCGGGTTCACGACGACAGGCGCATCTGTGTTGACCAACCTTGAGGTCCCGGCTGGTGTCAACGACTGCGAACAGGCAGCCTTACGTGGAGAAATTGCATACATACCGCGCAGCGTTCTGTTCTGGCGCAGTTTCACCCACTGGTTGGGAGGAATGGGAATCATTGTGCTGTTTGTCGCGATTCTGGGGCAGCTTGGTGCCGGCGGAAAAGCGTTAATGCGCCGGGAAGTTCCCGGTCCGCTCACGGATACGGTGAGGCCGCGCGTTCGTGAAACGGCCATGCTGATGTGGGGTATCTACCTTGGTCTGTCCGCGCTGATGACGGTAATTCTGCTGCTCCATGGGCTGGATCTTTTTGATTCATTGTGCCATACGTTTGGGACTCTTGCGACGGGCGGGTTCAGCACTCGCAATTCCAGCGTCGGCGGGTTTGGTGATGCGCGTATTGAATTCACGATCATCGTTTTCATGATCGCTGCGGGCACCAACTTCAACCTGTACTATCTGCTGCTGCGAAGGTCCGCCAAGCGTTCAGAACACACCGTTTTCGAACGTGTCCGTGCGTTCTTTTCGGATCCGGAATTTCGCGCCTATCTGTTACTTCTCTTTGCCGGTACAGCGACGCTTACCGTTGTGTTGTACGGTACTGGATATTATTCCTCAGTTTCCGATGGCCTGCGTCATGCCTGTTTTAACGTCGTGGCGGTCATGACGACGACAGGGTTCGGCACAGAAGACTTTGCTCGCTGGCCTGTACTCTCTCGGACGGTATTGCTGCTCCTGATGTTTGTGGGCGGATGTTCCGGATCCACCGGCGGCGGCATCAAGGTCATCCGTTTTCTTGTGCTGTGGAGAGTTTTGAAACTGGAAGCGGAACGTGCCTTTCGTCCAAACCTTGTTCGCCCGTTGCGTATTGCGGGAAACCGGGTCGACGATTCGGTGGGACGTGATGTACTGGTTTATTTCTGCCTGATCACCGTCATTCTTGCCGGCAGCTGGTGCATGTTAATGGTGGTTGAGCCAGATACACAGTGGCAGGAAGAATCGGCGGCGGAAAAACTCACCGATTGTGCCGGTGCCGTCGCAGCCACGCTCAACAACATTGGTCCGGGACTGGGCGTCTGCGGCCCTCATGGAAATTATTCGTCATTCTCGGAAGCGTCGAAGCTTTTATTAACTGTTCTAATGCTTCTGGGGCGGCTGGAACTCTTCGCCATCATCGTCCTGCTGATTCCGGGATTCTGGAAAGTGCAGTAACGGGTCGGCGGCGGCGGGCGCCGTGTCTCGGGTGTTCCTGCGGTAACAGAGATATGAAGCCTGTTGCCCGGCAGGCCGCGTGAAACGCGGCGTTGAAACTTTCGAGTCACGGTGCTGCACTTCGTACGGCCGGCGGTGATTCAGGTTGCCATCCGGCGGCGTCATTCGGCGAAATCGGTGGTGGCTTCCCTGAGGTCCAGTTCCTTGATCCACGTGTTACGATAACGCACGTCGTGCCCTTCGCACTGAAGCTTCAGTCCCTGTGGCGTATCTGTAATTCCAAAACCGTTGTCGTTGCCGCCGTCAACGCCGGAATTGGGGCCTCCCCAGACCTTGTTGATCTGGATGTGAGCATGCACTTTCTTACCATTGAAGTACATGGACACCCTGGCCTTTTCAGTCAGTTTGCCGTCGACAAACCGGGCCGCTCGGAAGTTAATGTCGTACGCGTTCCATTTTCCAAATCCGTTGTACGCGTGATACGGTGATTCCGTTTCGTTAATGACGGCTCCCATGCCGTGCTTCGTTTTGTCGCCGTCCAGCACCTGAATCTCGTAACGGTTCTGCAAATAGACTCCGCTGTTCCCTCCGGGCTTGCTTACCAGAAATTCGATGTGCAGTCGGAAGTCACGATACGGCTTTTTCGTCACAATGTCAGCCGTGCCGTACCTGCCTCCGGCGGCGGCAGGATCGTCGGTCATAACAACCGTGCCACTGTCAACCGGATCATCAACAATCTTCCACTTGATCGGCAGTGACGAAGCAAAGCGAGGTCCTTCCCAGTACGTCCATTTGCCATCCAGCATTTTTCGAGACCCGTCAATGATAACTTCAGCGCCATCAAGTGGAGCAGCTCCAACGCCGACGTCCGCGACAGCGGTGGTGGAACCCGTATCGAAGCACTGGCATATCAGGGCAGATGTAATGACGAGGAATCTAAGCAACATTGTTGAGCTTTCGTTGACTCAGGATAATTGTTTCGGCGATCGAGCGAATGACTTTTATCGTTGGTGAGGCTTCCCGTCGCAACGCTGTGACGGACACTTTCCGAAAATCTCTTTCAAGCCGCAAATGGACGAATGCTGACGGCAGGCGGAATCGCGTTCATTGATGTTCCTTCGCTGTTTGCGGCCCTGTACGGGCCCATAGGCCTGCGTCAGGCAGCGTCACCGACCTGTCGTCGCACCACCGGTCAAGTCGGCCAGCAACCGCTGGTTGGCAGATTCTGGCGCGGTATTCGATTCTGAGGCCGTTGCACCGGTCGAAATTGCCAGACCTTCAGTGATTCCTCTTGCTTCATTGCTCGTTTGCGGGGCACACTATGCTGAAGAGAAGTTGGGCAGTGAAGTCTGCCGAAAAGACCAGGGAGGCAATCGTCATCGTTGTGGTGCGTCCGGCATCTCTGAAATTCGTCAGTCGGACTCATCCCTGTTCGGACGTAGCACCATCTCACAACAATCACGGACATTGAAAATGAATCGTCAAAAACAACTCTTCGGCTTATGTCTCGCAGTTCTGGTCGCGTCGCTTACTTCTTCGCCAGCATTCGCGCAGGGCCTGATCTTTCAATTACCAGAAGACGGGACGGGCGTAGAGTACCGAGGCGAGATCATACAGGAAAACGTCCGACCTGACATCGCGGAAGGAAAGGAAACGTTGAAGTGGGACCGTGAGATAAGTATCAAGTCTGTGGGGCGTGAAGAGGCCGAATTTCAGGGTGTGGTGCAGCCGTGTCGATGGATTGAAATCAAGGTTATTACGGGTGACCCCGGTGCAGCCGGAATTGATCCAGGTCCGGTGGGAGCCCGCATCTACAAGGTACTTGTTCCGGAGAGCAAGGTTTTGGACAAGCCGATTGACGCTGACCTTGTGCCCAACGTGATGTTGCCGATTGTCCGAGGGCACCGCCGTCTCGGGGAAAATCAGGTGAAAGTTATCAAGAGCCCTGCTCTGCGAATCTACCCGACGGTGTGTCTGCTGAATAACTACCCGGAGCCCGTGGTCGTATCTCCCTCAGAAAGTCCTCAGACAGTAGCGACGAACCTGTCATTCAATGCACGTCACCTCAAGGGGCAAACGGTCATGGAGAGACCACAGAGCCGTTCCACGAACGAAGGACACTTCTGGGTTACGCCGGAAGTTCCGTTTGGTCTCGCTCGCTGGGAAGTGGTGGTGACTCGTGAGCAAAAGGAATCGACGGCCTCGCGCGACACATTTGCCGAAGTCAGCACAATCAAAAGCACGATGTCCGTACAGCGCATTCTGGACGCCGCGGAAAGTGAGCTGAATACCCAGTAGTCGTTTACGGCTCGTAACCCAGATTCGGTGACAGCCAGCGTTCTGCGTCCCTGACGGACGTCGCTCTGCGCCCTGCGTAGTGTTCCACCTGGTCTTTCGTAATGCGGTCGACACTGAAGTAGCGAGCTTCCGGAAGGCTGAAGTACAGTCCGCTGACGGATGCCGCGGGCCACATGGCAAAGCTTTCGGTCAACGACATGCCGGTGGCGGCTTCTGCGTCCAGCAACGTCCACAATTCACCTTTGGGAAGATGATCGGGACAGGCAGGATAGCCAAAGGCCGGTCGAATGCCGCGATACTTTTCGGCGATCAGATCTTCATTGGACAGGCCTTCACCGTTACCGAAGCCCCATTCCGTGCGAGCCTTTGCGTGCAGGTATTCTGCAAATGCCTCAGCAAATCGGTCCGCGAGGGCCTTGATCATGATGGCCCGGTAATCGTCTCCAGATGCCTCGGCCGCCCTGGCCAGTTCGTCGCAGCCGTGGCCCGCTGTGACAGCAAAAGCTCCGATATAGTCGGGGATAATGAGAGCGTCCGCTCCGGAATTCCCGGCCACAGGCGCAACATAGTCGGCCAGACTGCGGTAATCCTTCTGGCCGACTCGCTCCCACTGCTGCCGCAGCATCGGAAACCTCATCAGTTCAGCGCTGCGAGTCTCATCGGCCCACAGAATGATGTCGTCCCCGTCCGAATTAGCCGGCCAGAATCCGTAGACGGCGGTGGCACGAAGGCTGTTGTCCGCTAACAGTTGCTTCAGTTCCGCCTGTGCCTCGTCGAACAGTTTTTTTGCTTCTTCACCAACAACTTTGTCTTCGAAGATTCGCGGGTACTTGCCGATCAGTTGCCAGCTGCTGAAGAACGGCGACCAGTCAATGTGAGGCATCAGCTCTGTCAGCGGCAGATCCTCGATGATACGAGTGCCCAGGAAGTCCGGTTTGGGTGGTTCGTAATGTTCCCAGTCGATGGTAAAACGATTTGCCAGGGCTCGCTGGTATGGCAGAAGTTTCACCTGCTGTCGTTGTTCAAACGCAGCGCGAGCCTTTTCCTGTGCCTCAAGGTTTTGCTGTACAAAAACGGATTTCGATTCCGGGTCAAGCAGGGCTTCCACGACACCAACCGACCGCGAAGCGTCACCAACGTGAATGACCGGATGGTCGTATGCCGGAGCCACCTTGACCGCCGTGTGCTTGGCGCTGGTGGTGGCCCCGCCAATTAGCAGAGGCAGTTCCCAGCCCTGTTCTTTCATGGTGCGAGCGACCGTGATCATTTCGCCCAGCGATGGCGTGATCAGTCCACTGAGACCGATCATGTCGGCGTTGTGTTTCTTCGCTTCTGCCAGAATTGTTTCGCAGGGCACCATGACACCCAGATCAATCACTTCAAAGTTATTGCAGCGCAGCACCACGGCGACGATGTTCTTACCAATGTCGTGAACATCGCCTTTGACCGTGGCGATCAGAAACGTCCCGCGTGCCGTGCTGATCGCCGTCACTGCATCCGAGTCCTTTTCAACGGCTGCCACAATGCTGATGGCTTCTTCACGTGAACCGGTAAACAGGCCGTTTTCAGCAAACTGGCTTTTGTCGTCGCCAGCAGCCTTTTCCGCCTCCATAAACGGTTCCAGCCAGGCGACGGACTTCTTCATTACTCGCGCTGATTTCACCACCTGCGGCAGGAACATTTTTCCCGCACCGAATAGTTCGCCGACGACGTTCATGCCGTCCATCAACGGCCCCTGAATGACGTCCAGCGGTCGGCCGAATTTCTGACGAGCTTCTTCCGTGTCTTCGTCAGCGTAGTCTGTGACGCCTTTCAGCAACGCGTGCTGCAGTCGTTCCTCGATCGTACCATTGCGCCACTCTTCCGTCCGCTTCTCGCCGCTGGCTTTTTCCTTGACTGTTTCGGCATAGTCGACCAGGCGTTCGGTTGCATCCGGGCGGCGATTCAGCAGCACATCTTCGATGAAGACAAGCAGCTTTTTGTCGATTTCATCATAAACTTCCAGCTGAGTCGGATTGACAATTCCCATGTCCAGACCGGCGGCGATGGCGTGATACAGAAAGGACGCGTTCATGGCTTCCCGTACCACGTTGTTGCCGCGGAATGAAAAACTGATATTGCTGACACCGCCGGACGTCTTCGCTCCGGGACACTCCCGTTTGATCCGTCGCACGGCTTCGATGAATTCGACGGCGTAGTTGGAATGTTCTTCCAGACCGGTTCCGACCGTCAGGATATTCGGGTCGAAGATGATATCTGTGGGTGGGAAACCGACATTCTCAGTCAGCAGCTTGTAGGCTCGCTTGCAGATCCGCACCTTGTCTTCGCACGTAACCGCCTGTCCGGTTTCATCGAAGGCCATTACGATGGTGGCCGCTCCATAACGTCGAATCAGCCGCGCCTGTTCAAGAAACTTCTCTTCCCCTTCCTTCATGCTGATGCTGTTGACGATGCTCTTGCCCTGACAGCACTTCAGTCCTGCTTCAATGACATTCCAGTCAGAACTGTCGATCATGATCGGCACGCGGAGGTCGTCATCGTGCAGCAGCCACAGGAATTTCTCCATGCAGCGGGGCCCGTCCAGCAGGCCTTCGTCCATGTTGACATCAATCACGTTCGCCCCGCCTTCCACCTGATTGGCAGCGACGCTGAGCGCTTCGTCGTATTTTTCTTCGCGAATCAGGCGAGCGAACCTGCGAGACCCGGTCACGTTGGTGCGTTCACCGACGTTCAGAAAGTTCGTTTCCGGACGCAGTGCCAGGTAATCAAACCCGGAATAGGTGGACCAGCCGTTGCCCTGCGGAACCTTTCGCGGCGGCACGTTGGCCACGGCTTTGGCCACATTGCTGATGTAATCAGGAGTGGTGCCGCAGCAGCCGCCTACGACGTTGACCAGTCCTGCCGTTGCCGCCGAGTGCAGAGCTTCCGTAAAGTCGCTCGCGTTGCTGTCGAAGCCGCCCATGCCGTCCGGCATGCCGGCGTTGGGATAGCAGGTGACATACTGCGTTGCCATTTCAGACAACGTTTCCAGGTACGGCTTCATCTGAGTCGGCCCCAGCGCGCAGTTGAAGCCGACGCTGACTGACGGAAAGTGTTCGACGGACGTGTAGAAAGCCTCGACCGCCTGGCCGAGCAATGTGCGGCCACCGGTAAAAACGGTGCCGGAAATCATGACGGGGATTTCTCGACCCCGTTCTTCAAAAACCCGGCTGATCGCAAACAGACACGATTTCATATTGAGTGTGTCGAAACTGGTTTCCGGCAACAGCAGATCGCATCCGCCATCCATCAAACCACGAATCTGCTCTGCGTATGATTCCACCATTTGATCGAAGCCGACCGGCCGAGTACCAGGCTTGTCAGCATTCATCGATAGCTGGATTTTTGTCGGACCGATACTGCCGGCGACATATCGCGGCTTGCTGGTATTTGCCGCGAAGGCCTTGTCCGTAACCGACCGAGCCAGTTCGGACCCGGCCTTGTTTAGCTCATAAGTCAGCTCCGAAACCCCAAACTCTTCCAGTGAGACAATATTCGCGTTGAACGTGTCTGTCTCAATAATATCTGCGCCGGCATCGATGTATTGCTGATGAATGTCTTTAATCAGCTGTGGCTGCGTCAGCACCAGCAGGTCGGTCGCATTCTTGACGTCAATGTGATGTTCTTTGAACCGATCGCCTCGATAGAACGCTTCGTCGGGTTCATGCGACATGATCAACGCGCCCATGGCTCCGTCAATCACAAGGATGCGTTCTTCCAGAAGTTCACGAATGTCTGGCTTGCTGGGCATTTGAAAGAATGGCGGAGCGGCCCGCCAGCCGATTCGAGCTATCGCTCGGAAGCCGGTAGATCGCTTCCGTTGGTCACTGCGAAGAGGGATGGGAAACGGTTGAAGCACGGGGAAAGATGGGGCCCAAGCTCTCAACGTGCCGGATTCTAAGCAGATAGTAGCCTCTGCGAAACCCGCGATTTCGTTGACGGCGTCGATTCTCGATGCTCGTGAATCATTAGTCACTGAGTCGCGCGACTCCACCGGTTTGCCTCGCAATTTGGGCCGTAGAATTGCGATCACCGTGCTCCGGCAATAGGATACTCGGTTCGGTCCGGGCGAAATGGCCCTGGATTCTGACTTTGAACGTAATTCTAACCAGCGGTCTTTGACCGTTTCGTCTTTCTCATTGCCCTACTCTGTTCCGGAGATTGTGAACTCATGGCGACCGAAAAGAAGAACGCGTCCCGTCGAGATTTCTTGAAAACGTCGACGACGGCTGCCGCTGCCGGCACTGTCCTCAGCAGCCTGAATGCCGTGCAGGCGGCCCACACCAGCTACGACGAGACTGTCCGTCTTGGCATGATCGGATGTGGTGGCCGCTGTACCGGCGCGGCGGAACAAGCCATGAACACAGAGGGACCGACAAAGCTGATCGCGATGTGCGATGCTTTTGACGATCGCCTGCAGGGCAGCCTGAAAACTCTGAGTCGCAAGCACACGGACAAAGTCGACGTACCAAAAGAGCGGCAGTTTGTGGGCTTCGATGGCTACAAGAAGCTGCTGGACACCGACATTGACCTGGTGTTGATCGCGACTCCTCCGGGATTTCGTCCCGTTCATTTTGAAGCGGCAGTCAACGCTGGCAAGCACATTTTCGCTGAAAAGCCTGTTGCCGTGGACCCTGCCGGGGTGCGTCGGTTTCTGGAAGCCACACGTGTTTCCAAAGAAAAGGACCTGCTTGTACAGATCGGCCTGCAGCGTCGGCACGAGCCGGCATATGTGGAAACCATCAAACGTCTGCACGATGGTGCAATTGGTGACATCGTAGCTGCCCGCGCATACTGGAATGGTGGTGGCGTGTGGACTCGCGCTCGCAAAGAAGGCCAGACGGAAATGGAGTACCAGATGCGGAACTGGTACTACTTTAACTGGCTGTGTGGCGACCACATCACTGAGCAGCACATTCACAACCTGGACGTCATGAACTGGTTAATGGATGGTCACCCGGTAAAGGGACAGGGTCAGGGTGGCCGCCAGGTTCGCACCAGCAAAGAGCACGGTGAGATTTACGACCACCACATGGTCGAATTCACATATGGCGACACGCCGTATGGAAACGACACCCTGATGATCAGTCAGTGTCGTCATATTCAGAAGTGCTGGAACAAGGTGGACGAGTTCGCTCACGGCAGCAACGGTTCCTGCCACATCGGCGGCGCCAAAATATTCGACAAGAACGGCAACGAAACGTGGGCTTACGGTCGCGGTGGTCGTGGCGGACACCAGCAGGAGCATCATGATCTGTTTGCCGACCTGCGTGCCGGCAAGCGTCCGAACGAAGGCGAGTATGGTGCGCACAGCACGATGACGTCAATCTTCGGCCGTATGTGTACATACAGCGGCAAGGAGATCACCTGGGACGAGGCCATTAACTCAAAGGTTGTTGTTTCACCGATCGATCAGTTCACCAACATGACCGACACACCACCGGTTCTGCCAAACGAAGATATGACCTACAACATTCCAATGCCGGGAACCACGAAGGTTCTGTAGGATCAACCGGACGGACACGAAGTTTACAAGGGCTGGCGTCCGAAAAGACGCCAGCCCTTTTTTTCGATGGTGCTGCGACATTATGAATCTCATCGAAATCAGCCAACGTCTGTCGTTATCCCGGTCGGAGCCTGTGTGATGTCAGGGACACACTCACTTTCCAATGAGTCCGTTGACAAGATTATGTCAGACGGCGGCAGCCATCGGTTCGGTCGGCGTTTATGGTTCGGTATTCTGGCCGGTCTGGTTTCCACCATTCCGACACATGCCACTGACTATCCGGCAAAGCCAGTCAAGATCGTCGTTCCGTTTGCTCCCGGCGGTGGCAGCGATACGTTTGTCCGCATTGTTCAGGGAGTCGTACAGAACGAAGAACTGCTGGAAGAACGTCTTGTGGTCATCAATCGGCCGGGAGCCGGTGGCACAATTGGCAGTCAGTTTGCCAAAAATGCCGAGCCTGACGGTTATACAATTCTGAATCTGCATGACGGCATCCTGTCGGCCCGACATGCCGGACAGACAGAATACGGCCCCGAAGCTTTTGAAGCCATTGCGGCCACAGGCCGAACCGGCTCGATGGTGTGCGTGAAGGCAGGATCACGATGGACCAGTCTGCCACAGTTGCTGAAAGCCGCGCGCGACAATCCGAAGACCATCACGTTCGCCGCCAATCTGGGTGCGCTCAGCCACTTCGCCGGGCTCAAGCTGGAATCCGCGTTTGACGGCGCCAGTTTTCGCTATGTTCCCACCGGCGGCGGAGCCAAACGATTTGGCGACCTGATCGGCGAACATGTTGAAGTGAGTGTATTTGCAGTCGCCGAGTACGCTCAGTTCAAAGACGGTGGTTTGCTGGCCATTGCGTACCTTGACAATGAGCGGCACCCCGCGTTTCCAGACGTTCGCACGGCCCGCGAGGACGACATCGATGTCGTCTGGGACCTGATTCAGTATTGGTGGGCACCGAAAGGGACACCACAACACTGTGTCGACCGAATCGTAAAGACGCTGCGTGATGCGATGGATTCTGCCGCAATGCAGCAGCGATTGGCGGAACTGATGATCGAACCGCTTTTTCTTTCCGGGCAGCCGTTGCAGAAAGAACTCCTGAAACGCGAAGTCCTCATCAGTCAGGTTGGTACGGGCGATCCCATTGAACTGCCGAACACGCCGCTGTTTGTGGTTGTTGTGACCGTGTTGCTGGGAATCGTCGGCACAACACAGCGCCGCATCCAGAACCTGCAGCGTCCAGCCGACATCAGTTTGTCGCTGACTGACACTTCCAATCGGAATTCTGTGACTACAGTCCAGGAACCAGGTGAACGAAACAATTCTCTGCGGCTGCGAATGACAACGGTCGCATTGTTGCTGGTTTTCTGTCTGCTCTTTTCTTTCCGCATTGCTCCATATTGGTTGCTGAGCGCCTCTTTCATTCTCGCTCTTGGCATCCGCCTGTTGAATCACAATCGCCGCAACATGTCGGCATTGCTGGCTGCGGCCGTGCTGGCAGGGCCCGGTTGTTACTACCTGTTCACGGAGGTTCTGATCATTGACATTTGAGGTGGTCAATCCCTTGTTTCTGTGGTGGACAACTCTGGGCGTGGTGCTTGGCGTGACCGTCGGCTGCATTCCCGGACTCACCGGAGCAATGGTGATTGCATTGACGTTACCGCTGACATTTGCGATGTCTCCGCCGGATGCGCTGACCCTGCTGGTCGCAATCTACGTGGGCTCGGTCAGCGGTGGGTTGATCTCAGCGACACTGTTGAATATTCCCGGAACACCAGCGTCATTGATGACGACTCTGGACGGCTTTCCCATGGCTGCCGGAGGACGACCGAAACGCGCACTGTCGCTGGGAATTGCTGCGTCGCTGACAGGCGGTATCTTCAGCTGGGGCGTGCTGACTCTGCTGGCCGAACCGATGGCCGTCTGGTCAACAAAGATCGGCCCGCCGGACATGTTTTCTCTGGTTATGCTGGCACTCGTGCTGATCGCGATCATTAGTCGAGAATCACTGACCATGGGATTACTTGCCGGCAGTCTGGGGCTGCTGTGTGCGATGCCTGGCATGCATCCGGCCACCGGGCAAAGTCGCCTGACGTTCGGCTTCAATGAACTCAATGACGGATTTCGTTTGTTGCCTGTGCTGATCGGACTGTTTGCCGTCAGTCAGCTGGTAAAGGACGTGGGAGCGAATGACACGGTCGGATTGGACGAAGCCGGCAGCGAAACGCCGCCAGCCCCTGTCTCGTCGCAGGAGACTTCTCCGGACGCCGTCGACTTCGCACCGTCTTTGCGTGAATGGCTTGTTGCGCTTCCCAACCTGTTGAGGTCGTCCGTCATCGGAACGGTGGTCGGCATCCTGCCGGGAGTGGGCGCGAACATCGGATCGATTCTGTCGTACGCGACCGCTCGATCACAATCGGCAGCGTCGAGCGACTTCGGAACCGGTTGCGAAGAAGGCATCATTGCCAGCGAAGCCGCCAACAATGCAACCGTCGGCGGTGCATTGATTCCGCTGATTTCACTGGGCATTCCCGGCAGCGTGATTGACGCTATTCTGCTGGGAGCATTCGTGATTCACGGACTGCAACCCGGGCCATTACTGTTTCAGAATAATCCGGAGATCGTTTATACGATCACACAGTCGTATCTGATGGCCAATATCATCATGTTCGGCTTCATGCTGCTGACCGCTCGCTGGATGGTACGACTGGTGCAGATCCCGAAAGGACTGCTGGTTCCTGTTGTGCTAACGTTCTGCGTACTCGGATCGTATGCCCTGGCCAACCGCATGTTTGATGTCTGGGTGATGGTTGCTTTTGGCGGACTTGGCCTGCTGTTCGATCGGCTGCGGATTCCAACGGCGCCATTCGTTATCGGTTTTGTGCTGTCACCGATCGCCGAAGAAAACCTTTGTGCCGCACTGATGGCAAGTGCCGGAAGCTGGTGGCCGTTTGTGAAAGAACCGGTATCAGCCGTGTTCCTTGGAATTGCCGTTATTGTGTGTGCATTCACATTGCGAAGAAACAGTGTGGCGTCCCGATAGGTTTGCCGTCCCGCCAATTCTCTCAGAGCGACCGCTATTCGTTAGGAATCCAAAATTAAGAGTCGGTCGCAACGCTATCCGTTCGTACGTGATACATTCCAACACGCAAAGTAATTACTGTCCGCTCTTTTCAATTGCTCTGGCCAGAGACGATTTGACGCCTTCGACGGAGCCCGGGTTCTTGTTTTTCTCAAGAGCAATTTTGAAGTGTGGGACCGCCCTGGCGGGTTCATTCAGACTCAGGAGGATACCACCCGGATTGCGATGAAAGAACTGGGCCAACTGATCATTGCGTGCTTCCGGCCTGGCCTTGTCTGCTTCGAGCGCGACGCGGAACGCTTCTTTATTTTCCCCAGCTTGAGTAGCGCCGAGGCGGCCTCTTTCAGGTTCCGGACCTGAGTCGCGGGATCCAGCGGCGCAATCTCATGATAGACTTTCGCGGCGTTCCTGTAGTCCTTCGAGCGTGCATACGGCATTGCCAGCTTGCCTTTTTCGCGAGCGATTTTCATAGCTTCGACGGGAGGCAGTTTTGAACCGGATTTTCCATCGCCGTACGGATTACGGACTTCATTGAGTGACTCCAGCTGCTTGATCATCGCGATCCCGCGTTCGGGGATTCGACTTGGCTCTCTCATAGATTTTCTACAGCACGTAGACGGACAAATAATCGTCACTGTTTTTCTTCAAACGCCTTCATATCGGCTGACAAGGTTGTCAATCTGGCCGCGCTGGTACGCAAATCCAACGAAGCTGCGATGTGTGAGTGAACGTTGATCGTCGCGCGTGGCCGTGGAAATGACATACTCGGCTGCGTCACGAAAGGGCGCAAATTCCGAAGTCAGACGATAAGCCTGCATCAGAGCTTCGTTCGTCTTTAGGCGCAGCTCGTCATCTTTCATCCGTTTCAGTACGCCTTCGAATGGCTCACGGCTGGCTTTGAAGTTGCGAGAATTGTAAAAGACAGCCCCGACCCCGGACGCCTCCTTGTCGGTTGAGTACTTCTTCGAAACCTGGCCGTTGACGCCCTGGGCCGCCGACAGGATCAAGGTGGCGAAGATGAACAGCGATGTGGCGGTGCGTGCTAACATGGCTAAGACTCCTGTTTGATTGCGATAAACGCTGGGTCCCCAAACATTGAAACGGCAGAGCGAAACGTTCGCAAGCGTAGACGGTCACGGGAAACAAAGATACTGCGGCGACGGGCCGGGAGCTTCTTCTCCCCGGCCCGAAATTAAACATCTACTTTTCCTGGCTGCGTTGTGTGGGCTGATGCACGACATCGTGACATTCCCGTTTTAATTTTCCTTCTATGCTTCAACCGAATGTCATCCTGATTGGCGCCAGCGTCCGCAGTTTTTCTCAGTCAGCATTGCGCGACGGAATTCGTCCGGTTTGCGTAGACATGTTCTGCGACTCAGACTTGCGAATGTGTCTACGGGAATATGGTTTGAGAGAGGCATTTTGGTGCCGGCAAATCGATTCCTTCGCAAACGCTGCGAGCGCGGTCGCCGACGTGGATCCGGACGTTCCCGTAATTGCGTTGGGTGGTCTTGAAAATCACGAATCCGGGTTCCGGCAGCTGTTGGCGCAACGGACTGTACTCGGCCCGGACTGGGACACGATTGAGCAACTGCGGAACCCGCGACATTTATTTCCCACGCTGCGAAAACGGGGTTGTAGTATTCCGGGCTTCGTTGTGAAGGGGCAAAGCCTGCCACGTCCCGGGCCGGGAATGCGCTGGCTGCGCAAGAATCGTCATTCAGCTGGCGGTCAGGGAATTCGCTGGTACATGGGTTCCGATGAGTCGCGGCGACAGCAATCGGACACTGTACTGACAGACGACCTGCAGGAATTCATCGATGGCATACCCATCTCGGCTTCATTCTTCGCAGCGGCGCAATCTGACAACGAGTCAACAATCGTTCGACGCGATACCGTGCTGCTGGGCTGTGCTCTGCAGCTGAGCGGATGCGATGCCCTGCATGCGGCTGACTTTCACTTCTGCGGCAACGCGGGGCCGCTGATACTTTCTGCGTCGCTGACGCAGCAGGTTGTTGACGCCGGACGCGCCATCGTTGACGAGTGGCCCGTTGATGGTCTGTTTGGCATCGACTTCGTTGTCAGGGATGGACATCCGTTCGTTGTGGAAGTCAACCCGCGACCGACGGCGTCGCAAGAACTGCACGAGCTTGCCCGACCTGACCTTCCCGGCCACGTGTTCCTGCAACTGGGGCGATCGGCACAGCAGTTTCTGTCCGCAGCTGACGGTTCCGACCGCAACACTGCGACTGGTGGCCCCGGCCATCGAAACGATCCCCCCGGCTGTTGGGCACGTTTCGTGATCTACGCAGATCAGGACACGGTGATCACCGATTCGATGGAAGTAAAGATGCTAACGCACTGCACGCGCAACCGCAGTGGTACGTCGAAGTGTGCCTGGCTGGCGGACATTCCTTGCTCCGAAACAACGATTCTGACGGGTACACCGCTGTGCTCACTCTATGTGGATCTTGCGGCAAAAGACCTGTGTTTTTCTCGGTTGAGTGCGTTGCTGCATCTTCTTCCGCTTGCGACGTCGCCACCAATCAACGGTCTTGTCGAAACAATTCAAGCTCAATTCGTCGTTCTTGCCAACGATTGAAATTTCGACAAGTGAGTGCCACCTGGGACTCGCTACTGATTCGCATTCCGATCACAATCGCGTTAGCGTCAGTGGGATGAGCCGATCACGACTCCGTCCCGGACTGGGTCCTTCACATCAGGATTTTAAGTCGTTTTAATACACTGTCGCGTTTTACGAATTTCTGTCGCGATCATCTGGATTGGGGATTCCCGGTCCAAAAACGGCAGCTGGAATTCTGGTTGAGAATCAGGCACACATCAGGAGTCACCGGACAGATCAATGACTAAGGAAAAGTTAACGGACATTCAGATTCTTGGTGTGGATGTCAGCTTTGAACCTGTTTCATTTCGAGCACCGCTTAAATTTGGTGGTCGCGTAGTTGATCACACATATCTGATCAACGCGGTTGTGACTGTGGAATCGAGAAGCGGTAATCGATGCCAGGGCTTTGGCAGTATGCCGGTCGGTAACGTCTGGGGATGGCCATCGGCGGCTGTCGATCCGCCGGATTCCGAAAAAGCGATGATGGCCTACGCCGAAAAGTTTGGAGAACTGTTCGAAAGCTACCCGGACTTCGGACACCCGCTGGAAATTCAGTATCAGGTCGGCGCAGAATTCCACCATCAGGCACAGAAGGTTTCCGAACAGCTTGGACTTGATGAACCGATGCCGGAACTGGCTCAGCTTGTGTCCGTCAGCCCCATCGACGCGGCGCTGCACGACGCGTACGGTCGACTGCACAAGGCGAGCAGCTTCAATTTACTGTCGGCCGAATTCTGTAACCGGGATCTCGCGTACTATCTGGATGATCAGTTCGCCGGCGAATACCTCGACCAATACACGTCTCGTGAGCCAGTGCCGAGTCTGCCGCTGTACCACCTTGTCGGCGCTCTGGATCCGCTGACCGATGGAGACGTCACCGACCGCCCCGCTGACGGTCTTCCGGTGACTCTGGCTGAATGGATCGCCGCGGACGGACTGACCCACCTGAAAATAAAACTGGCAGGGGATAACCTGGACTGGGATGTGGACCGAGTGCTGGCCGTCGAGAAACTGACAGCGGTGGCTCAGTCCCCGCGCGGCTGCACAGAGTGGTTCTACAGCTGCGACTTCAACGAGAAATGCGAATCCGCTGAGTACGTGATCGAATTTCTCAATCGCGTAAAGAGTGGCGCGGCTGCGGCGTACGACCGAATTCAGTACATCGAACAACCCACGAGTCGTGATCTGGAAGCAGCGTCGGCGGCAAAAATGCACGAGGTCGCGAAGCTGAAGCCCGTGGTTATTGACGAAGCACTGGTCGACTATGAATCGCTGCTGAAATGTCGTGAACTTGGTTATTCCGGTGTGGCGTTAAAGGCGTGCAAGGGGCAGTCTGAATCGTTGCTGGCTGCCGCGGCTGCTCAAAAGTTCGGCATGTTCCTGTGTGTTCAGGACCTTACCTGTCCGGGAGCGTCCTTTCTGCACTCATGCAGTCTGGCGGCAAGAATTCCAGGCATCGCCGCCATTGAAGGTAATGCACGGCAGTACTGTCCCGGCCCCAACAACAAATGGGCAAAGCGATATCCGGCGTTGTTTTCGATCAAGGATGGCTCTGTTGGCACCGGCAAGCTCTCTGAACACGGCCTTGGATTTCATTCGTCAGAATGGACGTCGGGCATCGGAGCGCTCTCCAATGAAGACCTGGTATCATCGTTTGAGACAACCGAACGCCTTACCCCTACGCGCAAGACCGTTCGCGACGAAAGCTGACGGTCCGGCGGGATTCTGGAATTCGGTTTGATCGCGTACTCAACACATGGCGCATATGGTCACGCTGGCAGTTTTTCTTAAATTAGTCTGCTCACCACCGGCGGGATTCAGAGTTTTTCAGTTATGTACTGGTCCGATTCAACGTGCGGCTGTGACGACGAACTCCAGCATTCTGCCGGGTCCTGGGCGATCATTCGCGACGACAGCCACCAGTAGCAGATGATTGCAGTCATTGCCCCGCCAATAATAGCGGTGGCGGTGACTGCGCCTGATCGTGGAGTGGTAATCAAAAGCGCGGACAACGACGTGGCAGGCAACCCGATCGATGTTGCAACGACAAATACGGCGTGGTTAAAATAGAGGCCAGGTGCCAGGTGAACTGCGTTCTTAAGTTCTCCCTGTACGAGTTCGCGCAGTCGCGGATGCACCCAGACGCGGATGTCTGTCATGGCGGCGGCCAAGGTTGCCGCGAGCCCCGCGATTGTCGTCAGGCTCAGACCGGCTGCCAGCACAGTCATCGTGACGGCGAACCGGTCCATGTTCGGCGGATTGCCGTTCAGGTGAAACATTGTGACGAAAACGATTACGGAGACGAGGGCCGCCGCCGCTGCCTTCCAACAGGACGTCGCGAACAGAAAGGCCGCACAGACACGAGCCCGCGCATGCCGTTGATCCGTAGAGAGAACCCACAATCCGCAACGAAACGAATTTCTGCCCGCATTAATCGACGGTAATGCGGCCGCCACGGCGACATTATCCGTAACTAAAAGAAGGACGACTGCAAGAGCCAGCATCAGTGCGAAGTCTCTCAACTGGTCGTGTGGCTTCATGGTTGCTGCATCCAGGTCGGGCATGGAATTCGATAAGGACCACAAGGTGAAGGATTTGCAGCGCGATTCAATCAAGTTGGGTGCAATCCCTGACGTGATTGATAGCATATTCGGTTGCTTCGTATGCCTCTGGTTCGTGGCCGTCAGGATCGCATTCGACCCTAAGAAACAGCAAGCCGGCGAGCCAAAACTGTTCACAAAAACAAATAAACAGCTCCAGCGCACAACTTGCCCCGTCTGAAGCGCTAATTTTACCTTATCGGAATCAGTCATGCACCGCGATCTGCAGCGATTATCCCTGTGTTTAGTGGCGACCCTCTTTCCCGCCAGTCAGTTGCTGGCCGACGCGACAAGCGACGCAAACGAGATCCTGTCGGAATCCGGCGTGTCCGCAGGCTTTGTCGTGCACTTGGGGGCTGGCGATGGCTCGCTGACGGCGGCTCTGCGACAAAACAATCTCATTCAGGTTCACGGCCTGGAAGCAGATCCGGCCAAGGTGGCGATTGCTCGAAATCAGATTCGGGCGGCCGGCGATTATGGTGAAGTCTCCGTTGTGAAGTTCAGCGGCAGGCAACTGCCGTATGTTGACAACCTGGTAAACCTGTTCGTTACCGCAAATTCCGGCGACGTGCCGATGACTGAAATAGTTCGTGTGCTTGTGCCCAATGGCGTGGCCATGGTGAAAGGTGCTGATGGCAAGTGGACGAAGACCGTCAAGCCGCGGCCCGAAGACATCGACGAATGGTCGCACTATCTGCACGACGCCAGCGGAAACTCGGTGGCGCATGATGACGTCGTCGGTCCGCCTCGACATTTGCAGTGGGTCGGCAGCCCGCGGTGGGCTCGACACCACGACCGCATGGCCAGCATGAGCGCTCTGGTTTCCACGAACGGTCGCATGTTTTACATCATGGACGAAGGCAGCCGGATTTCTATTCAGCTGCCGCCCAGATGGAAACTGATTGCTCGCGACGCATTCAACGGTTCCATGCTGTGGAAGCGTGATATTGAGAACTGGCAGAGTCATCTATGGCCGCTGAAAAGTGGTCCGACACAATTGTCACGTCGCCTGGTGTCCAGCGGTGACACGGTCTTCGCGACATTAGGTATCAATGCACCTCTGACAGCCATCGACGCCCGCACTGGTGAAACATTAAGAACGTATGCCGGTAGTGACGCGACAGAAGAAATCATTCACACCAATGGACTGCTGTTTCTGGTGGTGCGAAAAGGAAAAGCGGAACTTGCCGACTACGTACCGTTGAATGCCACCGTCGGCGACCAGGCCAAGGTTCGAGAGTTATTCTGGGACGAAGAACCGCGAGTGGTGATGGCCTTCGAAGCCGATACGGGCAATCAGCTGTGGGCTACAAAGACGAAAGTATCGCCACTGACGCTGTCCGCTCACGGAGATCACGTCTACTTCCACGACGGCGAAAAACTGGTCGCGCTGAATCAGCAGACGGGTGATGTTGCCTGGAATACCGAACCGGTAACACGACGTAAATCGTTTACGTTCAACTTCGGTCCCCGAATGGTCGCATACGAAGACGTTGTGCTGTACGCCGGGGGTGACGGAAACATGATCAGCGTGGACTCCGCTTCCGGCAAGGAGTTATGGAAGGCGAATCATCCCAATTCCGGTTATCAGTCGCCTCAGGACCTGATGGTGCTGAACGGCCTGGTATGGTGCGCACCAACGACAGCCGGCAAAGACACCGGTGTATTTACCGGACGTGATCCTCGTACCGGCGAAGTGAAAAAGGAGTTCGCACCGGATGTGGATACGTATTGGTTCCATCACCGCTGTTACATCGCGAAGGCAACTGACAATTTCCTGATGCCGTCTCGTACAGGCATTGAGTTCGTCGATCCGGAAAAGGAGCATTGGGACATTCATCACTGGGTGCGAGGCGGGTGCCTGTACGGAGTGATGCCGTGCAACGGCCTGACCTACGCTCCGCCGCACAACTGTGCGTGTTACCCGGAAGCGAAGCTGTTTGGCTTCAATGCACTGGCTCCGTTCGCTCCGACTCGCCCAGTCCCCGGCGAAGTTTCTGAGGAAGGTCGTTTGGAACAGGGTACCGCGTTCGGTAGCGACCTGGCGGCAGCAGACAGCGGCGGCGCTGATGACTGGCCGACGTTCCGCGGCGACGCACAACGCAGTGGCATGGCAACAATGCCGATTGAAGCGAAAGTCGACACCAAATGGTCAGCAAATATCGGTGGTCGGCTGACGTCACCCGTGATTGCCGCGGGGACAGTCTACGTAGCTCAGATCGATACACATACCCTTTATGCTCTGAACGAAAAGTCCGGCGACAAGCAGTGGACGTATACCGCTGGTGCTCGGATCGATTCACCGCCGACTGTCCATCGTGGTCGAGTGGTCTTTGGCGGAGCTGATGGCTGGGTGTACTGCCTGCGTGCCAGCGACGGTGAACTGGCGTGGCGCTATCGAGCTGCCCCGCTGGATCGCCGGACGATGGCCTATGAACAACTTGAATCGCTTTGGCCGGTTCATGGCAGTGTGCTGATTCGCGACGAAACGATTTATACTGTCGCGGGCCGATCCAACTTTCTGGACGGCGGGCTGCGTCTCTTGAGGCTGGATCTGCAAACCGGGAGGAAGATTTCCGAAACGATCATGGATCACACCAACCCGGCCACCGGCAATAACCTGCAGGAAGTTCTACAGGTCCTGCAGATGCCTGTTGGATTGCCTGACATTCTGAGTTCCGATGACAAGTACGTTTACATGAAGTCTCAGAAATTCGACCTTGAAGGCAAGCGCCTTGAGATTGGTCCGAACTCCGGCGACTTTGCCGGACAGGCGTCCAAACAACGTGGTGACGGGGCTCACCTGTTTGCTCCAATGGGATATCTGGACGACACATGGTTCCATCGATCGTACTGGGTGATGGGCCAGAGTTTTGCGGGTGGCCATGCAGGATATTATCAGGCCGGCAAGTTTGCTCCGTCCGGACGCATTCTGGTCAACGGCGATGGCTATGTGTACGGCTACGGTCGCAAGCCCGAATACCTCCGCTGGACAACAACGCTGGAACATCAGCTGTTTGCCGCGTCTCCCGAACCGCCGGAAATTCCTGAAGGCTTTCTGAAGAAAGGCGGCGGTGGCAACGCCAAATCGAACGCTGTTAGTTTCAGCAAGTCACCGAGTCTGAATCCAACGGGCAAGCCACTAACGGTGGAAGCATGGATGACGTCGACCAGGCCCAGAGGCACCATTATTGCCCGCGGAGGTCCGACGGAAGGGTTCGCATTGACGCTGGCCGCCGGTAAGCCGCAGTTCCATATTCGATCCGACAGCAAACTTACGACAATCACTGCGCCCAAACGAGCGGTCGGTGGCTGGCACCACATTGCCGGCGTGCTGACAGAAGACAAGCAGATGCGTCTGTACGTCGATGGAGAAATGGTGGTGGGCGGCGAAGCTACGGGCCTGCTGGCCAATGATCCCGCTCAGGGAATGGAAGTCGGTGCCGACGACCAAAGTGCCGTGGGCGAATACCAGTCTCCCAATCCATTCGGCGGTGTCATTGACGAGGTGAGGCTCTACTTCACAGCAGCAACAGATGAACAGATCGCGGCCCGTTTCAAAAACGGCGATGAAGTTGCGCCCGAGCCAGTTCTCGTCGTTGGTTTTGACGACGGAACCGCGCGCGACGTTTCCACACACCGCAACAATGGCACGGTGAGCGGTGGCAAACCTGCGGAAGGCAAGGTGGGTCAGGGAATTCAGTTTACTGTTGCACGTAATCAGAAGAAGCCGGGAGCCAACAAATCCGGTGGCAGCCTGGTTCAGCCAAAGTGGACGGCGGACGTACCGATCTACGTTCGAGCCATGGTGCTGGCGGGACAGAGTCTATTCATCGTGGGCCCACCGGATATTATCGACGAAGAGTCGACATTCCAAAAACTGACGGAAAAGGATCCCGAAGTCCAAACGCTTCTGGCGCAGCAGGATGATGCTCTGGATGGGAAAGACGGAGGATTGTTGCTGGCCGTCAACGCAGATACTGGTGAAGTGGAACACAAGTTGGAACTGGGAACGCTTCCCGCCTGGGACGGACTTGCCGGCGCTAACGGGCAGTTGTTCCTGTCAACGCTGGATGGCCAGGTGATGTGCTTTGGCATGTAGCATCTGAGCACCGGACGAATGGTGTGCGAATCGTGCTGGTTCTGGTGTGCGACTAACCGCGAATCGCAGTGAGCGACAAAGAGCATTGCGGGCAATTGTTTCTGATGACGCCGTAGCGACGCGTCTGTCATGTGTTTTTTGTGGCAATCCAGTACCGGCATTTTTAGTTTTGAACACTGAACAGGCAATTCGTAAAGACCGTTAAGCTGACGAGAGTTCGTTCCCACTATGAAGCAGATTATTTTTGCTCTTGTTCTCTTGACCGTCACGGCCGCTGCAAACGCATGCAACGTGCCCGTGTTTCGCTACGCGCTGGAACGCTGGCGGTCGGATGCCTGTAAAGTCACTGTCTTTCACGACGGGCACTTGAGCCAGGCTCAGCAGGCGTTTATCCAGCGACTGCAGACCGCTTCTGCTGGAAACAACGGCGCGACCAACATCGAAGTCCTGCGGCAGAACACCGCAGAGGACATGGACGACGACGTTAGCTCCCTGTGGGAAGAACTGAGTGGGAGGCCGGACGTGCCGCTGCCGTACGTCGCGGTGCGTTCCAGTGTCGCCGGCCGAACGATTAACAGCTGGCGTGGTTCCATGGACGACGCGATGCAGGCGAGGTTGTTGTCATCTCCCGTTCGACACGAACTCAGTCGACGTTTGTTGACAGGGCATTCGGCCATTTGGTTGGTACTGAAATCGGATGATGAAGACCGAAACCAGGCTGCTGTGCGATTATTGAATGAGCAACTGAATCGGCTCAGTCGGGAAATTCCCATGCCCGAAGGCATCGGGTTGCCGGGATCGGAACTGTTTTCGGACATTCCCCTGCTGATGAAGTTCTCTGTCCTGGAAATCGACCCCGCTGATAACAGGGAACAGTTTCTGGTCGAATTGCTGACGGGTTTCGAACCAGATGCCATCCAGAGCGGAGAACCGCTGGTCATTCCGGTCTTTGGTCGTGGCCGGGCACTGGAAGTGATTCCGGCGGATCAACTGGATGCGGGACTGATTGAAGATCTGACGTTGTTCCTGTGCGGACCCTGTTCGTGTCAGGTGAAAGAACGAAACCCTGGTTTCGATTTGCTGATGACGGAAAACTGGGAGCGGGAACTGTTCGGTGAAGACGCAGAAGAACTTGCTTCTCAGATGGTCGCCGCCACCACGACTTCTCCGGATCCTGTTCTGATTCAAATCCCGCCCGGAAGTTCGAAGGACCGGATACCGGTGGAACTCGACGACCGGTCTGCAGCTTCACTCAAGCTTCCAGGGTCATGGCTTGCAGGGGGAATCATTTGCATGGTGGCCATCGTGATCGCGATTGTGTTTGGCCATTCGACGAAGATGTGATGGACCGACCTGCGGCAATTTTCCGAACGACACTCCATGAATCGCCCTTTGATTGCAATGATCGCTTCGCTCGCCGTACTTGTCGGTCTGCTGAGTGTGATGATGACATCGGACCGTCGGACACGGCTGGGTGGAGACCCCGAGTCGACCGGCGCCGTGCCAATCATGTTGTACTGTGCCGCCAGCAATCGGGCGGTCATGGAGGCGATCAGGACGGACTATGAAAAGGAAACAGGGCTGAGGCTGGAAATTCAGTACGGACCGTCGCAGACGCTGCTGTCATCGATTGACGTCAGTCATACCGGGGACTTGTATCTTCCGGCAGATGACAGTTACCTGACGATGGCACGTACAAAAGGGCTCATTGATGAGACAATTTCACTGGCCCGACAGCAGGGTGTTGTTGCCGTCAGGAAAGGCAATCCGAAGTCCATCACGTCCTTTGATGGTCTGCTGCGTGATGGCGTGCGGGTTGTTCAGGCCAATCCGGATGCGACAGCCATCGGAAACATTTCGCGGCAGGTGTTGCAGGACCAGCAACTATGGGCAACACTTGATCAGGCGACCACAGCCTATCGCACAACGGTCACCGAAGTTGCGAACGATGTGCTGATCGGAGCCGCAGATGCGGGCATTGTCTATGATGCTGTGCTGCACACGTATCCGGATCTGGAATATGTGGAATTACGTGAACTGCAGGAAGCTGCGTCAGACATTGCTATCGGTGTCGTCTCCAGCACCAGACAACCTCAGCGAGCTCTGCATTGTGCCAGGTACATATCCGCAAAGGACCGCGGCCTGAAGCGATATGCGGAATTCAGCTTTCGAGTCAAAGAGGGTGATGAATGGACGGACGTCCCTGAGCTGGCATTCTTTGCAGGATCGATGCTCCGTCCGGCGATTGACAGTACGATTGATGAGTTCGAGGAACGCGAAGGCGTGCTGGTCACTCGAGTCTATAACGGCTGCGGGATTCTGGTCGCTCAGATGAAAGCCGGTCAGCATCCGGACGCCTACTTTGCCTGCGACACCGAATTCATGCAGCAGGTGCCGGATCTGTTTCCCGAACCGGTGGACGTGTCGCAGAATGAGCTGGTGATACTGGTACAAAAAGGGAATCCTCACGACATCAACGCGCTGCAGGATTTGACCAGGTCCGGGCTGCGAGTTGGGGTGGGTCACGAAAAACAGTGTGCGATGGGCTGGCTGACTCAGAACACGCTGAAGGAAGGCGGTGTTCAGGAGGAAGTTATGGCTAATGTTACTGTGCAGACACCGACCGGCGACATGCTGGTCAACCAGTTGAGAACCGGCTCTCTGGATGCCGCGGTTGCCTACCTGAGCAATGCGGCTGGTGCTGCTGAGTACCTCGACGCAATCCGAATTCGGGGTATTGAATGCAGTGTGGCAACACAGCCGTTTGCGGTCGCTCAGCGGTCGCGATACCGTCAACTGTCGATCCGGTTATTCGAACGGATATGTTCTACAGAGTCTCAGCAGCACTTTCAGGCAGAGGGATTTCGCTGGCAGGTCGGACGGAAAGTCCCTGCTGTCGCAAGTCCGGAGTAATTACGGCGACGTTGTAGAAAATCACTGTGTCTGACAATCAGTTATCAACCAGCAACATACCAGACGTGCCACCCGAACAAAAAACTCTGTCGCGGCGCCGTTCGGACATGCCATTTTTTTTGGTGATGGGCGGTCTCTCGTCCAGCTTCATTCTGCTGATCATCCTGTTACTGGCCGCTGATTTCGTTTTTATTTCGCCTCATGAATTTAAAGCGGCCCTGTTGAAGCCCGAAATCCAGGCGGCTTTTCGGTTGACCCTGATTTCCTGCACAGTTGCAGCCATTCTTTCGGTGTGGGTAGGCACGCCACTGGGTTATCTCCTGTCACGATACAAATTCCCGGGGCGGTGGTTGGTTGATACCCTGGTCGATATCCCCATCGTGCTGCCGCCGCTGGTGCTGGGACTCAGTCTGCTGATTTTGTTTCATCTGCCGATCGGCAACTGGGAACTGGAAGCCTGGCTGCGGGACGACGTCGGGTTTCCGGTGACCTACCGCTGGCCGGCCGTCATTCTGGCTCAGTTTTCCGTCGCCTGCGCCTTTGCCGTGCGGACCATGCGCGTGACTTTTGATCAGATCAATCCGCGCGTCGAAGACGTGGCGCGAACGCTGGGTTGCACTCGGGGCCAGGCGTTTCTGCAGATCGCATTGCCTCAGGCCTGGCGCGGTATCATCGCCGCCGCAACGATTTCCTGGGCGCGGGCGCTTGGCGAATTCGGTCCGATACTGGTATTCGCCGGAGCCACCCGCATGCGCACGGAAGTGCTTTCGACGTCCGTCTTTCTGGAACTCAGCATCGGTAACCTTGATGCTGCCGTGGCTGTATCGCTGCTGATGGTAGCGATGGCCGTGGTCGTGCTGCTGTTATTGCGAGTCCTTGGTACAGGACTGACGGCATGATTGAACTTCGGAACGTATCGATAACTGCAGGCCAATTTTCACTGCAGCAGATTTCATTCAAGGTAAATCAAGGCGATTACGGCGTGCTGATGGGGCAGACGGGGCGAGGAAAGACCACGATTTTGGAATCCATCTGTGGCCTGCGGAACGTCGAGTCGGGAGAGATTTTAATTCGCGATCAGAACGTTACGGATTGGTCGCCCGGCGATCGCGAAATTGGCTACGTTCCGCAGGATCTGGCCTTGTTTCCCACGTTCTCCGTGCGGGCACATCTTGAATTGGCTCTGAAAATTCGCAGATATTCTTCGAAAGCTATTGCGCTGCGTGTATCGGAATTGTCGAAAACGCTTGGGATTGGCCATTTGATGAAGCGGTCAATCAGCGGCCTGAGCGGTGGGGAACGCCAGCGTGTCGCTTTGGGACGAGCTCTCTCTTTTCGACCATCCGTCCTGTTGCTGGACGAACCGTTCAGTGCTCTGGACGAATCAACTCGATCTGAGATGCATGTGCTGCTGCGAGCCGTGACAGAATCCACAGGCGTTACTACTCTTCACGTCACTCACAGTAATGAAGAGGCTGAAACGCTCGCCAACCACAGATTCGTTCTGCAGGATGGCGGTGTTTCTGAAGCTGCCGGAGTGGCTTGAAGGAAGCGATGACTTCCTGACGGAAGGGCAGTTCGCGGCCTGTTTCACGCGTCTGATTGGTTGGCAGTACAGCCCGGGGGCAACCTGAAGGAAAGAAGTGTCGATGAAGGTGGCGATTCAGTTTGAAGCTCAATTGCGTCAGGTGGCTGGAACCGGAAAAGTTGACATCGACGTGCCTGAGGGCAGCAATCTAATGGCGGCGCTGCAGCAGTTTACGTCTTCAGCAAACAACGGGCTGCATGGCCGTCTGTTTACACAACAGGGAATGCTGCAGGCCAGCGTGCTTGTTTTTGTGAACGACCAGCCGGTGCCGTCGCAGTCAGCCAATGGTCACTTACTGAACGCTGACGATGAAATTTTGCTGCTGCCGCCAATATCAGGCGGATGAGCCACACGCACAGACGTCACGTTCATCAGGTACAACGATTTTGATAAGTAAACTGCTGTTATGACCAAGCCGCTTCCAGATCTTTCTGACGCCGAACGCGCTCGTTACGAATGGCAAATGTGGACGCCGGATGTTGGCGAACAGGGCCAGCAGAAGCTCAAAGCAGCCAGCGTGCTTGTATCACGACTTGGCGGTGTCGGCGGCACAGTTGCCTACTATCTTGCTGCGGCGGGAATCGGGAAACTGGTCCTGGCTCATGCTGGCAACGTTAAGCCCGGTGACCTGAATCGTCAGTTACTGATGACGACCGACTGGCTGGGAAAACCCCGCATAGAATCCGCTGCTCGGCGTCTGCAGGAACTCAATCCTAATGTGGAAATTCATACGACACCTGAGAACCTTTCAGAAAGGAATGCTGCGGCACTGGTTGGCGAAGTCGATATTGTCGTCGACGCAGCGCCTCTGTTTGACGAACGATTTGCCATGAATCGTGCCGCCGTCGAACAGAAAAAACCGCTGGTCGAATGTGCGATGTATGACCTCGACGCACAGTTAACGACAATCATCCCCGGCAGGACCGCGTGTCTAGGCTGCATTTATCCGGACGACCCACCAACCTGGAAGCGTGAGTTTCCCGTGTTTGGTGCCGTGTCCGGTATGGTCGCCGCAATGGCAGCCGTGGAGGTCATTAAGCTGATCACTGGTGTCGGCGAACCCATGGCCGGAAGAATGTTGTGGGCCAATCTGCGAACAATGAACTTTCGCACGCTTCCCATCGTACGACGCAGTGACTGCCAGACTTGTGCGGGCGTGGATGACAGCGCGTAACGCTGCCACGTGGCTGCGAACCACGATTCCGGCCTGAAGACCGGGTCTGTTAGAGAGTCAGGAAGGTTCACAAGAACCAGTCAATGGCTATGGTCGGGTAAAACGTCATCAAGTTCCACGACCGTTGCGGGGCCTTTTTGGTCAGACATCACCACGGGCAGTCGCCAGATAATCGTAGCAATGCCGACCACGATGCAGTATGCGGCAAAACGGTGAAGTTGACGTTGAGAAATCAGTTTCAGCAGCCAGTTCAATGCCAGGTAGCCGACAACAAATGACGTGAACGAACCGGCCAGCATTGCTCCGAACGAGATCGTCGGCTCGACATTGTGTCTGAGTTCGATGAACTTGAGCAGTCCGGCACCGGCAATTGGTGGAATTGCCAGCAGGAATGAGAATCGAGCAGCTGCCGTGCGGTCCAGACCCAAAAGCATTCCACCCGCAATGGTGCTTCCCGATCGGGATACGCCCGGAATAATGGCGACCGCCTGAAACAGCCCAATCACGCAGGCTTTGAGCCAGGACATCCGTTCTACCTGTTCGCTGCCGTCTTCCAGACGCTGACCAATCAGCAACAGCGCAGCTGTGAAGAATAGGGCAAAAGCGGGTAACAGTGGTTCGGAGAATGCGGAGGCGATTGTGTCTTCAAGGGCCAGGCCAGCGACGGCAACGGGGACAGAAGCCAGTACGATCAGGCCGCAGGTGCGGGGTTGATGTCGAAGCGCCAGAATCTCTCGCCAGAAGACCAGGAGTATTGAAAACAGTGATCCCACGTGCAGGGCGACATTCAACGCCAGACCACTAGCGCCGAACCCGTGTCCGGTCGTTTCTTCCATCAATTTGTCGACGATCACCAGATGCCCCGACGAACTGATCGGCAAAAATTCAGCGACTCCCTGCACAACGCCCAGGATGACTGCACGGATAACTTCTGAATCAGGCGGCTGCATGTTAAATAATCTTGCCTGATGTTCGCTCTTAAGTGAAAAACATTCGCGGCGATGGACGACACCACAACGCTTCCTGCCGAGGGATTCCGGCTGACGTTTTGATTGTGCCAACTGACAGAGAAACGCAACTGGTTTAATCAGTGAGGTGCGGAATATAGGGGCGGAATTGACTTTCCAGGACATTGCTGCCTGGTTTCAAGCACCGGGGTGAGAACTTTCACAGACTGTCTTCGCAAACTAGGTCGAAATCTGCCGATTCGCAATCACATTCGGCACTTTGCAGCCACTTCCTGGTGCAACCCCCAGCTATTCCGATCGCTTCCGTGCCTGCGGCAGCACGCCATGCATGAGTTCGCCGTGCGATGCGTGAGGCAGGTTTCCGGCGACATGGAGTCGATGAGGACGTGATGTTTCAGCCGTTAAACGTTGAATGAATCCCAGAACCGGCAGGACTGCGTTGACCAACGCGACCGTCATTTCTGTTCACCAGGGGTGTAGCGGTATTCATACTACGGATCACCGGTTGTCCACAATGTGAACAGCTGTACATTTGCTGACCTATGTTAAACGCAACGGCTGGGGAGGGGAGGGCCGAATTGCTCGAACGGACTTTATCGCCGGCGGGGGTTGGCACAATATGTCATTGCAGACATTCATGAAATCAATACGTCTGCTGCTTGACCAGGGCGTGTACGCAGCTCGGAATGCGGTCAGTACTCAGAATGACTCGCCATCGCGCTGGCTGGAAGTCACTCAGCTGGAGGAGCGCGTGCTGATGAGTGCGTCACCGCTGGCTGTCGTGGCAGCACCTCCGGAAGCTGCCGCAGCAGCGACTGCTGCGGCGAATGAGGCATTCCAGCTGGATGACCAGCAACTGCTGGATGTGGTCGGGGATGCTGTGCTGCCGGAACAGTCGGTCGACGGCGAAATGAGCGGTGCTGATGCAGAGGTCCAACCGGACACGTCAACCGTCTTACCTGACGCCACAGAACACACGCTGGAGCTGGTCTTTGTCGACAGTAGTGTCAGCGACCTGGATCAGATGGTTAACGATCTGCATACGGCCTACATGTCAGACGATAACCGAACGCTCCAAATTGTCGTTCTGGAGTCACAGACGGACGGGATGGGTCAGATTTCGTCCACCATGCGGAACTACCGTGACATTGATGCGATTCACGTGGTTTCTCACGGAAGTGATGGGCAGGTGCGTCTGGGCTCAACAACGTTGTCGCTCGACAATCTGGATGATTACCGATCATCAATCGGTGCATGGCAGGACTCAATGTCAAGTGAGGCCGATCTGTTGTTCTACGGTTGCAATCTGGCCGCGACAGCTGACGGTCAGGAGCTGATGAATCAGATCAGCGCTGAGTGGGATGTGGATGTGGCCGCCAGCGATGACCTGACCGGGCATTCTGATTTTGGTGGTGACTGGGATCTCGAATATCAGACCGGTGACGTTGAGACGCAGATCGCATTCAGTACGGATCTGCAGGAGAACTGGTATAACGTACTGGCCATTGCGGTTGATAACAGCTCAGATGGCGGCATGTCTTCGGGGTCAACCACGACCGTGTCGCATACGACATCCGGTGATAATCGACTGATGCTGGTCGGTGTGGCCACGGATCCTCATGGCGAAAGTGTAGCTTCCATCACCTACAACGGATTCAATCTGTCGCTGGTTGGGGCCGAAGAGGATTCGGGTTCACATTCCAGAGCCGAAATCTGGTCACTGGTTGCCCCGGATACGGGTAGCCATGACGTCGTTGTGACTATGACGGGGAATGGCCACCACGGTGTCGTTGTTGGCGTCATGACATTTACCGGTGTTGATCAGACGACACCGCTGGAAAATTTTTCGGCCGCGTCTGGTGCATCAAATACGGCGTCAACTACGGTCACATCGACATCCGACGATCTGGTATTCGGTGTTGTTCATTCGCATCACGGCTCCTCTTCGGCCGCGGGTGCTGGTCAGACTGAGTACTGGGACAGAACGGAATGGCAGAGTAACGGCAGCGGTACTGTCGAAGCAGGTGCTGCCTCAGTCACGACATCATGGACAGTCACTAATCACGACTGGACCGTGGCGGCCGTGTCGATCCGGTCGGCTTCCGCGCCACCTGTCATCACAAACATCGAAACGGTGGATCAGGATGCTGATGGACAGATCGACCAGATCCGTATCACCACGAGTGAAACCCTGAACGACAACTTCGGCGACCTCTCGATCGCGGTCTGGGGTTACGAGATCAACACCGGTGTCGGCACCAACGGCTACACGACCGGCGCCACCGCCAACGACAACATCTTCTACGTGAACCTCGTCGAGAGCGGCACGCCCGACACGGACGCGACGCCGAACATCTCCGTGGTCCAGAACACGCTGCTGACCGAAGACGGCGGGCCGGACGCCCTCGCGGCCGACCAGGGCCGCATCGTGTTCCCGCGCGACAGCAATATCTACACGGCCTTCCCCAACGGCAACAACGAGATCCTCGTCCTCGACGACCCGGCCGGGCTAGATAACTACTCCCCGTTCTTCTCGTCGGACCGGAGCAAGATCTTTTTCTACTCGGACCGGGACGGCACCGACAACGAGTATGACATCTGGTCGATGGATGCCGACGGCAGCAACCTGGCCCAGCTGACGAACAACGGCCCGGACGACGAACGCTACCCGCAGGTCTCCCCGGACGGGACGAAAGTGCTGTACGAGCGTGATGCCGCCGGCAACACCGACCGGCAGATCTGGATCATGGACGCGGACGGGAGCAATGAGACGCTCCTGATCAACAGCGCCGGAGAGGAACGACAGCCCAGCTGGTCCCCCGACGGCAGCCAGATCGTGTTCGTCTCCGACCGAGACGGCCCCCGCAACATCTACGTGGCCGATGCGGACGGCGGGAACCAGACGAGGCTCACGAACTCGGCGGATCAAGAGCGTGCACCTGCGTGGTCCCCGGACGGTACGCAGATTCTCTACCACCGGAATGTTGGCGGCACCGACAATCAGGCCTGGATCATGGATGCCGACGGCGGCAATCAGACGATGATCGTGAACAGCCTGGGCGAGGACGCAAACCCCAGCTGGTCCCCGGACGGCAGCCGGATCATATTCACCTCAACCCGGGACGGCAACGACGAGATCTACACGGCCGATCCCAACGGCATGAGCGAGTTTCGGGTCACGAACAATGGCGTGGATGAAAACAGGCCGCGCTGGGCCAGCGCAGAGACCGTTGCCGCCACCGACGACGCTGACCCGGTCGCCACCATCACGCGCGATGATGCCGATCCGACCAGTGCGGACACGGTCAACTTCAGCGTCGACTTCAGCGAAGACGTGAGCAACGTCACCGCCGACGACTTTACCGTGGTGACCACCGGTACCGTCACGGCTAACATGACTGTCACCGTCACCCAGGTGACCGCCTCGACCTACACCATTACCATCGACACCATTGCCGGTGACGGCACCGTCGGCCTCGACTTCAACGGTGCAACGGATATCGTCGACGGTGTCGGCAATGCGATCAATACGATTCCGTCCACGGACGAGGTTTATACCATCGACCGTCCGCCGCTGATCACCGCGCGCGAAACCGTCGACAGCGACGGCGACGGCGAGATCGACCAGATCCGCATCACCACCGACCAAAACCTGAACGACAACTTCGGCGATCTCAACATCAGTGTCGCCGGCTACACCATCAACACAGGTCTCGGCACCAACGGCTTCACCACCGGCACCGGCGGCGACAACGAATTCTTCGTCAACCTCAACGAGAGCGGCACGCCGGACACGGACGCGACGCCGGGGGTCAGCATCATCGTCAACACCTCGCTCGGCGATTCGGCCGGCAATCTGATATTCAACGACACCCCGACGAGTTTGACCACGGTGACGTTTACCGGCACCTCGGATGCGGATACCGGCATCGACCCGACGGCGAACACCTACACCCACGCGGTGGATTTCCGGGGCGCCGATGCAACCCCCACGCCCGCCGTCATCAACGGCCTGGCCTTTGCCGACGGCACCAATACCGCGGGTCAGACGGATGCGAACACCGGCAACGGATTCGGCCTGACGGGTGCGGGCGGCACTTTTCAGCACTACACGGGCGTGTGGGCCGATCCCGGCAGCGGGCTCGAGGAGCTGACGCGCGACTTCTACTTTGGCGGCAACCCGGGCACCTTGACGCTATCGGATCTGACCCCAGGTGCAACCTACAAGCTGCGCCTCTTCGCTGCGAACTATACCGGGCACGACCAGACGTTTACGGACGACAACGGATTCAACGGTGGAAACGTGGATCGCGGCGGTCCCAACAATACTTTTGCCGACACGATTGAATACGTCTTCACCATGGGTGCGGCCGATACCGAGATCGAGATCTCGCTGACCCCGACAGGTGTGGGTTCGTTCCACTGGTACGGCTTCACCAACGAAGTGTATAACCCGGTTGCGACCACCGACGCCGCCGACCCGGTCGCGTTCATCACGCGCGACGATGCGAACCCGACGAATGCGACCTCGGTCGACTTCAGTGTCGATTTCAGCGAGGACGTGAGCAACGTCACCGCCGACGACTTCACCGTGGTGACGACTGGCACGGCGACCGCGAACGCGACCGTC
>JABABI010000056.1 GCA_014238335.1 Fuerstiella sp.
TGCCCAAGGCAGCCCCGCAAACCGCAACTCGGACCAAAAACTCACGGCCTCTACGCGGTCTTGTTCCCTGGCCCAAACTGTTCCAGAATCTGCGTTCATCGTGTGAGACACAATGGCTTAAGGACGGTGAACGGGCTGATCTGGTCGCCAACTGGATCGGGCACAGCATAAAAGTGCAGAACGAGAATTACGTCCAGCATACCGCTGAGGACATCGATGCGTTCAATGAGAAGGTGCCGTTTTCGGACGCCATAAAAAGTGGCACACCAGGTGGCACAGAACCGATGCGAACTGACGAAAACCCCAACGAATTTAGTGTGCCACTTTCTTCGACGCTGGTCGAAGAAAACGCTGTTGACCAATGTTTTTCCACGTCAGACGGCTCAAAAAGCATACCCCGGGTGGGACTCGAACCCACACGCTCCTATCGGAACCCCAGATTTTAAGTCTGGTGCGTCTGCCAATTCCGCCACCAGGGCTCAGTAACACATACGTTGACGAAACGCTGTCTTGGATGCCCGGTCCGGAGACACTAGGGTGTCTATAGGGTGCCAATACTCGCGAAGTCGGACGGTATCCTATCCGGATTTCGGATCATTTCCAGATACCTTGAGCTGCAGTACCTCCGGCAAAAAAACGTCCGGCCGTTCGGTCATCACTTTTGCGTAATTGATGTACCCCTGAGTCGTCGTGAAGGCACTGTGTTTCATCAGTCGCTGAAGCTGCATCGGACTCAGCTTCCCAGCGTTGTATGTGGCAAACGACCGCTTGAAGTCATGGAATCCATAGACATGGCAGGCGTCAGTGTGTTCGTGTTTTTCTTCGCAGTTCAGGTGGATTCCTGCGTGTCCCTGAAGCTCTGCGAACGGGACGTACAGCGTTCGCCGGGACTTCGACCAGTTCAGCGGCCGCTCCTGAAAACTCTGCCACAGCGGCCGCAACAAATCGACGACCGATTCAGGAATGAAAATTAGTTCATCACGTTTACCCTTGGAATCGTCCCATCGAGAAACAACCTGACAGGTCTTGAAATCGACATCATCGCGCCGCAGATTCAGGATCTCATTGATTCGCCAGCCGGTCACGAACGCGAACGCTATCAACGCTCGCCAATAGTCGCAGGCAGTCACGTTCGGTACATCAGGTTCTGTCATCTTGTCGGCGGCGGCAAACATGGCCGCGAAATGCTCTGCTGTCACGTGCCGCTTGATTCTTGCCGGAGTCCTCAGCATCGTGATTTTTGGCATTTTCTCAAGCTGGCCCCACTCTACGGCAACGGTGAGTACCAACTTCAGGTTCCGCAGGTCCAGATTGATAGTCGCCGGAGAGACCTTGCTGCCCCTTTTGACGCCACGGTCATGTGAGCGTTTGCCCACGAAGTCATTGATAAACTTGGATGTTAACTGCGAAACCGAGCGGGGGTGCATGTGCCTCTCGAACCACTCGATCGACCTACGGACTGCATCGCCGTGAGAGCCTGACTTGCGTCGTAACTCAACCCGCTTGTATTCGGTGCTCGCCGGTCGGCCTCAAACTCTGCGTCTGACTTACGCTGCTTGTTTTCCTTGGTGCATGTACGCGGCATCTGACGGCTCCTGTCGATAGAGAGGGAGAATGCGCGCAGACTGGTTTTGCAGCGTGAAGCGATTGGGGAACGCAACCAGGGGAATGTGGTTGCGCAAGCAGTGACGGTTCGATACTGTGAGCATCGTCGACATCAATCGTTAGGCTGTGTCTGCAGTCTACGAATGATGAGAGCTGGAAGGCAGCAAAGGTGTTCCTGACCTTACCCCGATTTTAGTACCAACCTAAGTGAGAGAATCGGGGTTCATGGGGCCGGTGTTCTTCTGGAGTGAGGCCGGAGGCCGGTCGGAAGAAGGACACCGTGCGGCAAATGCCGCACGGTTCTGTTGCCGCTTCCTTATCGCGAACCGATGTCATGGCAGCTTTTTCGACGGAAAACCGGGATTTTGGCGCACGACGGCAGTGGTGACTCCGCAAACGAAGGCGCTACACCTGAGTGATCAGCGCTCGACAGCTGATGGCGCAATGTCTCGCAGCTGTCTCGCAGCAAGACACTTCCCTGATATTGAAGTTCAAGCAAAGAACGGCCAGCCGGTCACAGGCATCTGCACACGCCTGGCAAATCGCCGGAGCCAGAGGCCTCTGGCATCCCAGAAGCGTTGCCGCGACAGTACAAATATCGCTGCAATCACGCGAAACTTCATGTAACGCGGAAAATTCAGCCTTTCCTTGGGCCACATTTTCAACGCACACCCGCGTGAGCACGGAGCAGGCCACCGCACACTCCGTACACGCCTGTGCTGTCGTCATACCTTGATCACTTTTATCCCCATCAGACGCGGCAGCAGGTGCTGACGCGGCAGCTACCCGGTTGAGACCTGCGACCATGGCCGCGGTAGACAGGATGACGTTGCGTCGATTGAGCATTTTTCAGATTCCGCGAAACCATAGAAACATTCATACGTTCCGGAACAGGCCCGGCGTGACATCTTTTAGCAACGGCGCTCATGAAGGCCAAGCCGGATGTCGTGGTCGTGGGCCGGAATCCGGGGCCCATCCGATGCTGAACTTCAAACCGGGGACTTTTCCGAGCGTAACGCTGCAGATTTGGGCTCGTTTGGTTACGATGATGGAGGAGTGTTTCTTAAGAATTTTACGCGGATGTTGTCTCATGAGAAGTCCCCGGTTCTGCAGAACGGTAATGCTTTCCATCGTTTTTGCCTTCGGTGCATGTGCGACGTCGATCGCTCAAACACCTGTGGAGCCGCTGATTCAGAAGTACTGTCTGGGCTGCCATAACCAGACTGACCGTAAGGCGGGACTTTCGCTTCAAACTCGGGAGGAACTGCTGAAGGGCGGCGACGACGGACCCGTGCTGGGCGCTGACTTTGCTAAGAGTCGTCTGCTGGCCGTTCTGAATACAGATTCCGATACCATCATGCCACCGGAAGATGAGCCGCAGCCAACCAACCTGGAACGCGAGCGATTGCGCAACTGGGTGCTGGAGGGCGCAAAGATGAAACCAATCGCAGTTGGCAATCCAACCGTACCGACGATAAAACCCTTCCAAAAGGCTCGCCAGCCACTGCTGTCCAGTGCGACAATCAATCAGGACGGTGCACTGGTTCTCGGTGGTCGCGGCCATGTGACGGCAATCGACACGGACGGCAGCACGTTGTGGCGTACAGAAGCGGGCATCGTCAACGTACTCAGCCTGTCGGCCGTCGCGGCAAAACGCTGGGTCGTCGCCGCAACGGGAACGCCTGGAGCGTTGGGGAAGGCGATTGTCCTGGATGCGACGGATGGAAAACTTCTGCATGAGTTTGGCGGACACACGGACGCGATCTATGCAGCTGCGGTTGATGGCGACGGGAAAGTACTGGCAACCGCTGGTTATGACCGACGTATCGTTTTGCACGATGTAGCCACGGGCCGTGTCATTCGTGTACTTCAGGGGCATAACGGCAGCATCTTTTCTTTGAGCTTCGATCCGTCAGGAAATGTTCTGTGCAGTGCGAGCGCTGATGGTACGGTGAAGGTCTGGAGTGTGGCCACGGGGCAGCGGCTGGATACTTTGAGTCAGCCTCAGGCGGAGCAGTATACAGTCATCGTCAGTCCGGACGGACAACGGATTTTCGCAGCCGGCGCAGACAACCGCATCCGAATCTGGAAGCTGCTGTCACTTATGAAGCCCCGGATCAACCCGTTGGTAGTGTCACGTTTCGCACACGAACAGGCGATCTCGCGCATCGCACTTTCCGCCGACGGCCAGCTGCTTGCCAGCAGCGCCGAGGACGGAAGCCTGCGTATCTGGCGAGCGTTTCCGTTGCAGCCGCTGCAGACAATGCCACAACAGCCATCCCACGTAACGTCGCTGTCATTCGTTGGCAACAAGCAGATTTTCGTAACGCGGATCGACGGAACAAGTGAACAGATCGCTATCAATGCTGTTGGTGACTCCGCCGCATCTGCCACATCCCCTGCGTCTGCCGCAACGACTGCCGAGCCGGCTACCGCAGAAGAAGCCAGGGTGCTGAACGAGATCGTGGAGTCAGACAACAACGATGAACCTGCCAGCAGCCAGACAGCCGTCCTGCCTTTCAGAGTTGCAGGCGTGATCAAGCCAGATGGCGGGAACGACCGAGACGCAGATTGCTATCGTTTTACCGCTTCTGCAGGGCAGCAGCTCGTGCTGGAGGTTTCCGCTGAGGGCGACAACCCGCCGCTGGACTCACGGATTGAAGTGCTGACGCAGAATGGTGAGCCGATCATTCGGACAGTGTTGCAGGCTGTCCGAGATTCGTACTTTACTTTTCGGGGCAAGGATTCGGACACCATCGACGACTTTCGGGTCTTTAACTGGCAGGAAATGGAGTTGAATGAATACCTTTATTCTGACGGTGAGGTGGTGAAACTGTGGCTTTATCCGCGCGGTCCCGATTCCGGCTTTAAAGTCTACCCAGGCTTCGGCAAACGTTTCACTTACTTCGGTACAACACCGATTTCGCACGCCTTGCAGGCGCCGTGCTTTGTCGTCGTTCCGCGGGCGCCGGGCGAGGCACTGACGCCCAACGGACTGCCGACATTTCCAGTGTACTATCAAAACGACGACGACCCTCGTCGAGCACTGGGCCGGAATGCGCGGCTTACGTTTACAGCCCCGGGCGACGATGACTACGTGGTTCGCGTGACCGATTCGCGGGGATTCAGCGGCAAAGATTTCGGGTATACGCTGACCGTTCGTCCACCCAGGCCGCGGTACGAAGTATCCGTCAGCACGAAGAAAATCAGTGTCGCACCAGGCACCGGGACTGAAATCGTCTTTACGGCAAAACGAATAGACGAATACGACGGTCCCATTCCCGTGAACATCTCGGGACTGCCCCCCGGTTTTGGCTTCTCCGGGCCGCTGGTGATTCAGAGTGAGCAGTTTAAGACGTCGGGTACGCTGTATGCCACGGAGGCTGCAGTCGTCCCAACGGCACAGCAGCTGGACGGGATTGAAATTACAGCCGGTGAATTGCAACTGGGAAAGCTGGAAGAGTTAAAGCTGACGAAGGACCCTAAATTGCGTTTTCGCATCGAAGCTGACTCATCAGGAACCGTCGCTTCATCCGAACCCCTTGTGCTGCAAATTCGACCCGGCCAGACGATTCGGGCGATGTTGCGTGTGGAGCGATTGAAGCACGATGGCGTGCTTTCGTTTGGCAAGGAAGAGTCCGGCCGAAACCTTCCGCATGGCGTGTTTGTGGATAACATCGGACTGAACGGATTGCTGCTGCTGGCGGGGCAGTCCGATCGGGAATTCTTCATCACGGCAGCGAAATGGGTGCAGCCGATGCGGCGTACATTTTTTCTAAAGTCGAACATCGACGGAATCACGTCACTGCCCGTGACGCTGGAAGTTGTGGAGGACGCGGACGCCGTCCGGACAGCCAGCATGGATTGATCCGGGCCGGCACATGCGGTGTGTGGTCTGGGGCGTCAGTCAAATCGGGAAGCGTTGCCCTCGCGGTTCAACGAGCGTCAGTCAGACAGGACTGCGTGCTATCCGGTCTGTGGCAGATCCAGGACGTGAGCGAAACGTTTCAGCACAATGTTCCTGAGCGATTGGTACTCCGGTGAATCAAAGTCTCCCGTCCGCACAAGATCATGTGCCATACGTCGAGCCGTCTGTAGTATCTGAATATCACGAATCGGATTCGCCACTCGCAGAGGTAGTGCACCGCTCTGACGTGTGCCCAGCACATCGCCCGGGCCGCGTAGTTCGGCGTCCTTTTCCGCAAGCTCGAATCCGTCGGACGACTGTTCCATGGCTTGCAACCGCTGATTGGCCTCCGGCGTGTCCGCGTCTGAAATTAAAAAACAGTAGCCCTGAAAGCTGCCTCGACAGATGCGGCCTCTGAGCTGATGCAGTTGAGCCAGACCAAATCGTTCGGCCTGCTGCACAAGCATGATCGTCGCGTTGGGCACATCGACGCCGACCTCAATGACAGTCGTACTGACGAGCACCTCAATCTCGTGATTCCGAAAGCGACCCATGACGTCGTGTCGCGTGTCGCGATCCATCCGACCATGCAGTAAGCCAACGGTAATGCCGTTCAGTTGCGCTTGCTGCAGGTTTTGAAAAACGGTCTCTGCAGCCGCGTCGTCATCGTCGTCCTGCCCTTCCACTCGAGGACAAACAACAAATGCCTGTCTGCCCTTTGCGACCTGCTGTCGCACGAATTCCCACGCCCGGGCCTGTTGTTCGACCGTTTCCACGCGACTTGTAACAACATTCTGGCGTCCTGGCGGAAGTTCGCGCATCGTGGAGACGTCCAGATCTCCAAATCGCGTCAGACACAGGCTGCGGGGAATAGGCGTTGCCGTCATCACCAGAACATGGGGTTGTCGTGGTGGAGCGGACACAGGCCGAGTTTCAGCGTTGGCTGCCAGTTCGTGCTGTTGCCCCGTTGGTGCGGCGGAATCGGCCGTGCCGGGGACGTGGGCCGAGTCTCCGTCGGTCGGCTTATCGTCGACCGACCCAAAGGCCGCACGCTGGCGCACGCCGAAACGATGCTGCTCGTCGATCACCGCCAATGCGAGATTTCGAAAGCGCACCGATTCCTGAATGACCGCCTGTGTCCCGACCACAATCTGGCAGTCACCGACTGCGATGTCGGACAACAGCTGGCGACGCTCAGCCGCCGGAAGGCCACCGACCAGAAACCCACGTTTGACGCGGCTTTGTCGCAGCAGGTGTTCGAATGTCAGCCAGTGTTGTGTGGCCAGCACTTCCGTGGGCGCCATAAGGACGGCCTGACATCCGGCTGCCACGGCGGACAGCATTGCGTAAACCGCAATGGCCGTTTTTCCGGCGCCGACGTCTGCCTGCAACAGCCGATGCATTGGCTGCTCTTTGGCCAGGTCTTTGGCCAGTTCTTTGACAGTCTGATCCTGTCCACTGGTGAAACGGAATTCGAACAAGCGGCGAATACGCGCGTCTATCTTCGCCGTCACGGCGATGGGCCAGGCCTTCGAATTCGTGCCCCAGATTCGCCGCCGCAACGCGAGGCCCAGTTGAAATTCGAACAAGTCGTCCAGAATCACTCGGTGCCGCGCTGTCTCAAACTGCTCCTTTGAGTCCGGAGTGTGCAGCCAATGCAATGCGGTTGGCAGATGCGGGAGTTTGTGATGACTTCGATAGTACTCCGGTAGCGGGTCCTGAACACTCTCGGCAAAGCCATCAACGACGGATCGCGTCATGCGCCGCATGTCGTCCATCTTGATCCCCTCCGTCAGGGGATATCGAGGCAGAACTCCTACGGCATTCTCGATGTCGGCTGCTTCATCTTCGGTCGAAAGCCAGTGAATACGCGGATTGGAGAACTCCCACCTTCCGGACGCGCGTTTTGGTTTCCCGCTAAAAACGACATGGTCTTCATCACGAAACTTCTTCAGCATCCACGGTTGATTAAACCACGTACCTCGAACAAAGTGGCCTTCGCAGTCCAGTAGAATGCCGACAAGTGTTCGCCCTTTGCTCAGATTACGAATGTCTCGGTCCACGACGCGACCATGCACCGACTGCTCCACTTCCTTTTCCAGATGCGTTGCCGGCCGCATGTCGGTAAAGTCGTTGACGCTGTGTGGCAAGTGCAACAGCAGATCGAGAGCCGTTTTGATACCCAGTTTCGCCAGCAGCGCAGCTCGCTGCGGGCCGACGCCCGCTACAAACTGCACGGGCGTTTGCAACGGATCCTCAACAATGTTGTGATGCGGGTTTTCAGTAGAATCGGTCATCTCATCCATCTACGGCAAGGAAGCGTGTGGTCCGGACATTACCGCACAGACGGTCTCCGGGAAAGTTTCGCCGGACAACTACAGCGCTTTACGCCCAGTTGTGGCCGCGTCGGCGGTGTTTTGATTTGCGAGAGACGATGTCCGGCGAGCCCGGTGATCACATTTTTTGAAAAACGACTCTGAGGGGGAAGTATGCGAGCCGCCGTTTTTGAATCATTCCGGGGGAATCTGCAAGTGAAGCAGGTCGCGGATCCACAGGTGCGACGGGATTCGGCAGTTATCCAGGTCGAGGCGTGTGGGATCTGTCGCAGTGACTGGCACGGCTGGATGGGCCACGACAGCGACGTGCAGGTTCCACATGTGCCAGGTCACGAACTCGCGGGTGTCGTGGCCGAAGTTGGGAAGGATGTGACGGGCTGGAAATGCGGCGATCGAGTCACCGTGCCGTTCTGCTGTGGCTGCGGACGCTGCGGCCAGTGTCTGGCGGGGCAACACCACATCTGCGACAACTTTATGCAGCCTGGCTTCACTGCATGGGGTGCTTTCGCAGAACTCGTGGAAATTCGATTTGCCGATGTGAACCTGGTGAAGTTGCCGGAATCCATTGACGCGGTGACAGCCGCCAGCCTTGGTTGTCGGTTTGCGACGTCGTTTCGGGCGGTGATTCACCAGGGAAAGGTCACAGCCGGTGACGTTGTGGCCGTGCATGGTTGCGGTGGAGTGGGATTGTCAGCCGTTATGATTGCTGCCGCGGCCGGAGCTCGTGTGATTGCCATCGACCTCGACGATGAACGGCTCAGCCTGGCGACGGACTGTGGTGCCGACCTGGTTCTGAATGCCGGTCACATCGAAGATGTGCCGGCCGCCATCGTTGATGCTGCTGCGGGCGGCGCGTCGTTGTCCATTGATGCACTGGGAAGTCATCAGACGTGCGCCAATTCAATTCTGTGTTTACGTAAACGCGGGCGACATGTGCAGGTCGGATTGACCATGGGAGACGAAGCAGATCCGCCGATTTCGATGTCCACAGTGGTTGCCCGGGAACTGCAGCTGTATGGCAGTCACGGCATGCAGGCATTCGAATACGCACCGATGATAAGGATGATCGAATCAGGCCGACTGCGACCGGATAAACTTATCGGCAGTACGGTATCGCTGGACGCAGCCTGTGAGATTCTGCCGCGCATGAACGACTTCCCGGGCTGCGGCGTAACGGTGATAGATCGCTTCCACGAGACACCGGAGTGATTGTTGTGGCCAGTTCGCAGCTCGTGAGTTCGCCTCACTTCCGAGTCAAACTCAGGACTTGTGTCACAGCCGCGTATTGAAACACTTCAACAGGCCGCGTGCATTCGCGATGCTGAATGAATCGAAGGCGTTCGGCAGTGCTGAATTCAGGGCATAAAAAAGGCTCCGTGCCAGGCGTCTTGCTGGAACGGAGCCGGTCTTCAAACACTCCTCAACACCCCCTGGATAACACGGCAGAAGCGAGTGCTTGGATTTAACGTAGGGGCTGACTATTCCTCTTCATTATCGTCAACGTCTAATTCTTCATCCTGCTGTTCCGCATCGTTGGTTATCTCAGGATCGTTCTCATCTCCAGTACTTCCGCCAGAGCCGCCGCCGCAGCCGAGTACCGAGACCATCATCAGGACGGCAAACAGGTAAAACACATTCTTCAGCATGATACTTCCTTTTGTGGACAGTTTAGCCTCATCACCAAGAGCAGCGGTGAGGGACATACAGTCTATGCAAAGAGACGCACAGTGCAACAAGCTGCAACTGTACGTCTCTAAGTTGATGTCAACACGGATCGAAGTTTACTTACCGCTATCCGTAATCTTTGACAGTCACGCCGGCTATACCGGACAGTCCTGGCACAGGATCAGGTAGCTTACCATTCACCCAGGGTTTCGTTACCCCGAATAGAACCGACAGCGATCCAGGTTGCCTGGTCAATATTTTCGCTAACAAATCGAACTGAACCGTCAGCGAGCAGCACCTGGACACCTCCCGTGTGATAGCTGCTTGGTTCTTTCACGGACATGTCCGTAACCGAGTTGTCATTGTCGCACGAAGGACCGGCGTTCGGTCCGACTAGTGTCGTACTCCATGGTCCCCAGAACACCCGACCGGCAGCCCAGTGTCGTCCCTGTTCGTCACTGGAGCCATTCCAGCCGCTGCCTGCATCGTAACGTGCCAGACAGTTGTTGTAGTAAGTGTTGATCGCATCAATATTTGCCTGCGTGTTTGTCCATGCCCGACCATTCGTATTATTCGCTCTCTGCAGCCGTCCGGCACCAGTAACCCGGTACCACTTCACGCGAGGCGTGGCGGTTGGGTCCCATTGGCCCAGATTCAGCCCGATCTGTGCTTCGGCACATGCAACCGTGTTGCTGGTTCCGTCTGTAATGTCGCGAACTTTTGAACCCTTCCACAGGGTCGCAAAGCCGGGGTTGTTTCTTCTCATGGACCAGTTTGAGGCTGGTCCGGCTGAGATCGTGTACGAAGTCGGTGCCAGCCGGCCCGTGTAGGTTGTGTTGGCGCCGGGATCACTGGGGCACACGAACGGGGTGATACGCGCCCGAGCACCCTGGTTGGTGTCGTTCTGTGTCCCGCCATTGTTTCTGTCCCAGCGGTAGTGAAAGTCAATGTTGTTATAGATCGGAGCCTGATCGATATACGGCAACAGCATTGCTAGACCGCTCCACGACAGCCATGCCTGGTTGTATCGCCCACCAGTATTCTCAGTCGTTCCAGCAACTCCGTTTGATACAAACGTATCATGCGTGTCGTGGTAGTTGTGTAACGCGAGCCCCAGCTGTTTCAGGTTGTTCTTACACTGAGTACGCCGAGCTGCTTCCCGAGCCTGTTGAACTGCGGGCAGCAGCAGTGCAATCAGAATCGCGATGATGGCAATGACCACCAGCAACTCGATTAATGTGAAACCTCGAATTTTCCGTTTCTTGAATGCGTGAATGGCTGACATAAAACACCTCTGACTGAAAATGAGCAGAAAACGTTTGAAAAGAACGTGAGCGACTTAATCTCGATTATTACCGAATGAGTTGGTCACGACAATACATGGATCCTGTTTCCGGAAGTTCCTTGTAAAATAACCGAAGACCGCCACCAGATGACTCTCGTATGAACGCGCTCACGAATACCGAATGATCAATACTGTTGCAATTCGGCCACATTATTGTCCCAACTGCAGCATATACAGACTTCTGAGGGCAGTCAGGTGTGAAGTTGCGCGAGCCTGCAGGCTTTTGTTGAGGTAATGGCTTGCTTCGTCTGGTCGTCGCCGTTCCAGCGCCAGGCCTCCCAGGTAAAAGAATGCCTCTTCTCGCAGCCTCACCGGAAGGGCCGGATTTTCAGCGGTCTTCAGCAGGAGGGTCGACACCTCGTCAATTGAACGCGTCCTTAGCGATTCAACGGCAGCGTAGTAGGCGCGGACTGACGGCTGTGGCAAATCCGGCATCAGACGGGCCACAGCACCGGAGTTTGCTGACGCAAGATTCCTTCGGATCTTCATCTCTGTATCCGATGGCCGATTTTCGGAGCCGCGTGTGTCCGGATCCGGAACTGACTGTGCTCGTGTCGTTTCGTTTGCAAGGCTGGCAAGTCGTTTCTGCACCAGCCTTCCGCGTGCGGGAGTCAGTCTGTGGGAGTCAGTCAGCTGTTTCAATTGTCGGACAGCCCGGAACTGATCAATCAACGACCACCGTCCTGTCTGACGCAGAGATCGCTGCGCAAGTTCGGTGTAGCTCCACGCACGCACGAAATCTGTGTCATGATGATCATCCTGCGGCAGAACTCGAAGCGCTGCGTAGGGCAGCCGAATGGCGTTGAATACGGCCGCTACATGGCGAGCATCTGCAGCAGTGCCCAGTTGTAGTATTCCATCAGCAGTCACCCGACGTCGCGGATTCGGCCATTCAAGAAAGTAGAACAGGTCGGCAGCGTTCTTTGCTCGAAGGCGAGTTTGAGAGGTCGCCGCGTTTCCGAATATTGTGCGTCGCGCATCGATCGACAGAATATTCCAGGCCGGATCGACGGAAAACTGACGGATCGCCTGCAACTGGACAGAGTCGATTACGATCAATGTCGGGTTCCATTTAACGAAATATTGCGCGTATCCCCCCCAGCTGCCGTTCGAGCGACGATAGCTGTGTTGTCGGCCGTCCAGAACGTCGTTGCACACGGCTGTGTAGTTGACCAGCTGTTCCCGGCTCACGTCCCAGCGATCGTCCAGCAACAGCGAAGTCGCCCCGGGATGTGTGGGGCGTTTCCAGTCATCGGACTGATTCAGATTCGTTAGCAGGACCGGACCTTCTACATTCCACGTTTCGTGATCGACAATTCGGTCTGCCACCGCGGACGCTGCCAAATCACCATCCGAATGCAGTTTGGTGCCAAGCATGTGAGCCGACGCAATCATGATGCAGGCGACGGGCGCTAAGGCAACACGCACAGATCCCGCAGAGTGCGGCCGTCGGGCACTGGTACCGGCAGACAGCAACGATGCCACGCCGACCAGTGATAGCCAGAGATTTACACTGGAGACCAGAGCCACTGTTCCAAAGAACAGTGCCAGCGGCGGTGTCGCCGTGGAAAATTCGCCGCGGCGCGGTCCGGCAGTTCTGACGATCAGGACCAGCAGGCAGCCGACTCCGATCCAGTCGCCGGGTTGAAATAACGTTGACTCCAGGCTCGGCATGACGCGATGATCGATTGCGTACCAGGCACAGTTGATCGGTCTGAGCAGGGCGTGTTGAAACGGTGGGTGCCATCGGCAAACGACGGGGACGGCGGCAATACAGACGACCATCACAATCGAAGCTGCGGCCGGCCGCCAGCGACGCATCAGGAAGTCATGGTAGTTGTCGGCCGCGACTGCAACACTGACCGCCAGAACGACCAGGCCGAATTCGATCGTGGTCAGGATGGCGGCGCAGCACAAAAATATTGCGGAGCCCAGCGTACGGAACTGGCGAAAATCCAGCCGTTTGTAGGCCAGAAATTGCGCCGTGAACATGATCAGCAGCGAAGGGATCAACTGGTCTGTGTTGACTGACAGGCTCAGTCCGATAAGCATGATTCCAGCCAGCCACGAGTGGAATTCGACTGCAATACGACTGGCCAGCCAGGCGAGCAGCGACGCGAACGCGGTGGCGACGCACCACGTCGGCCATGTGCCCCACGTCTGCCCAGACTGCCAGCGCGAGAGGAGAGAGTCCCAGCCGACTGAGGTGACGATGACAGACTCGTGCAGAGGCTCAACGACATTTGCCTGGTGGTAAAAGCATCCGGATTCGTGACTCAGTACAAGTACGAACGCCGCGATCCACCATCCCAGAGCGGAAAGATTCCAGCTGGCACCGCTCATCGTTGCAGCTCGGTTTGGTTGCGAATACGAATCCAATGATCCGTGAACGCGACTGGCGCGTCATGCTGAACGGGTGGCATATGACATTGCAGGCAGTTGTCATTCATGCCGGCACCACAAAGGATATGGTCGTTGTGTTCAGGAGAGTGGCACTGAACACATTGCCAGATTCCTTTCGAGTCCTGATGTTCCAATGGCTTGTGCGGGTTGTGGCAGGTCGTGCATGTCATCTGAGAAGCCTTGAAACAGGCCGACTGACTGAGTCCCACCGGCTGAAACCTCACGATGTCAACGTTGTTTTCGTGAATCTCTTCGGGTTTTTGTTCTTCAGGTGGACGATGGCACTGTGCACAACGTCGGACGGCGTCGATTCTGTCTCCGGCATTCCACGCCGGATCATGCCATGATCCTTCCGATTCCACATGCTGCTGTCGCGGCCCGTGGCATCTTTGACACGTCACTCCTGGTGCGATGTGAGATTCCGTGATGTGTCCATCGCTTACGGGAAGCCGAGTGGAATGACAGGCGAAACAACGCCACGCCCTGGGGCCGTCAAACAGCAACCCCATCGCACCAACAGCGCTTTGGCTTTTTTGTTGTGGGTGTCCCGGCGTCAGGTCGAAACTTCCGGTCGACTGAAACCATGTCCAGCGCAACTCCAGCAGGTCGGTGGCGCCAAACGCATCCGGTAGCGTTCCGACCCAGGTGCGCGCGTGAGTTCCACTGCCAAAGCACCAGTTCAGGCTGGCGGCACCGGGAACATTATTGGTTGCACACACGGCGTGGACCTCATTGTCACCGATTCGAATCTGCGCTTTCTCGACTTCGCCGATCTGAGAATCCTTGAGTAAGCGAAGCAGCCGAACGGAATCCGGATCGGTCGCCGGAACCAACGTGTTGGCGTGTCCTGTTTGCCGGAAGTCCTCTGCCTGTTCGTGGCAGTCGATACACGTCTGTTCGTCCGCCCATCCATCTGGTACTGCCGTTGCATCGACAGCTGCGACGGCAGACTGCCGGGCAGGGGCAGTCCGTCGAACACCGACTGTTGCACCCAGCAGCATCGCAACAAACAGGGTGGCGATCATCGCTTCCCTGCGGGCGAGGGGCGAAGACGGTTCATCGGTGTCAGATCGATCATCCATTGCAGACTCGACGGAAGAATTCTCGTTGTCCAACGGTGTTCCCAGATGCCCGCGAAATCGTCCGATGTCTAACAGACTTTAGCGGTGACCCACTGAAAGTCAACGGCCCTCGGCGCTGGACTCCTGACTGTTGTTCACTGCATCCGGCCACAGATTCCGCGGCGCAGGAACTTGTTTCGGCACTGCGGTCGGGTACCATTGCAGCCGTGACGGCGGTCGCTGCGGATGACGTTTAACGAGCCTTTCTTAGAAACGCGCTCAGGCCTGGCAGGTTGTCGGTATTGATCAGGTCGACGCCTGCTCTGTAAAGAGCCTCCCATACAGAAGGCTGGTCGGGTGTCGCCCAGAAACGGACACGACGGTTCCGGCTGTGCGCCCGCTGTATGATCTTCAATAGCTTTAGTCGCTCTGCATCCGGCAGGTCTCCTTCGCCCCGCCACTTAAAGTGATTGCGCCAGTTGTCACTGATCAGAGGTATCAAATCTGCCGGCTGATCACTGTCCAGGTCGGCCAGACGACCGTCTATGCCCACATAGCGAGGCGAGTCAGCAGCGATTGCGTTTTGTGGTCGGTTGCCACTGACGACGGCTGTTACGGCCTTTTTATGGAAATGTCTGTTCTCAACGCGTGACAAGAGGTCGTGGTATTGCAGCAGCACCTGATGCAGTGCTCGGTAGGTAGCCACGCCTTCTGACTTGATATCAATGAGCAACGTGAACGTCGGACCGCCTGAATACACTCCACCGTCGTTCTGTTCAACACGTTGCCGCAGTGGCTCAAGATACAATCGTTGCAGTGTGTTCTCGGCCGACAGTTCGGAACGTGTGTGTGCCACCAGCAGCTTGCCCTGCACCAGAAAGATATCCGCTTCCACGCTGCAGAAGCCGTTATCCAGCGCATCAAGCAAAGGACGATCGTGCAGGTAATCATTGTGCGCGTGTGCCCGCACAAGAGCAGTCGGCCGTTCGTCGGCGGCCGCACAGCGAACGGTCTGCCGCGACACAGCAAAGGCCATAACGACAGCAAGACAGGCAAGGCGAGGACAGTGGGTTTTCATTTCATGTTCTCCGGGGACGCGTACGACGAGTCGTTTCAAAACCCTTAGTTACCCGACGCGTGAGTGAGGGACATCTTTGGAACAGCTTCGTTTGCAGTCCCTCGCTCACGGTTCGGGTTTTCGGCCGGCGCGCGAGAGGGGCGGGCGGGGGAAGGAAACGGCTTCTAAACCAGACCACGTTTCTTGCGGCACAGCCATTCCACGGACAGCAGAATCACGAACAACAGCAGGCTGATCCAGTTATCCCACAGGGTAATACGTTCCGACCTTTTGACTTCCAGGCTCGGCAGTCCGTCGTCGGCCCATTGTCTCAGCCGTTCCAGCATATCGTCTGATGTTAAGAAGTCACCGGCGCTGACGTGAGCCAGTTCGCGCATGAGGGCAGGGACTGCAACGGGATTGTCGAGCTCCGGGTCACGAGCACTCACAAGAAAACGCGTGGTTGCGAAGTTCAGACTGCCGTCCGTATCGGCCGCCGAGACCGTTGCCCAGTAGTCGCCAGGGGTCATCGTGTTCTGGAAATCTCCCGCACCATAGGCATCCTCAGTCCGGGCGGCGACCACTTCGTTATCGCCGCCCGGACCTTGTATAGAAACGTCGTATTTGACGCCGGCCTGCGGAACACCGTCGACATCACGCAGACCGAACGAGAGTCCCGCGAAGGCCCCGGGATTCAGGTCGCGAGGTTCCACGTTAATCCACAACCGCGAATCGCCGCCGTTTTCCATTTTTGTCAGCCAGAATATGATCTGTCGCCAGAATCGCTGATGAGCTTCGACGGCCCAGGCCTCGTCCACCGCCCACTGCCAGGTGGTGTCTCCGGCGAATGCCAGCACGCGAGACGCACCGGTGTTCTGGCCAATGAGCAGTGGCATACCCGTGGGTGATTCCGCCAGTATCTGAGCCGCTCCCCCGTCTCGAATACGGAGAGCGTTGGCTCCGGTTAATGGTGGAAGGTCGTTCCAGCGCTGCTTGTTCTGGTCGGGCGGTGCAATCTGCAGAATGGGGTTACGGGTGGCCAGCCGAGTCGGGAGCATGGGAATATCGTCAGTTAACTGCTGATCACCGTCAGTCATCGACACAGGAAGCAGTCGAGCCAGGGGCGTGCGATGATAGCCGCCCCCGCCAAAACTGTCTTCTCCCCCAATCATCATGAATCCTGCTCCCAGTTCGCAGCAGGCATAGAGTTTCTGCAGACGTTCTTCCCCGAACAGGTCCGCGGAAACATCGCCTATGATGAACGCGTCGTAATTCCCAGGTATGAACCAGTCGTCGTTAAAGTCGTTCCGGTCCGCAAACTCAGCGGGATAGATGTGCATGTGGTCCAGTTGCACGCGGCTACTGACATTAATACGACGCAGCCACTTGTATTCAGGGCGAAGTCGGTCGAAGTACGCCACTCGAATCCCGCCAGAGCGAACTCGAATGATCGTTTCGACGCGATTATTTGTGCGGCGAACTTCGTCGTCCAGCACTTCCACCTCCACTGCAATCTTAATTTCTCCAGCCTGCTCAGGCACAAACTGCAGATCCAGTGTGACGTCTTCGGTGGTGTCCGCAGGGCGGTGCACCTTCAGCGTTATGTTGTCCTTGCTGGGCCGCACCTCCCGCATTTCCCCGGTTTTCCCGTTCGCCAGCTGAGCTCTGTCCTCAACCAGCACGCGAACTCGACATTCACGACCTTCCGCACCAAAGGAGTTTAGACGAACTTTGATCGGCACGACGTTGCGAATGAACACATCCCGGGCGACATCGAGTTCACTGACGCCCAGATCGAGGGTCGTTGCCTGGACCTCAGAACTGCCGACCACAACAGTGTAGATGGGGCTGTTCTGCCGTCCCGACAGGCGTGCCGCCTGGATCGGATCGATGTCTTTGTCGCTGCTGACTGCCTGTTTGCCGTCACTCCAAAACAGGATCGCTGCAATCCGTTCCCTCGTCGCTTCTTTCGCGAGCGTCTCCAGATTGGCGCCAATGGCCGTCATTCTGCCATCAGCCGCAGCTTCGGGGACTTCGATCGCCATCATGCCCTCTGCCAGGTCCCGCAGCCGGACTTCGACGGTTTCACCAATCACATCCAGATACGGTTTGGCAGCGTCGTAAAGTTGCAGCAGTTCCTGTCTTCGGGTCATACCGCCGGCACCATCCGGCGTGTTCATGCTGCCGCTGCCGTCCATGACCACATACAGCACGGCGTCGGAACGGTCGTTTGACTCCAGTACGGCGGCCGGACGCAGCAGCCAGGATGTGATGAGCAGCACAATAGCGATGCGCAACCCGACCAGCAGTCGCCGCCAGAAAGCAGGCAGGTGCCGGATACGTCGCGGATAGCCAACTCGCACAACGAACAGCATGAGGATGCATGCCAGTACGACCAGAGGCCATGGCCAGATTGGTGCAAACGCCAGTTTCATCCGGTTGTTGAGTCCTTCGTGGAGGAGCCCGGTTCATCTGGCACAGGTTCTTCGTCGTAGAAGAAGTTTGCCATCAGGTGCTCGCTGCAAAACAGGACGATCAGCAGCCCCATCAGCACGGGGAACACTTCGACGCCGAGTCGTCCGACGTTCACCGCTCGATCCAGCTGCTCAGGATCAGTGACGCGTGAATAGCGTTCCGCACCGAATATTTCGTCAAGGGCCTCGTCGGTGACCACAGTCAGATTGCTTTCCCCGTCCAGGTCGTTGACAGCAAAGTCTCGAAAAAAGCGTGTGCCCTCATCAACAGACCGAAGTTGGTAGTGACCAGCCTCGTTGACGTCCGTCAGCAGGGCTGAGGGCTGGTCAAACGGAAGCGTGTCCTCGGTGAGGCGCAGTCGAGGGCGCGCGACAGCATAGCGACTGAATCGTCTGGCCGCCGGTACGGGAATTTCCACGGGATCACCCACAACAAAATTTCTGTGCTCGTCTGCGGCTCCGGTCAGATACTGCATCACCTCGTCCACCAGCATCAGGAATGCCCAATTGTCCACCACAAAGCCTTCGTTCCATTTGCTGCCGCCATTGACAAGGTTGTCCACAGCCGACGCAAACAACAAAACTCTGCCGGAACCAACCCGCCGCTCAATCAATGCCGGGCGTCTGGTCTTATCATTGAATTCCATAAGGACTCGGGAATTCGGCGGCAGGTCAAACGTCCAGCAGATATCAAACAAAGCGTGTGACAGGGCCGTTTTTGCGTCCTGGTCGCGGGCGAAGCCGCGGACAACGGGATTATCCTCAGCCACGAGCGTCAAACGCCCGGGTTCCGGCCGAAACGGAAGCTTGCTGATCGGCAGACCGGGCAGCAAATTCTCCGCATCGGCAGTTCGCCAGGTAATCGCCTGCATCAGTCGTTCACCGCCGGTCGTAATAAACAACGCTCCTCCATCGTCAACAAAACGGTGCAGGTCGGTCCACACCGACGGGGCCGGGCGCTGCGGATTCACGACGCAAATGACGTCGAAGTTCCCGAGCTTCTCACGTGCCAACTGGGCAGTCGTGATGGACTTGCAGTCAAATTTGCGAATGCCCTGCCGCTTCAGCAGCAGCGGCTGCAGCGCGTTTAGCAGATAGCTGCTGTCCACCAGCCGATCGGCGACCAGCAAAACACGTGGCACTGCGGTTACGCCGAACGTGAAGTAACGAATATCGTCAAACGTCAATGGGTCCGGTGACGACAGCCGGACAAATCCACTCTGAAAATTCCGGCCCCTGATGCCGCTGACGTTGAACACCGCGACCGGGGGACTTCCCTCAAAACTGACGCTTCGCCGCGCTGAACTGCCTCCTCCGCCACCCGCTATTTCATTGCCTTCGTTGTCCAATGTATACATTTCAAGTGTCGCTTCGCGATCGGCTGCCGCCGTCGACACCACTGTGACGGCCACAGCGACTGACTGTCCTTCGATGGTCGCCTGTCGATCAAGACGCAGTTGTGAGAGCGAAACGTTAATGGGGTTGTTCACGCCCACATCGATCAGATAAATCTGCAGCCACTCATACTGGACCAGCAGATCACGTAGGCCGCACTCGTCCGGATCGCGCCATGCTGCCTCAGAAAAGTCGGTGAGCACATAGATTTCACGAGAAAACTGATCGCCCGTGCCGGTGTCGTTCTGCACCTGATCACGATCCAGTACGTGCTCGTCAATCGCATCCTTGATCACTGAATTCAGCGAACGCGGTACGGTGGTGGATTCCAGGTCGTTGATACGCGATCGTGCTCCGGCCAGGTCCGCCTGAAAGACGACATCGGATTCCGGAGCAGATGTGACGACGGCCACCCGACTGCCCTGCGGAAGATCAGTCAGGTGCTCAGTGGCGATTTGTTCTGCCTGCTCAAGTCGACTTCTACCTTCGTGCTGGTAGGTCATGCTCAGACTGTTGTCGAACGCAAACACGGCGGCGACGGGAATATCGGCTGCCAGTGGATTTCGGGGGCCCGTCATTTCGGCCTGCACCCGCAGGCCCCATGGCACACCAACGCAGATCGCAACGGCCACAATCCCCCCCAGCAGGGTCAGCAGACGCAGACGCCCACGTTGTTCCCGCAACAGATGTTCCGCCGGCTCCCTGGCGCTGGCGCGTCTGGCCAACCAGGTGTAAATTCCGAATGTGCCGGCGATAACCACCGCAAGGATCAGCCATTCGTACCATTGCAGACCGTATCTCGCTGCCGGCAAAGATGGCCGAGTCATCGCCAACACTGCAACAACGATCACAATGGCCCGCAGCAGAAGAAGCAAAATCTGTCTAAGCTTCATGCGACGTGAATTGGACGTCTGCCGAGTCTTCAGCAGTTGCAATGCCGGAAACTCTATACGCTTCGGTTTGGCACGCATGATCAGATGCAACAGGACCGGCAGCCCCGCCAGAATTACACCTGCCAGAAGTGATGCGTTAATCAGCGCCATAGCAAAGTTCTGTCACCTGCCAAAATTCGTTTCGTCTTCCCATCTTTTGTATCGGAAGGAATGATACACCGTTCCACGGAACAATGAAGGAACAGATTATGAGAGTAATCGGAAGCTGGAACCTGGAGCTTCGGCACGCACCGCCGCTGAGTTGCACAGCCTCCGGATGTCGCGGGACAGAAATCTCAGTGCATCGGCAGTCTTCCGCAACGGTACCACGGTCAAAGACCAGGACGATTCTGCCGGGGGGACTCATGCACCGAACTGCTGTCAGGCGGGACCTGCGTCGGACTGTCCAGACGCACGGTTTCAGAAGACGGGTTGCCGCGTGGCCATGACAACACAAATCGTGTCCCTTCTCCCGGACCGCCCTCAATGCGAATCCTGCCGCCGTGTTCACGAATGATTTTCCGACTGACAGCCAGCCCGATTCCGGTTCCGCGTTCGCCTTTTGAAGATTCAAACAGATTGAAGACGGTAGCACGGTGATCATCCGGAATTCCCGGGCCATTGTCGGTGACCGCGACCAGGATGACGTCGTTGACTTTGTCGTAACTGGTTTGCAGAACGACTCTTGCATTCTCCGATTCAGCAACCGCGTCGATCGCATTCAACGCCACGTTCAGCACTGACCGATGAATGGCTTCGTGGTCGAACGCCGACAGAGGGAGTTCCGCTTCCGGGCGAAATTCAAAATCCACTCCGTATTCGGTGGCGGGCGTCATGGCCAGTTCTGCAACTTCTGCACAAATGCGGTTTACATCGCCCGACTGCAGGTCGGGCACCCGATCCTTCGTAAACGACAGCATGTCCATAACCAGATCGTAAATACGATTCTGATTCCTTTCCACGATTCCCCACCCCTGTCGGATGATGTCGTCCTTTGACTGCTCAAGACCCATCTGGATCAGATAGCCACCACCTCGAACACCCTGCAGAATATTTTTAATATGGTGACTGAGAACGGCGATTGTCTGCCCCATCGCCGCGAACCGTTCCGCTTTCAGCAGCGCATCGTGGAACCGACGCGATTCCACAGCCAGTGCCGACTGACGCGCGACAGCCAGTACAGACTTCAGATGTTCATCAGACAGGCTGCCCGTTTCTTCCGTCAGGCCATCCGCCAGTCCGTCAGTCGAGATGTCGATGTAAAAGACTCCCAGCAACGCCTCCTGTCCACGCATTGGGGCACAGATTGCTTCTCGTATTCCTGAGGAAGCGATACTCTGACCTCCCTCAAAACGAACATCGTGCAGAGCATCGGATGTGCGCACGGCTTTACCATGTCGCAGCACGTACCCGGTGATCGAACGGGAAATGGGCATCTGTTCGTGTGTCGACTCAGACTTAGCGACCTTGTCTTCAGATAAGGCTTCACCACCGGCAGACGGCTGCTGAGCTTCGTCGGCGGTTCCGGATGACAGTGGCTTACGACGCCGTTGACAGAACACCAGTGGCGTAAGTTCATCACCAATCGAATCCTTCAGCAGGACACACCCTCGATCTGCACGAACCGCATCCAGAGTCAGTTCCAGAATCTGCTGCATCAGCGATTCCAGTGTATGTGCCGGCCGAACGAGCTCTTCAGCGACCTCGTAGAGCAATTGCAGGCCGACCTGCTGGTCCGGCCAAGCTGCGGCCGATGAAACCGGTTCAGCGTGCACGCTTTGTACAATTTCAGAATGCTGTCCGGACTGAGAATCATCAACAAATTGTACCCGGTGTGCGGTATTCGAGGACCTCTCGGTCGGTGTTAGTTGAAACGTCAGGACCGTGGCCCCCAGTCGTATCGAATCACCGTTCACCAAAGTACGTTCGGTGACGCGTCGACCGTTGACGAATGTGCCATTGGCACTTTCGAGATCGACCACCCGATAAACGCCACGGTCTTCCATAAGCTTCGCGTGCTGACGCGACATTTCTGTGTCGTCGACCCGGATGTGGGTGCCTACGCTGCGGCCAATAACCAGCGCATCGTTCCGCGCAACATCGAATCTCGCGCCCCGATTCGGACCATTAATGACCAGTAAAGTGGCAGTGTCCATCCGGTTCAGCTCTCAAGCATCTCGAGAAATTCTTCTTCACTAAGAATCGTGACGCCCAGTCCCTGTGCTTTGGTCAATTTGCTGCCCGCCTTTTCTCCGGCGAGCAGATAATCCGTCCGGCTGGAGACGCTTCCGGACGCCTTACCTCCATGATCGCGAATTAATTGTTTCGCTTCGTCACGCGTCATTTTGGCCAGGGTACCAGTAACGACAACCAATTTGCCAGGCAGTTTTCCACTGTCAGCGTCCGTTTCTCGCGTGCTTTCGACCTGTGTCCCCTGATTCAGCCCCAGCTTCTTAAGTTGATAAAGCAAACTGCTACCAGTCGCTGACGCAAAGAACTGATGAACGGAGGCGGCAATCACGGGGCCGATTTCATCAACCGCAGACAACGCCTCCTGAGTCTGAGACGCAATTTCGTCGCCGGTCCCGAAGGCCCGTTCCAGCACCTGTGCGTTGCTTTGTCCAACGTGTCGAATATTAAGTCCAGTCAGCAGTCGCCAGAACGGCTGTTGTTTGGACGCTTCGATCCCGGCCAGCAACCGGTCGATGGACTTTTCGCCCAGTCTCTCCAGACTTAACAGTTCCTCGCGATTGTCGCTAAGACAGTACAGCGACGGGATGCCGTCCACGAGTCCGGAATCCAGCAATTGCTCCACCAGCTTCTCGCCCAGACCATCAATGTCCATCGCCGGACGCGAGGCAAAGAAGATCAAAGTTTCACGCAGTTGTGCGGGGCAGTTTGGGTTCGGGCAGCGAATGTAGACGCCACCTTCGTCCTGCTCTACAGCGGAACCGCATTCCGGACAGAACTCCGGGTATATAAAAGGTATCTCATCGCCCGTTCGTTTCGCCTCATTCACTCGCAGGACGTGAGGAATGATCTTTCCCGCCTTTTCTACAAGCACCGTGTCTCCCACCATGACACCCAGACGTTGCAATTCATTGCGATTATGCAGGCTTGCCCGCGAAACGGTTGTACCATCGATCTCGACGGGTTCCAGCTCGGCCACAGGTGTGAGTGTTCCCGTCTTGCCCACCTGAATCTTGATATCGGCGACCTGCGTCTCTGCCTCGTATCGTTCCCACTTGTAAGCCCGCACCCAACGCGGGCTTTTTGACGTCGTTCCCAGTCGTTCGCGTTCAGCCAGATGGTTCAGCTTAATCACAATTCCGTCGACTTCGAATGGCAGCGAGGCGACGCCTTCCATCATTTGACCCACAACCACCATCAAGTCGTCGAACCCGGTCGCCTTTCCCACACGCGGCGTCACCGGCAGGCCCATATTCCGAATCGAATTCAGAAACTGCAGGTAATCCGGCCACAAAACTCCGTCCACATGTCCCACGCCATGAGCCAGGAAGCGCAGACTGCGCTTGTGAGCTTCGACGGGGTCCAGCAGCTTTAAGGCACCAGCGGCCGCGTTACGAGGATTCTTGAAAGGTTCGTCACCAGCAGCGACCTGAGCTGCCTGAAACCTGGCAAAATCTTCGTTCAGAATAACGACCTCGCCGCGCACTTCCAGGATGTGCGGCGGCGAGGACGTATCCAGTCGCAGCGGCACTCCACCCACAACGCGAGCATTTGACGTAATATCGTCACCGACGACACCGTTTCCACGGGTGACGCCACGGACCAGCACCCCCTGTTCATAGACGAGCGCCATTGCGACGCCATCAATCTTGTACTCGACGCTGAATTCCAGCTGCTGCTGGTCGAGTGTTTTTCGCAATCCGGCATCCCAGTCAACAAGTTCCTGTTCCTCAAACGCATTCTCGATCGACAGCATGGGCACACGATGCTGGTGTTGACTGAACCCCGCGATCGGCTCTCCGCCAACCTTGTGTGTGGGACTGGTCGGAGAATCGTATTCTGGGTGTTCTTCCTCCAACCGCTGCAGTTCCGACATCATGCGGTCGTAATCACGGTCTGAAATTTCATGTGTGGCGTGCACATAATACAGGCGGTTGTGTCGCTCCAGTTCAGTGCGAAGTTCTTCGATATGCTGGCGGACGGACTCTGTCATCGTTTTGCCGTCCTTCACGGCAGCGGGAATTAGTTTGCGTGGTCTGAGTCAGTGGTCTGCGGCGATACGACGTGAGCTTCTTCAATGCCGTGCAGAGTTCGCCAGCGGTCGACGATCATTGCCAGCAGGCCGGCGGCCAGCACGATAACGAATTCCCAGATCAATAGCGCATCACCGTGAGCTTCCAGCCATTGGGACACCGGGGCTCGAGGATCACCAAACAACGATGCGATCAGTGCCAGAATTGTGAGAATAAACACGACCGTCGCCGGAATCACCAGTCTAAACAGAATTGACGGTTTGGTTTGTGATGGCTTCATTAATGTGGGCCGTTCCGGATGACAGATTCAGACGGCCTGATTATTGCGTAGAGAACGACCGATACAATGCGACCGTTGAAACAGGAGGAATTTCAAGCCTTTCTTAGCATTCAGAGCCCGCGTAACGTACAAACTGGCATCGCAACCAGATTCTGAGGCAGCATGGCTACAACTGACGACCTATCCGATGGTAAACCGGGCCAGCGGTGGCTGTGGCTGGTCTGGTCGCTGCTGTTTGCAGCTGCTGCCTGCTTCGAACTTCGCCGCCTGTTCAGTAGTTTTGAGACTCCTCTGGGACCCATCGCCTGGTTGTTGTTCTGGGATCCCGAAACGACACTTCCGTTCCTCTGCCTGTTGAGTCTGCCGTTGCTGCGATGGGTTTCCGGAGAGCGGGGAACAGCACGGCAGCGTGTAGTTCCCACGGTCAGTGACGCAGGGGAAGCGCTGGACGTTAGTCGTTCGCGGACCGGTTCATGTCTTGCGGTGTGCTGTTTTATCTTCCTGCTGTCTGTGATGAGCAGCTTTGCGGTGGGAAGCAGAAACATACGCGTCGCGACGATTCTGCAGGAACGGGACATCGCGTTTGCGGATCTCCCACCCGCTTATCACGATGAATACAGTTACCTGCTGCAGGCTCAGACGTTTCTGGCCGGGCGTATGACGTATCCTCCCATGACTACGCGTCCGGACCTGTTTCACCAGATGCACGTGCTGAACGAGCATCGAACTGTCAGCCGCTATTTTCCGTTGACGGGGGGCTGGATGGCCCCTTTTGTCGCAATCGGCCGCCCCGTCTGGGGACACTGGCTGGCGGGCGGAATTGCATCCGTCTTCTTCTATCTGGCGATGCGACAGATCGTACATCCACGTGCGGCGTGCGTTGGCGGCCTGTTGTTGGCGTTAAGTCCGGGACTGGCTATTTTTAGTAATCTGTTGCTTGCTCATCACCCGGTCATGCTGGCACTGAGCGTCTTTATGTGGTCGTTTTTGCGAATGATGTCGACGTCCGGGTTCTGCTATGCACTGGTGTCCGGTACCGCATTGGCGTTCGCGATGCTCGGACGTCCCATGACCGCCGCCGGATTCGCCATGCCATTCGGTGTGTGGCTGGCATTTCGTCTTGTTCGGGAACGCAGATCCTGTGTACTGGCAGTCGGCATGGCATTGCCGATCCTGGCGGGACTGGCTGGCCTTGCAAAGTTCAATCATGAAGCCACGGGGGCGTGGAACCGGACAGCGTACCAGGAGTACACCGACACGTTCACACCTCGCCATCGCTACGGATTCAATAATGGCGCCGCCCGCTCCGCAGACAATAACTCAAAGGTCCTGACCAAATACGACAATTGGGCGACCAATCTGACCCCGGCCGTGGCCGCAGAAAATGTCCAGAATCGACTTATTGGGAGTCTACAGTGGTCGCTGGCAGTGTTCCCGCTGCTGTTCGGTCTCGGCGTGGCGGCACAACTATGTTTGCCGCTATCAACGCAGGGTAACGGTGTTACCGTTGCCAATCGGACCGGCTTGCGATTGATTTTTGCCAGCGTGCTTACGCTGCACCTTGTGCACGTGCCGTATTGGTTCGATGGAATTATGCATTGGCATTACGTCTTCGAAACAGCTCCACTGCTGCTGCTGCTGGCAGGCGCTGGACTGTATTCCGCGGCAGGTCAACTGGCTGCATTTCTGCCGCGAAGAGTGGCTGTCGGATGGATTGTCTGCCTTGTCGCGGCCGGGCTGCTGCCAGGCTGGTTTGCGATACCTGTCTTTGATGGCCAATCGAAGGTTGACGGTGCGGTGTCCGAGCTCTCGTTCGCTCGGACTCGCTTCGAGTATTTCAACTCTACCGCTGAGTCTCCGGCGATCCTCAAACCGGCATTGATCCTGATCGACGAACGAGATGCAGACCCGCAGCTCAGCTATGTGATCAATTCACCGGACCTGCGATCCACCGTACTGAAGTGCAGACACCCGGCATCACAGCAGGAAGTGCTGGAACTGCAGGCGGCGTTTCCCGGACGAACAATCTACACGTTCAGCCCCACGACACAACTATTTCAGCGCTGGGACGAATCGAGAGGGGACTAAGCGACCAAAACACAGAACAGGATTCATCGCAGTCCCGGCGGACATTGCCCGAAGCGAACACGATCCGTCGGCCTTGAGAGTCTGCCCAATTGGCCTGACGAGACATCTGAGGATCAGGTGGCCTCGTCGCCCTCTTCCTCTTCCTCTTCCTTCTTTTTCTTCTTCTTGCCGGCGGCCGCCTTGACGACGCGGACCTTAGGCAGCCCCAGAGGACTTTGATCTTCCAGCCAGCGGTCCTGTTCCTTGAGAATAAGGATGCGTTCTCCGCGTTTCAGGACGTTTCTGGCACGAACGACACCGCTGGGCTTCTTAAGTGATTTGTCGATTGACACAATTGAACTCCGAAAATCCCGGCGACGGAATCCGTCCTCGTCGCCAAATTGAACTGAATTTCCCGTATTTTGACTGTCGTCGCTGCTGAAAAGGACCAAGCAGGCCTTTCACGGGACGGGGAGTTTATCGACAGTTCTCAGTTATCTCAACCAGGCTTATGCCGCTTTTTAACCTGACGCTACGATTGTGTGTCGTCTGCCACGGTTGAGAATTACCTTTAGGGATTGAGACATTGGAAGACATCAGGCTTGCCGTTGGGCTGATCGGCTTCGTGTCCGCTGCCGTATTTGCCGGCATGTACCGATTGCTCAGGAAGCGATCGAAGCCGTTTCTGGACTTCATTGCCGCGTTTATTGTGGTCCTGATCGTTGTTTATGTTTACACGGTCTGGGGGCAGTTGTGGATTGTCAAATGGATTCCGTTGCCGTCGGTCATCATTCTGGCTAATTGGTTTCCGCCGCTGTTGGCAGCGCTGGCCGCTGTCGTTTGGTGGCGATTGCACCCGGCTTCCCTGGCCCGACGCCTGCCAATCATGTTAGCGTTGATCGTCGCGGCCGCGTATTCACTGACGTACTTCATTCCCTCCACCCCTCCGGAATGCGGTGACAGATGGGCGTCCCCGGTGCGAGGGACCGTCTGGCCCATCTGTCTGCAGACGACCCCGCACACGTGTTCTGCCGCCGCCGCAGCCACAATCTTGTATACGCTGGGAGTAGAATCATCGGAACAGGAAATGGCCGAACTGTGCCTGACGCAGTCAGGCACCACATGGCTCGGCCTGTATCACGGCCTGTCGACCCAACTCATGGGGACAAGGTACCGGGTTGAGTTCTTCGAGGGTAATTTGCAGGAACTGGAGAAGGCTGCGACCCAGGCCCCCGTTTTGTTATGTTGTCAGCTTAATCCAGCAGTCGCGGAAATCATTCCGGAGTATGTGCGGGACGGTGGCTGGATTCCGGGTATGGCCCATTCGGTCGTGTACTTCGGTAACCTGCAGGGACTTCACGTTATTGGAGACCCATCCCGGGGTTATGAAGGTTGGTCAGAGCAGGACTTGAACATGCTGTGGACCGGCACGGGACTGCGAATCATTGCTGTGAAGAGGAAGGATGGAGCCGCGCCATGAGGATCGTGCGGCGGCTGGGCTTCACTCAGGTCAAAAGCTCACTCACGACCCGCGCCTCAAGGACGCCGGTCAGCTTTTCCTCCAGGCCATTGCGATACCACGAAAGTTGTTCGTTGTCGAGCCCCAGCAGGTGCAGCATGGTGGCGTGCCAGTCGGCAACGCTGACCTTGTCATCGGCGGCAGAAAACCCAATCTCGTCGGTTGTCCCGTAGCTGAGGCCGCCTTTGACGCCACCGCCAGCCATCCAGCCAACCATCGCGTTTTTGTTGTGATCTCGACCATTGTCGCCCTGAGCAATCGGCAGGCGACCGAATTCACCGCCCCAGATAACGAGCGTATTCTCCAGCAGCCCTCGGCTCCGGAGATCCTTCAACAGTGCGGCGATCGGCTGGTCGGTACGGGCGCAGCACTGTCGCAGCTCTTTCTGCAATCCGCTGTGATTGTCCCACGGCTGATGCTCCAGAAACAGTTGTACGAACCGCACGCCACGTTCCACCAGACGGCGAGCAATCAAACAGCGGCGGCCATACGAATCGGTTGGATCGGTGCCCACACCGTAGGCCTGCTGCGTCACCGCAGTTTCCTGATTCAGGTCCAGTGCATCGGATGCAGCCAGCTGCATTCGCGCCGCCAGCTCATAGCTGGCGATCCGCGCACCGAGCTCCGGTTGCAGTGACCGCTTCCGCTGATGCATCCAATCAAGCCTGGAGATCAGATCCCGTTCAAGTCGAGTGACACCATTGGGTTCTTCAAACTCCGGCTTCAGATCGAGCACGGGTGAACCCTGCGAACGAAAACGTGTCCCCTGATAAACGGGGGGCAGATATCCGGATTGCCAGTTCTGTATTCTATTGACCGGCAGCCCGCGCGGATCGTCGAGCACGACATATGAAGGCAGACTTTGATTGACCGTTCCCAAACCGTACGAGACCCAGCCACCCAGACTCGGCAGTCCCGGCAGCGTATTGCCGGAATGGAATTGAAACAGGGCCGGCTCGTGCGTCAGATTGGTCGTGTGCAGTGAACGAACAAGAGCGATGTCGTCGACACAGGTCGACAGATGCGGCATGACTTCCGAGACCCACATACCGGACTGTCCGTGTCGATCAAACCTGAACGGAGAACGCATTAAAGCGCCTGCCGCAGCGGGGTTCTCAACCTCGCCGGCAATTTTTTCGAAGTAACTCTTACCGTGATTTCGGTCCAGTTCCGGCTTGGGATCAAACAGATCCATCTGACTCGGCCCGCCATTCATAAACAGATGAATGACGGATCGGGCCCGCGGTTCGAAATGAGGCTGCCGGGGTTTTAGATCAAACACACCACCAGACCGTCTGGGCGAAGGCGTCGTCTCTGCGGCAGCGCAGGCATCCTGGCTGAGAATTGATCCCAGCGCAGCAGCGTAGACGCCGCCGCTCAGGTGGTCCAGAAAACTTCGCCGAGGAATGGGTGTTGCAGTCATTGGTAAACGATACGTCCGCACTCGCCGATTGTCGGTTGATGTAAATTTTCGAAAGTGTGGATATCAATCATGATTGCGTCAGTCGATGTACAGGAAATTGGCGGAATTCATGATCGCGTGGCAGACGTTTTCCAGAGCACGCTGAGCCGCTTCGTCTGAATCTGACGTGCCGTGACGAATCACCAGCCGAGGAATGTTATTGTTCTTGCTGCCATCGTCCCAGTCGCGGCCGTACGCTGTGCCGTCTTCATCCGCGATCAGCACGAGCGAAATACGACCGCTCTGTCGGGCGTGATTCAGGAGCTTCAGATCCGCCTCGGTCGCAGCTTCACTGGCTGTGTATTGCCCAACCGTTCCGACTCCGGATGCGGCTTCGATTCTGCCAAAGCTTCGGAACGACTGCCGTTTGGCGGCCATCGTTTGCTGATAGCTGTTCCACGTGGCCTGAGCGATACCGGGCCGAATCAGACCAGCCGTTTGCTTAACAGCATCCGTGTTTAGTGTTCCCAGTTCCAGACGGGCCGATCTCCACGGTCCGTCTGGTAACTTGCTGACATCGAATTCCACCAGTCCGGCACGCAATTCACGCCTTCGCGACCAAACGGAGATCAGGTCCTCTTCATACACCCTGTCAGGCTCTGAATGCCGAACCCACAAATGGGTAGTCGCCGGAATGTTTGTTTCGACGCCCTGCTGAATCCACTGCTGCGTCAGATCGCTGAGCGACCGCAACATAATCTGCCGCTCGTTCGCTGTCGGAGGCCGACCGACGGCAAGCAGATAAGCGTGCCGGATCTGAGCGGCGGGGACGTTGCCGGCATCGCTTCTGACGCGGGCAGCAAAGAAACGGCTCAATTCGTGAATGCGTTGATTATTAAGCAGGTGCAGCGCCTGCGGGGCGACAATCGAATCACTGCGTTCAATACAGTTCGGATTCAGCTGCGGCAGATCGAAATTGTCCAGGATGGTCAGGCGTGTGGTCCGTCGCTGCAGAACATAGATTGTCCGCCGCCACATGTTTTCTTTTCCCACGCTGACGACAAGACCATCGTCCCGCGTTTGAACTTGGTCAGCGGGGCCGTGCGGAGTGAGATCGAGTCGGCCGGAGATACTCAACAGGCAGTCTCGCAGCACTTCACCTTCCATCCGTCGCAGTGGCATGCGGGAAAGCAGTCGGTTGTCCGGATCCTTTGCGGTGTGCGTGTCGGTGATTCCAGACGCCTGGCGATACGTGGCCGAGGTCATCAGTAATCGGTGCATCGACTTGATCGACCAGTTGCCCCGAACAAATTCAATCGCCAGCCAGTCCAGCAGTTCCGGATGACTGGGTCTTGCACCGGTCGCGCCAAAGTTGTCAAGTGTCGGGACAATGCCTTTTCCGAAGTGATGTTTCCAGATGCGGTTAACCATCACTCGCGCGGTCAGTGGATGCTCGGGCCGTGTCAGCCACCGCGCCAGCGCCAGTCGACGCCCCGTCGTTTTCTCAAACGGAGACACGACGTCGAACGGTGTTCTGCCGTTGGTCAGCACGGAAGGAACACCCGGGCCAACCGGGCGGCCCGGCGTCAGGTAGTTGCCACGTTTCAGGAGATACGTGGGTGACGGTTCGCCACGATCCCACAGCGCTCGGATGCGTGGCTGAGGAACTCGTTTCGCGTTGATGGCCTTGATCTCTGCTTCGGCCTTTTTTGCAGCATCCGCAAAATCGGGTTCCAGTTTCTTCAGGGCTGCGGTGTCCGGTTTCACATTCGCGTGTTTCTGCGCGAATTCCTTCTGCCTGCTGTTCAGTATTGACTGTATGGCTGCGATATCGGCCGTCAGTGTGTCTTCTTTCGCCTGCCAGTCACGACGTTCCTTGTCTGAAACATGATTCACGTATCGCTGATTCGTCGGTTCCAGCCAGTCATGCTCGTCCAGTGCGCCCTTGAAGATCGCCGCCAGTCGATAATAATCCCGCTGCGGAATCGGATCAAACTTGTGCGAGTGACACCGCGCGCAGCGCATGGTCAGCCCCATCACCGACGACGTCAGCACTTCCAGTTCGTCGTCGATGATTTCCAGCCGATCCGGCACGAAGGCGGTGATCCCTGCATATGTGCCATCCGGTGCCATCCGCAGAAAACCGGTCGCAACCAGGTTGTCGTATATCTCTGCGGTGATGGTGTTGGCATTCTGGAAATCCACCAGTTCGTCGCCGGCGATTTGTTCGACCAGAAAGCGGTCGTAGGGCTTGTCGTCGTTGAGCGAACGGATGACGTAATCCCGATAACGATACGCCTCGGGGCGGACTCGATCGGCATGCTGCCCGCCTTCGGAATCCGAATAACCGGCCAGATCCAGCCAGTAGCGTCCCCAGCGTTCTCCGTATCGGGGTGACTCCAGCAAACGGTCAATCAACTTCTGATAGACACGGGGCGAACTGTCGGCAAGAAAGTCGTTAATCTGATCAGGGGTTGGCGGAAGTCCGATCAAATCGAACGTGGCGCGTCGAATCAATGTTCTCCTGTCCGCCTCGGGGGAGAAACTCAACCCGCCCTCACTCAGCTTGCGCAGCACGAAAGCGTCCACGGGATTGATCGTGCCCTCAGCCGGTTCAATCGCCGGAGGAGTTGCGGACTGAGGCGGTTGAAAGGACCAGAAGTCTCGATCTTCGTCGCTGACAAGCGGATCGGGGGCAGTGCCGGCCACGTCCGGTGCGACATCCTGTTCCGGCGCGCCGGCAGCAATCCATTCGGTCAGCAGTTCAAATTCTGCGTCTGTCATGGGCTTCACACTGACGGCAGCAAGCTTGTCACGTGGTGGCATTTCGTCCGCGTGAATGCGCTTCAGAATCAGACTGTCATTCGCCTGACCGGTCACCATCGCAGGCCCCGACTTTCCACCCTTCAGAATGGAGGCACGGGTGCGTAGGTCGAGTCCGGCCTGCTGGGTCTGTCGACCATGGCAGGCGGCACAGCGGAGCTGAAGAATGGGCAGAATGACGTGCTGGTCGATGCGGTCGGCGTTCGGTGTCCCGGCGTCTCGAAACTTTGCCCCGGAAAGAATCCATTGTTGAATGGTTTCCAGTTCAGCAGCAGACAGCGGTTTCTGTCCCTCAGGAGGCATGTGCCGTTTGCGCACGACCTCGTACAGCAGCCCATCCTGAGGCGTCTTGGGGGAAAGAATGGGGCCTGATTCACTGCCACGCAGAATGGACGGTCCCGAACGCAGGTCGAGTTCCGCCTTCTGTTTGTCGCCATGGCAGGCGAAACAGTGTGTGGCAATAATGGGTCGGACGTGTTCTTCAAAAACCAGAGTGTCAGCAGCTTCGTCTGCGTACAGCGAGCCCGGGCCTGTCATCACGCCCGCCGCAAGCATGAGGCATAATCGCTGTGCTGTGGGGATTACTAACAGTTGTTTCATATCCGTTAGACGCTTCACGTTACACAGAATAATCCGGACGTACGGTGTGTCGCCGGCCGCAGGCCAAACAACCCCAAATTATCTTCAATGTCCACTCAGGGTATCAAGTCTGTGTTCGCGATTCGAATCAATCCTCAGACGATGCTTTCAACACAGCGGAAGCGTCACGCAGGAACGGGGAAGGGTGGTTGGAGAGAAAAGAGTAAAACTCCGGGGCTTCCCTCACAAGCTCAGTCCAGGCGGCGCCCACCTCTCAGGCCGAGACCACAAACCGTGACTGCATCCGCCATCGGTACTGGCCCGAGCCCATTCGCAAATGGCGGCATGAGCAGTTATTGTGTTGCCATACACTGTTCAGACCTGAGTCATCCACGTGGAGACAGATTTTGCACCTTCGAAACAGCCACACCACCCTGCAGGCCGGCTTGATCTGCATTCTGGCATGCCCGTTCGTCATATCCGATGAGAATCAGGGCGACATTCACTGGCGGAAGCACACGATCAACGATCAGTCTCCGTTTGAAGCCGCAGGCGCAGCCGACTTGAACGGCGATGGAAAACTCGATGTTTTCAGCGGGGATTCGTGGTACGAAGCACCACAGTGGACACGGCACAAGGTGCGAGAAGTTCTGCCCGGAACGAATCCGCACTACTACGAAGACTTTGCTGACCTGCCGCTGGACGTGAACCGTGATGGTCACATCGACATTGTCACGTGTGCGTATTTCAGTCGGCGCATCGCCTGGATTGAACATCCGGGCGATCTGACGAAGCCGTGGATTGAACACACGATCGATCTGCCGGGATCTATGGAGACGGGACAACTGGTCGACCTGAACGACGATAACAGTCCCGATTTTCTTCCCAATATCGGTGGTAATGTGGCGTGGTATGAAATCACCGCAACAGCCCCGAACGTCAAGTGGAAGAAACACGACCTCGGCAACCAGGGAGCCGGCCACGGAGTGGGACATGGCGACATAAACCGAGACGGCAGGACTGACATCATTACACCCAAAGGCTGGTACGAACAGCCGGCTGAAGCTGATTCGGACGATTGGCCGTTCCATCCGGAATTCCAACTGGGAGCCGCCAGCATTCTGATCATTGGTCGCGATTTTGACTCAGATGGTGACACCGACGTGATGTGGGGCATGGGCCATGACTATGGGCTGCACTGGCTGAAACAGTCGACGGACAGCGATGGTGGGCGAACCTGGACGCGTGAGACTATCGACATAACGTTTTCACAGGTTCACACTCTGCACCTGGCCGATCTTGACGGAGACTCGCAGCCTGAAGTCATTACAGGAAAACGAGTCTACGCGCACGAGACAGAACCAGGGGCCACGGAATCACCGTGCGTTTACAGCTTCCGGTATGATCGTAGCCAGAAACGCTGGGCGCGACAGGTCATCTTCGAAGGGCAGCCGGCGAAATTCGCCCCGGCGAAGGCCAAAGACCGGTGGGCCCTGAAGGATTTCGAACGGGGCAGTGCGGGCACTGGGTTACAGATGGATACTGGTGATATGGATGCCGATGGTGATATTGACGTAATTTGTCCTGGCAAGTCTGGTTTATACTGGTTTGAGAACATGCGAGTTTCCAAAGCAGATCAGGCTGCGGCTCGGTGACGGATTGCAGAAATGATTTGCCGATGTCGGGAATAGTCGACAGATGCGTAACCTGTGCCACGCTGTCTGGAACCTGTGCCTTTGCGGCTGAACATGAAAGAATCTAAGGTCGTGACGACTTTGCTACTTACGATTTCAGGTGGCGATCCACCTCAGCACCGACATGTGGACCTGGAGGAGGGGTCTGTCATGCGCATTGGCCGCGGTGCTGCTGACGGCATTTCGTGGGATCCACATATTTCACGGCAGCATGCCGACTTGTGCTGGGATGGCGAACACTTGCGAGCGACTTGTCTGGTGGCCGCACGTAATCCAATCCTCTACAAGGGAGAGTCGGCTCGCGAAGTCATGCTGACACCCGGTGAAGCTTTCATCATCGGCGAGACCAGTTTTCAATTTTCTGTGGCACCTGAGCAAGAGCCCCCCGGAATGGAGACTGTGCAGCTGCCGGTTCCCACGAATCGGGGCGTATTGCTGGGAGAGCATACTTATTCTGAGCAGAAACTGCGGCAGTTTGCGTTTCGTGACAAGGAGCAGCAGCTGGAGCTGCTCTCTCGCCTTCCCGGTATGATTTCTGAGTCCCAGTCGGATACAGAACTGGGACAAATGCTGGGTGGATTATTAATGGCGGCCATTCCTCAGGCCGTAGCCGTCGCCGTGGCACATTACGACATGACAGCACTGCCGGAAGACGAAACTTCGATCGATGATTTTCCCAAACCGTTAACAAAGCGAGTACGAACTCGGGATGAATTTGCCGGCCGATTCCAACCCAGCCGACGAATCATTCTGAAGACTCTTCGTGAACAGACCAGCGTGCTGCACATCTGGCCGCCTGATATGCAGGAGGCGACGTTTACGAACACGGATGGCCTGGGCTGGGCCGTCTGTGTGCCCATTCGTGGCGAGTCCTGCCAGGGCTGGTGTATGTATGTTTCCGGCATGGGCGCCAGAGACGGCGGCCTGACTCTGTCGGAAGCCGACCTTGCCTCGGATCTTCGTTTCACCGAGCTGGTCGCTCAGTTCATCGGTTCGGTAAGACAGGTCCGGGTACTGCAGGAACAGAAGACGAGGCTCAGCTCGTTCTTCTCACCGAAGGTCATTGACAGCCTGACGGCCCTTGACGGCAGTGGCGCACTCTCTCCGGCGGAAAGAAACATTACCGTCCTGTTCTGTGACATTCGTGGTTTTTCCAGAAAAGCAGAGCAGTTGCATCATGATTTGCTGTCGCTGCTGGGAAGCGTCAGGGCGGCATTGGGGGTTATGGTCGCAGGAATTCTCAAACGCGATGGCGCCATTGCCGACCTGCAGGGCGATGCAGCGCTGGGGTTCTGGGGCTGGCCGGTCGCCCTCGAATACGGCCCCGTACCTGCGTGTCGCGCTGCGCTTACAATCTGTGAAGAGTTTCGCAAAGCCGCGGACCAGCCTGGTAGTCTGCTGCACGGGTTCTCAGTCGGAATCGGCGTTGCTCATGGTCGCGCGGTAGCTGGTCAAATTGGTACGAACCAACATTCCAAGGTCGGTGTCTTTGGTCCGGTCGTGAATCAGGGAGCGAGATTGGAGGGTCTGACGAAGCAGTTCAATGTCTCAATCTGTATTGACGGTCCAACAGCGGAGTTCGTCGATCGCTATGTCCCATCTTCAGAAGGAAGGCTCAGGCCGCTGGCTCGTGTGCGTCCGAATGGTATGAAGACACCAGTTGATGTATTCAATCTGCTTCCCGCAGAAGACGAATGCGGCGAAGTCAGCTCGGAAATAATTACTGATCACGAAGCAGCTCTGGAGGCTGTCACCTCAGGAAAGTGGGAAGAAGCCGCAAGATTGTTAACACGTCTGCCTGACGAGGATGGCCCCAGGCAGTTCCTTATGCAGCAGATGGGGATGTGCAGGAATTCTCCGCCGTCAAACTGGGACGGAGCCTTCTGTCTGGCAGGCAAGTAGCCGCGGCCGGCCGCCCGAACAGGGGACCGGTTCCTGCCAGTGCCAACGGCCGTTCCGCCACCGTTAGTCGGTCGCAACGCAGTACAGATAACGGTCCGAGCGCAGGAACAGCCGCCCGTCGCTGACCGCGGGACTGCCGCTGAAATCACTGTCGTCCGTAAGTTTGTTATGAGCGATCTGTGTCAGCTCCGGGGTGGCATCAAGTACATATGTTCCGTTGAATCTGCTGACGGCATACAGATGCTTTCCGATCAGTACAAGCGATGCGTAGAACTGTGCGTTCAGACGTTTACGTGCCGCTTCCTCGCCCGTTTTGATGTCGACGCAATTGGCAATGCCCTTGTCGTTCACCCAATACAGATGTCCGTTGTGAAGCACCGGGGAGGGTACGTACGAACCTCCACTGCTGGACCAGAGTACATGCGATTCCGTTACATCCTTGCGGCCGCCAAGTCGAATCGCCGTGCGCCCACCGCTGCGTCCCCCAATGACATATACGACTCCCTGTCCGGCAACCAGGCTGGGGCACGCATTGGTGTCAATTCTCGCCTCAGCGTACCACTTCAACTTTCCGTTGTCTGGGTTCATGCTCCAGACTTCGGATGTAACGGGAAGCAGCATTTCCTCAACGCCCTGAAGATTGGTGACGATCACCGGCGTAGCATAGCTTCGCGAGAACGAGTCGGCTTCGGTTTTCCAGACTTCGTCTCCTGTTATTTTGTTCAATGCACGCAGCGATTCACTTTCCGAGCCGGCCATCACGATCAGTTGATCCTTATGAAGAATCGGACTGGCTGCCGATCCGAACATGGAGGCACTCTGCGTTCCGACGTCCTGCTGCCAGAGCTGCTGACCGCTCATATCAAACGCCAGCACACCCGAATTTCCGAACAGGACATAGACGCGTTCACCATCGCTGACGGGCGTATGTGATGCGTAACCAGGCCGTCCGGCGAAGCCCGGAACCGCACGTTCCCGGACGACGGACGGAATGATCTTCGCCCACATGATCTGTCCGGTGTTGCGATCAACACACAGAAGATGGCGTTTCAGACTGCTCAGGTCGCCCTCGGCATCGGAATAGCACGTCACAAAGACTCGGTCACCAACCACGATTGGACTTGAGTAACCGGGTCCAGGCAACTCAAGTCGCCATTTCAAGTTCACTTCATCGCTCCACTGCGTGGGGACGCCGGAATCGTCGCTGATGCCGCGTGAACCAGGCCCGCGAAAACCCGTCCAGTCTGAAGCGACGACAGCTGGGCCAGCCATCCCGGCGCTCATGAAAACCGTTAATAGAAAACGAATCCGGCCAGAGCACAGGCACGTTGTGATCATGAAACTGATTCCCGCTGATTATGATTGAATATCGTGAGACCAATATTGCAAAACCGTGTGGTCGGCAGCAGCGGTCGGCTGTTTCGGAGCCGCAGACGGACGACGGGCACTGCACTCTCAAACCCCAGCATACAATGTGCTGTCAAGGTGTCGAATGCTCATGTCGCAAAGTCGCCGTCTGCGTTCTCCCTGACAATTCGCGGAGCAGACTGACAAGAAGTGCTACCAGCGTCTCCATAGGTATACGGCCAAATCCGACGAACGCCACAGGGCCAGGGCAAGCTGGAACGTTCGCGGCCGCTTCAGCCCTGTCAATTCGTAGCTCCCGTCGCTGGGACATGAATCCGCGTCAGGCCCCATAGGCAAGTCTGCCCATAATGTGCGTCAGCGCCCAGCCGGAACAATCGTTAAAGTGTGCCTGATCGATATGACTCGATCTCCGATTGTTAAGATTGTGCTGACTGGGCGTTCAATACTGAAGTGATTGCGAGGTCTGTGACGATTAACCAGACTGGACCGAAACACTTTCTACCTGCCGAACACGGCACAACACCAAAACGCGAAGTTCAGGAAGGGAAATCGTGGCACGACGCATGCTTCTTATGGTCATGGTCTGCACGTTGCTCACGCTGCGGAGCAGCTGCGTGGTCGCCGACGACCTTACTTATGAGCAGTTATTAAGCCGCTTGCAAGACACAGAGCAGCGGCTGCTCAACCTTGAGCAGCAACAACCGCCGATTTTCCGCACAGCTGTAACTGCCAACTCGGCGGCCCCACCCGTCCCTTTGCCTTCGGTAGTCGAAGCCAAAGAACAGGGCGAAGATGTATCCCTGAACACGGCCCAGCCAACTTTTGACCAACGGCTGAAGTCACTCGAAAAAGGCTGGCAGTCGCTCGACGGCGCTTGGTCCGCCTTCGACGCGGCGGAAAAGAAACAGAAGGCCGACGCGGCGAAGCAGCCCACGTTCAAAATCAACGGGCGCATTCACGCGGACTTCTGGGATTTCATCCAGGACGACGGTGGAATCGGGTTTCTTGAAAATCCTATCGGTTCGCTGCCGGCGGCCCGGGTTGGAACCGGCCCCGAAGACCGATATGCTTTTCGCCGCATTCGCCTTGAAATGAAAGGTGACATCACAGAGACAATGCTGTGGCGAACGCAACTTGATTTTGCGAAGCCGGGCATCGCGGAAATGAAGGACGTCTATATCGGGTTTAAGAATCTACCGAAGAACCAGCAGCTGCTGGTTGGTAACCAGAAGCGTCCGCTGGGACTCGATCACCTGAATAGTAGCCGCTACAACGTTTTTCTGGAGCGACCATTTGTAGTGGAAACATTCAACCCGGACGCGCGTCGTCCTGGTATCGCGATGTATGGCTATACGGACGACGAAAGATACCACTGGCGATACGGTGCCTATTACCTCGAAAACATTAAGTCAGACGGACAGTATCTTGGTGACCAGCGTCAGATGAGCGGAAACTTCCGACTCTCAAGCAGTCCGTGGTACGACGACAGTTCGGACGGGCGAGGCTATTTTCACTGGGCGTTCGCCGGCATGTTTGCCAAGCCACATGGAAATGACATGGGAAATAATTCTCACAGCAACGAAGGACGCTTCGCGACGCGTCCTGAAGCTCGCAGCAGCCGTTCATGGCTGGACACGGGACGAATTGCAGGGGCTGACTGGTACGAAATACTGGCGGTGGAAAGTATTTTCAACGTTGGCCAGATGCAGATTGTTGGCGAATACATGCATACCTTCATGCAGCGAGACGGGTTCAACGATACTCAGTTCAACGGCGGATACGTCTATCTGAGCTATATCCTGACCGGCGAACATATCCCCTACAGTCGTAAGACCGGAACGATCGGGCGACTGAAGCCGTTCGAAAACTTCTTCCTGATGGATCGCTGCGGCGGAGGCACATGCCACGGTTGGGGTGCCTTCGGTATTGCCGCACGGTACTCGTACCTGGATGTCAGCGACCAGGACGTTCTGGGCGGAGTCGGAAATTCGGGGTCATTCGCCTTTAACTGGTACTGGACCGCCTATTCGAAACTGCAGTTTAACCTGATCTATGGTGAAATTGATGATCGGTCTCCTGCTGTCGGCACCACGGGCGGCAGCTATCTGATGGCGGGAACTCGATTCGCCATTGAGTTCTGATGCAGCTGTGGCAACGGATACGGTTTAACCGACCGTTGTTGCGTCGTGTTCCGCCCCCTCCGCTTACGGGGCCCGACAGTATCGTACGCCGGAAAAACAAGCCCTCTGAGTAGGACCTTTTGCCCGCAGCATCTCTATCCCGCGACGTGCAACTGACCGATGGTTCCCGTGCTGTCCGCAAAATGTTCCATTGGAAGCCCCATCAGCTGGGCCTGCGTCAGCCACAGGTTGGCCAGCGGAGTGCCTTCCGGCATATTAATGTGCTGCCCCGATTGCACCCGTCTGCCTCCTCCCGCCATGATGATCGGCAGATCGTTGTATTGGTGAGTCGAACCATCACCTAAGCCCGAACCATAGGTAAACAGAGTGTTGTCCAGCAGCGACGTACCATCTGATTCTTCGATCGCGTCCATTTTCGAAATCAGATACGCGTACTGTTCCATGTGAAACCGATCGACTTTCAGCAGGTCATCGATCATTTTCGTCTGGTTGTGCGACATCTGATGATGGCTGCGTGGTTTGTCAAACAGCCCCTCGAATTTATAAGGAGTGTCCCAGCGTTCGGGCCCGACCATAAAGGTGGCGACATTTGTCAGGCCGCTTTGTAAGGCCACAACCATCAGATCGCCCATCAGACGAATGTACTCGCCCCGCGGCAGGTACGCTTCCGGGGGCTCGTCGAAATCAACCTGGGCAAGTTCCGCCTTCATCTTCTCCAGTCGATCCATCTGATTTTCAATGGTACGAATGGAATCGAAATACTCAGCAAACTTCTGTCGGTCAGTGTAGCCAAGGTCTTTCTTCAGCGCGTTCGCGTCCTCCAGCACCAGATCGGTGATGTCTCGGTAACGCGTGATTTCCTGAGTCGAAAACAGCCGACGATACATCTTGCGAGGGTCACGAATCGACGGAGCCAGATGTCCGGTACCGTACCACGAAATATTGTCGAAGTAGATCGACTCTTTGTTGTCGCGATGGCTGTTGCAACTGAATTCGAGGGTTGGGAAAGGCGTCTTTGTTCCAACATGATCGGCGACCAGATGATCGAGCGTCCGGTTAAGCGGCCACGCCGTTCCCTTGATCGTGTACGGGCTGGCACTGCTCAGATAACAGGACGCGCATTGGGCGTGAACGTCCGTGCCCTGCTGAAAGGTCCGGTCCATACCAGTGATCAGGTTGATTTTCGCTTTAAAGTGCTCCAGCGGCTGCAACGTGGGTGTCAGTTCGCCGAGCCGTTTGAGCCTGAACAACGGATCCTGTTTGCCCAGCGACTTCATGACGTTTCCCAGGTTTCCTTTCGGTATCACCTGGTCGGCTTCACCGGGAAAGAAGCCGCGGCGTACCACGCCGATCGGTACATAAAAATGAGCCATCCGCGGGGCCACATGTTTTGCCGAAGCCGCTGTGGCAATGCTCTCCATCCATGGCAGGGCCAGAGCAGTTCCGCTGAGGCCTCGCAGGAATGTTCGTCGAGTTGTGGATTTCATTGTTCGAAGCTTCGCGTTCTGCCCGACTGTCCGGGATTTGTGTCGATGAGTAACAGCACGGTCATCTACCAGCCATCGCCACGGGTTCCGCCAGTGCTGTGTTCTGCGTCGTGTCGCTCGTTAAGTCTTGTCCTCTGTCACTCCAGAGCGGACACCGTATCAATCGCCTGAGGATTTGTCTTACTTTGAAACGGCTCACTCACAATCACCTGCCTGAGCAATGTCTGAATCCGGTAGTCGTCCGCCGCAGTCGCCGCGGCGATCTGATCCAGAGCAATCTGGTCAGCAGCGCCTAATTCACGAGCCAGGCCAAAGGACAGAAGATGCCCGGCCAACGCCCGAGTAAATCGGTCTTTCTCTGCAAGGACGGCATCTTTGAACTCAACGACGTTGCCGAATTCGTGCTTTCGAAACAGTTGTCCGGACGTAATCACGTCACGACCGTTTTCATATTTTTCTCGCCATACGCCGGTGGGATCGTAATTCTCAAGTGCAAATCCCAGCGGGTCGATTTGTTCGTGGCAGCCTCTGCAGTCCGAACGTTCCCGATGCAGTGCCAGACGTTCTCGCACAGTCAGTTGTTCTTCACCTTCGGCTGGTGTTTCACCAAGAGGAGGGACATCCGCCGGCGGTGGTTCTGGCGGCTTGTTGAAAATAACGGTCGCAATCCATGCCCCTCGAGTAATCGGCTGAGTACGTTTCGGACCGGACGTCATGGTCATCACTGCAGCATTCGTAATCACACCGCCATTGCGTCGATCGGTCACCGGCACTCGATTGAAGTTCAACACGGTCACACCGCCACCCCGGCTTTTCCTGTCATTCTCAGAGACAGTGCGGAGATCTTTGTAAGCATTTTCCAGCAGCCCTGAACGGTAAGTGAAGTCCGAATCGATGAGCTGCGTGATAGGCTGATTTTCAATCAGAACTGTCTCAAACAGCAGCAGCGGTTCCATCATCATGTGCATACTGGCTCGGTATTTGGAAAAGTAGAAGTCCGGATACTTCTCCCGATTCGGCACGGAGGAAATGATGCGCTCCAGCTGCAGCCACTGAGACGGAAAGCTGTCGCAAAATCGCTTCAGTTTTCGATGCTTCAGCATTCTGTTCAGTTGGGTATCAAGAACCTCCGGCGTGCTGAGAGTACCCGCAGCTGCCAGATCCAGCAGAGCCTGGTCCGGAAGACTGCCCCACAGAAAAAATGACAGTCGCGATGCCAGTTCAAAGTCATCAAGTGCTGCAGCGGTTTCTTCCGATCCCGACTTCTCATAAAGATAAAGAAACTTCGGCGAAGCAATGGTGGCAGCGGCCACGAACTTCATCGCCTCGGTAAATGCGACACCTGAATCCAGCTGGCGGGAAACAAAAGCCGCGTACCGATCCAGCAGCTCCTGCTCAACAGGCCGGCGAAAAGCCTGCATCAAAAACGACTCAAGGCGATGCCGAATTTCCGTAGCGAGGACCGTATCCGCGGCAGGCGCCGCAAAGAACTGATCCCAGACCTCCACGTTCTTCTGCACAAAGTCAGGACTCTGAGTAATCGACTGCCCCAGTTTCAGAAAAGACTCCATCAGAAGCGGCGACAGCGAAAGATGATCGCCCCGATTGTCGAAGCCATGTTCGGCGCGAAGATCCTGCGGAAAAGCGGCCACGCCGGCCAGACGTTTCTCAATCATCTGAGACTTCCCCAGTGGCCGACTGCCGACAGTCACCACGTCTGCCATCTTTCCCGTGTGGGGTTTGAAGTATCCTTTGTGCTCCCGCATCATTCGCTCCGGCAGGGTAAAGACGATACTGCTCAAGCCAAACAGATCCATAACGGCGTTGTTGTACTGAAAACGATTCATCCGCCGGATGGGCGCGTGTGAGAAGTTTTTCTGCTGCGACACGGATGCGTGCAGCATCTTTCTCAATTCCGTCACCAGATTCCGGCGCAGCTGCGGGTCAACCTGCGGTTCGTCTTCCGGCGGCATTTCCTCAAGATCAAGCACGTCAATCAGGCTGCGAATCAGTTCGGTGTTGTTTGCCAGACTGCCGCCGCGCAACGTTGCAAGATTCAGATCTGCTTCGACCTCGGCGGCGGTACCATGACATTTCGCGCAGTGTTTCTGAATTGCAGGCGCTATGATTGTCGTGAATGGATCATCTTCCACAAAACAGAGACCCGTCGCCGGAACCCCGCACAGCATCGCAAGAATCATCAGTCGCCCAGCGAACCGTCGTCCACCCGTAGTGCGGGCTGCCAGCCTGCGCATGCGCCCTGAAGAGTGCCTGGATCGGTTCTTCACTAAACAATTCAGCATTCGGACGAGTTTCCATTCCTGCGGCGAGCAAAACATCAAGGCGGGATCGCCACATAGTGTATTTCAGTTCAGCACTGAATTCAACATTTTGCCACCCCGTGGCGCAGTCACGGGGTGCAGTGACCTGCGGTGTGCCGCGTGTACCTCTCAACACGAACGATGCCGCGGGCCGCTGTCTTATTTCAGGTTTGGCACCCTGAAAGTCGGCCACACTCGTCACGGCTGCGGCCACGGCAACCCCTGCCACCAGCGGGCACTCGCATGATTGGGCTGCCCAGGCCCCGGAGTGGAACGTCCCTGCTCGATGACTCGACGTAGTTCCGCCGTCAACTGCTTGACAACCTCAGGATGATCGGCCTGAAGATTCACGGTTTCCTTCGGATCATCATGCAGGTTGTAAAGCTGAACCGGGGGAAGATTTTGTTTCTCTGCTTCCGCCTCGCGAGGCGGACTCCAGCCACCGGAACCACGACAGAACAACAGCTTCCATTTTCCGCTGCGGACCGCGAAGTGTCCGGATACGGAATGGTGTACGACGACATCATGCAACGGCTCCGAAGTCTGCTGCCCCTGCAGCGTGGGCAGCAGACTGACACTGTCTTCCGCGGCTTCGGCCGGCAGGTCATGTCCCAGCACATCGGCACAGGTCGCCATGACATCCGCCAGCGTGATGGTCTGTTCGCACTGCGAGCCCGGTTCAATTCGTCCGGGCCAGCGAACCGCGAACGGCACGCGATGCCCGCCCTCGTAGGCATCTGCCTTCCAGCCTCGCCAGTGCTCATTCAAACGGACGCCCGCTGCATCGAGCCGGGGGAAGTCTGCCTTTGGTGAGGTTCCGTTGTCGCACGTAAAGATCACGACGGTGTTGTCCGCCTGCTCCGAATCCTTCAACTCGCTCATCAACGTACCGATCGTGGTGTCCGTCTGGATCAGAAAATCTGCATACTCACTGATCTTCGATGTGCCACGGAAATCTTCGTGGGGTGCGATGGGCGTGTGAGGCGAAGGCAGAGGGACATACAAAAAAAACGGACGCTTCTGTTCGGCTCGCTCACGGAGGTAATGCGAACAGCGTTTCGAGTACTCGGCCAGAACGGCACGAAAGTCCCAGTCGTTCACGGCTGGTCCGGCAGATACCCCGACCATAACGCCGGCTTTCATTTGAGCCGTAATCTTTCCCAGCAGACGTTCGTTCTCATGCCACACGTAGGGTGGCCAGTTGGGGACGTCGTCGCCGAAGTAGTAGTCGAAGCCGTGGTCGTTCGGCCCGCCAGTGACGGCACCGGTGAAATCAATTTCCGCAAGCTTCTCAGTTGTCCCGCCGCCTTCCGCCGGCCAGTGCCAGCCCAAATGCCACTTGCCGATGCAGGCGGTGTCATACCCATATTCTCGGAACATCTCCGGCAACGTCAGCCGCGACGGATCGATCAGAGGACGCTCCCACTTGCCTACGATTCCGCGTTTAAGACGAGACCGCCAGTTGTAGCGGCCGGTCAGCACACTGTATCGCGTCGGCGTGCACACAGCGGACGTGGAATGAGCATCCGTGAACGACATGCTTTCGTTCATCAACTGGTCGATCGCCGGCGTGCTGAGCCCCATCCTGGCGTTCATCGCCGACACAGAATCAATGCCCATGTCATCCGCCAGAATGACAATCACGTTGGGACGATCGGACTCAGCCGCCTGCAACGAGACGGCCAGTGACAACAACGCCAGGATTGTCAATGTTCTCATGGGAACCTGATCTGCTGAACATAACGTCATGGAAGCATAACCAACAGGAATGTTCTGTCTGCCACGTGTCGCGCGTGTATCACAGGCAATACGTTCGCCGGTCGTAATCACGTGCTCTGTACGGCATCGACTTTCCAGCCTGAGCGGAACTCAGGCACCAGGTATTCTTCGACGTTGTTGTTTCCGCTTGCAGCGAACGTACTCCCATCCCAGTCAAATCCGCCGCCGGCACGAAATGCGGTATTGGCCAGCAGAACAGATTCCGCCAGCGGGCCCGTGTAGTCGACAAAATCGCAGCTCGAACGAGGGCCGCCTTTGCAGGCGTTGATCCATTCCCGGTGAAAACCGGGTGACCTGGCGATGGTCTGCGGGGGCGCTTCCGCCTGACTGCCGTCAGTCAACGTCACCTTGTAGCCGTCGAATCCGGCTGCCATGGTTCCCTTTTCGCCGATGAACAGTGTGTTGCCATACTTGCTGGTGTTGTGCTGTTTGAACACTTCGTCCAGAGAACCGTGCCACCAGTGCAGAGTGAGCGGTCCATGCCCGTCTTCAGCCGGAAACTCCAGTCGAGTCTTCATCGATTGGGGCGTTCGAAGGGGATCGATATCTTCGGCTGCCGGGACCGCATCCAGATCGACTCGATTCGGATACTTCAGCTGCAGCGCCCAAAAGGGAATGTCCAGGATATGGCACCCGAAGTTCCCTGCTTCGCCGGTGCCATAATCCCACCAGAAACGCC
>JABABI010000057.1 GCA_014238335.1 Fuerstiella sp.
GCCGGTTTGCAGTAGCCCGTCGAAGATTCGCTATTATTTCGCTGTAGATTGCTCATGATTTATGATTCTTTATTGTAAATCATCCGCCAAGGAAAACCATAACACGCTTGCGCAAAGTCAACAGCATTGGCCGCGCAAAAAGAAACCCCGCCAAAATGACGGGGCTGCCCAGTTTTATTTAGTTGTTGGTTACTTACTCAGGCTGTGCGACGGCGTCGCATGAGTAGACCGCCTAGGCCTAGCATTGCGAGGGTCGCTGTGGCGGGTTCGGGAACGGCATAGCCTGTGACGTCCGCGAAGCCATTTGGCCCATCGCTTAGGTAAACCATATCGAGGATGGCACCGTTGCCTACTTGTCCCGACTGACGGTACGAAACAGCGACACCACTCTCCGCTGCAGCTGCGTCATCCGGTGTTCCTGTTCGGCCATTTCCAGTCTCAAACCTTCGCGATGGATCTTCTGTAAGTCAGCAAGGTGCTCCTGAATTTCCTGCAGTGAATAAGTCAGGCCGGCACGTTTCTCGAGCCCCAGCAATGACAACACCTGATCATCGTCGATCTTGATCACACGATGCCGTTTGGCAAGTTCCGGTCGAGCAACAACATCCAAAAACCAGCGCACGGCCGGCATCCGCAGAGTCATGACGTCGCGCATACGTTCTTCGACGGCATCGCGTCCCGAGGACGTCAGCTTGACCACCTGTTCGATCCAGTCGTCGTACTGTCCGGAGAAGTCTTGCAGAGACTCGGTCTTCACGGATGGCCAGTACTTTTGAACGCGTGCGACGATTTCGTCATGTTTTTCCTTAACATCAAGTTCCCCGGCACTCAGTTCGCCCTTAAACGTGGACTTGTGCGATGTCATCAGCAGTTCTGTGCGAGCGAACGAATCAATCGGTTGAGCACGCCCTTTCCACGCCACCGGAAGTTGGGAGAAGGCGAACAGATTCATCGCATGGGCATCCGCCTTCGGCGGGCGAGCTTTGCTAATCAGCCAACCGCCACTCAACAGTACAACAATGACCGGAACAGCAACGGGCCATATTGACTTCGGCCCGTCGTCGGTAACGGTGACAGCAGATGCGGCCTTCGCACCAGCGGCACTACGGATCCCCGCCGGCATTGAGGCTGCAAAAGGATCGTCTCCCCTCGCGGCAGCGGGACTCGATGCCCCGGATCGTCCCACGCGGGAAAGATATCGCCCCAGAGTCTGACCAAACTTCGCAAACATACCGACAGCCACAATCATGCAGGCGATGTAGGGCAGCATCCAGCCGGTGTTGCGAACAACAGACAACGTCGTCATCTCGGTCCCGTCCGGAGTTTCGTTGTAGCCGGACTGATAGAACGTCTCACCGCGATACCGCAATGGATTATTCATCCACAGAGTGAATTCTTCCGAGGCTCCGGTTTCACGATCTCGAATAACGATCTCTGACCGATAGTCTCGCGGAGTAGCAGAGCCGACGTAGTTAGTGCGGCTCACGTCCAGCAGTTCAACTTCATAGTCCCGATAATTGCGTTGAAACCGCAGATAGAATTGGTAGTCGCTTCCGTTCACTGTCGCCTGTTCAGCAATGGGAACAGTTCGCATCTCACTGACGTCCTGAGCCAGCAGCAGCGTTTCCAGTTCCATTCCGGTGTCGCGATCCAACAACGTGACCTGCAGCGAACTCATGTCATGACTGTCGTCCATGCCGGTCACCGGATCAACTTCAATCGACGTTGCGAACGTGCCCAATCCGGAAGTTCCGCTCGTGTCTTCACCAGGCAGAACAGACCGCAGATGACTGTTCCTGTGAAATCGATCCACTCGCAGCACAAACGGCAACGACGGAGTGTCAACGATCTGATCTTCCAAATCACCGGCCTGACCAGCTGCCACGGCGGCAATCAATGCCGCTTCAGGAACGGCAACAACCTTTTCACTGTCGTCATCCTGACGATGCACGATCGCCAGCTCTCGTTCCCGCATGTCACGCAGGAAGGATGACTTCTGCCCTTCCACCAGGGCCAGCATATTTTCCTTCGCGTAGAACCCGACCTGCAGCTCACTGAACATCAGCAACGCCACTCCGGTGTGCAACAACACGATGCCGCCCCGTTTTTCGAACAGCAGATTGCAGCCAATCAACATCACGAGGGCACAGGCACCACCCTTCAGTAGCTGCCACAGGATCCTCATTGACGACAGGTTCAGTCGAGCCGCCTCGCCACCGACCAGAAAATAAATCAGCACGGCGGCCAGAATAATCCCCATACTGCCCAGTAGAATTCGTTCGGGACGCGAAGTACCTGACTTGTTAAATGCGACCCCCAGTGGCACCACCGACGCGACGCCCAGAACACCCAGCATCAGATACCAGATCTGCATGGGAGCCAAAACAGAGTTACCGGATTCGGCCCCTGTCTGCCCGTTGCCGGTCATAACAACCGCTGCCGTCAACACCGCGCCCAAAGCAGTGATACCAATCCCCGCAGCCATACGGCCGCCACGCACACGAACTTGGAACCTCAGCAAATGCGCCGTGGTGAGATTGGCCAGCATGATCCAGCCTATGGTCCAGCCACCAGGAAACGGAATCTTCCGAAATACGCCCAAAGAGTCCCAGTTGAAGTCGATCCAGCCAGGGAACATCGACGGCGGGAAAAGGTCTGCAACATCGATATAGGCGACGTAAGTGCGGAAGTATTCACCGACCACCAGCCAGACGTCCTTGCGCGCCTGGGCCAGACTTCCGACGAAAACAATAAACATGCCCAGCAGAAGCAGAACGCAGGTCAGTTTGAGCGACCCCAGCGCATCAAGGCACTGCCAGACGATTGCGGTAAAGCGATCCTCGGACGACTTTGCATCGTCGCCACCCGCCAGATCACCAGGAAGTATTGTTGTCGACATCGTTCTATTCTCCTGCGGAGATCCTTACAGACTTGCAGAACGCACGAAACGAATCTCGTTGCGCACTCGCCAGCTTATTTCTGCCGCGAAACTTAAAAATCCACAGCTTATCCATGACAGGCAGCAGCATGCCCAGAATCGATTCCTCTTCGCCTTCAAGGTCAACGATTGTTCCCGTGCCGCCGTCCAGTTTGACTGTTTCTGTACCATCCATCGGATCCGCCTTCGGATCGGCAGTGAGCCCAATCTGCCCTCGCCACCGAATTACCTGCGGAACCAGTCCTGCTGCGCCGGGCAGATCACTGAGTGTGATTCGGCCTTCATCGCCATCCAGACTAACCTGCCACGCCATCTTGCTGAACTGATCATTGTCAGTAACGACCCATGAATCCGGCACGCCCCATTGAAAGGGAATGGCGGGAAACTGACTTCGAATCATTTCACTGGTGAACACGCGATCGTGTTCGGATTCGACAGTGTATTCACGAATCTCGGGCGCAGGCGCGCAGCCGCTGAGGACCGAGGCAACAAGGCTCAGGACCGGTACACAATGACCGGGGCAACGCCCAACGAAGTTCTTCAACACAGTGGAAAGCCGTCAGAGATGAATTGGGAATGTACAGGCGGCAGCCAGGAAACGTTTGTTCTTGCTGCCAGGACGCCGGAACGACGGGCAGACACTCTACACGTTTTGCCAGGAAGAGAGTCCGCACAATTATATATGTGCGCTCGTTGAAAGCCATGCGTTCATGAATGCAAGGCCCGGATATCCTATTTCACGGGGTTTGCAAAACACTTCATCACCGGTCCTGCCCTGACGGGCGAACCGCAACTAATCCCGCTACACTGCAGATTACCATGATTACACGCACTTTGACGGCAATTGCTGCGTCTGGTCCCCTGCCCTGCAGACTCTCTCCTGAATCTGAGACTTCCGCCATGAGTACCCGCATGAATGACTCTCGATCGTATCGCGTCGCCGCCCTGGCGTCGACTTTCCTTTGCTGTGCTTCCGCGATGGCAGCCGATGCAGCCAATCATCGAGTCTTCGATGACGGCCAGCAACCCGATGATTCGCGTCTGCAGGCGCCCAAGGACCTGAATGGTTATTTCCCGTTCGAAGTCCCGAAATCGAAGGCTGCGTGGGAACAGCGACAGACTGAATTGAAGCAACGGGTCCTGGTCGCCACGGGACTGTGGCCAATGCCGGAGAAGACGCCGCTGAACCCGGTGATTCACGGCAAAGTCATGCGAGATGGCTTCACGGTCGAAAAGGTTTACTTCGAAAGTCTGCCGGGACACTTTGTCACCGGCCTGCTGTTTCGGCCTGAAGGAAAAGCGGACGGAAAACGCCCCGCCGTTCTGTGTCCGCACGGCCATGGTGGTCGCAACCAGGATTACGGCGAATCCAAAATGGACGACTTGATCGCAACCGGAGCGGAACTCCATCGTCAGTCCGGTCGCTTTCCGAAACTGGCACGGTGTGCTCAGCTGGCACGAATGGGATGCATCACCTTCATCTTCGACATGATGGGTTACGTCGACAGCAATCAGGTCTCGTACCAATTGGCTCATCGCTATGCCGACCGCCGGCCTGACTTTGAAACCAATGACAGCTGGGGCTTTTATAGTCCGCAGGCCGAATCTCGCCTGCACAGCATCATGGGGCTGCAGACATGGAACGCCGTGCGTTGCCTGGACTTTCTGGCCAGCCTGCCGGACGTCGATTCCACGCGTATGGCAGTAACGGGAGGCAGCGGAGGCGGTACGCAAACGATTTTGCTGGGAGCTGTCGATGACCGCCCGATTGCCGGATTCCCGAATGGCATGGTGTCCACCAGCATGCAGGGTGGCTGCACGTGCGAAAACTGCAGCCTGTTGAGAATCGGAACCGGCAACGTGGAGCTGGCCGCACTGTTTGCACCTCGCCCACAGGCCATGACGTCGGCCAATGACTGGACAAAGGAAATGATGACCAAAGGCTACCCGCAACTGCGTCAGCTGTATGCGATGCTGGGCGTTCCGGACGACGTCTACTGCGAACCGATGCTGCATTTCCCACATAACTACAACGCGGTCACCCGCGGCATTATGTATTCGTGGATGAATCAGCATCTGAATCTTGGACACAAAGACCCCATCAGGGAACTCGACTGGAAGCCACTCAGCAAAGATGAGTACACCGTCTGGAACGAAAAGCACCCTGCTCCGCCGGGAGGCGACGACTACGAACGCAAACTTCTGAAACAACTGAACGACCGTGACCAGGCTGCCCTTTGGAATCACTCTCCGCAGAAGAGCAACGACGTGCAGAACTATTTCACCACAGTCCGGGCGGCATGGGAAACGCTGATCGGACGAGGTCTGCCCAAAGCAGAAAACGTCCAGCGCACCAAGAGCTGGAAAGAAACTCGTGCAGGCTACCTGGAATTCGGCGACACGCTGACGTTGACAACGCACAACGAACAGCTGCCAATCATTTCTGTCTACCCGAAGTCGGTCGCGTGGAATCAAAAAGTGATTCTGTGGATTGACGGCAAAGGCAAAGCCGGCATGTTTCCCAATGGTGAGGCTCACGCCGATCTGCTGCGACTGATCGATGCAGGTTATTCGGTCGTTGGAGTCGACCTGTTCGGACAGGGCGAATTCACCACCAACGGTGAAGCTCTGCTCGAGAACCCGACGGTGAAGAATCCTCGACAGTTCGCAGGGTTTACCTACACGTACAACGAAACACTCTTCGCTCGTCGAGTCCACGATATCCTGACTCTGACCGCGTGGATCAATGGCGACGAACACGGCCCGAAGGCTCTGCACGCCGTCGGTATCAACGGTGGTGGACCACTGTTGGCCGCCGCGAGAGCGATCGCCGGATCGGAATTCAATGCCGCAGCAATTGACACCGCAGGCTTTCGATTCACAAATCTGACCGATTGGAAACACGCTGACTTTCTCCCGGGTGCCGTCAAGTATGGTGACATTTCAACTCTGCTGTCCCTGTCTGCACCCAACGACCTGTGGATCGGTGGTGAAGAATCCATGCCATCAATCGTCACCACGGCGTACGACGCAGTAAACGCAAAGGATGCCGTATCAACATCAGACCGCCTGGACGCCACCGCCGCGGCCATCGACTGGATCCTCCAACAATAGCCGGGAGGCCCCGGCAGGCGATGGCGTGGAAAGTCGGTTGGTGTAGACGAAGTTGCAAACGCCGAGGTGGCTGGAACGCAAAGGGTCGGGAGTCTTTTCCCGACTAACGACAATCGAATGGGATGGTCCGCGGCCCGAAAAAGACTCCCGACCCTCTCAAACCCCTTACTTCGTCGGCGACTCTTCCTTCCGGACCTTGTGCCATGGCTGGTCGTGGATTGCATCACCGATCTGCCTCAGTTCAAGATGTTCCCGTTTGCCACTCATATCGTGGCATTTCGCACACAACTGACGGTGAAAATCCTGCACGTACCCACCGTCGAACTTCGATTCATCTTCTCCGGATGCCTGGTTCCTGACACCACTATGGCACTTCAAACACCGGTCTTCTGCAGATGCTGGAACATCCTGAATTCCCAGCGAACACAACGTCGCTACCTGAGGCCCTTCCAGGCTCGCGATCGCTATATTCACGTCTTCTTGTGTGCCACTTCCGTGTCCGTCATCCGGCCGTCGCTTCTTTGGGCTCCACATTCGTTCTGACGCAGCCTTATTCGTGCGCTCCGACTGAGCTTCTGCCACTTCATCAGCAACAGCCTTGGTTGTCGTCGCGCGACCAATCACAACGCCAATCAGCAAACAAGCCACCGCAACAGCCGGCAGCAGTTTCCGAGCAGCCCGTTGTCCTGGACGTACATTTCTTACCGACTCAGTCGAACAAGCGATCCCCTCAACCCAATCGTCCAACTTCGCCGATGGTTCTTTCAGCGACATTTGCTGCAGCAGGTTTTCAATTCGCGAATCATTCATAATTGACCTCGTAATCTTTCTTCCAGTTTCATCAGAGCTCGACGGTATCGAGTAGCCACGGTTTTGGCCGGCTGTTCAAGAATTTCGCCGATGGCATCGAACGTGAGTCCGGCGAATACCTTCAGGACAATCACTTCACGATTCGCATCATCGAGAGCATTGACAGCCGTTCGTAGTATCTGATCCCGTTCCGCCGTCAATACGTCATCCGAAGGAGATTCAGCGTCGGATAACGACGCCGCGAATCCATTAAAAATCGATTCCCGGGCCCTTGATGCCCTATTCGCCGTTCGCATCGAATCACGGGCTGCATTGCGCACGGAAGCAAAAACGTAGTTCGAAAAATCTCCATGCGGCGCAGTATTCAAACGACAAAGGCGTTCAAACGCCGTCTGGATGGCATCTTCGGCCAACTGACGGCACCCAGTGATCGACAGCGCCAGAGAAAACAATCCCTGTCGCTGCAAACAGTAGGTTTTTTTTCCAGCTGATCTCGCACAAATGTCGTCCGCCGTCATTTCTATGTTCGCGTCGTCAAAACACTACACGCGTGAGACGCGGTGAGTTCTTCAAAAACCCGGGCGATTTTCACAGAATGAAAAGGGGCCAGTCTTTTCGTTCAACACAAACTCGGCCGATCAAGCCTTAGAAAGTCGACGTCGATCGAGGAACGTCCATCCAATGCCAGCTCCGCCAGAACCTGGCCTAGTACTGGGGTGAATTTGAAGCCGTGTCCCGACAGGCCTGCCGCAAAACAAACCGATTCATGCTCCGGGTGAAGGTCCACAATAAAATGTTCGTCCGGCGTCATCGTATAAAAACAGACGTCATGGCGAGTCCTGTTCATTGATACGCCAGGCAGATACTGCCCCAAGAACTGCTCGACACGTTGAGTGTCGTCCGCTTCTTCTTCGCGCGAATCGGACAGTGGATCACTGATCTGTGTGCCCCCGCTGTGTTCAGCGACTTTGACGCCAGGGTCTCCAGCGCCAGGAAACCCATAAAAGTACCTGCCGTGCAGTTCGTAGAAGAAACAGGGACACCCGTTTGATTCAAGGCACGCCTTTTCAGCGCTCGCGTACCAGTGCAAATGCTTTCGAACAATTCGCAGTGGAGCGCTGAGTTTGTTCAATAATTCGCCGGCCCAGCAGCCGGCAGCGATTACGAGTCGCGAGGCCGTGTAAGTCTGCGCATCGGTTTCGACAACAACCGAGTTCTTCCGTGCGGACCATCGCACAACACTTTCGCCGTGACGATGAACTGCGCCCAACCGCACAGCTTCCTGAATCTGTGCACAAACACACCTTTCGACGTCCAGGTATCCCGCATCCGCTTCAAACAGCACTGCCGATTCTGGCGGCACAACGAATCCTGGAAATCGATCCGCGGATTCTTTGGCATTCAACTGTTCCACGACAAGCTGATGATCCCGGGCACTCTTCAGAACTCCCTTTACGACGATTCCGTCCTGCGGCCCAAAGTACACTACACCAGTGCGGTGCAGAAACTGCTCGTCACATCGTTGCCCGAGTCCGTCCCACAGACGATAGGACAGATGGAGCAGTGGCACATAGTCGGCGTGTTCGAAATAAGACCGCCTGATCACACGAGTTTCGCCGTGCGAGCTGCCTCGATCGTGCCCTGGCGGAAACCGGTCCAGGCCAAGCACTTTTGCTCCACGATTTGCACACGCCATCATCGCAGCACTGCCGACACCGCCCGTTCCGAGAACAATAACGTCGTACATCTCAGTCTCCGGCAACCCATTCCATACAGCGGTTTAGCAACAGATAAGACTCCCGTTCGCTCAAAACTCCCTGAGCTCCGAATCCGACGCTCTAACTATTGAGGCATGCTCTAAGATTGGAAGTTGAACACGGCACGCCGTCAACCTGTAAATGCCTTCACATTGTACTACGATACCGAAAGACGCTCATTGAGAAACCTGCCATTTTCAATTCTTCACAACAGACACGAAATGGATCCACAAGAATGGACAAGGTGCTGATCGTCGTGGGTGATGCCACGGAAACTCTGGACACGATGTACCCGTACTACCGACTGATGGAAGCAGGATTCCAGCCTGTCGTGACAGCCCCGGAAAAGCGGCTGTACCAGATGGTACTGCATGAAGTCAAACCGGGATGGAACATCACAAAGGAATGGGAAGGTTACACAATTCAATGTGATGTCCCGTTCAACGAAGTACAGGAAGCGGACTACGCGGGCATCATGTTCAGCGGTGGCCGGGCCCCCGAGTATATTCGTTACGACGAGGACCTCGTCCGCATCACGAAACACTTTTTCGCAACCAACAAACCAGTGGCCAGTGTGTGTCACGGCGTTGAAATTCCGGCCTACGCCGACTGCGTGCGTGGTCGAAGAATGGCAACTGTGCCAAAGTGCAAATTTGATCTCGAGGTCTGCGGTGGCACGTTCGTGGATGAACCGTGCGTGATCGACGGCAATCTCGTGAGTGGCCGAACGTTTCATGACAACGGTCATTACGTAGCTCCGTGGATCAGGATGCTGGAAGAAGCTCGGGACAATTAACTCGCAAGTTCCCTTGCTGTACCCGAAATACGATATTGCACTGCAGCGGGCGGCCTGAACGACATTGAACTTCGCTCTCGTGTTCTCACACTTCGTGTTCCCGTTGCGGTTTCATCAGGTTCAGACATCGATGCACTACCGTCACCACGAGATGTTGCCACGGTCAGTGAAGAAGGAATTCAAATTGAACACCAGACTCATGGTGGCAACGATTATCTGTCTGCTTCTTGCGTGGACTCGGGCTTCTGCGGACACTCCCTTCGTTTCAGGGTTCGACCGATTCGCCAGACATGGGGACGTTGAGAGTGCGGTTGGCGGGCGACTGCTGCTGAGCGAACTGAGTTGCACGGCCTGCCATTTGACGGACGTGCAGGACCTGCAGCCCAAAGGTGGACCCAACCTGGATGGCGCAGGCAATCGAGTACAGACTGAGTGGCTGAAGAAGTTTCTGCTCTCACCGCAGACAACCAGAAACGGGACAACCATGCCCGACGTGCTGGCGTCGTTACCCGAGGAACAGAAGATGCAGGCCGTCAATGCGCTGTCCGCATTTATTGATTCGTTGCGGCAGCCGTATCCGCAGCTGAAAGCCAACGGTGCCACGCCGGTTCCCCTGGAATTCTGGAAGCACGGCAGCGTCAAGCACGGCAGCACGCTGTATCACCAGATCGGCTGTGTTGCCTGTCACGATCCGGATGATGACTACGAAGTTGTAAAGATAAAGCCATCGCCGATCGATCAACTGCTGGAACATCTCGAACCGGATGACATTGCAGAAATGGGGCTGACGTCCACAGCTCGACGTGTCAAATCTGTCCCGTACGGCAATTTGCCAGCCAAGTACACCTACAAATCGCTGACGTTTTTCCTGTTGAATCCTGAGAAAGTGCGACCGTCCGGGCGAATGCCAAACTTTCAACTGGCCGCAGTTGATGCCGCTGATATCTCTGCGTACCTGATGCGGTCTGTACGGGACAATGCTACTGCAGGCAAAAGTAAATCTATTCGTTCCAGCGAAGCTGCGAAGGACGATTCCGAACTCGTGGCACGTGGTCGAAAGCTGTTCGTTGAATTCAGGTGTGTGAGCTGCCATTCGGTGACCGGTCTGCAACCGACGCAGAGTTCAAAGCCGCTCGCAGGTCTGCAGACGAACACCGACGCCTCCTGCTTTAACTCGCCACAACCGGACCGCCCTCACTACGAACTTGACGAGTTCTCACGCAACAGTGTCATAGCTGCCCTGACTGGAGTGCAACGTTCACCCCGCAAGGATGCCTCTGAGGCTTTGCACCTCCGGATACTGCAATTGAATTGTCTTGCCTGCCACGAGCGAAACAAACAGGGTGGCGTTGGACGATTTCGCAAGCCGTATTTCGAAACCGTCGGAAATATTGACATCGGCGACGAAGGTCGGCTGCCGCCACCGTTAACGGGTGTCGGGCAAAAACTCAAAGTGCCATGGATGCAGAACGTCATCGATGGTAAGGCCGCAGTTCGGCCTCACATGCATTTCCGTATGCCGCAATTTCCAAAGTCTGCCACTCAGGATCTGCCGACTCTGTTTAATCAGACTGATGGCGGCACCGAACAACCTTCGGAACAGACGGTATTCACAGCCGGCAGCAAGTCAGAAATGATGGAGGCAGGTCGCCGGTTGATGGATGTCGGGTGTGTGCAGTGCCATTCGTTCAGGGGTCACGCTCTGCCGGGGACTGTTGGTACAGACCTTGGAGGCATTGCAAATCGCGTAAACCCGAAGTGGTTTCGTGATTTTCTGCTTGACCCAGCCGCACTCAAGCCACGGACTCGAATGCCAACCTTCTTTCCGAACGGCAGCAGTCAGAACAGGGATCTTCTTGAGGGAGACACCCAAAAGCAGATTGCGGCAATGTGGACGTACCTTCGAGAGCTCAACAGTCAGCAATTACCTGAAAAGATTGTTCATGCACGCAATCAGAATTACGAACTGACGCCGTCGGATCGCCCTGTCGTACTGCGTACTTTCATGAAAACCGCAGGCACTCACGCGATTGCCGTTGGGTTTCCCCGGAAAGTGCATTTTGCGTTCGACGCAGAGCAGATATCACTCGCACAGGCATGGCGCGGCAGATTCTTGGATGCGGAGGGCACGTGGTTCGTGCGCTTCGCCCCGCCGGCAGATCCGATCGGCAAGGAACACATACGTACACCAGGCGGGGTTCCGTTCGCCGCCCTGACCGGTCCGCTGCAACCGTGGCCCACAGATGCTGAAACTGCGGGGTACCAATTCGCTGGGTACCGACTGAACGAAAATGGTGTACCCACGTTTCTGTATCGCATCCATCAGTTTAATGTGGAAGATCGAATTCAGCCGACCGACGATGGTGGACTGGTTCGCCGATTCATTCTTCGCATACGAGAAGGTTCGCCGGACGTTGCGGATCAATTGTATATTCGACCGCACTTTGGCAGTGCACTGATGTTCGAGCAGGCCGGTGAATACTCGAACAACGACGGATTGACGGTTTCCGTCAGTCTCCAGTCTGGCTCAGCCGGCGAACTTCGCAACAACCAAGCCGGAACGGAATGGCTCATTCCCCTCGAAGTTAAATCGAAAACACAGGTCGAGGTGAAATACTCATGGTAGATCATTGCGAACGCGTCCATGGACGTCACTCACGTCGGCTGGTGGCCGCATTCATGTTATCGGTCGTCTGCATCGCTGGCGCCGAATTCGCCGTTGCGGCAGATGAAAACAATTACTACCGACTGATTTCAATCACCACGCCAAAGGCACAGACAGATTCCCGTTCCAAAACGTGGAAACCCGCTCTTGATGGTCTGGCACTGGAAGTCAGCGGCATGACTATGCTGGATGATAAAAGAGTTGCCGTCGCTATTCGCAAGGGTGAGGTCTGGATGCTGGATGGTGCCTATGACGACCCTCCGAACAATGTCCGGTACAAAAGATTCGCATCGGCCCTGCACGAACCATTGGGCCTGTTGAGGCACAATGATTCCCTCTACACGGCACAGAGGACAGAGTTAACTCAACTGAAGGATACCGATGGCGATGACGTTGCCGACGAATACCTGACGGTCGCCAAGGGCTGGGGTGTCACCGGACACTACCATGAATATGCCTACGGACCTAAACTCGATGGCGACGGGAACATGTGGCTGACCCTGAACATCGGCATGGGGTTAAAGGGTAAGCAGCTGACTCGCACCGTTCGTGACCCGATTCTCGGCTATCAACAGGGACGCTGGCGAGGCTGGGGAATGAAAGTCACTCCGAGCGGCACCATGGTCCCTGTTTGCGCCGGGATGCGTTCACCGTGCGGAATCGGCGTCAACGCTGCCGGCGACATGTTCTACACGGACCAGCAGGGCAACTGGGTCGCTACAAACTCGCTGCATCACATGCGCGCAGCAGCGTTCTTTCATCACGCCGAAGCCCTGGCCTCGATGACTCAACCCGGCTCCACAATTCAGGGAGTCACAAGCGTGCCGAACGGAGCACCCCTGGCTCAGGCGATGGAACAGTTTCCACAACTAAAGCCGCCGGCCGTCTGGTTTCCGTATAAGAAGATGGGACAGTCGGCGACGGACATCATGCTGGACGACAGCGGTGGAAGATTCGGCCCGTTTGCAGGACAACTGTTCGTTGGAGAATTCACACAGGCTTCAATGAGTCGCGTCTTCCTGGAACAGGTCGACGGTGAATATCAGGGAGCCTGTTTTCCGTTTCGATCTGCATTTGCCTCGGCCGTTCTACGGATGGCTCAGGGCGTCGATGGCAGTGTCTTCGTCGGTCTTACGAATCGCGGCTGGAGCAGCCTGGGGGCATCATCATACGGACTGCAGCGACTGGTCTGGACCGGAAAAACGCCGTTTGAAATCAAAGAAATGCGAGCTCAGTCGGACGGCTTCGAACTTGTGTTCACCAAGCCCGTCGAGCAACGGACGGCGGAAGACGTGCAGTCGTATCTCATGAACAGCTATACGTATCTCTATCATTCAACATATGGCAGCGACGAAATTCAAAAGCGGGACCTGACGATCGTCAGGTCCATCGTGTCGGACGATGGCTACCGCGTTCAGCTGCAGGTGGACGGTCTGCGTGAATTATTTGTCCACGAACTCGTCGCTGCCGGCGTCCGCAGCAGAAACGACGAGCCCCTGCTGCATCGGCACGCCTACTATACGCTCAATCAAATTCCGTGAAGGCCCGGCAGTCGCGGAACTCATTTTTCCTGCAGCGATGCGAACTCTGAATGTGTACCCTCGCCATCAGTTTCGTGACGTGATAAAACGTTGACACTTAACATACCCGGCTTTGGCATCAACAGGTTGGCATCATGTTCAGAAATCGGACAGCATTCGTCACATTGACCTTTCTCTTATCGCTGACACTCTCAGTCGCGCCGCCCACGTTGACGGCTGCTGAAAAACAATCGGACTTTCAAATCCCGGAAACCGACGACGGACTGCCGGGGGCCGGACCGATTCGACGATACGACTGGTTTCGTAATCTCTGGAAAACCCGCCGGACTGACTTTGCCACACAGGTCAAGGCTAAACAGGGTGCCGTCGTGTTCCTTGGCGATTCCATCACACAGGGCTGGGGCCCGAACCTGCGTAACTTTTTTCCGGGAGTCAACGTCGCCAATCGAGGAATCAGCGGGGACACCACACGTGGCATGCTGATCCGTCTGAACGAAGACGTGCTCGCGTTAAGGCCGTCTGCCGTCGTCATGCTGGTGGGTACCAACGACCTGGAAGAAAAATCGGAACCGGAAACCATTGCGGCAAACGTCAGGCTGATACTCACTGAACTGAAGAAACACCGAGCTGACATGCCCATTGTGATGTGTCAGGTTTTCCCCAGCTCGGCCACTAAAAGTCGGCCGGCAAAAAGCATCCAAAAACTTAACGCCTTGTACGCTGCTGCTGTCAGGGGTGATGCTCAGGTGACGGTCGTTGATACGTGGACACTGTTTGCCGACGAACACGGTGATGCAAAGAAGGAAGAGTTTCCGGATCTGCTGCACCCGAACGAGATCGGGTACACCAAATGGGGCAACGCGCTGCATCCGATTCTTGCAACATTGAGTCTGACAGATACGCACGCAGACGACTTTCAACCGGAGGACGGCTTCGTCAGCCTTTTCAACGGCCGTGACCTGACGGGTTGGGGCTTTCGTCCGACCACAGAACAAATGCTGAAGTCACGGGAACGATGGCACAGCCGGGATCCCAATGCTCCTCCATGGCCAGTCGTAACCAAGCCGGTCACCTTCGACGGAAAGGTGGCCACGCCCGGCGGCCGGTACATCGCAAGAAATGGACGTCTGGTGGTCACAACACCATCCGAAGGTCGCAAGATCCAGCAGTTGTGGACGACGAAGGAATTCGGCAGTGATTTCACTCTGAAGCTGGAGTTCCGAGCAACACCAAACGCCGACAGCGGCATCTTCATTCGGAGGCCACAGTTGCAGTGTCGCGATTTCGTTCTGGCTGGTCCGTACAAGGATTTAACAAAGTACAAGCCTCAGGGTTGGAACGAAGTGACGGTCGATGTCAAGGGTGGCGTAGCTCACTGCACCTGTAACGGCGAAGTTCTGGAAGCCGAATTCAAGGTACCGCAATCCGGACCGATCGGTCTGGAAGGCGACCGCGGTCAGATTGAGTACCGTCGAATCCGCGTCCGGATGTAGCACAGAAAGAGTCCCGGTCAATCGAAGCAACGCAGGCCCCGCTGCATCAACCAGTCGTGTGCCGACTACCGAGGCTGCGTGCTTTTCTGTGGTTGCCGACTCGACGTTTCGAAGCGTCCTCGCTGGGCCACGAGAATCGCATCGAACTCTGGTTTTCTCAGGTCGCCAGAGCTAGTGAACCCGGGAGATTTTATACGGCAGACAACAATCGGCTGTACCCAGACGGCCGTCCTCTGGGTGGGTATCTCAGGCTGTTTCTGAACCGCTGAATGCAGCCGCTGGGCAATCTGGCGAAACTTCGCTGGTGGCAATCGCTCAACCCTGATTTCGGCAACGTGTCGAGTTCGTCCGTTGACATGGGCCGCGAACAGAAAGCTGACAGGAATATTCTTGCTGTCTGTCACCACTCCATAGATAAAGCACTCCAGCTCGATGGTGGCTTCCTCAGTGACACCGTTTTCCAGCAGAGTCTCATCAGCAAGTGCCTCAAGCTGGTCCTCAACGCCGTCGAGTTCGGAACGAACTTTCCCCATTTCTCCGGAGCCGCCCTTGCCACGTCCTTTTTCTTCATCAGACTCTTCTTCCTGAAAATCGTTGAGTGCATCATCAAGAGGGGCGGCTTCTTCACCCGCCTCTCTAGCGGCCCTTGTAATGGCTCCGATGACGGCCGAAGCTTTCGGCCCTTTGGTTTTCTGAGGATCGTCGACACGAAACGGCGCTGAGTAGTCGATGCCACCAATAATTGTCATGGCTGTCATCACCGCAATTCCGCCCCAGACAAGGCCCCAGACGCGCGTGTACGTGGCCGGCAATGCCTGAATATTCGGCGACCAGACATTGAACCATGACAGCAGCACGTCGCTCAGGTTGACTCGTCGATCATTCTTCATGGTAAACTTTGCTGCCAGGCCATGGGCAGTCAGCATGCTGACAAAGCCAATCACCAGTTGTGTTAGAGCAATGATTCCCCGAATGTCTTCGTCATTGTGAAACAGCAGTCTGACCGTGACGCTGAACATCGTAATGCCGACGATGCCACCGAGCATTCCCCACAACCACCGCGGCAGCGATTGCAGAGTCGATCCCCAATCCTCAACTTCTTCCTCAGGCGCATCCGGCAGGTCATCGGCCCAGGACTTGCCGTTAGCTTCCGCTCCATCAACGATTGGATAGTAGCCACATGCCGGACACCAGGACGACTCACCCCATTCCTGAGACGTATGGCAACGAATACATGTTTCTGCGACTTCAGCGGCCGGAGTCTCTGAAGATTCTTTGGGCTCAATTTCGCTAACGGACATTGTGCTGTTTCTTGTTTTTTTCTTGCGTTCTCAGTCACATCGACTGCACCCCGCTGAATGAGCGTGGTATGACGAAACGCCTGCATCGTGAGTGACCCAACGACTACAAAACGTGGCATTATGATAAGATAGGTTCCGCGTTTTCATCTGCACATTTTTCTCCACATTTCCCGCAATGATACGGCAGCAGAATGCGTGCAATCCGCAAAATCAGCCAGTGTCGATGGGGGATCAATGTGCCGCCGTTGATTCGGTCTGGCTTGCTGCAACGAAGAGCCACGCGAAAGAGCGTGCCATGGAAAGTGTGTTTCCGCTGACTCGAGGTCAGGCAGCAGGAATTCAGGCATTCACCATGTCGGGAAACCAGGGCATTTTAGTTTCCATTCTCTTTGGCTTTGGCTGCCTGATACGCCTGTTCCATCTCGCGCAATGACGCATCTTCCATCGACTGTTCCTGCTGCCGCATGGCGGCTTCGATTGCCTGGAATCGTCGGCTGAACTTGGCATTGCTCTTTCTCAGCGCCTCTTCCGGATTGATACCCCAGCGGCGAGCAATATTGGCAACGACAAACAGCACGTCGCCCAGTTCTCCTTCCACGCGTGCCTTTACCGCAGGATCTGTGACATGTTCATCCGGAATAGGATCGACATCGACAGCGGCAGGCACGTTCGGAATCATCCCATCGGTAAACAGTTCGTCCGCCAGTTCCTGAATCTCTTCTCGCAGTTTGTCAAACAACATTCTGCGATCAGGGAAGTCATACCCCACCGATGCCGCCCGTGCGGCAATGCGATACGCGCGAGCAAGCTGGGGCAGATCCTTGGGAATGCCGTCCAGTTGGGACATCCGCTCACGCTTCTCGTTGCTCTTCGCAGCGTGCCAGTGCCGCTTCACGTCATCCGTCGTTTCTGCGTGAGCATCTCCGAAAACGTGCGGATGTCGACGGACCATCTTGTCCGCGATCTGCCGAATCACATGCACCAGTTCAAATCGATTTTCGTCAGATGCGATCTGCGCATCAAGAATCACCTGCAGCAGGACATCGCCAAGTTCTTCCTGAATAGCTGCATTGTCATCGGAATCAATGGCTTCCAGCAGTTCGTAGGTTTCTTCCAGCGTGTACGGCTTGATCGAAGCCAGCGTCTGCTGACGGTCCCACGGACAGCCGGCCGGTGAGCGAAGTTTCGCAACCACCTCGCATAGTCGCTGAAATTCCGGCAGCACGTCTGCAAACGTCGGAGACTTACCGAAGCTTGCGGAGGCGTTCGCGACATCATTGGCGGCGCTATTTTCTGTCATGCTGCATAGATTATCGAAGTTACTGCCTCGTGAACACACGCTGGCGTTCACAGCCATGTTTCCCCAGCATGCGGTCGGTCAGAGGGCATGAAGTCGGCATAGTTACAGTCGGCCCGCCCCATGCCCCGGTGAATTTATCGGGGCGGGCGCGAAGACCGCGCACAGCAACCGTCAGGGACTGTCCGCCGCCACCTCACCCGCCGGTTGCTCAGAAATCCCCTTACGATCGGCATCCGCTTTATTCAACGCCTGCAGATAGGCATGAGCTGCCGCTTCAATGATGTCCGTACTGACGCTCTTGCCCATGTAATGCCGACCATGAACATTGATCGTCACTCGAACCTCTCCCTGAGCGTCTTTCCCTTCCGAGACGCTGCGAACATTGAATTCCTCAAGTCGCGCCGTTAACTCGATGATGCGTTCCATCGCACGAAACACCGCGTCAATCGGACCATCACCCGTCGCCGCGTCACACAGGACCGGCTGTTCTTCACACTTCAATTCCAGCGTTGCCGTTGGAATCGCTGACGAACCGGCTGATGTGTGAAAGCTGACCAGTTGCCAGCGTTCCGGTGCGTCCACCAGACGATTGTCGATCAACGCAATGATATCAGAATCATATACTTCCTTTTTCTTGTCCGCCAGGACAATGAAGTCATCAAACGCCTTCTGCACAGCGCCGTCGTCCAGATCGAAGCCAAGCTCTTTCGTACGGTCACGAAACGCATGACGACCGCTGTGCTTCCCCAGCACCAGGTTTCGTCCCGAGTATCCTACGTCTTCCGGACTCATTATTTCGTACGTCGACCGCTCCTGCAGCATTCCGTGCTGGTGAATTCCCGCTTCGTGAGCAAACGCGTTTTGTCCGACAATGGCCTTGTTCCGCTGCACCTTCATGCCGGTGATCGATGAGACCAGCTGACTGGTGGGGAACAGCCGCTCGGTATTGATCTTCGTGTGAACACCGTAGTAGTCAGCACGCGTGCGAATGGCCATGACCAGCTCTTCCAGAGCAGCATTGCCGGCCCGTTCACCCAGTCCGTTAATTGTGCACTCAACCTGGCGAGCGCCCGCTTCGATCGCTGACAGGCTGTTCGCCACCGCCATCCCAAGGTCGTTATGGCAGTGACTGCTGATAATCGCGCGATCAATGTTCGAAACATGCTGCTTCAGGTAAGAGATTACCTTGAAGTAGTGACTCGGAGTAGCATAGCCGACAGTGTCCGGAATGTTGACTGTCGTCGCACCGGCATCAATCGTCTTTTCAACGACTTCGCACAGGAAGTCCAGTTCGGTGCGTGCTGCGTCTTCCGGCGAAAATTCGATATCGTCACAAAACTCCTTCGCATTCCGGACCGACTGCACAGCACGATCGATGATCTGCTGCTTGTCCATCTTCAGCTTGTGCTCGCGATGGATCGCGCTGGTCGCCAGAAACACGTGAATACGCCGTTTTTCAGCACTCGCCAGCGCTTCTTTCGCCTTCTGAATATCGTCTTCCCGACTGCGCGCCAGCGCACAGATGGTGGACCGGTCACTGAACTGACTGGCTATCATCTGCACAGCTTCAAAGTCGCCGGGAGAGGCGATGGGAAAACCCGCTTCAATCACGTCGACGCCAAGTTCCACCAGCGCATTCGCGACCTTCAGCTTCTCATTAGTGTTCATACTGCAGCCAGGAGACTGCTCGCCGTCGCGCAGTGTGGTGTCGAAAATGATAATCTGGTCGCCGGTCATGGATCACTCCTGATTGAATCGAGGCGGTACCTGCGAGTTTACCCGACATGGGAACAAAAAAACCCTGAGGCACTGCCTCAGGGTTTGGAAACTTCTTTAGATAAGCATGCGTACCTGAGGCGGACTTCACGTTGGAAGCAATAGAAGGCTCAGGTTTAGTAGCAGGCTGCTCATGCTGATCAGATTATCTTCGGGATACACGATGGTCAACCCAGAATTATAGTCGGTCTCCGTCAATTCCCGTGACACCGTATCAGTTACTCCGATTCGGAAGTGCTTCACGTTTTCCACAACAGCATGCACGGACCGCGAAACCGCAGACTTGCCGCCGTTCTCCTGTCAGTGGGCTGTGCAGTCACGGCACAAATCTCATATCACCCCGAGGGCCAACGCAGAAAAAAAATTTGCGCGAACCAGCTGAAACCGGCCTGCGTCTTCTCTGAACACGCAGCATTGTGCCCCGCCGACTGCGAAACCCAAACTAAACAGCAGCAACGGAAAAAATGACAATGATGATCCTGTGTTCAGACTTACGAAGCAAACAAAACAGCACCGGTCAGGTCGCCAGTCAACTGGCCACTGACCTGCTGCATATCCTGCGCCAGTGACACCTGAGGGACTATCCCTATCAAAACGCAAAGCCCGGTGTCACAAACGACACCGGGCTTCTTTCGTACAACAAACGACATCGAATATTTGACATGAGCATTCTGCATCGATTGAAACGCACACCCACAACCGACCACTCGGGGTTGTGGTGTAACGGCAGCACAGCAGACTTTTAATCTGCACGGTGAGGGTTCGAATCCCTCCGATCCTATTCCACCCTGCAGCGGATAAATAACAGGCACTGGTCCGTCCAGCGGAAAAGACTCCGCCGTGGTAACGTGACAACGTGGGTGCGACTCCCGCTGGGCGCAAACCAGGCGTTTGATCGGGCGCCGTGGCACGACGGTTGGACGCAGGGCATGTGTACACCAGCGAGAATGTCGGGACGCTGCGTTTGCGCGGGGGGGCTGAGCAGCAGCATGATTTCATTCAGCCCGGGTGAATTCACTGGGATGCAGTATTGCGGTGGGGCCAGTGCTGGTACGGGCAGGCGGTTGTTAACCGTTCAGACGCAGGTTCGATTCCTGCCCCTGCAGTTTTCCTGAATTTACGCGGCGCCGTAGCTGAATGGCAGAGGCAGCCGTTTCAAAAGCGACACAGTGTGAGTTCGAATCTCACCGGTGCCATCAGGCTTTGCCTGCCTTCATGGTGTGGATCGCAGTTCTCGAATGAAACGTTGCACCGTCCAGAAAATTGAAGAAATGTCATTCCTTTGGCACTTACGAAAAATGATACGCCCTTGCAGAGCAGTCCGGAGTGCTCGCCACCCTGTCACGGTGGAGATCGTCGGTTCAAATCCGACCGAGGGTGCTTAGAAACGAATGATCCGGCAACTCGGACTTAAGACGACTGACAGCTCATTTCCGTTACATCAGTCGTGGATTCAAATTGGCGTATTGGCCCAACGGCAGAGGCATCCGGTTTAAGTCCGGAACAGTGTGGGTTCGAATCCCACCCACGCTATCGATCACTAAGAATGGCACCGTAGCCCAATTTTGCAGAGGCGCTCGTCTTACAGCGTTTCACGCTGACTTGTGGCCGCGAAGAACACTTTTCAACAGCAGTTTCGTTACTGCCACGAGCCAATACCGTCCGCGACAATTAGTAAACGGCTCTGGAACCGAGCTGTTGGGAGTTCGGATCTCCCCGGTGCTACTTTCGGGCTTTGTTCTTCATGGCGGTCTGTAAAACTGCTGTCAACAAAATTGAGGTGGTGAGGAGAGGTTCGATTCCTTCAAAGCCCATTCTATAACGACCGCCATGTTCGCAATCAGGCAAACCGACAAAGCCGCGGCTCTCTGATTACCCCTGGCTTCACTTAGCCGCGAAAGCAGACGGTTCGCCGCCGCGTTATTCCATTCTGCCCCGTTTGACGTAAGCGGACTTAGTACACAGCGTTACTATTTACGCAGGAACTGCCGGTATCGTTGAGCAGGTCTGCCGGCGGCGACGGATTGCCACGTGCTGCACGGCGACTTCGTATTGACCAGCTTTTCAACCATAAAATAGAACCCAACCACCAAAGCGACATCTGACTTGAGTCATTGAAAACGTTACTGTGAATCAACGTTTCCGCTGAAACGGTCGGCACCAGATCTATTTTCTTATACCTCTCAATCTCTCCTCTCCGTCATAAGCCCCCCCGCGGTGTCACGGACGCCACGGCGTGTTTACACGGCAGACGTCACCTGACCTCCAATCTCTAATTTTCACTTCGTATTATCAATGCATGTCCTGCCGTTTGAGCCGAATGCTGGATTTCAGCCGGCGCTGCGGATGTGTCAGCAAATTTTCCCTGGGTGAAAACTCCAGATGACAACATCTCGTTCCGGATGCCAGGAATCGCTGTGGACACACAGCGGCACGCTGCGATCGCGGGCGTTCTGCGTCAACATCGCGGCATGCACGGCGGTGGTTCTGTTTGTCGGCTGCCAGAGCGGCAATCATTACTACGCCCAGTCCATGCCCGGAAGCCTGCGGCTGACGCCACAATCCAATCCTCAGGAAGCAGACTTGTCACGTTTGGCCAGCGCCACCGGCGGCAGCCAGACCATTGGTCGCGGTGACGTGCTGGAAGTTTCGATCGCGGCAAGCCTGAGCAAGGACGATCAGTTCACGATGAAAGTTCGGGTTGCGGAAGACGGCAGAGCACAGTTGCCCGATATCGGATTTGTGATGCTGGCTGGTGTAGAACCCCAGGCGGCTGAAGCCCTGATCGGCCAGGAGGCTGTGAACAAGGGATATTATCGCAACCCTACAGTGACCGTGACGTCCCTCAGCAAGAAAATGAATCGCGTTCGAGTCATTGGTGCCGTGAAAGAACCGAGTACGTATGAGCTCCCACCTGGCGAAAGCGATGTGGTATCGGCCATTGCTGCTGCAGGCGGCTTGGCTGAAAACGCGGGCGAAAGCGTCGAAGTACGCAACCCAAACCACGGTTCAGTTGAAAAAACACCCATGGTCGTCGGAGACCCAAAGGCGCCGGTTTCGACAGTTAGTGCCACATTACCGGCAAATGGCATGAAGTCATACACAATAAATCTTGTCTCTGCTGCTAAGGCAGGAACAAACATGTACGCCGTCGAAGACGGTGGCGTTGTCATGGTCGAAAAACGCGACCCGGCCCCCGTCAAAGTGGGTGGACTTGTACATAAACCTGATGAGTACGACTTTCCCGTGGGCAAGGATTTAACGGTACTGGGAGCGATATCTCTGGCGGGCGGTACCAACAATCAGATGGCCGACAAGGTCTACGTGATTCGCCCCCTGGTAAATTCGAAGGACCCGGCTGTGATTCAGGTCAGTCTGCGGAAAGCAAAGAAAATGGGTAAAGAAAACATACTTCTCGGGCCTGGCGACATCGTCTGGGTGGAGCAGACGACCGGAACCGTTGTCATGGAAGCACTACAGTTGGTCCGATTTGGAATCTCCGGATCAGCACCGTTGTTCTGATTTGTAAGTCACCTCATCTCTCCGACAGTAAGTCGTTGCGGCCACAAAGATCGAAACCACGGCAGGAAGCCGAACGAAATGACAATGTCTCAAGGTCAGATTGCGGGCATGGAAGCAGGAGGGCACGATGCCCTGGCAACAACCCTGCACTCCATCGCTCGTTTCCTGCGCACGGTGCGCCTGCGAAGCAGCATCCTGCTGGCCTGTCTGGTGACGTCAGGAATCCTGGGCGCACTTTATTACGTGACTGCGCCCCGGGTCTATCAGTCGAATGCATCGTTGTACGTAATGAAGGTCGGTTCCGGAATTACCGAAGAAAGCATGCGCGGAGCAAGCGATCCGTCCCGCGCCATGCCCACCTTTCGAACACTGATGAGCTGCGAACGCGTCATGCAGCTGACCCTGGAACGATTGTCTGACCGGTTTAAGACACAGTTTGAGGGACTGACGGACGCCGAAGCAAGCGCCCTCATTCAGGCATCGCTGTCCGTCTCGTTTGAATTCAACACAAACATTCTTGATGTGCGATATCGGTCCAAAGATCCGAAGGCTGCCGCCGCAGTACTGGCGGCTCTGTTTAGTGCGTACAGCTCATTCATGAATGACATGAATGAGGGCTCCGCAGATCAGAACCTTGTGCGGCTCAGGTCAAAAATTGACGAAGTGACGGATGAACTGGAAAAGAATCGACAACTTCGAAACAGGCTGAAAGCGTCCGCTCCGGACTACGTTGGAACCGGCAGCGAAGACTCACTGAACGTCCATCTGGAAAACATTCGACATCTGACAGCCAAACTGTCTGAAGCAGGTGACGAAACGGCCAAAGCCAACAGCACGCACCAGGAACTGCAGCGGGCCATATCTGAAGGACGGGATGTTCTCCAGTTTGCAGATACACTTGCACCGCAGATGATGGCGGAAGCACTGGGAATCGGTACTCAAAATTCGGTGGAAGCCGCCAGAATCAATCAGGAACTGCTGGAGAAGATATCTGAGCTGCAGAACGCCCAGCGCAGATTCGGGCCAAATCATCAGGACATTCTGGACCTTCGATCTCAGATCGCGACTCTGCAGTCTCACCTGTTCCGGAGTCCGGACGCAAAGATGCAGGCTACAGAAGCATCTGTCAAAACCTACCTGGGACCACAACTTCTGCAGATGGCACAGCAACGACTGGGGACCGCCATGGCAACCGAGCGTGGACTTCAGGCTCAGTTGCAGCAGGAAAAAGCTCTGGCTCTGGAAATGGATATCACTCTCAGCCAGATCTATGATCTGGAACAGGAGATGAAACAGCTGAATGGACTGAGGGCACAGTTCTTCGAACGTACGGCGATGATTGATCTGGAAAAAGGCACCTTCATCAAGACCGAAGTGTCAACGCCGCCGAGCATACCGAAAGCCCCTGTCTCTCCACGATTGATTGTGGTCGGATTCCTGTCGATCTTCTTCGGCACAGCCGCAGGACTGGGCATCATCTGGGTGCTGGATATTCTGGACGATCGCTTTCGGGCACCGGAAGAATTGAAACTGCATCTAAATACTCAAATTCTGACCATGGTTCCGGCGATGGAAGAGCTTCCGGGAGAAGGCTTCGACTCGGTAATGTGCCAGTTGCGGCCCAACAGCACAGAAGCAGAATCCTTCCGCGGTCTTCGAACAAACCTCGAATTTTCAGCCGGTGACACTGGGCGAATTGTCTGTACCAGTACCGAGCCCGGCGACGGCAAGACGACGATTTCCGCAAATATGGCCGTCGCCTTCGCTCAGTCCAGAAAAAAGACTCTCATCATTGATGCCGACATGCGGCGGCCGGGACTGTCGACGCTGCTCAACCTGCGTGACGACAAGGGCCTGTCGGTCATTCTCCGCTCGTCAGGAGAACTGGAATTCGTCGTCCGGGAAAACCTGCGTCCGACGCAGGTCGATGACCTCGATGTCATCTCCTGCGGGCCTCGTCCGGTTAACCCAGCCGAACTGCTGGCCAGCGAACGCTTTGCCAACTTGCTGGCATGGGCAGAAACTCGCTACGAACAGATTATTATTGATGCTCCTCCGGTCTTGGCGGTCAGTGATCCGTTGATCATCGGCCGGCTGGTAGACGGTGTCGTATTGGTTGTACGCCCGGATAAGGACCGACGCCGCAGCGTTATTCGAGCGACCGAATCATTGCACAGCCTTCGCTGTACGCTGCTTGGCGTCGTCGTGAATCATCTCAGTGGAAATGACGCCGCAGGCTATGGCTATGGCTATGGCTACGGCTACGGCTACGGCTACGGCGACGACAACGCCAGCGACGAAAATGCCTCCGGCAAGAATGACACCGACAATGACCTGACAGATCAACCGGAAGTCGACGACGTCACAAGGCTCTCGCTGGTCAGTCATGACAATACTGAACCGGACACTGAGCGGGAGAACGCTGCTTAATCAGCCTGACACAGCCTTTTTGTTTTCACCCGCGACGATATGGATCGAAGGAACACAGCCGTGTCACACTCCGCAGCCACCGAAGATCGACACGGTCGACTATCGAACATGCTGCTGACCGCGGTTGATGTGCTGATCGGTGCTTTGATTTTCGGATTGCCGTTCATTATGGGCGGCCGTGAAGCGTGGGGGCACTGGTTTCTGATCTCGGTCGCCTTTCTGCTGGGTGCCACCTGGGCCGCGTACGCGACGATTCGTGGCTGCCGATACCGCGTGTCATGGTTCGAAATATTTTTTATCGCGGGCCTGGCGATCGTTGCCTTCCAGGTTCATCCACATTCGCCCGACACGCTGCAGACGTTTTCAACCGAATATCAGCGGTTGCTGCCCGCATGGACGCAGACTCAGGCCGCTACCGCAGAAACAGGCCACGGGTGGTCTACCTTAAGCTTAACACCCACTGAATCACGACACGGCTGGTGGATATTTTTGGCCTATGCCGTGATCGCGACTGTGCTGTTCCAGCGTGTGCGAAAGCAGCAGGACTGTCACCGACTATTGCAATCGGTCGCCGTTGTCGGCGTAGCGATGACGGGCTTCGCGTTGTTTCAATGGGCGACATCAAACGACCGTTTTTTCTGGTTCTACGAACATCCTTACACAGAACCGACAGTCCACCTGAAAGGCGCGTTCACAAACCGCAACCATTTTGCACAGTTTCTGTCTCTGACAATCGGACCGTTGCTGTGGTGGCTGTTTTACAACGTCAAAGCGTATTCTGACGGCAGTACTGCCGAGGTTGCCGAAACACCACGACAAAAATCACGGCGCCAAACCGGCTCAAAGAAAACAGGACATCGGCAGCAAAGTCCGTCATGGAATACAATCGAACGCAGCCTGACGATCCCCGTTCTGCTGTTACTCTGTGGAGTTCCCATCGTCATTTTGGCCATCCTGCTGTCCCTGTCGCGGGGAGGCATGATTGCAGCAGGTGCCGCCACGCTGGTGGGTCTGATCGGTCTGTGGCGAGGATTCAAAATCGGCGGCGCAATGGCAGGTTTGCTGCTTGGCGGTGGCGTCTTGTTTCTGTCACTCCTGTCCTTCGCTGACCAGGAACAGATACAAACCAAAATCGATCAATTGATTTCAACCGATGCCGACGAAATCGACTCAGGTGGCAATCGCCGAGCTGTCTGGGCGGCTGACGCCAAAGTGATTGAACGATTTCCCCTGCTGGGAACCGGCGTCGGCAGTCACCGCGATGTATATTCGATGTACATGGAAAACTACGCGGATTTCGCCACATCAGAAATGACTCACGCTGAAAGCAGCTTCGTACAGGTGGCTCTGGAAACCGGCTTCATCGGCGCTGGCTGCCTGGCGCTGGGGCTGCTGTTGCTGCTGATTCGACTGGGTGTTGGTTACTTTCGTCCGAATCCCGACGCCTGCCGCGCCTGTACGGCCGCTGTCGCGGCGAGCGCCGCCGCCGGAATTCTGCATGCGGTCACCGACTTCATCTGGTACGTACCTGCGATTGTTGTGATCAGCCTGACCCTGATGGTCGTCGGCCTGAAAACTGCGTCACGAAACTTCGGGACCGAAGCCGCTTCTGCCGGCATCTGGTTTCCACGATTCGGCTGGGCCGTCACAGGAGCTCTGTGTTTGGTGGCACTCGTTCATCTGCAGCCTGAACTGCAGGCACGGATCTCGGCAGAGAAACACTGGTATGCTTTTCTGCGAACTGAACTGGAAAAACAGTTCGATGATTCGGACGGCTATGCAGACATGAAGGAAGGAGACACGGTCACCGTTGAAATCGAGCAGGTTTCTTTTCTGAAGGAAAAAGAGCCAGAGTACACCCCGGAACTGGCGGCGCGCGAAGAGGCTGCCCAGCTTGTCTTCGTGCGCGAGCGGATCGAACACCTGACTGCGTCGCTGAAGGCCGCACCAAACCAGCATCGCGTGCAGCTTGTCCTGTCCGAACAATTGCTCCAGCTGTTCGATCTCATCCAGGGACGCAGTGATAATCCAATGCCGCTGAAAATGATTCGTGATGCTGCGGTGACAAATTTCTCAGATGTTGGTGAGCGGCAGGACTGGGTTAAGATCGTATGTGACGACCGAATCCGACTAATACAGCTGGCAGATCAGCTGTTACGAGATTCGCTGAAAGGCTGTCCGGTACAGGGTCACGCCTATCTGACACTGCTGGACACAACATTTATCACAAAAGATTCCGGTCTTAGTCAACAGGACCTGATTGATCAGGCAATGCTTGTTCGAGGTCACGACCCTCGAGTACGTTTTATTGCCGGGCGTGAAGCGCTGCTTAGTGGTGACAAAGAGACGGCTCTGTCACTATGGGAGTCGGTCTTTCATTCTAACCAAATTTTTCGAGTTGGCATCCTGAAGCTCGTGGCGTCTCAACTGCCGGCAGAATTTTTCCTGCAACAGTTCCAGCCGGACTCTGATGAGTTGCTGGACCTCCTGAGCGTATACGACCTGCTTAAACGCAAACGCGATTCCAACGTCATTCTGACTGCACTGTGCAATATTATTCCGGAAGAGGCACCTGGTATTGAAGACGAAGAGGAGCGTGAAGAGAAAATGATGATCGCCTACCAGGCAGCCCGGAAGATTGACGACCTGGAAAGAGCGATTGAAATTCTGCAGATTGTCATCGACGACTTTCCGCTTTCCTATGAACCGCGCTACCAGCTAGCGATGACACTGGTGGAACAGGAACGACCTCAGCAAGCTTTGGTTCACCTGAAGTGGTGTCATGATCAGGACCCAAGCAATATCTGGGTCCCCGGTCTGATTCGCCGTGCTCGTGAACAAATACTTGAACTGCCTGAAGACGATAACGCACCGCTGACACGGCTTTAGATGCAGTGTTCAGAAAATGTGGTCGTGGGGCTCGTGGGAAAGCAACTCTCTCAAGTGGAAAGACATTAGCCGCGACCGCGAGTCAGCGTACTACGCACTAACGTGGTCCCGACGAATTGACACGGTCAGCGTTCCGGTCTTCGCCGGGAGTAATGACAAACGCCGCCGTCACGTCGGGCTGGGGCAGTCGACCACCAGATTCACGATGGAACGTGTCAGGACTGATAGCCACGGGAACGCTGTCGGCCGTTTCGTCCATCCAGCGAGCAAGAACGGCCTCCAGATTCTGCTGCGTCGAAGCCGTTTCCAATTTCCCGGCAACGTTGTTCAACTGGTGCGGGTCACGTTTGAAATTGTAGAGTTCAATGCTCGGTCGAGGCGTCAGAAAAACGTCCTGCTGAGCTGCGTTCAGGTCACCACTCTTCCTGAGAGCAAGCAAGTTCTGATGCGACGCGGACCTGACCGAGTCGGCGGGGCCCTGCCATGGAAGGCAGGGGCGAAAGTTGCGCAAAAGTAGATAGTCACCGTGCCGCACACTACGTCCGTGCGCTTCATAATCATGCCAGTTGTGCTCAGAAAAAGCATAGTCGCGGATGACAGCCGATGAAGTCTGCCACAGTGGCGTCATAGAGACGCCCTGCATGGTCGGTGGCACCTTGCAGCCTGCCGCAGTCAACACCGTCGGCGCCAGATCAATCACGCTGACCAGACTGTCACTTGGTCCGGTCTGTTTAATTCCCTGCGGCCAGTGAGCCACCAGTGCTGTCTTCATTCCGGAGTCATGCAGCCGAGTCTTTGCGCGAGGAAACGGACGACCATTATCTGCCATGACCAAAAGCAATGTGTTGTCGAGCACCTTCTGCTTCTTCAACTCAGACACAACTGCGCCGATGTGGTGATCAAAACGAGTGACTTCGTTGTAGTACGACGCCAGGTCCTGTCGCGTTTCAGAATCATCCGACAGAAACGGCGGCACGATCACATCCGTTGGGTTGTGCATCGCACCGTACCTGGACTCGTCCCATTGCTTGTCCGCGTCCCAGCCCCGATGTGCGTCGTAAGCAGCGAACCAGAAGAAACAAGGTTTGTCCTGAGGTCGTTGCTGCACAACGCTGACCCAGTTTGCGTGGCCGCCGGAATTATCTTTCGACCTGCCTCCGTCGACATGATCAAACGCCAGCGGCCGTGCTGCAGAGCCGGTCTTCGGAGCTGTCGAACTCATGTGATGCTTACCGGACAGCGCGGTGTAATAACCCGCTGACCGCAGGATCTCCGGAAACCAAGGAATGTGGCCGGAAATTGGTTTGTGAAGTTCGGCAGCCTTGCCGTTGTTGTGAGGAAATCGTCCGGTTATAATGCTGGAACGACTCGGACTGCAGCTGCTCGCCGTCAGAAACGCACGGTCGAAACGTATACCGTGCTCCGCCAGCGCATCAATATTCGGTGTGCGCGCCGCTGTGTTGCCGTAACAGCCGTAATCGTTCCAACTGACGTCGTCTGCGATAAACAAAATAACGTTGGGTGGCTCGGCCGCAATGACGCAACCGGCCCACAGAGTCATCAAGACAACAATTATTCCGGGGCAAACCACGTTATCACCTTCGCATCGATCATTTCTTCATGAGTGTGAGATGCACGATTGTTCGCAACATTCGCCGCCAGCACAAGTCACTGCAGTATTCCCCAGAATGCTTTGCGACGTCTTCTCCGGGCACTCGGTAATTCCGTGGTGCGGCCACGAATGTTGTGCGGCTGTAACAGTGGTAGCTCCGGCCGGAGTGGTGATTCCCCTATTCGCAGTCTCGCTGCAAATGTTCTTGACACAATACGGGAGATAACGAATGACACGAGGCCCTTCCCATTCGAAACAAATTAGCAATTTTATTGCGATTCACCCTCCACAACAAGCACTAACGTCATGGCAGAAGATCCGGACCTTGAAGCGTTTATGCATGGCCTTAAGAAGCGGAACCCGCACGAAACAGAGTTCCAGCAGGCTGTTCGTGAAGTCGCTGAAAGTCTGATGCCTTTCATTCACGAGCACTCGGAATATCGCACGGCGCAGATTCTGGAACGCATGACGGAGCCCGACCGTGTCATCATCTTCCGCGTCACATGGGAAGACGACCAGGGAAATATTCGAATCAACCGGGCGTGGCGGGTTCAGTTCAACAACAGTATCGGGCCGTACAAAGGTGGAATGCGGTTTCATCCGACGGTAACACTGAGCGTGTTAAAGTTCCTCGGATTCGAGCAGACATTCAAAAACAGTCTGACCGGACTACCCATGGGCGGTGGCAAAGGTGGGGCAAATTTCAATCCGAAAGGGAAGAGTGATCGCGAGGTCATGCGATTCTGCCAGTCACTGATGATTGAACTGCATCACCACATTGGAGAAGACACCGATATCCCCGCGGGCGACATTGGTGTTAGTGCTCGTGAGATCAGCTTTCTGTTCGGGCAGTACAAACGACTGTCTAACAGTTTCGTCGGCACAATCACCGGAAAGGGACTGGCATTGGGCGGCAGCCTGGTCAGGACAGAAGCCACAGGCTATGGCTGTATCTATTTTTGCGAAAACATGTTCAACCACATTTGGGAAAGCATCGAAGGGAAAACGGTGGCGGTCTCCGGGGCCGGCAATGTTGCAATCTATGCTGTCGAAAAAGCAACAAAACTGGGAGCCAGGGTTGTCACAATGTCTGACTCGTCCGGCTTCATCCACGCCCCGGACAGAATCGACGCAGAAAAACTGAACTGCGTCAAGGACCTGAAGGAAGTGCGTCGGGGCCGAATTCAGGAATACGTTCAACAGTTTCCGAAGTCAACATTTCATGACGCCGAACGTCCATGGGCAGTCCCGTGGATGTCACTGTACCATGTGCCACACAAAACGAAATCAATACCGAGCAAGCTCGCCCGTTGCTAAAAAACGGTGTACAGGCGGTTTCTGAAGCAGCCAACATGCCGACAGAGTTGCCGGCGGCTCATGAGTTCCTCAATTTCGGCATCCTGTACGCTCCTGCCAAGGCGGCAAATGCGGGCGGTGTCGCCGTCAGCGGACTGGAACAAAGCCAGAACGCCCTGCGTCTTTCATGGAGCCGTGAAGAAGTTGATGCGAAACTGCAGGCGATCATGAACGACATTCATAAGAAGTGTGTCAAATTCGGTTCAATGCCTGACCAACCCGTAAACTATGTCGATGGAGCAAACATCGCCGGCTTCGTGAAAATTGCGGACGCCATGCTGGCATACGGAGCTGTGTAAAGATGCACATTTCATGACCGACTTCGATTACGATCTTGTGGTCCGCGCAGGACGAATCGTATGCACTGCGACAGGTCTGGACGGACCAGGTTCAGTGGCAATCAGTCGTGATCGAATTGTCGCAGCATGTGCGAAGCTTGACGGAACATCGCGGCAGACACGGGATTTTCCGAGTGGCCTGCTGTTGCCCGGTTTGATCGACCTGCATGCCCATCCCGCCAAAAGTGGGTCCCAGTACGGAGTCAATCCGGATCTGTCGTTCCTGCATCAGGGCACAACGACTGTACTTTCCCAGGGAGATGCCGGCGCAGAAAACTGGCCGGCATATCGCAGTCACACGATCGACGGCAGCCGCACTCGAATCCGTCTGGCAATCAGTCTTTCGAAGAAAGGAGAGCAGCACAGCGGACCGTGCTTTCGAAACCGTGACTGGGTCGACACAGACGCCTGTACGCAGGCCATTGTCGCCGGCGGAGAGTTAATATGGGGCATTGCCGCCAACGTCAGCCGTAATTCGTGCCTCCTGAATCCTCATGAGGTCCTGAGAAATGCGCTGCATGCGGCCGAACAAACTGGCAGGCCGTTATTGTACGGCATGCGTAATCCCGGCGACTGGTCAATCGCCGATCAGCTGACGCTGCTTCGCGCAGGCGACGTTGTCACGTACATCTTTCGAGACAGCGAATGGAGCATTATCGGCAACGACGGACAGATACTGCCGGAAGTGCTGGAGGCACGGGATCGCGGTGTACTGTTCGATGCCTGTCACGGGAAACAGAGCTTCTCGTTTCGTGTGGCTGAAGCCGCCTTTGCCGCGGGCTTCTACCCGGACACAATTTCAACCGACCACTATGCCGCACATGTCGGCGCGCATCCACCTCATAATCTGCCACGGACGATGAGCAAATTTCTGGCCGCCGGAATGCCGGAATACGAAGTCTTCGCCCGCGTTGGCGCTCGCCCCGCCGAAATTCTCGGACTGTCGGGTGAAGTCGGTACGCTGACGCCTGGCAGTTGTGCCGACCTGACCGTCCTTGAAATGAACCATGCGTCTGTCCCGCTGATTGACACCTGCCAGCAAACACGTCCCGGCAGCTGCTGGGAAACACGACTGGTCGTGCGGGCGGGAATCGCGCAGACCAATGGTTAATTTGACCTGCCGATCCCTGTCTTTCATCTTCCAGTCGTCTGACTCCACTGTCATAAAAAGATTACGGACTGCCGCAGAGAACTCACCCCTGAATCTTTGCCACTTCAGGCGACCAAACGATAGAATGACGACCTCGATCCGCGACATTTCAACAAGCCTCGTCCTGCCCGAAATTCAGATTAAACACCGCATCTCAAACTCATTGACCGTTCTCACCGCCTGACTGGACAGTCTTACATTGAATTCAGACCCTGTTGTTATCGACAGACCAGTAATGAATACGCACGAAGCAATTCACCGTAATATTCGGGCCCGCTGCCACTCATCCCAGCTTCGCGGTTCGACATTCGTTCGCCCCCGGGCGTTTCGTCAGTCGTTGCTAATCCTGGTTCTTTGTCTGCTCACCAGTCCGGCGGTGCGGTCAGCTGACACGTCGGATGGCGTCGACTATCAACGCGATATTCAACCCCTGTTGGCTCAAAAATGTGGTGCCTGCCACGGGGCGCTTAAACAACAGGCCGGATTGCGGCTCGATGCCGGCGTGCTGATTCGCCAAGGCAGCGATAACGGCGCCGTCATGGTCCCAGGCAGGGCTGCGGACAGCACGGTGATTCAGAAAGTTACTGCGAAACATGCCGACGAGCGTATGCCACCGGAGGGCGAAGGCACAGCTCTTAAGGCCCATGAGATCGCCCTGTTGAAATCATGGATCAATGCCGGTGCTGCTGCGCCTGCGGATGAGCTGATCCCGGCTGATCCTCGCGAACACTGGTCCTACCTTGTTCCGCAGCGCCCGCCAGTGCCTGCTTTAGATGACACCAACTGGTCCCAGCCTGTCGACGCGTTCATCAAACGCGAACATCAGCGTCTGGGGTTAACCGCTGTCGAACCAGCCGATCCGCATACGCTGCTGCGGCGGGTCTATCTGGACCTGATCGGCCTGCCACCGACACAACAGCAGTTGCAGGCATTCATCAACGCCAATGACATGTCATCCGACACATGGCAGCAAGTGGTGGATGACTTGCTGGAAAGTCCGCACTACGGCGAACGCTGGGGACGCCACTGGATGGACGTCTGGCGATACAGCGACTGGGATGGCTACAAACAGCAGTTGCGGGGCAGTCAGCGACATATCTGGCGCTGGCGTGACTGGATCGTCCAGTCATTGAACGCCGACAAAGGATACGACCGGATGATTATCGAAATGCTGGCCGCGGACGAGGTTGCTCCGAACGCCCCGGAGCTACTGCCGGCAACCGGTTTTCTGGCACGCAACTTCCACAAGAGCAACCGCAATATATGGCTGGACGCCACCGTCGAACATACGGCAAAAGCGTTCCTCGGAATGACACTGAACTGTGCTCGCTGCCACGACCATAAATTCGACCCAATCGCTCAGACGGCGTATTATCAGTTTCGCGCTATCTTTGAACCTCATAATGTTCGTACCGATCAGGTTCCCGGCCAGCCCGATGTGGCGAAAGATGGTCTGCCCCGCGCTTATGATGCAAATCTGGCAGCAAAAACGTTTCTTTATCTCCAGGGCAACGACAAACGACCCGATGAAGATCACCCCCTGACTCCGGCGGTACCAGCCGTGCTGGGAGGGCACTTCAACGTGCAACCCGTCGAATTACCAATCGAATCTTACTTTCCGTCTCTGGTCGCTTTTGTAGAACAGGAACAGATCGATGCTGCACAAAAGGCGCTGGCCAAAGTGACGAAGCAGTCCAGCATTCGTGCCGAGTCTGCCGAGCAGAAGACAACTTCCGATACTCAGTTGCAGGAACTGAAACGATCAGTCGCCGAATTGCGATTGAAATCGCTGGTCGCTCGTTTTGCGGCCGACCGAAGTAAGGTCGTGGGGAATGACGCGGAAACCAGCCGGCTGGCCCGAGACGCAGCCAGCGCCGAGCGACAGCTCAACGTCGCACAAGCAGACCTGGTCGTCGCTCAAAAACAGGCTTCCGTGGGGAAGGCCGAATCACAGGAAGAAGCAGACGAGAAGAAGAAACAGGCCGCAATGGCAGCTGTCCGGAAGGAACTTGCAGACGCGATCACGAAGCAGAAAACGACTCGCGACGCCTCGACAAAAACCGACGACAAGTACTCGCCAACTGGCAAAGAATACCCTCATACCAGCAGCGGACGACGCCTGGCACTGGCTCGCTGGATCGCCAACAAGGCCAACCCACTGACGGCCCGAGTCCTCGTCAACCACATCTGGTTGCGGCACTTCGGTAAGCCTCTCGTAGATAATGTCTTCGACTTCGGATTACGCAGCGCGAAGCCGCGGCATGTAGAATTGCTGGACTGGCTGGCGGTCGAGCTGATGGAAAATGACTGGAGCATGAAGCATCTGCATCGCCTGATCGTGACTTCACGGACATGGAGGATGGCGTCAACGGCGACAGAAGCGGGAGCGTCGGACAACCGGACCATTGACCGCGACAACGATTTTCTGTGGCGCATGAATTTCCGGCGAATGGATGCAGAGATCATCCGAGACAACGTACTCGCTGTTTCCGGCCAGTTGGATACAACCATGGGCGGAGCCGATATCGACTACAATAAAGGAGAAGAAACGCGCCGTCGCAGCATCTATCTGCGCCACGCTTACGAGAAACAGATGACGATGCTGGTTTTGTTCGATGCCGCCAGTCCCAACGAATGTTACCGCCGGTCAGAAAGTATTATCCCGCAGCAGGCGCTGGCGTTGTTGAACAGCACATTGTCGCTCAGCCAGTCAAGGTTGCTTGCTCCCGAACTCTGGCAGACAGCCTCGACCGATCAGTCGCCGCAGGAATCTTTTATTCGTTCTGCGTTTCTGCAGATTCTGTCGCGCCCACCAGCCAATAACGAGCTGGCGGCATGCCAGCAGTTTCTGACCAGACAGTCAGCGACACTCGCAGACACATCCGAACTAAACACCTTTGTCGGCGGCAAGGCCCCGAGGGTCAATCCGGCCACTGATTCACACCAGCGGGCACGGGAGAATCTGGTTCAGGTTCTCATGAATCACAACGACTTCGTGACCGTTCGATAGCAGATTCACATTTCGTCGACAAAGAATCCGTTACTTACAACACAAGCTCCCCGGACGGAACAATCAAATGAACGCCGGATCCCCTGCTGCTCAGTTTCCAATCTCACCTTCGTCCCGCCGCCGGGCCTTTCTGCAGGACATGGGCCTGGGATTCGGCAGTGTGGCATTGGCTTCAATGCTTGACCGAGAAGCTTCTGGTGCAGAATCCGGGAGGGCGCAAAATGGTGACCGCACGTCCTTCGCGCCGAAGGCAAAGAACGTGATCTGGCTGTTCATGATCGGTGGCGCCAGCCATATGGAATCGTTCGATCCCAAGCCCGCGTTAACTCGCTACGCCGGCAGGACGATCGATGAAACTCCCTTCGGCGAAGTACTAAAGTCACCTTTTTTGGACAATGAACGCGTTGTGGCGTTTGACCCGAACAACGGCTTCGTCCGCAACACCTGCTATCCCCTGCAGGTCGGATATCACCGACGCGGCGACAGCGGTCTGGAAATCAGTGACTGGTGGCCGCACGTGGGCGACTGTGCCGACGACTTGTGTCTGGTCCGTTCAATGTGGACCGAAGACAGCAACCACGGGGCTCAGCTCCAGTTTCATACCGGTCGGCACCGGGCTGATGGATTCTTTCCGACGATCGGATCGTGGGTCAATTACGGACTGGGATCGCTGAATGACAACCTGCCGGAGTTCATGGTTCTGGGAACACCGCTGGCCGATTGCTGCGGCGGGCGGGAGGCGCATCGGGCCAACTATCTGGGTCCGCAGTACGATGGCGTGCCACTCAAAGTCGATCCGCAGAACAGCATGCCCTATCTATCACCCGAACAGGGCGTTTTCGTTGAAGAGCAGCGGCAGCAACTGGATTTATTGCGCCAGCTAAACCAGTTCACATCAAATAAGAACCCGGACGACACTGCCATTCTGGCCCGCATCCGAGCCTATGAACTGGCGTTCCACATGCAGATGACCGTGCCACATGTGGTCGACCTGAACAACGAGACTCAGGAGACACAGGACCGATATGGGCTCAATCAAAAACAGACAAAGACCTTTGGTCGGCAGATGCTGACAGCACGGCGTCTGGTCGAAAATGGTGTCCGCTTTGTTCAGGTCTACCACGGCAGCAGCGGTGGAGCCGGTCGCTGGGATGCTCACAAGGGGCTGAAAAAAGGCCATTCAACAGTCTGTGGCGAAGTCGATCAGCCAATCGGCGCTCTGCTGAAGGACCTGAAAGAACGGGGCCTGCTGGATCAGACGATCGTCGTCTGGGCCAGTGAATTCGGTCGCACTCCAGGTTCTCAACACAGCGACGGGCGGGATCACCATCCGTACGGTTTCACGGTCTGGATGGCAGGCGGAGGCGTCAAAGGCGGAATAGCGCACGGAGCCACGGACGAACTCGGCTTTCACGCGGTCGAAAACCGGCATTACGTCAGCGACATTCACGCCACGCTGCTGCACCAGTTGGGTCTGGAGCCTCATCGCCTTGCCATTCCCGGCCACAAGCGTCTGGAACGCGAAGTTGGCACGCCGATCCAGGATGTCATTGCCTGACACGAACCGGAAAATGATCAGCAGGTGTCCCTGTCGAGCCGATCATACGGAGATCGTGTTCATCAGAATCAACACAGTCATGATAACGCCTCCTGCCGCAGGCAGCAGGAAAGCGCGGCGCAGACCCTTTTTCATTGCAATAAAGCCCATGGCGATCGGCAGCAGCGTCCAACCCACCGAAGCACACGCGAAGATCATCCCGACAGATCGGCCGGCAAACGGCATGCGGTCCGTGCTTTGCAGATGAGTGAACAGCTGACCAATTATGTTCGGAAAGAACGGCCCGCAAATGAAACCTGCGAACACGATAGCGGCCACCACAACCCTGCGAGATTTCGCCACGACAAGACTCAGCATCGTCAACACCGCAAGAACGGCGATTGCCACCTGCACCGCCTGAGTAATTCGGACGAGCTCGGCACTGTCCAGGTCAGCGCCGTGAATGGTCCAGGCCGTCAGCAGCCGCGCTCCCATGAAACACAGCCAGAAAGCGGACAATGCTCGCGCAGCAATCCGGTCCGAAACTTCCTCTGCCTCACCCTCGGGAGCAGATTCTCTGACGAGTGTCGTAGCCCAGCCCGCAGTGCCGGATTCAATCACGACCCAGCACATCATCGTCAGACCAAGCAGCCAGATCGTCCTGTCCGCGAGCAGCTCAGAGAATCCTGCGAAGGCACTGGCAAGATCTCCATTAAGTTCTCCGCCACCCAGGTCCTGACCAAATGCCAGCACAAACGGCAGCACGGCCAGCACAGCAATGACGGTTAATGCTTTACGGAATCCTACTCTGGCATGCAGAGTCAAGATCAGCAGGGGACACAAAAACGCGCCGCCGCCGAAGAGTGCATCGCCAAGATTCGAACCGGTGAACGGGTCATCAAACGCTCCCGCCATCACCGGGTTGGCGACATTGATCATCGCCGTCCAGCCAACGGCCAACAGCACGGTCGCGACAACTGCAACGCTGTACTTTTTGACATTGGCGAAGATCAAAAAGCTGACCACAACCAGCAGCGAACCGACCATCCAGACGGGCTTGCGTCCATATGTATCCGACAACGCCCCACACAGAATAATAATCGGTCCCACCATCAGCCCAAACGTGGAGATGAGCCCGCCGACTTTCGCCTCATCCAGTCCGATTTGTTTACTCAGTGGCAGCTTGATTGCACCGAGTGTTGCATAACACAAACCAGTGACCGGAAGACTGAGCACGATAAAGAGCTGAAGATACGTCATGAAGACTTACCGCAATTTGACGATATAAGAAGGTGCACCAGTATACGGAAAAATCTGAACAAAATCACGCTGTCAGCACATCTTCCGATTCGCAATGGACGAACCAGGCCGAAGCGATACGAGTGCGGTCGACGTGTGCCAATCTATGGCTTCCTTGAATCATGTGGCACGTGGGGTCGCGGCGCAAAGAAATAGTCGGGATAGGTCAACGTCAGTCGCGACTTGGCGGGAATACCGTCCTCAATGCAGGCGTCGATCTCCGCTTTTAGTCGCTGCAGGTTGCCAGGGACAAGCAGCATGTCATGCGTTTGCGTGCGCCATGTTGCGAGTTGCTGCTTCAATTCTGCCAGCACGACCGAGTGGTCAGCGTTCGGCGCAAGATCCCGAAACTCATACGGATCGCTGTGCAGGTCGTACAGTTCAAACGCCGGCGGCGTCTGCATGCGACGATACGATGCCCGAACGGGGTCCGAAGCTGACTCAATCGTGTCCGGCAGATCGGGGAAGAAGCGATTCAGCGTGAACGCGTGTCCCGGATTAGTCTTCCCGGGCAGCAGGTTTTGAATCAGTTTGTATCGTTCGTCGCGCACTGTTCGCTGAGGATAAAAATTGTGCGCTGAATGAAGGTGGTACTCCGTGAACAGATAACGACGCCACTCAGGCTCAGCACTGTCCGGCGGATGCGTCTTCAGCAGCGGCAGCAGCGGACGCCCCGGCAGGTCGGCGACCGGTATTGCCCCTGCAACTTTCAACAATGTCGGCATCAGATCAAGAGTCGACACAAGTTCCTGACGGACCAGATTCGATGTCGTATGCCCTGGCCACCGAACGATCAACGGTATGCGCACACCACCTTCGTACGACGTTCGTTTGCCGCGCAACAGGTCCGCACCGTGATCGCCCAGGTATACGACCAGCGTATTGTCGGCCTTACCTGAGCGCTGCAAAGCTGCCAGCAGGTCTCCGACCAGCGAATCCAGTCGATTCATGCAGTTGTAGTAGTCGGCAGTGTCTTCTCGCAGTTGTGGCGTATCGAGTCCGAAATAAGCCAGCGGTTTCACGTCAGCACCAGTCAGCGGATCTTCCGGCAGCCCACGTGCCTGGCGGATAAACGGACGATGTGCGTCAGGATAGTTCACACTCAGAAAGAAGGAATCGTCGCCGGCGCTCATAAATTCTTCCGCATGTTGCGCGTAGTCGCCCAGCTTCTTACGGCTGAAGTTCGCAGACGAGATTCTGTGCACATCGAACGGAAATGCCGACGCCGGATTGATGTGCAGTTTCCCAATGATGCCCGTCCGGTAACCTACGCTCTTCAAACTGCGGACGATGTTCGGCGTATCCTGGCGATACATACGAAACTTCCAGGTAGCCAGTCCGATCTGTCCGTTCTGATGCGGATAAAGTCCGGTCAGCAATGCGGCTCGAGACTGACTGCAGCCCGCCTGCGGAACATACGCGTTGTGAAACCGCACTCCCTCTGCGGCGAGCCTGTCCAGTACCGGGGTCTTCACATAAGGTTCGCCGTAACAACCCAGTTCCGGGCCGTTATCTTCAGAAACGATCAACAGAATGTTGGGGCGTTCTGTCGCGGGGGAGCATGGCAGTCCCGCGAGTGGACAACACAGGACGACGACAGCAATTAACCGCAAGCCAAGAGGGCCGCGTTTCCGCGTGATCAACGACTCGCGCGGCCCGCCAGGCACGGGGATAAACGATGTGATTGTGCGTGCAACGTTGATCACCGCTTCGCCCCTGTGAACTCAGGGTTTGGCTTCATTGGATCGGCACCGACATCCGTGCGCCACGCCTTGAGCTTTCCGTACAGTTCCGTGACCTTCGTCAATTCCATGTCTGACAGATCGTTCGTTTCGCCGATGTCGTTGGCAAGGTTGTAAAGCGATAACTCGCCAGTCTCGAACGCTTCAATCAACTTCCAGTCGCCAGCGCGGATCACACCGGACGGAAAACTTTGCGGATGTTGGTTGTAGTGCGGGTAGTGCCAGTAAAGAGCATCCCGGTCGAGTTCGCCACGTCCCGTCAGGACGGGTATCAGACTTGCGCCGTCCACGTGTTGAAACGGTCGTTCGTCCTGCCCTGTGGCAGCAAGAATCGTTGGATAAAAATCGGTGCTGATGACTGGTTCGTGTGAGACGGAACCTGGTTGCGTATGTCCTGGCCACTTGATAATGACCGGCACGCGAAGGCCACCTTCATAGTTAGAGCCCTTGTTCGCACGCAGCGGAGAGTTGTCAGTTGCCTTCGCGAAACCGCCGTTGTCACTGGTGAAAATCACCAGCGTCCGCTGGTCAATCCCCAGTTCCTGCAGCGTTCGCAGGACTCGACCAACGCTGTCGTCCACACTCTCAACCATCGCAGCATAGTCCGGCTTTCCCTGACGATCCGTCTTTGCAACCTTCTCATAACGAGCAACCTTATCCGGCTTGCCCTGTAACGGAGAATGAACAGCGTAGTGTGAGAGCATCAGAAAGAATGGCTGATCGGCGTTTTCGCGAATGAACACTTCTGCTTCTTCTGCCAGTCGATCAACCAGATAGTCACCTGATTTGCCAGGCAGCGGCGGTTCTTTATGCAGCGTCTGACCGGTTGTCGGTATCTTCCAGCTGCCCTTGAAAGGATAGAAATAGCCGCCCGGAGCACCGTAGTCGCGACCTCCGACATTCACGTCAAAACCCTGATGCTGTGGGTAATAATACGTCTCCGTTCCCAGATGCCATTTGCCCATGAACGCCGTTCGATAACCGGCCTGGCGCAGGGCTTCGGCAATCGTGACTTCTTCCAGCGGCAGATTCGAAAGATATCGCCCCTCACGCATTTTGTTGCTCGTGGAGCTCCAGCGCCCCGACGGCAACCACTGAGTCAGCAGTAGTCGGGCGGGATACTTGCCGGTCATAATCGCCGCGCGAGTCGGGGAACAGACGTTGCACGCGGCGTAGCCGTCAGTAAACCGCATGCCATCATCAGCAAGCCGATCGATATTGGGAGTCTGATAATATGTGCTGCCGTCGCACCCAAGATCTTTCCAGCCAAGATCGTCGATCAGGATCAGCACGACGTTGGTCTGCGGAGCGTCGACCGCCATGGCGTCAACGGCCGACGCAGAGCAGCTCAGCGCCAATATTAATAGCAGGATGAACTTAATACGCGTCATTCGTCTTTCCCGTGTGTTGTGCTGCCGGTCTTCCTGTGCGTCCACGTGAAGGCATCGGGGTCAAAGCGGAATGCTCCCTTGGTGAGAGCCGGTTCCGCCCATTGCTTCGTAATCCAGCGTGTAAGCTCACTCTTGATAGCCGCCAGATCCTCACGTGCCGCTATGTTATTCCATTCGTGCGGATCCGTCCTGTGGTCGTAGAGTTCCTCACCGCCATCGCGATAGCGAATATAGCGGTAACGTTCACTGCGAACCGCGACGTTACCTTGTTTGTATTCGATGACTGCGGGGCGGTTCCATTCTGCCTTCGGATCCTGCAGCAACGGGACCAGACTGACACCGTCAAGTTGAGTCCTCCCGCGTGACGGATTTGCAACCGCCCTGATTCCGTCCAGTGTGGCCGGTTGGAAACCTGCCGTGCATAGCTCAGTTAAGGTCGGATACAGATCCAGTAAACTGACCGGTCGATCGCATACACCTGGCCGGTAACGGAGCGAGCGGATAATCAATGGGACTCGTGTCGCTTCTTCCCACAGTGTGGATTTGTGCCAGTGCTTCTTCTCGCCGAGATGCCAGCCGTGATCAGACCAAAATACGATCACCGTGTTTGTTGCGTGAGGACTGTGATCGAGAGCATTCAGCACCCGACCAAGTTGCTGGTCGGCATAGCTGATACTGGCAAGGTACGCGCGGACCGCCTGCTTCCACGCATTTGTCTTCCTGATCGCCTGAAGATCACTGCGACGAACTTTCGCAAAAGCCAGACCACCGTCCGGAACGTCCTCCAGATCGTCGTCCGGGACTTCCGGCAATACGACTTCACCGAACGGGTACAGGTCGAAAAATTTCTGTGGCACGTACCACGGCAGGTGCGGACGGAACAAACCACAGGCCAGGAAAAACGGGGCCGAATCCGACTGATCGCCATGGTTCTTCAGGAACGCGACGGCATAGTCGGCACTCAGCGCATCGTCGTATTGCTCGTCCGGAATCTCCAGCGATCCCCAGTCATTTTCGTGACCGAGTCCCTGCACGCCACTGAACGGAAATCCATTGGGATTCGGACCGGACTTCGACCATGGGTAATTCAGCCGGACGCCTCGAAACCACGGATCGTTACGGAAGGTCAGTCGAAAGAAATCATCCCACTGATTCGGTGGATTGTTTCCTGCCGTGTGATGAAATATTTTTCCTGCACCGACAACACGATAACCATGGTTGCGAAAATGTTGTGGAAGTGTGACGACGTCGGGAAGGTTTGGCAGCCACCAGTGACCGTTGTCGTACAGCCCGGTCGTCGAAGGCCGCAGCCCCGTCATGATGGCGGCACGGGATGGAGCACACTTTGGCGACGGACAGTGTGCGTTCGTAAACAGCATTCCTCGGCCAGCCAGCCGGTCGATGTGGGGTGTGTGAACGGTGCCCGCATATCCGCCCAGACAATTCACCCAGTCCTTCATGTCGTCCACAGCCAGGAACAGAACGTTTGAATTTGGGTGAACGGCATCAGCCGCGAATGAACAGGGCGCAAACGGCAGACACAGCGCCGACGCAGCGGCGCACAGGGTGCCCCCACGTCGGGCTGACAGACACAGATTGAAGACGCATGCGGCAATTTTCCGCAACAGTGCTGCAATAACAGTATCGGCGTTCATTCGTCTTGCTCCGTTTCGCCAGGCAGCACAGACCGCCAGCCGTCGGAGAGAATTTGCGACAGATCCTGTACGGTCCGTTGTTGCTCTGCCTGACCTGCAACATTTCGCATTTCGTCAGAATCGCGCTCGTGCTCGTACAGTTCCACGGCCACAACGTCGTTCGACTTCCACTCACGCCACTCAACATAGCGGTGACTATTTGTTCGCACCGCATATCCCATGATGTCACCATGACTACGGTGACGATTGCCTTCGAGGGCTCGCGGGTATTGACTGAAAACGGCGAGTTTCCATACCCGCTGCGGTTCCGCCAGCAGAGGCTTCAGACTGATGCCTTCCACACCTGCCGGTGCACTCAAACCGCACACATCGGCCAGCGTTGGATAAACATCCACAAGCTCAACCAGCCCGTCCGTCTTTGCTCCGGAATGTGCCTGTCCGGGAACGGAAATGATCAGCGGAACACGGGTGGACAGTTCATAATTATTCGCCTTCGTCCACAATCCCTGCTCACCCAGATGAAAACCATGATCGCCCCACAGGACGATCACAGTATGGTCCTCAAGTTTCAGCCGGGACAATTCATCCAGCAGACGACCGACCATCGCATCGGCGAAGCTGACGCAGGCGTAGTAGCCATGCCGCAGCTCGCGTACCTTGGCCATCGAAAGCGGTCCGTCGTCGGGAATATCTGTGTAGCCTTCGAGCTCCTTCCAGCTGCGGACCGCTAATTCCGGCGCCGCATGCGGATGTTTGTCAGCTGTCGGCAGAGGAATTTTCGCCCGGTCGTAAAGATCCCAGTATTTTTGTGGAGCACAGAACGGCAAATGTGGTTTGCGAAACCCAACCGCCAGAAAAAACGGCTGCTTACCTTTCCGTAACTCCGCAAGTGCTGTTACGGCAGCATCGCAGACAATTCCATCGATGTAGGTATTGTCCGGAACGTCTGCAGCTTCGGCAGCTGACCGTTTGAGGCCCCTGCCCCGCAGATTCTCCGGCAACGCGTATCGAATCTTCGGATCACGAACGAAATCAAACTGCGGCTCAACGGACCACGACGGCGGATCTTTCGACGGCTTGCCGCTGCCGTGAAATATTTTCCCTAAACTCTGTGTGTGGTAACCGTGATTCCTGAAGTGCTGCGGCAGTGTCACACTGTCAGGGACGGCCATACGAAAGTGCGTCGCCAGGTCCCAAACCCGAATCGTATCGGGACGCCGCCCCGTCAGCAGCGAAAGCCGCGACGGACTGCAGACCGCCTCCTGACAGTAAGCTCGCTTAAAGAGCATGCCACGACCTGCCAGACGGTCGATATTTGGCGTAATCGCGACTCTGTCGTCATAGCAACCGAGCGCCGGTCGCAGATCATCAATCGCGATGAACAGCACGTTGGGGCGATGAGATGATATTTGCGCACCGACGTTCTGCCAGGGAATCACGATTATGAAAACCAACGTGATGTGAACGTAATTCATTGAAATACTCGGGCACGTACCGTTCATGACTCCGACATCACTTCACGGGTTACCGACGCAGGAAACGAGAATCAACGACGCAGCTGCGCAGGGATGGCGCCGTCGCCCGTGGATTCACCTGCAACCAGCCATGAAAGATTAAACCGAGCCACCTGTGAACCGCCGTCGGGACCGCCTTCGAAATGCAGATAGATCCAGCCCTCACTGGGAGTACCGGGCCGCCCGGCCGTCAGCGACGAGTACGCACTGGCGCCTTCATAAACCAGGCGTTTGACCGGCCATGTCTTTCCGCCATCCAGGCTGGCCCACACAGTTCCACGTTCGCGTTTGGAATTGGGTGTATCAATGTTGCTGAAGATCAGAATGTCGCGTCCCTCAACGGGCAATCGCACCAGTCCACCCATGCAACCGTAAGACCGATGTTGATGCCCGTCGGGAAGAACCTCGACGATCCGCCAGTCCTTCCATGTCTGACCACCATCGTTGCTGACCGCACTGCGGCGACGCGTATTCTTTGGTCGTTCCTGCCAGTGCACGCGGGAATTGTAGTAGACACGGCCATCCGAAAATTCAGCGACAGTCGCTTCGCCGGTTCCGTTTTCAGGAAACGGATCGCTGGTCCGCCAGGTTCTGCCGCCATCATCACTATAGACCGCGTTGGTGTAATGATTCGGCCATTCCGATCGATCATTTTTCTTGCCGTAGTAACGAGAGGGCCGCAGCAGGCGACCTTTGTGCGGGCCGTGTCGCAAAGTGATGCCGTGTTCGTTCATGTGCATCGACGGCATGTTGCCGTTACTGTCGGCGTGAATTGTCACCTTCTCAGGCTGCCACGTCTTACCGTCATCATTACTGCGATAAAGGGTCAACGGTGCTGGCGGATGGTGATCTTCGACGAATGCCAGAATGTCACCTGTGGTCTCATCGACCGTCGTGCCGCCACCCTGAAATCCCGGCTGCGCCAGTGTGATTTCCGGGCCCCATGTCGCGCCACCATCTTCGCTGCGACGCACGCGAACGGTGTTGTTTCCCCACGTCGCAAGTACGGTTCCGTGCAGCGTGACAACGATGTTCGGAAAGCGTTCGTTCTTAAAGACCTGCTGCATTTCCATACGCGGCTCACCGACGAAAGACTTCAGAGAGCCTTCGACCGGTGTGTCTGCTGCGGACGAATACGCTGTCCAACAGACAAGAGTGAGTAACGCTGCATTGAAAAACAAACATCGCTTCATTGTATTTTCTCGCTGTAGACTTCAGGAACTGACGTTGCTGACCCGCGACGG
>JABABI010000058.1:0-3327 GCA_014238335.1 Fuerstiella sp.
TTGCTCGCTTCGTATTGTTGTTGTCGGTGTTGCTCGGTAGCGCAGTTGCGCAGAAGCCCGAGGCGGTTACTGGCTTTGTCGCCAACGGACCGTTGATGGTGCTGTCGGGACGTCGAGGCGAACTCGCTCGGCTTCCGACTCCGTCTGCACTGTCTACGCTGGAAGTACTTCTGGTGATCACGATTTTCGTCGGCAGCACGGAATTCTGGATGGGTTCTGAGAGAGTCCAGCTTGCTCTCATTGCATGTACATTTTGTGCCGTCGCCGGCTTTGCCATGTCAGTGGCGGGCTGCCAGCGAACGCTCATTGCACAACTGACAGGAATAGTCGGACTCACCCTTCCCTGCGCTGTGGTCCTGCTGGCTGGCGACATGGACTCCGTTTCAGCCGTCTGTTTGAGTGTCGTCTGGACCATAGGCCGAACTGCCACGACCATCGCCGTTCGAAGTGTCGTGGCAATTCAACAAGACGTCGCCCCATGATCGCGTATCACCCATCAACGACCTGCTTTTGACTGCCACAGTGCTGGCCTGTGCAGGCGGTTTTTTTTCGGCATGTCTGCATTCCTGCTGATCACACCGATAGATATTTCAGCAATCTATCTTCACGTTCGACCGCCACTTATCAGGTACATAGGGCGAATTGGCTGGTCACGTCTCGCAGCGAATCTGATCAGCGGCCTGTGGATGATCGTATGGTTCGGAACAAACTCACCCGTCGTTCGATAGATGTGCCGTTCAGGCAGCAACCGGCCCATGCAGACATCACTTGCCGCCAGTATTCGCCACGGAGCGGCAGAAAGTCCGCGACAAGCTTCTCACGCACGAATTTTTCAACATCAGTCCGTCAATCGCCGTACGCTACGTGCAGCGTCACCGTCGCCGATGTAATCGCCGTTTGATCCGGCTTGGCGTCCAGCGCACCCGACGCCTGAAATGCAAGCTGGTAGTCACCGGATTCGATCTCATCAGGAATCGTGATCGGAACGTCTATCCGTACCTGCCCATGGGATAACTGTTGAACCGGCACTTCGAATCGTTCTGAGCCAGGCGCCACCAGTTCCAGTCGCATAGCGTTCTGCATATTGCTGGTCCGCTCCAGTTCAAAATGAGCCGAAACAATGTCGCCGGGTTCGCCAGTGAGTGTGGTGCTGCCGGCAGACAGCTTGACGACAGTTGGCAGCGTCCGCAACATGTTTCGTTTTTCCGATACCAACAGCACGTTTTGTTGCTGGCCGTGTAAATCGGTGAACGATGCAAAGGCCTGAGTGTAAAGCTGAGACTGGCTCTGAATATTGATGTGCATCGTCTCGGGCAGGAAGATGGGCATCGTGAAACTGGATTGTTCAACCCCCACCGTGGTCTGAACGAATTGGATCCCATCAAGATCGCGGTTCTGTCGGTCACCGCGCTGAATGACAACCGGCTGCTTGAAGTCCCCCAGTCGCTCGAGTGTCATTGCGTAAGGATAAATCGTGCCACGATGAGCGTATTGATAGGCCTCTTCACAATGCAAACGAAACATCGGTTTGTGGCGTACTGCAAGTGCAATAACGTCCCGCCATACACCATGGACACTGCGCCCGGAGCTGTCATGGCCGCGATGCTGCACCTGAACCGGTCGAGAAACTTCTTCATCCGCGATCGCCGTAACCCCCGCAAGTCGAATTTCATAGCGGGTGCTCGTCAGCGTGTCGGGAATCGTGAACTTCAGCTTAACGTCGTTCTTGCCTTCGGCAATCACGTCGTTTTCGACGGTCACGCCTTCCGGAAGACCCTCGACTTTGAGGCGAATCGCTCCCTTGCATTCTCCCGAACGATTCGCCATGACCGGAATCTCGAGGGCACTGCCCTGAGTCACGCTCAGACAGTCACTGCCTGCTGTCAGACGGAAGTCGACTCTGGCGGGCAGCACTTCAAGCTGGTAACCAGCAACCCGGTGAACCGCTGTCATTCCACCAACACTCTTCAGAGTGATTGTGTATTTCCCAACTTTCGGATTGGCCAGATAATGCGAAGCCTTAACAGCGTCCGCTGTGAGCGAGAGTTTCGCACGTCCCACCGGTTTGCCAGCTGGATCCGTAATCTCCATCAGAACCAACGACGCAGAACTCACTGAATTCGGAGCGATGACGCGGATGTTCACTGGCTCCTGTTGCTGGATGTCCAGTACATAAACATCCTGCGCCCGCGGTGACAGCTTTCCGTTGGATACGTCGCCGATCACAATCGGCACTTCCGTAAGTAGCTGCTGAGTCCCGGTCTCGCCGGTCTTCGTACGAGCCGGAAGCACTCGCAGCGGCACAGTATTCGCCAGCAAGCGGTCGTCGTAAGGGAATACGTCGCCAGGATCGGCTGACAATGTCAGTTCACGCACGACAACATGGACATCACCGTCTCCGGACATTGCATAAAAAGAGAACTCCGTTGGCTCACCCGCCGGCGCGCCAATAGGATAGACGTACGGTGCGACCGGCGCCAGTGTCACGTTAAGTCGGTAAACATGCGCCGGACTGCCGTGAACGGAAACGTTTCCGATCTGCAGCAGATAAGTTCCGTCTGCAGGCGCCTTGAAAGCAATCAATGGGTCGTCGCCAAGGCTATCTTCCTGATACGCGACTGCCTGGCCGTCTTTGTCGAATACACAGACAGTCGGTTCCAGCCGCGACCCCAGACGGCGTGCCAGTATTTCGCAGTACACGACCTGGCCGGACCGTAATGTGAAGCGGTAGTAGTCGAGATCTCGTTCACCGTGAATCTGCCCGTTTATCGTCACGGGCATTTCGATCAATTCAGCAGATTGCGGCGTTGAGTTCGATTCCGTTTCAATGAACTCCGGCAGGCTGCCGACAACGAACGGCAGACTTCCCGAACTGCCCCCGGACGCACAGAAAATGTCCCAGTGTGCCGTTCCAACAGGCGCATCGGCAGCGACCTTCACTTCGCCCGCCCATTGTCGAGGGTAATGAATCGGAATTTCAGTGGGTGCACGCCGCGGTGAAGGCTGACCGTCGTCAAAGACTTCTGTCACAAGAACACTGTCGCCAGTGACGCCCTGGCCGCGAATAAAGAAATTTGCCCGCGGCGGTGTTTGTTCAACACCGATGTGTACCTTTACGGTCGTACCCTGCTGCGCACCGGCGGGAAACAGGTGTACGCTGTCCGGCAGCTTGGTTGGCACGGGTTGTCCGATCGCGCATTGGCCGAGAACGAATTCCGCCAGTACGATCAGGGGTATAAGTAGACGAGGATGCACGATGATTCCAGTTGCGCGGTGTTAACAGGGACAGCGATCCGGACAGGCACTCAGCGTGTTCCGGTCAGCCCG
>JABABI010000058.1:3337-44177 GCA_014238335.1 Fuerstiella sp.
GTGAACAACATGACCACCGTCGGCAATCGGGACGGGTCTTCCCAGTGGCGTGTGAAGTACTTTCTTGTGGTCAATGCCGAGTCCGTAAAGGACTGTGGCAACCATGTCTTCCGGAGTGATGGGACGATCCGTGACTTCGGCAGCCTGCTTATCCGTCGCACCAATGACCTGGCCACCCTTCACACCGCCGCCCGCCATCACAATCGAGAACGCATTCGGCCAGTGATCACGGCCTGCCAGTTCGTTAATACGAGGCGTACGCCCGAACTCAGTCGTCACCACAACGAGAGTCTTTTCCAGCATGCCTCGATCCTGCAGGTCATTCAGCAACGCGGGGATCGCCTGATCGAATGCAGGACACAACAAGTCACGCAGACTGTATGTATTCTTCCGGTGTGTGTCCCAGTGCCCGTTCTCGACAGCGACAAATCGACAGCCCGCTTCGACCATACGGCGAGCCAGCAGACTGCACTGCCCGATACTGGTCATGCCATAGGCTTCGCGAATTCTCTCAGGTTCCTTGCCTATGTCGAACGCCTCACGAGCTTCCCTGGAAGCCATGAGATTGTAGGCCTTGTTGTAAAACGTGTCGAATGACCTCATCTGTTGGCCCACTCGTTCGGCACTCTGTTCAAACTGATTAATCTGCTGCAGGGCCAGTTGCCGCAGTCGGCCGCGTTTGGTCACCACATCCGTTGGCAGGGCGATGTCTCGCACTGAAAAATCCGGTGCTGCCGGATCCGAATCAATCACGAAGGGGCCATGCGAAGGACCAAGAAACGACGGTCCGCCGCTGTTCAGAAAATTGGGGACGGAGATGTACGGCGGCAGCACGCTCGGACGGCCCAGATGAGAAACCATGGAGCCAATGCAGGGATGCTGATTGTTGTTCTGATTGCCGTTAAAATCACCTGCACCGGGCTTCTTACCAGACATCATGATGTGGAAGCCACGACCATGATCGGAATCATCGTGCGTCAGACTGCGAAGGATGGCCATCCTGTCTGCGACAGTCGCACATCCCGGCAGAACATCCGAAATCTGAATGCCGGGAACATTAGTGCTGATGTTTTGAAAGTCGCCACGGATTTCCGGCGGAGCATCGGGTTTCAGGTCCCACATGTCCTGCTGAGGCATGCCGCCGACGATAAAAATGAAAATGCAGTTTACGTCGCTGCGGTCACCGTTATCCGTCGCAGAAAGCTGCTGCATACGCAGAATGTCGGCCATGCCCAGGCTGGCAATGGATCCCATGCGTATGAAGTCACGGCGGCTTGTCTTCGAATGCCTTCTCATAATTCGATTGTCCAGCATGCGTTGTCTTTGAGTCCCCTTGCTCTGCCAGTGATTTTCACGGGCGCGAATTCCCGCACATCACTGGCGCACAAAAGCATCTCAAACATAACAGACCACCTGCTGTCACTTGACGAACAGGAAGTCATACGAATTCATCATCACCCACAGGAAATCTTCCAGCCCCTGACGACGCGAAGGGGTCTGCAACAGCTGTGTTCCCGTATTTCTCTCTCGTGCTGTTGGCAAACGATTGACCGTTGCCAGCGCAATATGCTCGATCAACCCACTAACATCGTCGTCTGATTCGCTCAACACGGACACCAGTCCGCGGTCGTTCTGAATTTTTGCTTCGATCTCAGGAGCGTTCAGCAGGTGTAGTGCCTGAGCCATCGTAGGTTCGCCACTGCTGCCACACTCGCACGGTGATTCTCTCAGACTGCGACCAAATGTGTCCAGAAAGTACGACGGCAACTGGTTGTCCCAGAGTTCGATTGCGCGAGCCCCGGGTGGATGTCCCGGGTATCGTTCCGGAACTCCTGTGACCTGACAGATTGCGTCCAGCATGACTTCCGCCGGCAATCGACGGACCAGATAATGGCTGAACGTCTGGCCGTCGCTGTAGTTGGAATCGGTTGACTGGCTGGACAGCTGGAAGGTGGTACTCGTCAGAATATGTCGCATCAATGCCTTGAGGTCATAGTCGCTTTCCTTAAGCGTCTCAGCCAGGTGATCGAGCAACTCCGGGTTCGTCGGAGGATTTGTCTCGCGCAAATCGTCTTCGGGTTCGACCAGCCCTCGGCCCATCAGGTGCTTCCATAGACGGTTCGCAACCAGCCGGGAGAAAAATGGATTCGCAGCGGAGGTCACCCATTTCGCCAGTTCAGGCCTGGGATCCGTTCGGTCGTCGGCAGTTGTCGGACTGCCATCCAGCGGCCGGGTTTGTACCGGACGGTTGACCACTGGCACGGAAATCGGCTTGTGACCAGGGTGATAGACCAGATCGCGATTCTCGTCGAGTTTCTGTCGCGTCATGCCGTTAAAGTACCCTGCCAGACCGTAGAAGTCGTCCTGACCCCATTTTTCGAAAGGATGGTGATGACACTGGGTACAATCCATGCGGACTCCCAGGAACGCCTGCGAAATGGTCCGGGTTGCGTCTTCAGCCGTGCGTTGACTGCGATAGAAGTTGGCGGGGCCGACCTGACCGGAATTACCGCTGGCCACGATGATGTCGTACACCCATTCGTCGTACGGACGATTCGTCTGAATCTGCTGTCGGATCCATTGGTGAAACACATAGGCACCCCGGCCACCGATAGACTTCGAATTCACCATCAGAATGTCGGACCATCGCTGAGTCCAATAGTTGGTGAATTCTGTGGATGCAAGTGCACGTTCAATGACGTCTGCCCGTTTGTTGGCAGATGAGTCGGCCATAAATGCTCGCACCTGTTCAACGCGAGGCAGGGTTCCAGTGGTCTTCACCATCACCCGCCGGAGAAACGTCACATCGTCACACAACTCGGACGGTGCAATTCGCAACTGTTGCCACTTGTCCCAGACGAGATCGTCGATCGGATTTGCGTTCGTGAACCACTCCGGTCGCACAGGCACAGCTGCGCCAGACTGTGGAATCACGACTCGGCTGACATCCACGAATCCCATGTAGCTGATCGTGATGGCGGCTTCACCTGCCACCTTTCCGGTTTGAACGACGCCCCTGGTGTCACAGTCTGAGATGGCCGCTTCGTTGCTGGCGTATGATGCCGCTCGAGTCACGTCACGAGTTCGTCCATCGCTGTATGTTGCAACCACGCGCAACTGCTGCTGAGACAGTGGCGACATGACTCTCAAGCTGGGCTGCACAGCAATCTTTTCCAGTTTTGCAGCCTGATCGGTGCCCCACGGCATTCCCTGTCTGATCCACTCGCGGAGTAACTGTGCATCCTGCGAGCCAGCCGACATGCGCTGCCCTCCGCCGTGTGCCGAAATTCCAACGGCCTTGGTGTAAATCAGGCTGTGCTCAATGGCACCAGGAAAGACTCGCCGTCCACGACCTTCCCGGACCAGCGCGTCGTAATCAGCACGGGGGTCGAAGCCAAACACACTCAGCCGAAAGCCGTTCTGCCCGGATTGTTTTCCATGGCAGCCGCCACTGTTACAACCAAGCTTGGAAAATAGTGGCAGAACATCACCCTCAAAATGAATCGGCGGGTAACTGCTGAAGTTCGAAACTTTGAGCGGAATCGTGGCGACTGATTTACCAGCCTCGATTTGCACCTGGGTTTCGCCTTCGCGCAGTCCACTCAGCAGAGCCGCGTCAATGGTGGCAATCGACGGATCCAGCACACGGATCACAGCGACATGTGTCAGATCAATCTGCGATCCGTCAGCACAAATGCCTGTCACAACAAGTTGCTGCTTCCGATTCCGCCCCGAAATATCTATCGCCGACGGCTGCACCGAAACACGTTGTATCGCCGCCTGGTCCCGTCCGATTGCACTCGGACTAAGACAAGCCAGCGCACACAGTAATACAGTGATGTATTTGAGCCGTAGTAACATACTGAGAGTACGCGCAGGAAGATGGTCGGCAGCGGGTAGTTGCGAAACGTGTTCGCCCGGCAGGCGGACCTATTCTAGCCACCCATGACAACGTATTACAAACCCGTTGGCTCCATCACAGTCTGGGGTGTGTATCGAAATGCGATTCGCTTCACTAACGCACGAGCCTTTGCTGCGGAAAACGTTTCGTAGAATGCTCCCCTGGTGTGCGTGTTCAGACGGTCGCAGACCAGAATGGCCTTCTTCGCTTTCCTGTAACGCGTGTTCATCAATGCTTCCATTTCGGCCGCCCAGTTAACTTTGGTCCGTTGATCCGGCACGCTGAGCTGACGCCATCCGACCAGAGATTCAGTAAACATGAACACTCACGCAGTGCCGCATCGTTGATATTCGTAGTCAACGCGGCGTGCGTGGCATCTGTCCGCCGGAATCGGCTGGCGAACTTCCCTGTGAAGCTGGACGGGCTGTTCATCCATGCACAACACCGGATAATCGCAGTCGTGAGGCTGCTCATACGTGTCCGGAACATCTTCCAGCGCCGCAATGAATTCCGGGTGGGTTTCCGGAGGAATTACACTGTATTGGATCTTCCGCTTTGTTATTCCATTTTTTCAGCGTCTGCCGAATGGTCTCGTGGCTGATTGAGCCGACCAACTTCAGTTCCACAACCCGATCCGTCAGCAGTCGAAGACCAGTTGGTCAGTCCTTTCGGAGGCTTACTCAGCCTCATGGCAGTCACCTTTGCGTCCTGTTTTCCTTTGAGACGTTTTTGTCGGGGAGATGCTTCACGCGGCTTGCCGTTCAGGGTAATCTCAAACCTTTCCGTCACTAACCGTTTCCGCAAATTCTCCACGGCTGGTACGCGACAGGAATACGCTTCGGCGATTCGAGCATCCGTCCAGTTCGGTTCGCGAATATCTGCCTTCAACAGAATCTGAGCGCGCCAGACTTTCTGCGAAGAGCCTGTCCGCCCTTTGCTCACACCAGGCAAGGTTTCACGCTTCTGGCTGGACAATCGCACGACATACTTCTTTTCCAACGAAACCTCCTCCTTGAGTTTTGAGAAGATTCGCTCGTCACTTCAATTTGCTAAACCTCAATTCCGAATGTTGGCACGGCACCAGCGAAGAATAGTATGCAGAAGGAGTGGAAGTCGCCAGCAAAACCAGCGCCACAACCCGTTGCCGGGACTTGGCTTTTCCTGTGGGGCAGGACGACAAACGGTCCCCGACTTCGAGTGTCATTCATCAGCGTCGCGCGAGTGGAAGATTTTCGACTTTCCTATTGCAACTGCGGAGATACTTATGTCACGAGAATGTAACAGTAGTCATCTTCTCAACGGGAGTGAATCCTGAAGAACTGGACGACGACATCGCTTACAATGCTGGCACTGGCGATCTGCAGTACGGACGGCTTCGCACAGCAACCTCTTCAAGGCATAAAGCAGATCGTCGAAGAACCACCGGAAGCAGCGTTGGAAGCTGATCTGCGCGAGGCAATATCAATGCTGGACAAAAAACAGTTTCAATTACTGATGTATGACTTTCTTCCCGGCACCGTTGCAAGTCAGCGAGCGCTCGTATATGGAAACTCTCTGTTAGTCCGAGGACGGCGCAATTCGGAACCGTCTCCAATCCTTTCGGAGGCGGAAGTCAAAGACCTGAAGGCTGCGATACTGGCGGCGCTGTCTGGAAAATCCACGTTCAACCGGAATCAAACGTTGGTGGAAATCACCTACATCAAAAAACCAGTCGAATTGATTCCGGCCACGAAACCTGACTACATTCCTGCTACGACAGACAGACCATCCAGGCCGATCCAGGGACTTGGGTCTGATCTCAAACGAATGCTGACTCAGGCAGCGGCATTGCTCGACAGTGCCTGACAGGAAGAGTTTGTTCGCAGTGTTTATCCACTGCCGGCACTCACAATTCTGGCTCAGGCCGACAACATGCAGCGACTGCTGTCGCGGCTGAAATCTCAGCCCAAAATGGCCGAAGCGATGATTCGCGACCTGAAAGCTGCCGCTGCTGCAACCAATCGCACATCCGGTGCTGCGGCCGATATCACTCTGCCTGCGCTGGGCAAACAGGAGTCTGAGCGGATTCTGAAATTCGAACTGGTCGAAGGCAATTGGCGATTCTTTGACGGTGAAAAACAGCACCGCAACCTGTACCGCCAACTGACCTCCGCACCGGTCGGCAGCCACACCATTCCGGGCAGCAAAGGCTCCATGATTTTGGGAAGATTCAACGGCAACTGGCGACTCCACGCTATGCCCACTAATGAGCTGCTGACCCAATAGAGAGGATTCGTCTCGCAACGCAACCACGCGTAAGGTTGCTCGCGTGTGAAGTGTGAAGAAAGGCTGGCATTGGCGGGACCGAATGCAAACGCTCAAACGAAGACACTTTCTGATCCATTTTCCGTCGTCGATTCTATTGACAGGATTTTATGCTCATGTCATCACCTTCAACTGAACAGCAAGCCAACGTTGTCAATCCGCGTCCAACGTCCAGAACAGGCATGTCTTGCCTCCGTACGCGTGGATTCACAATCATCGAAACGCTGACCGTAGCGGCGATTTGTTCTGTCTGTACAAGCTTACTGGTGCCGGCGATGCAGTCGGCTCGCCGTGATGCACGCGACATGATCTGCGTGAACAACCTGAAGCAGTTAGGGCTGACCCTCCCAAACTATCACGACGTTCACGGCGGTTTCCCGCCAGCATGGAATAAATACGCGCGAGCCGGATGGCGCAGGCTATGCGTCCACGGGATGGCAGTCTTCGATCTTACCCTATCTTGATCAGGCTCCGCTGTACAACAAACTTGACATGAAGAACGGCATCTACACGTCATCAAAAACGCATGCCGGACTGCTGAAGATGCGTTTGGGTGTATACCGATGTCCACTGGATTCAGTCCCTGACACGAATCCGTTTCGCGGCGACTGCGGTACCTCCAACTACGTGGGAAATTTTGGCTCCACGTCAATTCCTCGCTGGTCTGATTCGTCAACATTCTGGCCGGGGCAGACGACAAGCTCGGTATCAGGTGGACGCGGCGCTGCGCCGGGAAACAATGGCATTTTTGCGATGAACAGCATGGTCCGAATCCGGACCATCACTGACGGGACGTCAAACACGCTCATGGTTGGAGAACGATCGGTTCTGGGCAAGGCGGCACTGTGGCCGGGGCCACGTTCAAACTATCAGAAAAGCGATGTTCTGGCCGATGGCAGCTATGCCTCCCCGATCAACCGCAGCGATACAGGTTATTCCAGCCGCCATGCAAACGGCATTGTCCAATTCCTCATGTGCGACGGTTCGGTCCGCGCAATTCAGGAAGGTATCGACAGCAATGACAAAACCGGTCGCAACATGGGTGTTCTGCAAAAACTGTCTGCCCGCAATGATGGCAACCCTGTCGGTCAATTCTGAGAGCATGCTCGGGCTGACCGATATTGGGGCACAGGTCACTATTCCTCTTCGGTGGCGACTTTTCAGAGTCCGCACCGTCGGTGTCTGAGCAGACGTACTCTATTCCAGCTGGCGTAATCCAGTCGGTGCACAAAAGCATCGAATCGCCCGATGAGGCGCCCGGTTTCCGGACAGCAGAACAGCACTGCCGCGACACCAACGTAAAAAAGAGATTCCGCCTAAGGCGAAAGTGTCAAAATCATTTTGCGCAACAACTTTCCGGTGCTACTTGAGCTGATCCAGAGCTATTTTCGCAGCCTTGGCCACGTTTTTATGCTGATCAGACGCGGCCGTCTTCAGGGCGGCAATCACTTCTGGACGAGAGATGCCCAGGATTCCGAGCGTGTGAGCGGCTTCGGCTCGTACGCGGGGATCGTGATCCGGCAGGGCTTGAAGCATAAATGGGACGGCAAGCATGTTGTGTTCGTCAGACGGCGCGACTCGCGCGAGCGCCCATGCCGCAACAATTCGGTCCATGACCGCACCTTCGCGCGTTCCGCGTTTCAGTTTTGCAGCGGCTACACTGGCTCTGGAACCCATCTTCCCCAGCAAAAATCGTGCGGAGTTTCGGACGTGAGGGTCGTGATCGTCCATGGCGACAATTGCAATGGGCATAAGTTCGTCCGAGATGTTCGGAAGCAACGCCAACGCGTGCAGCGCTTCACTTCGAACGGTCGCTTCCGAATCGTTCTTAGCAAGTTCCATCAGTGCATCGCTGGCGGGCTGACCGCCCGCCCCAAGTTGGCCAATGGCCGCCAGTGCTTCCTTGCGAGCCAATGGAACTTCTGAGGACAGTGCGTCCGTCAGGTGCGGCAGAACGATCGGAGCATTTGCGGAGTTGTCCGGCTGTAACATCACCAGCGACCATGCCGCGGCGCGCAGGACCTTAGGATCTGTGTCCGCTGACTCGCTCAAAATATGCTTTAGTACGGGTACACAGGTCTGCTCACCAATATGCCCCAGAACATAGGCTGCTCCACCGCGGGAGACACCCGCTTCCGGATTTCGCAGGATCTTCAGCAGGTCCGGCACGGCGGCAGTGGCCTCAGGGCCAATGCTTGCCAAAGCAATGAAGGATTCCCTACGAAGCTGTTCGTTGTCGCTTCTTGCCAGGGCAACCAGTGCAGGAACTGCGGTTTTGGCCGCTGGACCGATCTCTCCCAGTACCGTTACGGCAAGATCGCGGTAATGAGGCTTATCGAGCAAACGAACCAAAGCCGGAACGGCTGTGGCTCCCAGCTGTGAAAGCGAGTTTGCGGCTTGTATTGTCACGCCACCGTGTGGATCATCAATGGCGCCCATCAGCGCGTGTACGGCCTCTTCACTGCCTTCGCCAATTTGTCCAAGGGCACGGGATGCGGCCGCCCTGACGATCGTGCTGTCATCGTTTATCATCCCACAAACGGCAGGAACCGCGTTGTTTGCAAGCGGCCCGAATTCCGCAAGAGCGGACATCGCTATTGCCCGTACGGAAGGAGAACCATCAGCCAGCAACTGCTGAAGTTTAGGCAAAACCAAACCGGGTTCACCTCGAACCTCTCCGAGCGCTGAGGCGGCTGATCGGACAACGAGTTCGTCTTCATCACTCAGCCGAGCGACCAGCAATGGCACAAGACCCGATGCTGCGACGCCCAGGCGCCCGGCAACTTCGCAGGATTTCCGGCGTACAACCGGCTGAGCACTTCCGAGTGGTTCCTTGAGTAATGGAACAATCGATTCTCCGATTTCCACAAGAGCGTTTGCGGCGGCATTTCGGACGGACGGTCGCTGATTGGCCAAAGCTTTGACCAGTCCCGGCACGGCAGCAGCGACAGCGGCACTGTCTTCTCGCTCCATAGTAACAAGACAACGGACGGCTGCCGCCATGACAGCTTCGTTCGAACCAGTCGTCAGATTTTCGACCTGTTCGGCGATCGCGGGCGGAACAGTGCCGATCTGTCGCAGGGCATCGAGGGCAGCGGTCCGCAGTGGCAGAATGTCAGAGGACAGAACAGCCGCTACTTCATCGATCGATTCTGTCGCCAATGGCCCGATGTGGCCTAATGCAACAAGGATTTCGTACTGCAGCGTCGGGTCGCCCGACGTGAGTGCTTTGGCGAGGCCGCGAACGGCATGGCTGGCATACGGCCCCAGATGACCAAGACGCGTGGCGGCATCCAGTTTTTCTGCCGAGGATCCGCTTTCCAGGTGCCGGACCAGAGCGGCAGTCGCCCGTGGATTGCCAGAGCCCTCCTGCCCCAACAACGGTTCAGCCCCAAACGGGTGCAGCGCCACAGCAATGATCATGTACGCATGCAGGCACACGGGAGTCAACAAACGCATCATAATTCCTCCATCGCGTAGTAACCTTCGACGGAAAGACTGCTGAGAAACTTGCGGGCATCTGAATATGATTGGAAGCCAAACTGCTTCATCACGTCACTCATGTTTTTTTTCATCTTCTTCGCAGTCTCGTCAATGATACCGGCAGACCTCTGATCCGGTCCATGTTGAGCAATAAACTGCACAGAGGATTCAATACGCTGACGGTCCTCGTCGAACGTTTTTCCCGTCAAACATTTCGGCCAGACGATATCACCGGTCGTACGATCCAGCTGATCAATTGCAAGTCGCGGGTACAGATCCGTCGGGGCTTTGGGCTTCCGGCTGGCGGCTCGTTGACGCTGAGCTTCCCGTTCTTTCGCCTTTCGGGCCTCAATGATTCCGCGTTGTTCGCGCCGCAGTTCCTCATAACGGGCCTTGTTTTCAATGTATTGTTTTCTGGCCTTCTCGCTATTCTCATTGGCTATCGCCTGGCTTTGTGCCGCCCTTCCCTGTGCCATGGTTAGCTCAGCCTGTGCCCGCACGGCATTGCCATAGGCCGTCTGGCCTCCATAAGGATAGTACCCGCCGGCACCGTATTGCACCGGGGCATGCCACCGACCGCCATACATATCATTCCTGACTGACCACCGAGCAACACTTCGATTGACAAACTGTGCGTGTGACGAAACGACGCAGGTCGCCAGGATCGTCATCAGCAAACCAGCCATTGCAAGTCTGCGACCGCGCTGATGGTGTGTAGGATTCGAGTTCCTGCCTTGCGGCTGTTCGGCGCGGCAGCAACTTTTTTTCTGACCGCACGGTAAACGCGACCGTTTCATGACAATCCTTCGGTGCAAAAATAAAAACTTGGTGCAGAATTCTGATCGACAGTTACCACATACAGGCAACTGTTATCGTTGTTATCGTTGTTATCGACGCCCCAACGCCCAGAATCTCCCGCAGTGTGCCGACTATTGCTGCAACAGTCAATGAACGCGCCGTGCATGTCGATTCTGAACAGCCAGTCTGACGGCGGCAGAATGTCGCCCGTGATTTAGTGTCTGCTGCGTTCATATCTCTTGAAACGCTGCCATCTGAGCAATCTTTCTTCAGTTCGATATCACGTGTTTGTTCGTCGCTGGTCCAACCCTAACATAAAACGGGATGGAGTCGGTATTCCGCGCTACTACCATGCCACGGTCAGCAATTCGCAACAGGTCGACCGTGACTCTGCTTTCGGGGCGATTGAAATGAAGTGCTCTCGATTCCTGATTCTGATCACTGGGATAATGTACGTGAATTCATGGTCAGCGTTTTCTGCCGACGAACCCACACAGAATGCCGCGCGCAGTGCAATCGTAAGGAGCCTGCCGCACATCGCCGAACGCGGACAATGGTAGATGAATAAGAAGAAGTGCGTGTCGTGCCATCGGGGGACATTTACGATCTGGACCCATGCAGCTGCGGCGGAGGCTGGGCTCGATGTCGACCAGGGTCAGCTGACCGCATGGGTGGACTGGTCGTTTGAAGCACTGCTCAAAAAAAATGACAAGGATGTCGTCGTCACCACACTAAATCTTGATGGTGTCGCGCAGATGTTGTACGCGACGCTTGCGCTCACGGAAGCACAGACGACGCAGCAAAACCAGCTGCTGCCACCTCTGAAGGCGGGTCAGCAGGACAATGGTTCATGGAAACCTGCGGGACAACTGCCCTCGCAAAAACGCCCGCTACCAGAAATCGTATACGTCACCACAGCCTGGAATCGGTGGATGGGTGATGCAGCCGGGTTTAATGATGCCGTGTCAATGCAGGCACTGGCGTTCCTGAAATCAGATCGCGACGTTGTCAGTGCGGAATCGCTGGTCGTACAGCTTGTCGACGATTCGGGCACAGCACGGATACAGCTGGTGCTGGACACCATTCTGGGCGAACAAAACGACAATGGCGGCTGGGGCTGGATTCGTGAACAGGAAAGCGATGCCATGGCAACCGGCCAGGTGCTCTATGCCCGGTCGATGCAACCACGTGCCAGTGAAGTCAGCCCGGCTGTTGAACGCGCACGGACGTATCTGCTGACGACTCAGACATCCGATGGGCCGTGGGAAGTAAAAGGGACGAAGAAGAACAAGCAGGACAAGGTCCAGAAAACAGCCACATACTGAGATACCTGCTGGGCCGTGATCGGATTGCTGAAATTAGAAAAAATGCGATAGGTCCGGCGACACTACGGCAATGCACTTTTCCTCATTCCAGCCGTGCGATCGCCGATCTCCGCAGTGAGTTCCCTTGGCGCAGGTCCTTCCATTCCAAGCAGCGGGGCCATGTCGCGGTCAAATTCTCGCTTCGCCTGGACCAGCACCAACAACAACGGAACTGTGACCAACGCCATGCGAAGCGAGCCCACAACCCATGGCTTTCGGTGCCGCAGCTGTGGCATTTCTGTCGCCCAGCAGCAGAGAGGGGCCAGCAACAGAGTCAACCCACTGCCGGTAGAAAGTCGACCAAAAAATCGCCCAATGAACAAGACGCCGAACAGGCTCACAACGCCGATTCCCAGGGTCGTCGATGTCCGGAAGTCAGCCGGCTCGCCGGACCGTTTCGCGATCAGCCCGATTGCGATTGTCGATGCCATCAGAGTAGCCACCAGTGGCAATGCAACGGCGCCGCCCTTGATGTACCCTGCCATCATGACGGTTGCTCCGGCGCACTGGGTCGTCAGACATACAGCGAAGGAAATCGAAACTCCGGGTGAACGCCGAGACAACAAGGCAAGCAATGCCCAGATGCCCGTCAACAGTGCGCTGCACAACGCCATTGCCGTATAGGTCCGCCACAGCGGCCATTCGGTGTCGGCCCCACTCAGGTAAACCGAACCGTGCAGCAGAATCACTGGGATCGTCGTGATCAGACATATTCGCAGACAACGCAGCAACCAGGCGGGGACTCGCCGAATTCCAGCCAGAAGCTCGATCCCCAGCGACGCCGGAACCACCATCGATAAGAACCGGTCGAGCGCGCTCGCAGGAGGCCATGCAGGAATTAAAGACAAGATTCCGCAGCCGACCGCGAGGCCGAGACCAAGCCCCGTAACGCACGCTGTATTCATCCAACTTCTGTCTGTCGTCCGTCGGGCAGCCACCATCGCCAGTACGCACAAAGCACTAACGATGGCGGCCGACACCATCGCCTTCATATATGACAGCGGATCGGGCATTTGCTATTTTCGTACGCCTTCACAGTCTATGAAAATCAGGGCCTTATCCCCGATCGGTCCGATCGCTCTCTTGTCGAAACCATAGTCACTGCGTTTGAGTGAAAGTTCAGTCGAGAAGGCAACGCGTTTGGTACCTTTGAAGTCATGCTCCTTGCCCCCCATTAGGACAATAGTGACCTTTTGAGTTGTACCGTGCATCGTGAAGTCGCCGGTGACCTCGTAGCCACCCTCACCAGTTGCCATCCTAATAGCTTTTGTACTGGTGCTTTTGAATTCGATCGTTGGAAACTGTTTCGTATCGAAGTAATCGGGTTGTCGCAGGTGTTCATCACGGGCCTTGTTGGCAGTATCAACGCTGTCAGTCTTGATAGTCAGTTTAAACGTTGACTTCGAAGGCTGCTGGCGGTCGATCGAAAACTTTCCACTGACGTCATTGAACCGACCATGAATCCAGCTGATGCCCAGGTGCCGTGCCTTGAAGCCGACTGAAGAATGCACCAGGTCATAGTCGTATTCGTCGGCCGCAAAAGCAGACTGTTCGCCCGCACAGACTGCAATTCCGACTATGAGTGTCAGAACCCACACTGAAAACTTTCGTTGCATGAAATTGTTCCTTCCAAAGAGGCTGCGGGAATTAGTTCTTTGCTGGATCACCAGCAGGGTTAGTGCCATCCTATGACGTGCTGCATCGTGCGTAAAGCAGGTCGCTTCTTCGAATGAGAGTGGCGCACCACGTCGCGCTGTCATACACACAGAGAACCACAGTCCCATCAAGACGTTCCGTCTGAAGTTAAGCGAATCAACGGAACGGGGTGACGTTTGTCGAACTGTTAAGAGAGATCGCCTGCAAAACTAAGAAAGTTCCAGCGGCGACTCGCTTTCCGCAAATTCCTGATGCGGCACACCCAGACGCTGCAGCATGGCAAGGTGCAGGTCCGACATCGACGTTTCCTGACGGCCGCCTATCAGTCTGCCCGGATTGACTGCAGCTGAACCACCACCCGCAAGCAGCAGCGGCAGCTTCTTCGCTTCGTGCTCATGTCCGTCAGAAAGACTGGAGCCGTAGACGACCATGCTGTGGTCCAGCAACCGGCCGTTGGGCTCTTTGATGTCACGCAGCTTCTTCAGCAGATAGGCAACGTGTTCTGTATGCCATGTCGTGACACGATTGTACATCCCACGTTTTTCGTCACGGGACGACCATGATGTGATACCGTCATCATCTTCGGTTTTTCCGCTGACGTCCTTCCAGTGGGAAAGAGCATGCCACGTGCCGGTAACCCCGTCGATGAAGTTGAAGTAACGATTGCTCTGGCCGTGATCCATCATGAAGGTGCACACACGAGTTGCATCTGCCCAGAAGGCCAGCACAACCATGTCCATCATTGTCCGCATGTATGCGGCGTGGTCTTCCGGAATTCCGGGTTCCGGTCGACGCAGCGCCCGTTGCAGTCCGAGCGTCTGATGGGCCCGTGTCTGCTGGCGTTCGGCAAATTCGATGCGACGTTCAATTGCTCTCACCGAGTCGAGATACTCGTCAATCTTCTTCCGGTCCTGAGTGCTGACGCGATGCTTCAGACGATTAGCATCCTGCAGAACCAGATCGATAACGGATCGGTTACCAAGTCCCGAGCTGCCCGCTCGAAACATGCGATCAAAGACGGCGCGGGGTTCAATGTCCCGTGGCGCCGGCGTGACGGAATCCACCCAGGACACGGTATTGCGAGGCAGGCTGCTGGTGAAGATACCCTCACCACGAGTCGACAGTTCCAGCGACGGCAGCAGAGTCTGACCTCGAAAGTGTCGCGCGGCAATCTGGTCAACGGACGCTCCTCCGGCATCCAGTTTCTCGCCGTCAAAGCCGCCTCCCGTGAGCCACGTCGCCGTTCCGGCGATGTGTCCGTTTCCGCGAGGCGTCCACATGTTGCGAAAAATAGTCAGGTCTTTGCGCAGCGAATTCAATGGAGCCATCCATTGATTCAACCTGACCAGACGCCCCTGATCGTCGACCTCTTCGGGCTGCCACGCTCCATCAGCAACGCCGTTTGGAATATACAAGTAGGCCACTCGTGTCGGTGGAGATGTGCGGTCAGCGGCTGAAAGACTTGGTCCGATCATCACGTCCAGAAGCGGCAGAGACACTGCAGCGCCGGTACCTCGAAGCGTTGTGCGTCGAGAAATGTGCCAGTTGCCAAACATGAAAATATCCGTTGTGTTGCAGCCAAAATTAGAAACTCGACGTTACGGCCCTGATCTGCGTCCGACGAGCGTTGGGACTCTGGTGACTCGTGTTTCTATTCGCGAATTACAATTCGGGTATCTGTTTCATCTGAAACGCGTCGCTTTGAACAATGGCATGCACCACTGACCGCAGTCGCCGGTCGTCTTTCTGCAATTGCTGCACAAGCTCACGCACCGTCGCTTCGTCATAGTATTCTAACTGTCGCCCAAGTGCATAGGACAGCATTTTTCGCGTCAGCTGAATCGTCAAATCGTCCAGCCGCTCGCTCAACAGTGTCTGACTGAGTCCCGTCAGTCCGCGGAACGATTTGCCCCCCGGCAGTTTTCCAGTGGCATCGACGGGCCTTTCCTTTCGAGTCGGCTGGTGACGTCCAAACCAGTCGAATTTCTCCAGTGCGAAGCCGAGCGGATCAATCAGACTGTGGCAGGCATAGCAATTGGGATTGTCCCGATGTGCTTCCAGCTTCTGTCTCTGATTCAGTCGCCGGTTTTCGGCAACACGTTCGTCGAATTCGCTGACGTTAGGAGGAGGTGGTGGTGGTGGCGTACCCAACAGTCTTGTCAGAATCCAGTTGCCTCGAATCACAGGACTCGTTCGTCCGGGAAACGACGTCACCGCCAGAACGCTGCCGTGTCCCAGCACGCCTCGGCGAGGTGTATCCCTGAGCGATACTCGCTGCATGTGTTCACCGGAAACGCCCTGCATGCCATAATGCTTCGCAAGTTCTTCATTGACAAATGTGTAGTCGGCATCGACCAAACGATCAATGGACGCGTTCTGCTGCACGAGTGAATTGAACAGCATCGCCGATTCCTGCTTCATCGATTTGATCAGCGAATCGGTGGCCCATGGATTATCGATCTGCCCGGGACGAACTCGATCAAGATCAATGAACCCCAGCCACTGCGCTGCAAACAGGCCCCCCAGTGTCCGGGCCTTCGGATCACGCAGCATGCGATCGACCTGATCAGCCAGGACGCCGAGCTCACGCAGCTGATTCGTTTCGGCGAGACGGAACAGCTGGTCATCCGGCATTGACGCCCACAGAAAATATGACAACCGGCCGGCGAGTTCCCAGTCTGTTACCGGAAAAGCAAGGTCGGTCTGCGGGCCGCTCTGTTCCGAACGAATCAGGAAACTGGGCGACGCCAGAACAACCTGCAGGACATCTTTCAGCGCAGATTTGGCTGAGACACCTTCACGAACACGTTGTTCAAAATATGACAGCAATGGAGCCAGTTCGTCTCGCTCAACGGGACGCCGGTAGGCTCGCGTTGCAAAACGTCGCAACACGTTTTCTGCCATACCTTCGGCCGCAAGATCTTCAACTTCGCCCAGGAGTTCCTGCCATGCTGCTCGCTGGGGGGGTGACGACGGTGATTCGGGCCAGGCAGCCGCAACAATGGCTTCGGCCGCACCCACATAGCGCTCCATCAAAATCGGCTGTACAAACAGGCTGTTCGCACTGTTCTCAAATCCGCTGGTGGCTGTCATGTCGACAGGGAAACGGTCGGCGGGGCGAAGGTCAATGCCTGTCAGATCGCGAACCGTGTTGTTGTATTCCACATGAGTCAGTCGGCGAGCGGTCTCGTAGCCTGGTTGCCTGACTGTGGAGTAGTCAAAGTTTTCAATCGCATTCGTCAGCCATGCCGTCAACATACGGCGGTCGGCTTCGGATGGCTGGTCTGCGTCCGCCGGCGGCATCGATCGAACCTTCAACTGCTGAATCACGTTGATCCAGTGCGAGCGGTTCACAACCAGCGGCGTGGATCGGACCAGAGCTTCCAGGTCCAAATCGCCGTTCGCAGATTCGCCAGCGTGACATTCAAAGCACGCGGTCTTCAGTACGGGGATGACCTGCTGGTGAAAATCCAGCTGTTCGGCGGCGCTGATCTCGTTATCAGAAAGTTGGATCGGAGGCGAAAGGTCTTCCCGCCGGATTGGTGACCGTGGTTTGCTTTCGCCGCCATCACGCGATTCCGCAGCAGCGCCAAGTTCCCTGAGTTCCGCTTCCAGTTCCCGCACATCCTCCGTTTCACCTTCAGTTCGCGCCCAGTGTAATTCGAGTCTGAGCTGCAGCACTTCGCGTTGATGATGAAAGTGTTCGTCCAAATCTTCGATTTCCTGTTCCAGCTCACGTACTTCATTCTCCGGACCATCTCTGTAAACGCAGAAAAGGTTGGTGAGCAATTCGCTGCCGTAGTCCAGCGTTTTTGATAACGACTTGGCTTCAGCAAGCAGAAGATCGATCCCCGCTTCTTCCACACCGTTGATCAGGTCCAGGATGCTCCCGCGACGCTCAAGCACTTCAAGTCTTTCACCAACAAACTCGAATTCCAGCTCTGCTTCTTCTGCTTTGTCCGCCAGTTGTTCAACTTTACCTTCGTCAGCATCCTCTCTGGCTTCCGAAATCTGACGCCCGAATCGTCCCAGAGTACCCCGCAACGTGCGACGTTGAGTCAGCAGTGCGATTCGCTCGGTCGCAAATTCGAGGCGTTTCTGCAGATGGCGTTTCTCGCGTTGAGCGTGTCGCAACTCGATCCCGATTTCACGGACTTCCTTGCTGTCATCCTGCGCCACACCATGAATCGTTGCCGCCGTGAGGCAGATCGTGATGGCCAGTAATTTCATGGCCAGTCGCCGTTTCTGCTGAAATGGAACGAGGGACTTGCACCTAACGCACGCACTTTTCACGACGGTCGTCGGCTTCTTGCGGACTCTCATAGCGCTAGTCATTCGGATCTACCAGGTTCTTCCACAGTGGATAAATCGGCCGACTTTTGGTGTCCCGTTTCCCATTTTCTGTTGCGGCAGGCGGACAATGTCCCAGCAAATCGGCGAGTTGCTGCCGAGCCTTTTCGCCGAATTCACCGGCCAATCCAGGCGTCAGATTATGAGCCTCAACAAGGTCGTCGGGCACATGAAAATAGCGACCGTCGCGATAAAGTTTAAAGGCATCGGTTCGAGCAAACTGGCCTGGCTTCTTATTCCAATACGGCTGGTAGTGGCACAGGACCCAATCTCTCGGATTTCCGCCGTCACCATGAAGTTGAGGCAGAAAACTGCGTCCGTCGACGGGATCACTCCCGATCCGTTTAATACCGGCGGCAACAGCCAGCGTGGTGTAGAAGTCCGTGAAGTCGACCAGATCGTCAAGTACGACGCCCTGAGGTGCGGTGCCGTGCCATGAAGCGACGAAGGGAACGTGAGTCCCCATATCCGTCATGCCTCCCTTGCCCCCTCGGATCAGCTGATCATTCCATCGCGACGTGATGGTAGTATTCGTCCCGTTGTCGGCCGTGAACATGATGATCGTGTTTTCCAGCTGATCAATCGCTTTGACCTGGGCAACGATTCTGCCAACGATCCTGTCCATGTAGTTAACCATGGCTACAAAGTTGGCCTTGCGTCCTTCTTTGCTCTTCGGAGCTTTGTTGGCCGCCTGCGTTCGTGGCGCGTCACCGATGGTGTCCGGAGTGGCCACAAACGGGTCGTGAACCAGCACCATGGGATAATAAACAAAGAATGGCTCCTGACGATTTCGTTCTATGAAGTCGCAGACGAAGTCACACAGCAAATCAGGGCCGTACTTGCCGTGATTTTCCTTGACCGTAACAACACGACCATTGTATTCCAGAGGCGGACTCCAGAACCTTTCACCTCCACCGTCTTTGACAGACTTTCCGGTTGTCACCTGCCAGAGAAGTGACTCGTCAAAGCCAGCCTTCCTGGGGCGAGCATGGTCATCATGTCCTGGCAATTTATTGTAAAGCCCATTCAACTGCCACTTTCCCGCAATCGCGGTTCTGTATCCGGCAGACTGCATCAGGTGACCGAACGTTTTCTGATCCGGATTCAGATATCCAAAGTGTGTGTAGTTGCGAAAGTTGTACTGACCGGTCATCAGCTTGACACGCGTCGTCGTACAGATTGGCGTGGAATAGCAATGCCTGAAACGCAGACCGGCAGCTGCGAGTGCATCGATGTTGGGCGTTTCGTAGTCCTGAGCACCGTAGCAACCGAAGGCCTCCCAACTAACGTCGTCCGCCATGATCAGAATGACGTTGGGTTTGTCGCTGGTTGCGCGCTGCGCAAAACCAGCAGGCGGCGCACCGAGATCAGCGGCCAGAATAAACAGAATGACGGCGAATCGGGACATGCTCGTGAAACCCCAGGTAAGAATTCTGCGGGACAGCCCATCGTATCGGACCTGCCCCGTGGCGTTTTACCGGACAGTTCCTTTTCTAACAGAATCGTTCAATTCGCCGGCGTTCTGTACTCGCGGAGATAACCGGCTGTTTGCTCTTGGACCACAAAACCGCCGAGCGATGATGCTTCAGTAGCCCCACTCATGTCACTATCACACTCAGGGGCCCACCACAGGCAGCCGGTACGTGCCAGCGTTGGTGCATTCGGGCCTTTATCTTCCGTCTAACCCGCAGTAACGTCAGTGGTAGTTGCTCATATCCCGTCTGACTTCAGACACGCACCCTGGCGATACAGAAGGGCAACATATCCTTGCAATGCAGATGAAACGTCGGAGGTATTGCGGTAATGGGCCGGATCACATTAGCCTCCTGCAACAAGGTTACATTCAATGTTCGCTAATTCAGTAGACAAATCGGTTCAGGACATATCACAGCAGACAGATTCAATCAGACATGAGACGCCAGCTCTGATCAACAAGGCCGTGGACCGTCGGCTGACGTCAGGCAGAATCGCGAACCTCACCGTGTACGTGAACAGCAACGACAGGACCATCGTCAAGTGTGCTGTGCGAGCAATCGGTTCATAGGAGATTGTATCAATTGTCTCGAACGCCACGGGCCATCCAACTGTTGGAGACTCAGTGACATTTTCGCTGTACAAGGGAACCAAAAATCTCCTCACCGAACAAACCCAAATTGTCCACTGGGCCACCACGGAAGGCGACACCAGAATTGTGGCCCTGTTTTCCGGCAGCCGCCTGGACCAGCTTCTGAATCATCGGCTGATTGACCACGCCGTCTGAACATTCGCTACAAGGGTTGTGCATTGTGAGTCATGCTGCCCTTGAAGTGAATCGGCATTATCCCGCTACTATCATCGGCGACGACAGTATCATTCACGTGTCAGTTGAGCCGAAATGGATTAAAGCCACCGCAGCGGAATCCGCCTGCGAGTGTGACGGGCCACCGCGTTCTGATGAAGAAAGCATCTGCTCAAGTGAGCAGCAGTCTGCACACGAATTCGAAAAATGCTCTGCGGACACATACTTCATCGGATGCGATCTGCTGCCACGGTATAGCGAACTTCTTGCGCGGCGGCATACATCAAGCGCTACTAGTCAATAACGCTGAGCTCCGAAAACGCTGCCGAAACAGCTGTGTCTAACCGCTGATTCAGTTGTATCGCGCGGGCGGCAGCAGTGACAGGAATAATCTTTGTCATGACCTATCCGTCGGCACCACCGGATTCGCCGATCACCTGGTCGCTGAACGTCGCAATACGGAAAACGATATCTATGGCGTCACGGCGATCAATCGCGTGCCGTTCATTCAGCACAAAATAAGATGATTCACGAACAGAGTAACGCGTTTCCGGCCAATACCCATTCCATAATGTATCTTTGCGAGATCAGGATCTCCGGTTCCCATTGGTCCGTCCAGTGCGGCAGCAAAGAACTCCGGCTGCATACGGACCAGTTTCTCGAGGGACGTGTTTTCGAAGAACGGACACAGTCGGAGACCTGCCAGAACCCGGACATAGACCTGCTGAACCAATTCGGCGACACTCTCCGCGCCGCCGATGCGATCGGAGAGAGTATCAGAAGCGTTTGACATCACAATTTTTCGGCGGTATCTCGTATTCGCGGGTTCATTGCAACGGATCAGACATTAGACAGTCAAGCAGCCCCTAGAGCAATTTACTGAATCATGCGGTCAGATATCCACAGTGTTCAAAGCAGGCATGGACACCTTCAGTTCTGCTGAAACTGAGAGCTGTGCCGGTAGCATCGACGATTTTTGAGAGGCTTCTGGACCGCTGCGACCGAACAAGTTGTTTGAGTTTCGAAAAGATCATCTCGATCAGATTCAGGTCAGGGCTGTAGGGGAGAAGTAAGACAACCTGTGCTCCGACAGATTCAATGGTCAGGCGAGCACTTTCAGATTTGTGGCTGCCGAGGTTGTCCATCACGACGAGATCGCCGGGATTCAGGGCGGGAGCCAGAAACGGCGTGCAGAATCCGGTGAAGCAAGTACCATCCAGAAGACCGTGCAGTACCGTCGCAGCACGTGTTCCATCCAGAGCTATCGCATGCACAAGCGAGCTTGTCTCCCAGCGGCCCGCAGGAACAGACTCGACAAGTCGCTCACCACCGAACGCCCCTCCCCGATGACGAGTAAAGTTTGTCTTCAGGCCGGTTTCATCAAGAAACACGAGTTATTCAGGGTCGACGCCCGGCTGACACTCGAACCAGTCGGCGCGTTTGAGAGCGACGTCTTCTCGATCCTGCTCTGCCGCCCGCTGCGATTTTTTTTGAAGCGTGCCTTCAGCCGTTTTAATGACACCCAGACCGTCTTGACGGAACATGTCAGGCCCAACGCATCTTTGCGTTCCTGCAGTGTTGCATCAGGACACTCTCGAAGGCTCTTTTCCAGAGCCTTTTCTGTCTTGCCAGTGATTGCCCGCTTGCGACCGCAACGGTCGTAATGTGGTTTGAGCAACTTTTCCGTTCTCCACTGCCGGACAAGTTTGCCAACCGTACTCGCAGCGACACCAAACCTCGCACCAACAGCACGACAGATTCGCAGATCGACTGCCTGAACCGTCCGAAAACAAGCCGAGATTGGCCGCTGATCACTGCCGTGCCTGCTTAAGCCAATGCTGAACGGCTCGGCCGGTAATCGTCTTTTTATGCAACAGTTCCCGAGAGACCCTCTGAATAGTTTTAGCATGCTCTGAAGCACCGAGAATGTGTTCCGTTTTGTCCAGCAGGCGACGCGTCAGTCGGTCGATATTGCGATCGTTCTTCGCCCGCTTCGCCAGCAACCGCTTGACGGCTCGCAAGTCCTGAGCGGCTCCTTCCTCGCAATACCGGCCCGTAAAGTGACTCTCCGCCACCATGCCTGCTAACAGAATCAGCACGTCGTCCTCTAACCCGTCTCTGGAAGCTTTGAACCGTCCCTTCTGAACTCTGCACGCACCCAGTCGACTGCCTCCGGTCTGTAATAGTGCAGGCGAGATGGTGACCTTCTCAATCGAGCGGCCCAGGACTATCGCCATGACAGCGTGGCCAGCTTCGTGATACGCAGTTGCGGTCAGTTTTATTGTGTTTGATTCAGACGACTCGCCGGCAGACAGCTTTGGTTTTTGATCGTCGTTCTTCATGATCAGCAAGAGTTCATGGAACCAGGTACGTGACAGTGTGGTCGAACTCTCACCGCATCAGCACGGTGTCGTACCATTTTTCGCGTTGGTTGTTCCTGCATCGTCGTGAAAAACATATGTCGTGAATTCGTAAAGGCCGTAGTCATTGCGAATCACGAAGTTGCGACTGACTTCAGCGCACAGAAAACCTGCAATCTGATCCAGTGGCAGGTGAAACAAATCGTCTCGTTCCCAGTCGACCTGTTTGCTTGTCGCATTAAAGGCCATCCCTTTTGTCACACGACTGTACACCAGCTTTAGAATCCGCTGGACGAAGCCAAACATCTGATCGTGCGTCATGGAACACTTCGATGTGAAAACTCCGTTAATAACGGCATAGTCATATGTGTGCAGCAGGTCGGGATGCTGCAGCACATCGCCCGCAGTAAACTCTTCGTGCGGACGCTTTTGGCGGCAGATGTCGATGAACCGGTCAGACAGATCAACGCCATGATAATCGATCTGCAGGTCGCTGCGCTGCTGAATGTGGTCCAGCAGGTGTCCGGTCCCGCAGCCAAAGTCCAGCAGACGAACCTTCTGGGCAGTCGGACGAATCATATCCAGCATCACCTCATAGCGCTGCACAGCGTCCGGAATGTTGGGCCACCCCATTCCCAGCGCAGAATCGCCCTTCCGTTCAAAGTACGACTCCGTGCAGGTAGTAATTTCGCGATACGGGCGGCTGGACGCGGCGTCTGACATAAGGTCCGTTGTCTGATGTGAGTGGGCATTACTGGTTAAATGGCGGAATAATAGGAGTGTCTCGAAACGCGGGAAACCTCAACCGCGATGTGTCAGTGCGAATTCGAACGCAGATCCGCCCTCTGCTTTCGGTCCCCGGCTGATCCCGGAGTATGTCAATCACAGTGTTCTGCGGTCGCGGTGCGTTGGGCCTTTCGCCAGGGCCTGCTAAAGTGTACTCAGTTCCGCATTTCACCGGAACAATCAACACAGCGACGCATCAACTACTCCTGTTGTGGAATTCAACTGTTGCACCGTGACCGGAAGTTCCCGTCACGTTCGCCATATTCTGACCGTCCGGTCTCGCAAAGGGATTATCTGTACATGACCACCAAACGCCGATTCTGGCTGTTTAAATCCGAACCTAATGTCTATTCCATACAGGATCTTGCCGCGGAACAAGGGAAACGTACGACGTGGGAAGGAGTGCGAAACTATCAGGTTCGCAATATGCTGCGAGACGACATCAAGAAGGGTGATGGCGTGCTTTTTTATCACAGCCGCGTCGCCCCGATGGCAATTGCCGGAACGGCTGATGTGGTGAAGGAAGGCTACCCGGATCACTTTTCGTTCGATCCGACCCACAAATACTACGACGTCAAGAGCGATCCGGAGAATCCCAGGTGGTATATGGTAGACGTGAAGCTGACGCAGGTCTTCGCAACGCCAGTCACTCGCGAAGAGCTGAAGCTGGACAAAGTGACCGCGGGGATGGCGGTCATGAGCAAAGGCAGTCGGCTGTCGATTACCCCAGTGACAGAAAAAGAGTTTAATGCCGTCCACAAGCTGGCGGGCGTTAAACCGAAGTGATCGGCAAATCGTCCGTTCCTGAATTCTCGTGGGGAGTTTTCCGGCAGGATCACACCCGACTTCCTGCGTTCCATGCCTCAGCTCGAATTGGGATGTGGCCATGCCGCATTTGGAATTAATTCTGTGATGAATCGAATTCTGCTCGTTCTGCTGGCCGTGGGTTCCACAGCGACGGTGGCTGGCGAACCCTGGACACTGCACACCGTTGATAACGCATCACGAGGGGCCGACGGCGTACGTTTGGCCGATGTCGACAAAGACGGTCGTCTGGACATTGTCACGGGCTGGGAAGAAGGCGGAAAGATTCGAATCTGTTTTCAACCCACTGCGTCTGCAATTCGTAAACCCTGGCCATCAATTCAGATCGGTAGCGTGAAGTCACCGGAAGACGCGGTCTTTGCGGACGTCAACGACGACGGCTGGCTGGATGTCGTGAGCAGCTGTGAGGGCAAACAGCAGGCCGTCTTCTTCCATTTGAACCCCGCGGTTACAGACACGGCTACGTCGCGTGAACGGGTACGAAAATCTGCGGCATGGACAACAAAGCCGGTCCCCGCGTCGATGGATTATACACGCTGGATGTTCTGCGAACCTCTCGACACGAATTCGCTGATCTTCGGCAGCAAACAACCGAATGCTCAGATCACGTTTTGGGATCTGGCAGCACCGGAAAACAACGCTCGATTCCACGACCTCCGAAAGTCGGGCTGGATCATGTCACTGTGTCGCTTCGACGTTGATGACGACGGCGATAATGACATCGTCTATTCGGACCGAAAAGGTCCGTTTTGCAGTGTCGGCTGGCTGGAAAACCAATCAAATTCCGAGCAGACCACGTGGCAGGACCATCTGATTGGCGGCAAGGATCTGGAGGTCATGTTTCTGGATATCGCCAGAATTGACAACCGATCAACCATCGCATGTAACACTCGAAACGGGTACGTACTGTTGCTGATGCCGGGCACAGACGTCACGCAGCCGTGGCACGCCTCACGGATCGCTCATCCCGATGGTGTCGGGGACGGCAAGGGCGTTGCTGTGGGTGACGTAAACAATGACGGCCACATGGATTTGGCGTGCACGTGTGAACATGCCGAAGGGAAAGTGGGGGTCTACTGGCTGTCCGAAGCGTCTAAAGGTGCTAAAAACGACGGTGAACTACAGCGTTGGAACTTCAACGACATCAGTGGCAACACGAAGGGAATCAAGTTCGACCGCATCGAACTGCTGGACCTGGATCATGATGGAGATCTGGATCTGCTGACGTGTGAAGAACGAGATAACCTTGGCGTTATCTGGTACGAGAACCCCCTCAATTAAGGCGGTGGCGACCGCCGGCGGGTGCGAGCTGACGCTCGGAACTGAAAAGGCACAGGAAGTAACAGAGAACCGGTTTTAGAAAGCTCGGGCCTCTGCGTTTTCCGTCATTTCTTCGGACGCCGGGCGTCGAGCCATTCCTGCTTCGGGACGGCGGAGGTGTTCTGCTTCGCCCATATGGGAGTTTCAAACCATCTCAGACTGCTGATTCTGGGATAGGTTTCCCAAACATCGCCACCATCCGTGACACGAGCATCATTCGTCTTCATGAGCTCCTTCATCAGTCGCTGATTGAGCTCCTGTTTCACGGCAGCCACCTCCGGATCCTCAGCAAGATTGTTCAGGCAGGCAGCATCGAATTTGATGTCGAACAGTTCTTCGGTCGGACGTTTGTCAACGGACAACCCCAGATACCTGCCGAAGTCGGCGTGGTCTCGGTTCTTTATCAGGAAGGTCAGAGAAGGACACGCGTCGATGTCGTGATAACCGCCGTGTTCTGCACCCGCCTGGGATGACATCAAACTGCCAGCGGCGTTGTAGACGGCCTTGCCCAACTTCATTGGTGTTCCTGCCGGCCACCGTTCCGACCTGAAGTTGTAAATGTACAGATAATCCTGTGTACGAATTGCTCGTTGAGGATATCCAAGCGAATTAAATCGTGAAGACGAATGACGCTCCCGACCGGCGTACACAGCATCGCGCGTCGGATCCGCTATTCCCGACTTGTTCGACGTCAGGTCGGCCACCAGGCTCTCACCGACGACGGGGAAATCGTTGGGCGAGTCCACGCCGGTCGCTTCATAGATCGTCGCTGTCAGGTCTACAAAACCGACGAGGTCATCCAGCTTCCGACCGCCGGGCACACGATCCTTCCAGCAGACTGCCAGCGGCATGTGGATCCCATATTCGTAGCAGTTCGCTTTCGCTCGTGGAAACGGCATGCCATTGTCACTGGTGATGATCACCAGAGTGTTGTCCAGTTCGCCGGCAGCTTCAAGTATCTTCAGCATCTGATCGCAGTCGTCGTCAAAGCGTTCGATTTCAAAAGCGTAGTCCAGAAGATCGCTGCGAATTTCTGGATGGTCAGGAAGAAACTTCGGCACCTCAGCCTGATCCAGTGTCTTGCCCTTTGCGAGACCGGAACCCTTCTTGTAGCTGCGATGAGCATCCGAACTGCCGAACCAAAAGCAGAAGGGCGTGTCCTTCGGTCGTTCACTCATGAATTTTTCGAAGCCGGCAACGTAACCACTTTTTTTTGTGCCGTACGACTTGCCGGCGGGATTGACTTCGCGTCCATTGTGCCTGAAGTTTCCTGGTGCCCAGGCTTTGCCAGTGGCACCAACAAAGTACCCTGATTCCTGCAGTGCTTCGGGAAACGTCGTGTACTTCGTCTGGAAGTAACTGGCGTGAGTTCCTGCCTCTTCAATCATCCAGATATGACATCCCGTCAGAAAAGCGGCTCGCGACGGGCTGCATCCGGGCGCCGGACAGAACGCGTTATTGAACAGCACTCCGTCTGCGGCAACGCGATCGAATGCCGGCGTATCGACCATTTTCGAACCGTGCGCAGAGGCATGCGGGAACGAAACATCGTCGCTGATGGCAATGAAAATGTTAGGGCGGTCAGCCGCCGAAGCCTGGGTGGCAGCAAACAGAATGAAGAGCGAAACAAGTGGAAAATGCTTCATTGATGCGATCAGCGGATAAGAGTGACGATGCGGAACGTATTGAACATTCTGCAAACGGTATTCAAACATGGACCATCGTTCAGAATCCGCGATCAGCCCACTGGGCCTGCAGACCTGACAACGACAGTTTCGTGCGGGGGTGTTCCCTGCAGAATCACTATGACGTGACCTTTCAGCGTTCGCAACCGGCCGGTGTGTGGTTTGCGTAATCACATCTCTCAATTTTCGGGCTTTGTGTTCGACGAGCCCGGCAGAATATGCGATGCTGCGCGTGTGACCACTGATTGCTTTGACCTGGCTGACCTTCGTATTCACAACCGTCGGCCGCAACATCACAGAGAACACCACCCATGTCATTGCAGGACAAAGTCGTCATCATCACCGGGGCTTCGGCCGGGATCGGCCATGACCTCGCACAACATCTCGCGAAGGAAAAAGCCAGGCTCGTTTTGGCCGCTCGTTCTGAAGACAAACTGCAGCACCTGAGTGATCAGCTCAGCGCAGGCGGAACGGACGTTCTGGTTGTGCGGACGGACGTGTCGGACCCCAACGATCTGAATGATCTCGTAGAACAGACCATCGATCGTTTTCAGCGAATCGACGTGTTGATCAACAATGCGGGCGTAGAGTGTTTCTGTCATTTCGAAGACGTTGAAACAGATGAAATCCTGCAGACCATCGAAACGAATCTGACCGGCGCCATCGTACTGACACGACTGGTGGTGCCTCATATGCTGAGGCAAAGTTCCGGAGCAGTCATCAACATGGCGTCGACGGCCGGCAAGCTCTGTCCTCCGTTTGGTGGCGTCTACGGAGCGACAAAAGCAGGCCTGATTGGATTCACTCAGGGGCTTCGCGGTGAATATCTGGACCGCGGTATCACCGCCACGGCCATCTGTCCGGGCTTCACCAAGAATGGTGGCATCTACGATCGCATTGTAAAGGCCACAGGAAAGAAAACGTCAACGGCTCTGGGTGGCACATCCACCAAAGCTGTGGCAGCCGCGGTACTGAAAGCCATTCACGCCGGGCCTCCGGAGATCATCGTCAACTGGCCTCCAATGCGCCCTGCCATCGTTCTGCGTGAGATCTTCCCGCGAATCGGTGAAATGTTAACGACAGCAGTTTCCAAACCGTTTCTGCGACGAGCCGCCGATATGTCCACCCAGGAAAAGAACGCCGCGGCCACCGGTAACTCGGACCAACCTACGGCCTGACAAAGGTCACCTTCACTGTGACAAGATCCCGCCCGTCATTAGCGATCAGCTGGACCACACCGTCGCTGACACCTTTCGCAGGCAGGTCCGACAGTCTCACCACGACTGCAAGTACGTGTTCCTGTTCAGAAAACGGACGGGGGTCTTCGTAGGCGACGGCCAGTTCGGACGGCCAGGCCGATGCATGAGAAATCTGCCACGCAGACGGCATTACAAGATCGAACTTCGCTGCTCGGCGGGTCCCCGGATGATCGCTGGCCATCAAAGTCAGTTGCGATGGACTTGTAAGGGGAGCTTCGCCGGGAGGGAAGGCAGGCCCATTGACCAGCATTGGTATTGTCACGACTGGAAAATCGGCATCGTCGGTTGTCGCCGCAACGAGAACATGATGGCGCCCGGGGGGAATACCGCCCGCCACTTCTCCACGAAGTTCTGCCATGAAGCCCGGCGTCCCTTCCTCGTACGACATCTGCACGATTTGAGAGGATGTGCCAGCGATGACCTGTGCAGAAACGAACGGAGCCGTAGATTCGACCGACGTGACTTGCAGCGGCGATTCTCGAAAATCACTGATTGCGATCTTGAACGGCAGCGGCTTTGAAGTTCGCTGCGAAAGATAAAGCGCCTGCGGCTGAACGACGACCATTTTTTCGGGGAACACGGCTTTGATCGTCAGCGTCGTCTGGCGCGGCGACGTGTCTGTGTAGTTAACCGTCAACGTGTACTCGTGCGATCCCGGCGATTGATTCACCGTCTGAATCGGAACAGTCAGCCACCCCATTTCTCCAGGAGCCACCTGTTTCTGTGACAGTTGTGGTCGCATGCAGCCACAACTGGTTGTGACATCACCGATGGTCACAGGTACATCTCCTTTGTTAACGAAAGGAAATTCCGATTCCAGTACCGCTGCCAGTTCCACAGGTTCCTCACCGTGATGATACATGTAGGTCGCAAACAGCAGTGATGGTCGCGATTTCGTGACAGTAAGAGGAGCCAGTTCTGACGGCGACACAGCAAACAGCCCGGCGCCCAGACAGGGCAGCAGGCCCATACAGATGAAAGCAGCCGTGCTCCGCGACGACACTTCAGGATGGTCTGATGGGGGGGACTTGATGGCGGCGTTGAGTGTCACGGGTATTCACTTCCATGGAATCGACCATGTGGCAGAAAGACGGCGAACCATACCGCACTCGAAATTCTGCGCGAACGGCAATTCACAGACCTGCAGATTCCACCATCTTTTGCCCATCTCACCGGCATCAGCGGAAGCGTCCGGACAATCATTCAGCCTGAAATTCATTGGGAAGTCCGGCTGTAACAGACTGCAGCTCCCTGCGCGTGGGATGGTCAAACTGCAGCGTTTCAGCGTGCAGCGTGATTCGGCCGCCGGTTCGACTGGTTGATCCATACTTCGTGTCGCCCACGATGGGCAGACCGCGTGACGACAGCTGCACACGAATCTGGTGACTGCGACCGCTTACAGGTTCCACTTCCAGATGCAGTCGGCCGTGCTGCCGCCCGACGACGCGATAGCGCAGAACACTTTTCTGAGCACCAGGCGTTTCTGCATGTACACACGAAACGACGTTCTTCTGTCGATCCTTCAGCAGCCAATCGGTGAATTCCCCTTCGGACTTTTGGACGGCCCCGGCAACAACGGCTCTGTAGACTTTGCGGACCGTACCACGTCGGAACTGGTCGGATAGCCGCGCTGCTGCCTTGCTGGTGCGAGCAAACAGCAGCACTCCCGATACCGGGCGGTCCAGCCGGTGCACGACGCCAACAAAGACATTGCCCGGCTTGTTGTATTTGACCCGCAGATACGCTCGAGCGATGTCGACCATCGTCACGTCGCCGGTCTGATCACCCATCGTCAGTACTCCAGCAGGCTTGCAGACTGCCAGCAGGTGATTGTCTTCGTACAGCACATCCGGCTGAGCAATGGTCATGCCGATTCTCCCTCCACTTCTGTTGCCTGATCATCCTGCCGTGCTGTCAGAGCTTTGATCAGCATGGTGGCGTAGCAGCCCCGTGGAAGTGAGAACGACAGCGACGCCTTTCGTCGCCCCTGATAGCGTTCATCGACGGCATCCGTGAGTTGCAGGTCCGCTGGAACGATCAAGGTCCTGCGAAGTCCGCGCGAGAACCAGCGATCTCGCGGAAAGGACAGCTTCATTTGATCCAGTGTAATTTCGTAATGAGAAAGCGCTTCGTTACACCGGCTCCGCATGTCATCATCAAGCCCCTTGCACCGGGCAGACGGAAGTGGCAACTCTGTCAAGTGACTGGTTTTTTCATCGTTCATCACCTGGAACGGAAGCATGCAGTCACCGACTTCCACGCTGAAGTCGTGAGCATCACTCGAGAACTGGTTATCAGCGTGGATCACCTGCGCCAGCATTCGATTCCAGACAGCACTTTGAAAGGCCGACAGGTAGAGGCCTCGCAGGCCTTCATTCAGCAGGGCAAACGCTTTGCGAAACTTCGCGGGGTGATCCACAAGGTATGTCACAATGCTGCGGCGATGAGAACGATCCAGTTGCTGCTTGCACTCTTCCCATTCGCCCCAACGATCACGCAGGATCTTTTTCTGCGCGCGTTCGGTGCCGTTGTCGTGGCGGTTATGTTCTGCCAGAGCCAGCCAGAGGGCTCGTTCGTAGTCTTTCCGGCACCACCGGGCGGCGATGAATTCCTGCGATGCCCCCAGGGACCCGAATCGTTGTTCGTCGAAGTAGTTGGGGAAGCCGGCCGCCCGTATCAGCGGACTGCGAGTCTGAATACGAAGGCAGTCAGCGTCAGACAATGAGCGTACGACGACTTCGAACTGATTGCCAACAATATCAGCCGCACCAAATGCCGTTTCCGTCTGCCCGAGATACGTGAGGCTGAATAATTCGTGAGTAAAATCCGAACGAGGACCATTACGAATCGTCACAAACTGCGACGTAACAGCATGTCGGTCCTTCAGTCCGCCATGATTCAGACTTTTGGGAGACAGGTTCCACGACCGTTGCAGCGTTTGCAGGGCTTCCAGCGTTCCGCTCGAAGTTTTTTTCAGTTGATAAAGACCGAAGGCGCCGCTGTCCGGCTGACGATCTGAGACTTCGGTGACGACAAAGTCTTCCGGCACACACTTCAACTTCATCACAGAAATTCCAGCAGACAGCCCGATTCCGATCGCAGCCGTACGGCCTTACGGTACGAATTCCGACTGCTGGTACAATGCGTCAACGTCGATGCCAGCGCTGGCTAACGCGAGTTTCAGTTTTTCCTCAGCGGACGGCCGCGCACTTTCACGCTGCAGAATGCGGACTCGTATTCCGTTGGAATCACCCTTCGCGTGTCCGGCCAGTTCCACCAGTCGTTCGATGTCGCATGGGTGATAAACAGTATTGGCGTCATCCGATATTCCAATCAGATAGTCGTGTTCGTCAATCAGGATCGATAAGACGTGATCCGACAGGGCTTTTTGTTCGTCCGGTGTCAACCCGGCAGCCGCCAACTGTGCCTCGGTGAGATTTTCAGCCGTGTCCGACGGGAATTCGGTGGCCACCATACTGGGCGCAGTGTTTGGTGAATTAGAGTCTCCCGTGCCCGAACCGGCTCCGCGAAAAAACATCAACGCCAGCAGGGCTGCCACCACAATACCCCCGCCAGTCGCCGCGCGCACCGTGGATTTGACAACTCCGGGTCGTTTAGAATTCATTTCTATGCCTTCATTCTGTTGCACCAGAACTCTGACTGAACAGCGGCCCGGCGGGTCGGAATCCCATCAGCGAAAAATCGAACCAGCGAGTGTTTCCGGCGTCGCGTCTGAGTTTCTCGATCAGCGATGGCATTCCGTCAACAGCTCGCCGTCGCTGGCCCGCCTGCGTGTCACTATGCGTCAACAGAATGATGACAAGTGGTTTCGGTTCCGTAAATGCTTTACTGACCTCAAACGCGCGGGAAACGAATTCTTCAGTGGTGCCAAAGGAAAGCATCTGCGACTGTTCGCCGTCAGAAAATACCCCTTGTCCATTATCCTGCAGGTGCAGTTCCCACATCGACACATGTTTCTGCATTTCGTCGTACCGCAGGATAAACCTCAGCATTTCAGCCCCCCGAGAGGGCAGCAGTTCTTTGAGGCGTTGGACAGCGGATTCCAGATTCTGACTCTCTGTGACAGTTCCGCTCGTCTTCAGCCGAAGGATTTCTTCCATCAGCCGGCCCGGCAGATTGAAAGCTGTCGCCAGAGCTGACCCAGCCTGCTGATGCTGTTTCACCATGTTTTCGTAGTGGTCACTGTACCGTGCACGGAGAGCCGACACGTCGCCGCTTTCTGCGACGTGCTGCCGTTCCAGCTCGTCCCGGCGGAGTTTGTACTGTTCGTCAAGTTCCGTTTTCTGCTGTTCCACTTCTGTTTGAGCAGATTCGGCCTTCTGCTGGACTTCCATGTACTGAGCGAAAATAACGATCAGCAGCAGGTCCAGCAACGGAGTCAACTGGAACGTCATGCGGCGGCTTTTCTTCATGACGGCTGCTCCACCGGTGTCATGGACACTGCCGCTGAAGAAGTTGATTCGCTGGTCACGGAGTCAGTACCATTGGGCGCGGACGGCAGTGCCAGTTCTCGTTTCGCCTTGGCAACCATATCGCGAACGTGCAGCCGACTTTGCGTCAACCGTTCAAAGCGTGTTTCCAGAAGACTGTTGACGAACATCAGCATGATCGCAGCGAACAGGCCGCAGAAAGTCGACCAGATGGCGTCGCCAAACCGTGTCACAATATCAGACATCGTGGCGGCCGCATTGGTCGCTGCGTCGGATCGCTGTAAAGCAGACCCGATGGCCAGAATTGTTCCCAGTACGCCGGCCAGTGGATAAGCCTCAATCATCGTGCGAGCAACATTACCGGCGGTTTCGAATGATAATGAATCCAGGTAGCTGCGCCGTTCATCCAGAATATGCATCCGCTGCAGACAGGCCGTGCGATCTTCGACTCGGGTCGGATCGTTAACAACATCATTAATATCTTCTACGAACGCATCAATCTGATTGGTCAATGGAGCACTGCGGCCCAGAACACTGCGATGCTTAAGACCACGAGTAAAATCATCCAGGCATCCGGCGATGGCTGACAGGTCACGCCGATACCACAGCGACAGCAGGAAAAAGCAGAACAGGTGAAGCACAGCTGCTGCAACGATAATTGTGGCCGTCAGACTGGAAAGATATTTCAGCCATGGTCCAAGTTCGGTCAGTTCTGGTACGCTCATTTGTCAAGATCCCAGCGCATGCGACGGGGCGTTGTCAGTTCTTCGAATTCCGTGACGATGAAATCCTGCACGACGATCAGACCGCCAACGCTGAAAACGACCGATTAGATCAAAATGAGACGATAAAGAGTACGATTTGTGCCACGAATCCGTCCAGAGGCATTCTCAGGCCCCCCAAGACGTAGCAATTGCAACGATTCAGCAGTGTTTACAGATTGAACCGACGCAGAAGGGTGCCGCCACCGGGAGGAACGGGAAAGGCATTCAGTCGGCAGACAACGGTGTCTGTCAGTTCTCCTGTACCCGGTCGCCCGCGCATTACAAAGTACTGGTTTGAGGCATTGGAATTCAACGTCGCCGGGGCCTCCACTGGAATACATTAAGATCGATCCGGCCCGTCTCATTTAGTTCCACGCCTTCACTTTCCAGCAGGCAGCGCTGCAGTCCTTCGGACGCTGAATGACTTCTGTCGCTGATACGCCCATGGGAATTCACGACTCGATGCCACGGCACGCCTGAGCCTGCAGGCAGCGACTTCAGTACGGCCCCCACCTGACGAGAGTTTCGAGGACGATTCGCGAGTGTCGCAATCTGACCGTATGTAGCGACGCGGCCTCGTGGAATCTTCTTTATCAGTGACGTAATCTTGAGCGCTGGGTCGTTTCCAGTCATTGTTTCTGTGAGTTAACGCTGCACATCGCGGAAGACAGGATAATGCTCGCTCAGGAAGGTTTCTTCGGCGTGTCGCCATCCGTCGACGCCCCGCGTCGGCCTCGGCGACCTTGCCCCTTATTCTTCCTGCCGGTTTTTCCTGATACGTCAGACTTTGGCGTGGCCTTGCGAGCCCCACCCCTGCGGCGACGACCACGATTCCTGCCGCCGGATCGCGTTGCGCCGTCGTCTGAGTCTGTTCCGCTGTCGGATTCGGGCAGTGGTTCGGGAGTGCGACCGTCCTCAAGCAGCTGGAACCCAATCAGCCGCTCAATCTGCTGCAGACGAACCGCCTCTTCCGGACTGCAAAAGGAAATCGCGATGCCGGTTGCTCCGGCGCGACCAGTGCGGCCGATCCGGTGCACGTAACCTTCCGGTTCAACAGGCAATTCAAAGTTGATGATATGAGTGATACCTTCGACGTCGATGCCGCGAGCTGCCAGATCCGTGGCCACAAGTACCTGCGCCTTGTCCGCGCGAAATGCATCAAGGGCCTGCTGACGAGCATTTTGTGATTTGTTGCCGTGAATCGCAACAGCTTCAATATCGTCGCGTCGCAGATATTCGGCAACGAAATTGGCTCCTCGTTTGGTACGAGTAAAGACGATGGCCTGACCGACATCTCCGGCCTTCAGCAGCTGACTGAGTAACGGCTTTTTCTGACGGAACTCAGCAAAAATCACTCGCTGATCAATCAGGTCGACATTGGTGTGCTCTGCATCAACCTTCACCATCACCGGGCGATGCAGTAGTTTCTCAGTCAGCTTCACGATGCTGTTGGGCATCGTCGCGGAAAAGAACATCGACTGTCTGCGAACAGGCAGTGACTTGATGATTCGTTTCAGGTCCGGCAGAAATCCCATATCCAGCATGCGATCGGCTTCGTCCAGCACAAAGATCTGCAATCGATTCAGATAAATGTGCTCCTGATTCATCAAATCGATCAGACGACCCGGCGTGGCAATCAGGATATGCACACCTCGTTCAACGGCCTTCACCTGCCGACCCTGCCCGACACCTCCGTAAATCAATGCGTGAGACACATCTACGTGCCGGCCATAGGCAGTGCAACTGTCACCGATTTGAATGGCGAGTTCTCGTGTGGGAGCCAGAATCAGCGCCAGCGGTCGATTCGCCACCGTCTTGAACGCATTGTCTGCCAGGTGATTCAGAATCGGCAGTACGAACGCCGCGGTCTTGCCGGTTCCTGTCTGAGCACAGCCCAGTACGTCCTGTCCTTCCAATGCAACAGCCAGAGTTTGCTGCTGAATGGGAGTCGGAACTTGGTAACCTTCGTCCTGAATCGCCTGGTGCAGCGGGGCAATCAGGTTGAATTGTTGGAAATCTGACACGGAATGGGTCTGGATCCGGCAACGGTGGAGAGAGGGGATTCTGTTATAAAGAGGTATCAGAGTGAACGATGCCCTGAAAACGACCAACCCGGCATTTGGCCCAACAGCGTTTGTGCAGTATAATGACGCAGTGTCAGCAAAAGTCCACAAGTAACTGGCCCGTCCTGACTGACAACGAACAAGCCACCGGTGTTTGGTCCGAGATCGAATGAAAAGTTGTGGCCACCGGGCGGATGACACACAGCTTGCCATCAACGATTCATATCGCTCATACAAAGCAACGACAGCAAGGTAACAACAGATGAGATCTTCCAATCCGGCCCTGAGGGGCAGCGTCTTCCAGAACTTTGAATCATACGGTGACACCACCACCATGACGATCACCGGAACGGCGGTCAAAACGTTGATCGCGATCATGCTGGCCCTGCTGACGGCCGGCATGACGTGGTTCAAATTCCAGGAAGCTGGCGGTGTTGCGGCCGGCGGTGTTCAGGCGATTCAACCATTGATGATAGGCGGTGGGATTGTCGGTTTCATCTTAGCACTGATCACTATCTTTAAACCGACAAGCGCGGCCTTTACAACACCTCTGTACGCACTGGCCGAAGGCTGTTTCCTTGGTGGAATTTCCGCCATTATCCAGTCTCAGTTCCCTCAGGTGCCCATCGTTTTTCAGGCCTGTTGCCTGACATTTGGCACATTGCTGGTGATGCTGTTTCTATACCAAAGCGGCATCATCAAGGTCACGGAAAAATTACGGATGGGTATCACCGCCGCTACAGGTGCGATTTGTTTATTGTACCTCATGTCAATGGTGATGGGGATGTTTGGCATGCCGATAGGCTTCATCCATAACGCCACGCCGATAGGCATTGGCTTCAGCTTGTTTGTTGTCGGCCTCGCCGCTTTTAACCTGCTGCTGGACTTCGATGTGATCGACCGCATGGCGTCCAACAACGCTCCGAAGTATATGGAATGGTACGGAGCATTCTCGTTGATGGTGACTCTGGTCTGGTTGTACATGGAAATCCTGCGACTGCTGTCCAAACTGAATCGTCGCAATTAGATGCCTTCCGGGGCATACAGTGCATTTCGCCTCAGAAGCCCGGCTTTCCAGCAAAGCCGGGCTTCTGTTTTTTGCACGTCAGATGCCAGGATTTCCTGATCCGTTGCCGAATCGTTTGCGTTCCCGTCCAGGCTCCGCGTAAGCTTGGTGGTCACTCACTCGTTCCAATTGCCTTTGAATTCACTGTGTCGAAAGGGTTCGCATGTCAGATGAACACCAGAAAAAAGCGGGCTCTGGAAGCGGTCATACTCTGCTGATGATCGGTGCCATTGTCTCAGCTCTGGTACTGGCGTGGTGTGCTCCGGCGTTTGCCGTGAGTCTCAAGTTAGGCGGCGAAGTATTTCTGCGATTGCTGATGATGGTCGTCGTGCCACTGGTCATGGCCAGCGTCATGAGTGGAATTCTGGGGCTTGGCGACGTTCGTAAACTCGGCAAGCCCGGCGCCGTTGCCATCGGGTATTACCTGACAACGACGATCCTGGCGGTCGCAACCGGCGTGCTGATTGTCAATCTGTTCAGCCCTGGAGTCGGCCTGGATGCAGACTCGATGATGGACGACATGGGCACAACGGAGCACCATGAAAAACTGGACAACATTGAGCAGAACGAAGAGGGACCGAAGAACATCGGCGACATCTTTCACAAGATGGTGCTGATGATGTTCACCAGTAATCTGCTGAAGTCGATGGTCGAGGGCGAACTGCTGCCACTGATCGTCTTCAGTATCGCGTTCGCCGGACTGCTGACCACGATGGGAAGCCGTTCAGAGACCATGCGCACACTCATCGTCAGCATTAATGATGCAATGATGGGTTTCGTCATGCTGCTGATGAAATTTGCCCCGATCGGTATTTTCTGTCTGGTGACGTCATCGTTCGGCAAGTTCTTTCTGGAAGGTGATGCGTGGGCTAAGATTTCGAGCCTTGGCTGGTACATGGCCACGGTTCTGGTTGGTCTGGGAACTCACGCCTTTATCACTTTGCCGTTGATTCTCTGGGTGTTCACGAAACGCAATCCGATACAGTTTTACAAACAGATGTCGGATGCATTGCTGACTGCATTCTCAACGGCAAGTTCGTCTGCCACGCTTCCGGTCACGATGGAATGCGCAGAGGTGAATGCGGGTGTTTCCCGACGATCCGTCGAATTCGTGCTGCCGCTGGGAGCCACCATCAACATGGACGGCACCGCGTTATACGAAGCGGCGGCCGCCATTTTCATGGCTCAGATCTACGCAGGCGTCAATCCGGATTTTACGTTTGGCTTCACCGAGCAGATTATCATCGCCGTAACGGCGACTCTGGCGGCCATCGGAGCGGCCGGCATTCCGGAAGCCGGATTGGTGACAATGTTAATCGTGCTGAATGCCGTCGGACTGCCCACCACCTATCTGCCATTGATCCTGCCTGTCGACTGGCTGCTGGACCGTTTCCGCACGGCCACAAACGCCTTCGGAGACTCCGTTGGATCGGCCGTGGTTGACGAGTCCTTTCCGGCCGCAGAAGGCACCACATGAAGCCGGTTCGCAGATCACCCGCAAGTCCGGCTGAATTCGCCGACTGACCAGCGTCGCGGCGGCGGCGGCGGCGGATTGAATGGATGTTCGCGATGCTGCATTTCCATGAAAATCGCGTCCCTTTTCAAGCACCCCTTCTGTTCTGAACAAGACAGGTGTTCGGTTTTGCCTGTCAAATCGACTTAGGAGTTTATCCTTTTATTCCGAATCCGGAGGTCTGATGTGCGAATTACAGAAGGGCTATCGGCTGAGAGTGGAGGACTTCGTAGGCTGGTGCCGAAGAGTAGGATACCCCCCGGTTCCGGGATATTGTCAATGCCTCATTCCTGAGCGCGCTGCGACCCCCCCATTGGCTGTACGGAAATAGCCTTGCGTAATAACGGAGTAAATACGGTTCCGATGCGTTCGCGCTCGGTTAAATCAGCGAGCCCCCCCAACAACGCAGTCGGGGTCTTGTCATATGCTGCCTGTGTGGTTTTTTTGCTGGTTTTTTTCGTATCCTGCGGATGCCGATCGCGAGACGTGTGGCGGGAAACTGTTGGGGACGACACCTCCCACGTTGATTATATTGCACGACGGATGGACTGCCCAACGGCAGAGATCCACCCGGCAGCATTTGCAGAAGCTCCGGTGACGATACGCCATAAAGCAGATCTGGATGCGATTCGGTACCGCGACTCCACTCTCGACGAAGTTCTGCAGATAGCGCTGCAGAATTCCGACGTGCTAAGAGAGCTTGGCGGAACAGTCCTGCGGAACCCAGCCAGTATTCATTCACGTTTCACGAACGGACTGCATGTCACCGATCCGCGGTTCAGCCCTGAAGCTGCACTCAGCGCGTTTGACGCACAACTCAGTGCCTCAGCGTTTTTCAACAACAACAGACAGCTGGCGAACAACCCGTTCTTTTCCGGGGGAGCAAATCCGTTCATTCAGGATCTTCACGAATATACCGTAGAACTTTCCAAGAACACGGCGACGGGCTCCACTCTGGCTCTCAGGTCCGTCTCAACATTCGACGCCAACAACGCGCCCAGCAATACGTTTCCCAACGCATGGGATACTTACCTGGAAGGCGAGATTCGTAAGCCAATGCTTCAGGGTGGCGGACTGCAGTTCAACCGCATTGCCGGACCCGGCAGCACCGCAGGAGTGTACAATGGCCTGCTGATCGCCAAAGTTAACTCGGACATGAGTCAAACTGAGTTTGAAATTGCAGTGCGAAACTACGTCAACGACGTAACGAATGTTTACTGGGATCTGTACTTCGCCTATCGTAATCTCGACGCCCGCAGTCAGGCGATGAAGCGAGCACTGGAATCATGGAACATTATTTCTGCTCGACAGAAAAGTGACATAGAAACCGGTGCGTCCGAAGCTCTGGCTCGAGAACAGTATTATCGTTTCAAGGCGGATGTCGATGATGCCATCTCCGGCCGCGTGACTCTGGGAACGCGCACGGGTAACGGCAGCACCGGCGGCACTTTGGAAGCTGCAGGTGGTGTGCAAACGACCGAACGACGATTACGGCTGCTGATCGGACTTACGATCACGGACGGAGAACTGATTCGACCAATCGAAGAGCCAACGGAAGCGGATATCGTTTTCGACTGGTACAACGTGCAACAGGACGCATTGCAGCTTCGATCAGAACTGCGGCGCCAGCAAATGCTGGTACGCAAACGCGAGATGGAACTTCTCGCGGCCCGAAATTTTATAAACCCCCGGCTGGACGCCGTTGCGCGTTATCGATTCCGCGGATTTGGTGACGATCTGATCAACACCGAAGGAGCCAACACTGGCGCGGCACCCGCATCTGCCCTGGGTAACCTGGCCAACGGAGGTTTTCAGGAATGGCTGCTGGGCGTTGAATACGAAGTACCGCTTGGCTATCGCAGAGGACATCTGGCGGTGCAAAACGCCGAAATGCAGCTGTCCCGTGAACGCATCATTCACCGCGAGCAGCAGCGGGAAATCGTACACAATCTCAGCAACGCGATCACAGACGCTGCCAGGGCGTACGAAGCCTGTCAGAACAGTCTGAACCGTTTTTACGCGGCGCGTGAACTTCTGGACGCCTATGATGCTCAGGGCGAGAGCGGCAGAGACGTCGACGTGGATCATCTGCTGGACGCCCAGCGCCGCGTCGTGGAAGCCGAACTCCGGTACTACCGATCACGCACCGAATATGCCGTCGCACTGAAGAATGTGCATCTGGAAAAAGGATCGCTGTTGTCCTACCACAATCTCCAATTGTTCAACCATCAACCACACACCTCAGTCTCAACGACAGAAGCCCCTGCGGCAACTGACGACAGCGAAGCCCAAAACGACGACAGCGAAGCCCAAAACGACGACAGCGAAGCCCAAAACGACGACAGCGAAGCCCAGACTGACGACAGCGAAGCCCAGACTGACGACAGCGAAGCCCAGACTGACGACAGTGAAGCCCAGACTGACGACAGTGACGTGCCGGAATCCAACGATGCTGACGCCGCCTGATTCGCCTGATTCGCCTGACCGCACAGGCGAATGACTGCGTGCACCAGAATCCGATCATCGGGTTAACACGCGAACAGAACCCGTTCCGGGCCTACCCAGCAGCAGAATATTGCTGAGCAAATTCAAGGATGATGGTGTCGATAACTTC
>JABABI010000059.1 GCA_014238335.1 Fuerstiella sp.
GTGCCCAGCCCGGCTTCCGGATCGTTTGTACCGGTGTAATCCACGATCCGGTCAGGGGTTGCCCCATCTGTTCTTGCTCCACCGAGAGTGTACAGCAGAACGTAGATGTCGCGTGCCAGTTTCTGACGATCACGTCGAGCCCAGAATTCGCGGTCCTTGAATGTTCTGGGGGGAAACGTCTGCAGGGCCGCCGTTCCTTCCGGAGTACCAATCGTCGGTACGCTGGTGACGGACGCGGCGGCCGTGACTCCGGCAGCATCTGTCTCATTGGCGTCCGGATGTTCCGTAACGGGACGTAATCGCATGCCGGTTCGCAGCATGTAATCCAGAAATGCCGGAGACGTTTCCGGTGGAGTTTCTGAGCTGCGATTGACGTCCAGAATATGATTGACGCTTAATGGCAATTGAGAAATCAAATCACGTGACTCACCGGCCTCTGATGTCAGCAGGCGACGCACGACTTTACGAAACGGGTCAGTATTGGCAAATGCATTAATTTTCGTACCGACTGGTCCAAAACGTGGTGGAAATTCACCACGACCATCTCCATCAAAATCAGTCGTCCATTCCCACCAGCGTGGGCCGTCATCACCAGAGCCACTGTCGCTGACCAGATTCAGCCCCAGATCGTGTCGATGGATGATTGTTCGCAGTGAGTTTGTGATCGTCGTGAACCGGTCGGAAATGCTGGAGCCATTGGCAAAGGCCAACGGAGCCAAATCATGCAGCCGACTGCTGAGCGTCGTCTGTGCACTGCCGATGTCCGTCGACGCCAGATGTGCCGGCACCAGATCGGACGGACGAAAGATCTGATCGTCCGGCTGGACAGCTCGTTCGATGTCATTCAGGAATTCCAATGGGTCCTCAAATGCCATGTTGTATCGAGCGTTAACGTACTGATTGTCGGCCGTCGATGTGTAATTCTGATCCCGGCCCTTCAGAAACCGCGAATCGTTCAGGACGTTGGTTGGCGATCCGACAATGGGATACTCGTCGTACTGCAGCCCCTGCTCGGGACGAGTCGCGTTGCCGGTGGACATCAGGGGGATGCGTGGATCGCCTGTCCGGAAAGTCTTTCCGGTGCCGCCGACATCCAGTGGGTGCATGAATCCTCGAATGACTCCTGTCCGAGTACTGGCGATTCCTTCCAGTGCATTCTGATTGTCGTCAAAGCCGTGCTTCCCCGGAATCGCATCCGTCCCGCCAAAACGTACAGACGCCGTCGAATTTCGGACCAGATTACCCGATCGGCCCGGTCGTGGCAGCGACCAGACACTACGGCTCCCTTCCGTGAACTTGTGATACCACAGAGCGTTCGCGTCACCCCAGCGGCCGTCGTAGACATCGGTACCGTCGATCCGCCCGGTTAACAGCCACAGCCACTCCATGTTGGCCTGTTCCAGGCGGTTCATGGGACCGGCTGTGTACCAGTCAAGAAAGCTTGCATCTGAGACAGCAGATCCGGGAGGAGCCAACGCCCACAACGGGCTGATTTCGTTGGGACCAAGTCCCTGATTTGATGCGGAAAGAAATGTCAATCCGAGCGGTGAACTTCTCATGGGGCCAGCCACGGCTGTCCCAAGCTGATTTAGAACCCTCTCGTTCCTTGCGAGTTCTGAGATATTGCCGTGACTGTTCAGGTCGATCAGCGAATCCAGGTCGTAGATCGTGAACGAGAACATTGTTGCATACAGCTCACCGCTGGTGGTTTCCTGAATCGGATAGGCCAGATCCATCCAGATACCTTCCTTAATACTGTCTCCGTCGTTGTCGGAATCCAACTGGATATTATCAGCGTCCGGTCCGCCGGCTGTTCCTGGATCATGTCCGGTGAACACACCCAGTTTTCCGAAGTCGCTGGAGTTGACTCCTTCATCCGGACGCAGTGGAAAAGCCCCGTGGGCTCCCGGCAGGCTGGCGATGGCAGCAGCGTCAGCAGTGTTCGCAGCATCCAGGTAGCGACGAATAGCGACTCCCCCCGACGTAAATCCCGCGATGTGGTGCTCACTGGGTCTCATGGAACGCACGGCAAATTCCGGACGGCCGGTGGCAGCGGAGTGGTCCCACCAGTCCTCATCCATCACCGCAGGTGTGCCGCCGGGACCACTGACCGTGCTGGACTTCAATAAGGCGGGTCTCATGAAACTGGGAATGAACACGGGCACTCGCTGGTAACGTTCATTAGCGGGCTGGTGCGCAGCACCGTTGTCTCTGATGGCCCAGCCTCGGTAGCCCAGAAAGATGTTGTTGATATCCGGATACGTGTAATCAACACCCGGGGCCGGGAACGGTCCGGCAATCGACGCGTTGGCACCGCGAGCATTATAAAGACCCGGTTCGTCGACGCCGAACGGAGCACCGCCCCAGGCGACGAGCGAATCAACGTAGTTGAGGGGATTGTTCAGCCCCAGATTCGCAAACGTGTCGAAGCTTCCGTCATTGTTCAAATCCTGTCTCACAATTGGCAATCCTGCAGCGGTACCAACAACATTAATGCCCGTGTCGCTGTGTGCGACGGTGTCGTAGCCGACGACGTTCTGCAACATGGCGTGACGACGCCGTGGGCTCCACAGAATACTGCTTTTCTGATTATCGTTGGCTCCAGTCAGGATCTGTTGCAGTGCCCATGGAAACGGATCCTCCGGAACTTCCACCGTAGACTTGGCGGCCTCAGAGAAGTACTCGGCCGCAGCGCGTTCCTGAGCAGAAAACGTGTAGAACACCATGCCCGTGAAGGCCAGCAGTCCCAGTAGTGCCAGGACAATCAACAGCGTGGAACCACGCCGCCGGTCGTCACGTGCAATCGTCTGAGTTGTGGTTCTTCGTTTCATGATGCGAACTCCTGAATGTTCCGTGGGCAACAGCCCACAGCTACGTGCCATGACCGCAAAGCGGTCTGTCTGTCCGGCCCGTCTGTTGTCTGTTTGGTCCCGTAGGGACCGCAGCATGCAGCCACGGGCGTCAGCCCGTGGTTACGTGCCATGATTGATGTTTTCCAATCAACGTTGCTGTCGCCGTTTCACGGCTGTGTTGTATTCATTGTTCTGGTTCCATGGGCCGACGCCCATGGCTATGTGCCGTTGCCGCTTCGCGGCATGACATGATTTTGTGTTGCGTTCCATGGGCTGACGCCCATGGCTATGTGCTGTTGCCGCTCCGCGGCAGCGAATGATCCTGTTGTTGGTCCCGGAGGGACCGTGGCACGTAGCCACGGGCGTCAGCCCGTGGTTGAGATGCCAAAATGTTCGTTAGCCGTGAAACGGCGACAGCAACTATCCCTGATGTTCGTCTTCAAACAGATACCGTGGGTCGTATTCAATCGCGTGGCGTTTCAAAAAATCCACAAACTCTTCCTGAAACGATATTTGCCGATGATGTTGTGCCTGATTTTGAATGTATTTTCGGACCGATTTCGTTTGCGTATAACTGACGGTGAATGCTCCGTAACCTTTCTGCCACCCATTCCAGGTTGCCTGCGTCTGCTGATCGTAAACCCATTTCGAGGAACCGGCCTTTAGATCTCGCACAACATCAGCCACCGCTACGCTGGCAGACAACCGCGCCAGAATATGGACATGATCCGCGACGCCGCCAATCTCAACCAACGCTCCCTGTTTCGAGCGAACGATGCCCCCGATGTATTCGTACAGATTCTCCTGAATGGATTCTGAAATGACAGGTTTTCGATATCTGGTTCCGAACACGATGTGATAGCTGAGCTTCGTGAAACTGCTCATGTTCGTAAATCTGCTGTCGCCGTTTCACGGCTATGTGTTCTGTGTTGCTTTTTTCCCATGGGCTGACGCCCATGGCTACGTGCTTAAGCCGCTCCGCGGCATGAAATAATTTCTTGTGTTTCGTTCCGCGGCCGTCAGCACACGGATATTTGCTTATGCCGCTCCGCGGTCGGGGTTTGGTCCCGAAGGGACCGTGGCACACAGCCACGGGCATCAGCCCGTGGTCACGTGCCAAATTCTCTACTAGCCGTGAAACGGCGACAGCAACATGAATATAAAAAGCTACCGATCCGTCGTCAGCGGCAGCACCAGAGTCAGTTGACGAAGTTTTTCTGTGATCTGATCAAAGAACTGAACCTTCAGACGAATGGACCGCAACGGTCGGCGATTGTCGAGCGACACCCAGACGTCCGGAGCTCCCTGCGCGCCGCCAACGGCGACGCCGGAAAATTGCTGACCGGGCACACTTGGCCACGACGGTGCGTCAGTGCCCGTGTAACCGTCCCGCACACATCGATACGCGATCTGAAATCCCTGTCCGGGAATATTGCCAAAGCCGGTCTGTCCGTCCTGATCCCATTCAAATACGCCGTCACCGTCTGCGTCCCAGCCAACCACATTGTTGGCCACGAATGTTGCAGGCACAGCAAACACAACATCGCCTACCGCGTACTCGTTGGCGGGGTTCCAGTACCCTCGGTTTCTGGCCACACCGGTTTCGCGATCAACTTCAGTGAACGGATTTGGGCCACCGGGAACTGCGGGAATCGTAGGAATTGCTGGAGCACTCGGAGCCGAAGGGCCCGGTGGATTGTCATCCTGTCGCGGCGGGTAATAACGATAGGGAACAAACGGAGCACTGGCCTCGTTCTGACTGATGCCACCACTGCCATCCAGATCAAAGCTGCGAATGGGCAGCGTGGTCAAGCCGTTTGGAGTCCAGGTGTCGAAGACATGATTCCTTCCGCGCGACGCCGCACCAACCGGCAGAGAAGGGCCGTAGTTGTTATTAAGTCGTCGCGAAGCGTTGTAGTCGCCATGCACGACGGTCGTCGCACCACCGGCCTGAATCTGAGTGCGATAATTATGCGACGGGACCACGAATCGCTGCAGACGATCATCCCAAATTTCCACCTTAAATTCGTGCACATTATTCAGCAGCAGGTCCTCCACCTTGCGACTGCCGCCTCGCCCCGACGTACCATCGAACCCGCTGATCACACCCGTCGACTGACTGAGGTTCAATCGAGTACCGATCAGGTCCATCGGATTACCGTTGCCGATGACAGTTCCCGCATTCAGCGCGTTGAAACTTTGCCCCGATCCCAATGGCACAGAAACTTCATCTAAGTTGGCTGTCCGGCACGCGGCCAGCGGCCAGTTAAAGTCCGGATCGGATGTTTCTGCGTGAGTAAAACGTCCAATGAACAGTCGTTCCGTCGGATTGTCATGTTCCCGTGACAGACCCGTAACGGCATTAAACCCGAATCGCACCCATGGGAGTCCAAGCGACCTGGCAGTTGGTGACGGATTATCATTCGACAACGCGTCGATTCCGACGAATTGCACATCGGTGGGGATAAACGGAGGGGCCCCTGTCAGAACCGGAGTCGCGGAATAGTCGAAGTGACGCCAGAAATCATTCGTGGCCCGTACGTTCCAGGCTACAGGTGCGTCATCATCTGACGCCAGTGCAAAATAGTTGTCGTCGTTTGAGTTCGTCTGATGGATACTCAGCGGCCTTTGCACATAGGCGAAGCCGCCACCAGACCCGATGTTATTGGTGTAGAAATTGTCGCCCACGTTGCTGACGGGCTGAACGCTGAGATCGTCACCGGCCACCGCCAGAGGTTCGCGAATCAGCATCACTCTGCGGTATAACGCCCCGCCACGAACGAAATACGAGATCTCGGCAGCAGACGAACCACCCACATTGTTGGCGTTCAGGTTGGCATCGTCGGCATCCGGCTGATTTGGATTGGAACGCAGAGTCGTGCGACGGGGAGTCTTACCAAAGTCCGGATCCGCAGCGAGATCATACAGCAGTTTGGCCGCACCGAAAAACTGTGAATCGTCGGTGGTCTCATGTGTCAGGGATGCGTTGACCGTGAACTGCAGAAGATCATCCAGGCCACTGTGGTTATCGTTTGTGGATATATAAACATAGCCAGCTCGCTGCCCGAATGAGGTCGGCGATGTACCGGGATCCTCTGTCGGATAAAACGGCTGTACGTACCGAAACGACCGTTTTGAAATATCTGCCTTGATGATCGTGGTCAGGGCGCGGGCCTGCTGGTCATTCTTGGCGATCCCCTGTTGTTTGCTGACGCTATCCGTCGCCATCTCAAAGATGGCCGTAAACATCGTCATCATCAACAGTACCAACGTTACCGACACCAGCATTTCGACCAGGGTAAAGCCCTGCCGAACGACTGAAATTGGATTTTGTTTTGATACTGAAGAAATCATAGTTCTGCCTTTGAATCTGTGCACCTGCATCAGAAGCCGAGATTCAACAATTCGGTCGGCACATTGCGTGAACCCATCGGATACACGTCAACAATCCCACTGGGGAACATGGCACCACCAAAGCCGCTGGTATCACTGCCGTCCAGGCGACCGTTATTGAAGCCGTCGGCTCCCGCTCCTTCTGACGCACGGATGGTCGTTTCCACCGTCACCAGGTAATCGTAGGTGCCCCACGGTGCCGCCGACGGGCTGATCACCGGTGCTTCCTGTACATCCTGTATGCGGTACCAGACTCCGTTGGTGGCATCGAAGATGAATTTCCCTTTGCGGATATTCGGTTCAGTGGGATCACCGCCCGCGTTTCGGGCGGGTAATCGTACGCCCACGGTGCGGGTGCCGGCCAGAAACGTGGCTTCAAATAACCGTTCGTCCATGACATCAACACCGTCATTAAAACGAACCACCACATCAATACTTCGAGCCAGTCCGTCGCTTCTGCGTCGGACATTCAACATCCATGAAAAGTCACTGACCTTGCGTGACTGCAGCAGCACTCGAGAGACGATTTCTTCACCAGGTCCCAGCAGATTGTCGCCGCCCTGGTCGACTCGAAATTCAACAGGCAATGACCGCTGGTCCAGTGCTCCGTTCATATTGAAATCTTCACCGCTATCCATCTTCTGGTTGTTGTTCAGGTCTTCGGTGTAATACGCCACCTTGGCAACGTTATCCAGGGCCAGCAAAGGAAAGGCCTGACTGAATTTACCGTTCTCTGAAAACAGGACAATTCGGTAAAACTCGGGGTCCTCAACCAGGTATCCACCGTTGCCATCGGACGGCAGCAGTAGTTCAGATGTTGGCACCTGCGAAAGATCATTGTCCGTCAGCAGCTGCACCTGGCCTGGCGTGGTCACGGTGCCTGCCTGGGTGTCAAGCTGGGTTTCCCAGCCGTCACCCTGACTGGCCAGGTTCAGTGCAATCATTCGTATGGCATCGGCGTGGGCCGCTGAAGCACCAGGCCCGTTACCGTCAGTGGCGGTCAAACCACCTCCCCAGCGAATAATATTGCCGGCTGGTTTTGACCCGTCGTTTCCAAAGATTGTGGCAGCACCGCCGTTGCCGTCAGCAAGGTGCGTGTAGAACCCCACCGGGTCAATCACATAATTGCGAACATTCCGGCCGCGAAAATGTTCCACCAAATTACCGTCGTTATCGGGATCGAACACCAGACGAGGGCGCATATCCAGCAAAGTTTCCACGTTGTACTTGGTGATGGCCGCATTCGTCAGTTGGGTCGCCTGCAGTGCCCGCAACATTGAGATCGGAAACAGCACGGCCACGGCCGATACACCGATGCTCATGATCATCAGTGACATCAGCACTTCGACAAGGGTGACACCCTGTCGGGCATTCGTGATGTCGACGTTTTCGTCAGTCAGGTGATCGTGCTGTGCTTTTCTCATTTCTCCCCCTCACCGGTCTCGGCGAATCGGAACGGATCGTCCGCAATGCCATCGTTATCGGCATCCGCATCGGAGCCTCCCGTGACGCCGACATACGCATTGACACCATGCACCGAAACAGCTCCGGTCTGAGCGAACAGAGTCACAATCCGTCGGTCTTTGACGATGTAGTTACCATCCCACGTCAACCAACTCACGACGGCTGGGTCAATTTCGTCCAGTGGGACGAACGGTGTTCCTGAGTTCACAATCACATCAAACGCCGGCAGCCCGATGCTGCTGACGAGCTGCTCCTTGAGAAACAACGAATCCTCTGAATCACATATATAAAAATGCAACACGCCCTTCGCTGCGGCATCGCCGATGACATTTCCGCGAGAAGAAAACACGACATCCATAAACCCGGAGTAGAGGCTGTTGCCTGTACTTGTGGGACGCCAGATGTCCGGCACATTGGAACCGTCCAGATCAAGCACCACCCCTTCGGGGAAAAGCAGAGGGTCCTGTGGCAGAATCCGCGGTGGCAGTTCGATTTCGTAGGTCTGATTTTGAAACGCAACTTCCTCCCCTGAATTGCCACCGTCGGCATATGGGATGTCCAGGATTAGAAACTGATCATCGGTGGGTGCCACGGACGTGTCGATGAGGCGTGTATTGATCGTATACCAGTTGCCGGTCGGCCCCGCCGGTAGCCGCATGCGTAAACCATTGGTCAGCCAGCCGCGGCGTTTCAGGTTCCACCAGCCGGGGTTGTTGGAACCGCGAATTTTTATCACCAGATCAGCAGCGTCCTCAAAACTACCATTGGCCGGGGTCACCCCGTTCCCCGGCGACGGGTTGTTGAAGATGTTCCCGTCAATCCGCATGATATCCACGGTGCTGGAATTTTCCGGAGCTGACCATGTCCCACCGGGCGCGATGTAGGCCATCGCGGAGACGGTTCGGCTTTCTGCTCCGGTCGTACTTCCTGGTGCCGACGGTTCGATGAACAGTCTTACGCCGCGCGGCTCTTTGCTGTAGATCGCACGGTCACGTGCTCCGGCCAGAAACGATTGAAATTGTCCGGCCGCACCGGACACCCGATCGCTTTCGCGAGCGAAGTTCACAGCACCAATGGTCATCGACATGATGATCAGCATGATCGTAATGACGACCAGCAGTTCCACCAGCGTAAAGCCGCGTCTGGCCGGGACGCCCTGACGGGCGATTTTGTGGTGAGCACGGCCGGTCCGTGATTGTGTCGGCAGGGAGTCTGTCATCGTCTGCTCCCCGCTCGTCGGTTGCGGTTCGTGATATTGTCGAACAACTGATCGACAACGGCGTCTGTCGGGAGCGGTGCCGCCACCGTCGTGTCGGCGTACTGGGCCAGATTGCCGAAGATTCCTGCCGTCTGATTTGTTTCCGTCGGTTCTCTCAAGCCCAGCAGTTCGTCCGGACCGGCCGATACGATCAATGGGGCGTGGTACGTGTCGGGAGTGTGATATTTTGCCTCGTTGTATTCCTGTGTCAGATCAATCCCCATGTCCTTGTATTTGGGATCTTCGATAAACGTGTACAGAATTCCAACGGGGTCATCAGGATCAACCAGCATCAGGTCTCGCTGAGTGGAGCCGCCAATCGCAAACGGTGACGGAGGCAGACCTTTTACCAGCAGTCCGGCGTATTCACGTTCTGACACCAGAATCTCCCGAAGACCGCCAGCTTCACTGTTGTCAGGTGTCGGATCCACTTCGGTGTTATCGTCAACGACATCGAAATCCGGTCGGAAGGGATTGGGAGCGGTGGGGTCAAACAGTCTGGTGGGCCAGCGATAGAACCGGAGCGGATGGCCCCAGGCGTCGACAAACTCCGGGAATCCGTCCTCGTCTGTGTCGATCACCTCACTGGAAGTGAACTGATCAGCATCAACTGGTGAGGAACCAAAGGTCCCGCTTTGCGTCAGCGTAAAATACAGCAGCTCTGAACTTTCCGTTCCATGAACAGAGTCACTGGCATGTGACGCCGTTTCGTGCGCCTGATGCACATCCCAGTTCGCAGAGACGCGTGTGTTGACCTCCGTACGTGTCGGCGTGGCAGTACCTTCATCGATCAGCTGCTGCGTTGCGATCGGATAAGCAGATTTTTGATACAGAACAAAAGGCAGACCGTATGTTGAGTCCGTCACGGCGGCGGAAAGTCCCGGCGCCGCCGGCGTCGCTCCGCCGCCGATGTTCAGTTCTGCCACGCGCTGCGGAAACTCGAACCGAAATCCAGCCTTGCGGGCCAGCAGCAGAATCGCGGGAGGAGCTTCATCCGGATGCTTATCGTAATATTCGAAACGTCCGTTGATCGCTTTTAACAGTCCAATTGTACCCTTCACATACTGGTCTCGACGACTGCCCTTGAACGCACGATCGAACGCTTCAATCCGCTGTTCCAGCAACCGCGTCACTTTCAGCACGGTAGTCTTGGTCGCTTCTTCTTCCGCCTGCACAGTAATGCCGGACATCACCACCACGGTCATGGTGGCCAGAAAACCAATGATCGTCACCACCATCAGCAGTTCGATCAGCGTGAAGCCGCTGCGATTCTGATTGTGGTGGTGTGAAATGATCATCGTTGTGTGCCGACCTGTGCCGTTTCACGGCGTTTATGTTCTGATGTGTTTGGTGATTGTGTTGGCTGTCGCCGTTTCACGGCTATGTCTGTGTGTTGTTCCGGTTCCATGGGCTGACGCCCATGGCTACGTGCTGTTGCCGCTTCGCGGCCTGAACAATTGATTTTGTGTTTCGTTTCTCATGGCTACGTACTGTGCCGCGTTCATGTTTTGATGTGGTTGGTGTTTGCGTTTGGCGATTGTGTTTGGTCCCAAAGGGACCGCGGCACATAGCCACGGGCGTCAGCCCGTGGTTAACATGCCACGATTATTCATTCGCCGTGAAACGGCGACGGCAATTGTGGTGGTGGTGTGTGTGTTGACATGATTCATGTTTTCCAATCGACGCTGCTGTCGCCGTTTCACGGCTGTGTCTGTGCGTTGTTCCGGTTCCATGGGCTGACGCCCATGGCTACGTGCTGTTGCCGCTTCGCGGCATGAACAATTGACTTCGTGTTTCGTCTCTGGTTAATGCTCGTGGTTATGCGCTGTGCCGCTGCGCGGCCGTTAATGATTATCGTCCGAGTGTTCCTCCGGGATTGAATGACGCGATGTTGTCCGCCTGTTCACGCGGCACTTCCTCTTCTTCGGAATATTTCGGCCGACTGTCGGAGGCTCCCCCGGAGCTGTCAAACGGATCGGGGGCCGGATCGAAACCGAATTCACCGTCTTCGCCTGGTGATATGAGCTGAAAAGAAGATTTCTTCCACTCCGTCTTGCCGTCCGCCTGCACGTAGTGATTCAACGCACCGGTGGCCGAGGAATATCCCTGTCCGTTGTTGCTGGACACATACAGCAGCGGCGTTGTCTGATCGGGCAATGAATCGACGTATTCCAGCATGCCATCGTCATCGGTGTCGACCAGCCGGCCAGTATCAAATTCGTAAGGAACGGTGCGGCTGTCGCCGGAACGCGTGAACGGATTAATCGGGTTCTTGGAAAAACCCAGATTGCCCACGGCAGGCTGCATCATGCGGACGCCGCCCAGAAAGAACACCAGACACTCCGACGCATTGATCACCAGAACATCGTCAGTATCTCCGTCGCCGTTAAAATCGTGGTTGGCCGAAAACTTGAACTGCGGCCAGATACGACGAATGCGGGTCCTTGAGGTCGCTCCCCATGCCGTGGCTGATGGATTCTCCGTCAGTGTTAACGCGCTCCACGGCTCAAGGTTGAACTCGGACTTAAACAACGTAATTCCCGTGGTCAGCCGTGTGAACTCCGCAGTCACTTCGCCATTGCGAGCATTTCTCATCGCTCCGCCAATGGCCGGCAGAATCAAGGCGAGCAAAATACTGATGATGGTGATCACGGCCAGCAGCTCGATCAGCGTGAAACCGCTGCGTGCCGTTGATTTTCGGGATTGTCTGATTATGTGTTTCATGAAATTGTTCTCGACTTCAGAATTCAGTCGTCAGTTTTCAGTATCCAGCCGTCAGTACAGCATCGCTGCGTTCAAATGTCGGCAGTTGCCGCCAACTGACGACTGCCAACCAATAACTTTTCAGGACAGATCGTTCAGTAATTTAATCAGCGGCAGGAACAGGGCGATGACGATAAAGCCCACGATCAATCCCAGAACTACCACCATGATCGGTTCCAGCAGACTGATCAGACTCTCCACCTTCACTTCCACTTCTTCATCGTAGACGTCTGCCACCTTGTACAGCATGTCATCCAGGGCACCGGTTTCTTCACCCACGTCGACCATATTCACCACCATGTCATCCACAATCCTTGCTTCCCGCAGCGGCACGGCAATGGTTTCTCCTTCGCGGATTGCGGTGTAGATATTGTCAAAGGCACGTTCAAAAACGTGATTGCCCGACGTGTCTCGCGAGATCAACAATCCCTCCAGAATCGGCACGCCGGACGCGATCAGGGTGCCCAGCGTCCGCGTCACGCGCGCAATGACCCCCAGGTGCAGAATCTTCCCAATGAGCGGAATGCGCAGCGACAGCCAGTCGACCACGAAGGCCCCGGTTTTGTTCTTCTTGACAATTTTGATGAACAGATAGAACGCCAGTGGCCCGATGAACAGCATGTACCAGTACTGCAGCATCCAGTCGCTGAAACCGATCAGCATTTCGGTCATGGCGGGCAGTTCGGTGCCGAAGTCAGCAAAGATCTTTTTGAACTTCGGAATGATGAACATCATAATGAACGAAACGATACCCACGGCCACGGTGATGACCGCAGCCGGATAAATCATCGCTCCCGTGATTTTGCGTTTGAGTGACTGAGCTCTTTCCTTGAACTCCGCCAGCCGCTGCAGGATCACTTCCAGTGCACCACCGGCTTCACCGGCACGCACCATGTTGACATACAGATTGTCGAAGGCCTTTGGCTGTTTCGACATAGCCTCTGACAGTGTGTTCCCCGATTCCACGTCTTCAATGACGTCCATCAGGCAGTTCTTTAACGCACCGGGTTTGCTCTGACCTTCAAGAATTCTGAGACTTCGCAGCAGGGGCAGACCGGCATCCTGCAGTGTCGAAAGCTGTCGCGTGAACGTACACAGAATCTTGGGTTTCACGCCCCCCATAGTGAACGTTTTGGTCTTGGCGTTCTTTCCCTTGGCGGCAGTGGCCTTGGCCTTTTTCTTTCGTTCCTTCTCGCGGATCTTTGTGACGTAGAAGCCCTTTTCGCGGATCATCGTCTGAGCTTCACCCTCAGACGGAGCCTCGATGGTGTCTTTCACCTCAAGACCAGTGCTGTCCATGGCTTCATATTGGAAGACGGGCATAACATCACCTCTACGATCGTTTCCACGGATCCATTGGTGTCAGACACCAAGTCCATCTGTCTGGTACCGCCCCGCTCCAACAGGAGTGTCCGGCAAGTGTCGACAGCAACTGATTCTGACGTAGCAACTCGCTACAAATCCGATTCACCCGCAGAAACATTTCACAGCTGTTGAAAGGGTTTCAACAACGACTGATGCTTAACCGGCAAACCTTGTACCGTGATATAAAATTGTCTCTAAAGAACTACAAACACGTCACTTAAGACTGTTCCCGGACTGGTCCTCAAGGCCGTCACCCAGCCATGTCTAATTCTGCTGCAGCAGAAAAAGCCTGTTCCGTCGTCCGGGTTACTCAACATCTTCCATCACTGTTTCCCGAACGACTTCATCAATCGTCGTATGGCCATCAAAAATCAATTTCAGACCGGACTCCCGCAGCGTCGTCATACCCTGATTTCTGGCGACATCGCGAATTTCATCAGCGGACTGTTCCGACGCCACGCAGTCACGAATTTCGTCCGTGACGGTCAACAATTCGTAAATGCCAACACGTCCTTTGTAACCCGTGTTGTTGCAGCGAGAACATCCTTTCCCGTAGTAGAATTTATATTTACGAGCGGTATCGAGCGGCAGTTGCAGTTCCAGCAACAGCTCGTCTGAAGGCTCAAACTCGGTGCGACATTCACTGCAGATCCGTCGCACCAGACGCTGGGCCAGAATGGCCTCGACCGTCGCGGTAATCAGGAACGCCGCCACTCCCATATCCCGCAGTCGCGTGATTGCGGTCGGCGCGTCATTCGTGTGCAAAGTGCTGAACACCAGGTGCCCCGTCAGCGCACTCTGTACCGCGATTTCACCGGTTTCGTAGTCGCGAATTTCACCTACCAGAATCTTGTCGGGATCGTGCCGCAGAATGCCTCGCAGAATGGCGGAAAAAGTCACTCCGATGTCATTGTTGATCGGGCACTGCATGATGCCCTCGATGTCATATTCAATCGGATCTTCGCTGGTGATGACCTTGGTCGAGACATCATTGAGCTCGTTGAGCGCGGAATACAGAGTTGTGGTCTTGCCGCTGCCTGTGGGACCGGTCACCAGAACGATCCCGTTCGGTAGTTCTACCATCCTGCGGAAGCGGCTGAGCGTGGTCGCGTCCATGCCGATTTTGTTCAGATCCAGTGCAACAACTGTTCGGTCCAGCACTCGCATGACGACCGCTTCACCAAACAGCACCGGCAACACACTGACCCGCAGGTCAACCTGGTTGCCTCCGACGTTCAGTTCGATACGTCCGTCCTGCGGCAGTCTGCGTTCTGCGATGTCCAGATCGGACATCACCTTGATTCTGGAAATAATGGCGTTGGCCAGATGGCGTGGCGGCGGGACCATCTCGTACAGAACGCCGTCCGCTTTCACGCGAATCTTGAACTCGTCTTCGAAGGGTTCGAAATGGATGTCACTGGCCTGGTCACGAATGGCCAGCAGAATAACCATGTTCAGGAGTTTCTTGATCGGAGCAGCGTCCGACAATTCCTCCTCTGACGACAGGTCGTATCCTCTGACGCGGCCGTCCTCATCATCATCAGTTGCCATTTCCTCGATGACATCTTCGATGCTCTCTTCGCGGTCCGCGTAGTACCGGGCAATTGCCTCTTCGACTTCCACGAGTGTGGAAACGGCACCGCGGATCTCGTTGCCCAGGAAATTGCGAAGATCATCCAAAGCCGCCACGTTTTGAGGGTCAGCCATGGCCACGGTCAGCACATCATTGCGCAATGACACCGGCATGATCTTGTAGATTTCGGCCATGGTCTGCGGAACAAGTTCCAGGACCTGTGGTGGAATATTGGTTTCTGCCAGATTGATCACCGGCATGCCCCACTGTTCCGCCAGAGCTTCGGTGACCTGTGTTTCGGTCACCATGCCCAGACGCACAGCCACCTGTCCGATCAGGCCCGAGCTTTGTTTCTGCTCTTCCAGAACATCCCAAAGCTGGTCATCCGTCAGATAACCGAGATCAACAAGAATCTGTCCGAGTTTGCGTTGCGCCATAAGTTGAACCGGACCGGGTGACTATCTACTTCATTGTGAACGCCGCATGGTCCCCCTGCAGGGGAAAGGCCCGAGGGAACGGCCCCTCATGGCTGAACCTTAATCGTCGTCGTCATCGTCATCGTCGTCGTCTTCAAAGACGCCTTTTTTGGCCCGTTCGATCCTGGCGCGAAGTTCGCCGGGATTATTGGATTTCATAATCACGACCTGTTCGTCACACAGGCCGTTTTTCCAGAGGTTAAACAGCGAGTCGTCCAGCAGGACCATGCCAAACTTGCGGCCCGTCTGAATGGACGAATTGATCCGGAAGGTTTTGCCTTCGCGAATCAGATTCGAAATTGCGCTCGTAACTACCAGCATCTCGTAAGCGGCGACCAGGCCTTTGGGTTTTCGCGGCAGCAGGGCCTGACTGAGAATCCCAAGGATTCCGTTTGCCAGCTGTGTACGAATCTGTGCCTGCTGGTTCGTTGGAAACACGTCAATCACTCGGTCGACCGTACCCTGAGCACCGGTCGTATGCAGCGTTCCAAAGACCACGTGACCGGTTTCCGCTGCTGTAATCGCCGCTTCAATGGTTTCCAGGTCCCGCATTTCCCCCACCAGGATCACATCCGGGTCCTGTCGCAGAGCTCCACGCAGAGCATCCGGGAAGCTGATACAATCCACGCCGATTTCACGCTGGTTGATCGTCGACTTGTTATGGTCATGAAAGTACTCGATCGGGTCTTCCATCGTGATGATGTGGTGATCGAGATTGTGATTCATCCAGTTGATCATACTGGCCAGACTGGTCGTTTTTCCGGAACCCGTCGGGCCTGTCACCAGAAACAGACCTCGAGGCCGCTGGATCAGTTCGCGAACAACCGGCGGCAGGCCCAACTGTTCGAACGTCAGGAACTCGTTAGGAATTCGCCGCAGCACCATCCCGATCATGCCGCGCTGCTTAAACACGGAAACTCGGAAACGGGCCTTGTCTCCAAAAGCGAAACCGAAGTCCGTCCCGCCTTTTTCCTGAAGTTCCTGCTGATTGCGTTCCGGCGTGATGCTCTTCATCAGCGCCGTTGTGTCTTCCTTCTCCAGGCTCTTGGTCTCAAGGCGAACCATATGTCCGCTTTGCCGGACGACGGGCGGCTGACCAACAGTAATGTGCAGGTCGCTGATGCTTTCGCGAACGACCGTTTCCAGCAGTTTGTCAATCTGAAGTTGGCGCGGAGCCATTCACTAATCTCCTGTTCACAGCAAGCCCGTGGCAGCCTGATTGGCATACCGCATTTCGGGATGGGTTGTGTTGAAGTCGGGGTTTGAATGCATACAGCCGACGCGGCCTGGGGTAATCGAATTCTCGCTGCCGTGAAAAACAGAACGGCCCGCGCCCAGTGTTTCTTCAAAGACGCGCACGAAATTTTTGTTAAAAGAAATTGCCTGTGGCCGGAAGAACGCTGCGTGACTAACAAAATTGAAGGACATCCGTGTTCCAGAGCCGCAGCAGGACATCAAGAAAGAAAAACTAGAAAGGGTTTGTGACAGGTGACGTATTGTGCGGCCCTCAGGGTCGGATTTCCAGAAACGAACAAATTTTGGGCCAATCAATGCCCGCCACTGGACAGCTTGTAGACCTCAGCGAGGGACGTCAGCCCGGCCATGGCCTTGTCTTTGGCATCGTCCACCAGCGTCCGCATTCCGAACAGCCGAGCCTGTCGTCGAATATTCTGCGATGGCTCACTATTGAACGCCATCTCTCGCAGCGTTGAATTCATTGTCATCAGCTCGAACACAGCTCGACGCCCTGAATATCCCGTGTGCTGGCAATTGTTGCACCCCTTGCCACGGACCCAATCGCTCCCTTCCAGCTCTTCGGCAGTCAATTCGAAGTAGTCAACTTCCTCCGGCGTGGGCTGGTAGGGTTCCTTGCATTTCGTACAGACCACCCGCACAAGCCGCTGTGCCATGACCGCCATCAGCGACGAGGCCACCAGAAAAGGCTGGACGCCCATGTCAATTAAACGTGTAATAGAACCGGGCGCATCGTTCGTGTGTAGTGTACTAAAGACTAAGTGTCCGGTCAAACTGGCTTGTACAGCCATCTCGCCCGTCTCGGTGTCACGAATTTCTCCCACGAGGATAACATTGGGGGCCTGTCGCAGCATGGACTTAATAATCATCGCAAAATCAAAGCCGATCGCGTGTTTCACCTCAACCTGATTGATCCCTGGCAGGTAGTATTCCACGGGATCTTCGGCCGTAATAATCTTACGGTCCGGGCGATTGAGTTCTCCCAGTGCACTATAGAGTGTGGTGGTCTTGCCGGAGCCGGTTGGTCCTGTCACCAAAAAGATACCGTTAGGACGGCGAATGATATTCTGGAAGCTGCGGTAATTATCGTCGCTGAACCCCAGATTACGGATCCCGATCTTGATGTTGTCGCGGTCCAGAATACGCATCACGACAGCCTGACCGTGATTGGTCGGCAGAATACTGACGCGCAGGTCGAATTCCTTGGTCCCCATCCGCGTCTTGATTCGACCGTCCTGCGGACGTCTTTTCTCTGAAATATCCATGGTGGCCATAATCTTGATGCGGGACAGCACCGCTGCCAGCAGGCGTTTGGGAGGGCTGTCACGTTCGATCAAGGCGCCGTCAATGCGGTAACGAATGCGAATTCGGTCCTCGAACGGCTCGACGTGAATGTCGCTGGCTCGCATCTGGACTGCCTCACTGATGATCAGATTCACCAATCGGATAATCGGTGCGCTCTCGTCTTCGTCTCCCTGGGTGGCCGCCTGAGCCTCCATGTCAGTAAAGTCGATTTGCGTTTCTGTGAATTCAGAAATCATCGTGTCAACGGATTCCGTTTCCGTCTGTCCATAGTGTCTGTTAATGGCTCCCTGGATAGATTCCATAGGAGCCATGACGACTTTAATATCCCGATTCAGCACAAACCGCAGCTTGTCCAGTACCTCGATATTGTTGGGATTGTGCATGGCAACGACGACGGACTCACCCTCCAGGCAAGTCGCGATCACAATATTTTCTCGCGCCATGGACTCGGTGATCAGTTCAATGACGCTGTTTGGAATCTGCAGACCTTCCAGTTCCACATACTCATAATTGAACTCTTCTGCCTGGGCTCGGCCAAGATCAGCGGCCGATATATAGCCGAGTCTGGTTAGCGCATCTTCCACCGTAAGCCCAAGGTTCGCGGCCATCGCACGGGCTTCTTCCAGCTGAGATTCCCCGATCGTGCCGTCATCAACGAATCGTTGCAGCCAATCTGCCATTACAAGAAACTCCGGTTGATTCAGAAGTAAAAACGCTGGGAAAACAGCGATATTGTCGGTCGCCACAGGGTACCAGGTAGAACAATTCAATCAGCGGTCTCATAACCGGCGTTGCCGACCGTTGCAGCGACACCAATTCACAACAGACCGCGAATCGGGCTGCACATTCCGCGAAAACGTGCCAATGCTGACCGACACCAGCATTTAAAGCAAGAGAACGGATCCTTCCACGGAGAATACATGTCGGATGGCTGCTTTGACCGCGCTAATCGGTCTGTAGCTTGATGTCATCAAGAACCTCGAGTTCCGTGGTTTCACTTCCGGTCGCAACGTAGGCGGGAGCGGTGAGGTAAAAAGTGCAGCCGTTTTCAGCGGCATTGTCCTTCGCCGTCAGGCTTCCACCTTGTGATTCACAAACTTTTCGGCTGACCGACAGTCCCAGCCCCAGCCCATCGTCCTTGCCGGAATAGAACTTCTGGAACACGATTTCGGAGTCGCCGTCAGGCAGTCCCGGGCCGTTGTCCCGGACAGCCAGGGTCACTTGTCCGTGTTCGGGAGCCGGATGGACCTTTAGTTCTATGCGTGGGCGAGAGCTGCCGCACTCGCAGCACGCCTCCAGCGCATTGACAATCAGGTTTACCAGAACATGCGTTGTCTGGACTCTGTCAACCATGACGGTCACACCCGGGGACTCGGGTGCGGGAATCAGGTCAGCATCACGGCCTCGAGTCGTGGGGTGAACCAGCATGATCGCCTGCTGAAGCAGTTCGTCTACAGGAACAGCTTCCAAATGCAGCGCCCCGTGGTTCACGAAGTCGCGAATCCGCCGAATAATGCCGGCAGAGTGAACAACTGACTCCTCGATGCTGGCCAGAGCGTCGCGGCAGTTTCTCGCAGTTGCCGTACCTTTCTCGAATCGTCGCTGAACGAGGTTGCAATAGTTCAGAATCGCCTGCAGCGGTTGGTTCAGCTGGTGCGAAAACTCCGTGCTCATCTGCCCCAGCAGGCTCAGGCGAGACACCTTGCCAAGCCGATCAGTCAAACCCCGAACTTCTTCCTGCAGCAGCATGTCCGAGTGATTATCAGTCATGTAAAGCGTGACCCAGGCAACGGATGTGCTTCTCGCTGGTTCGATTCGAGCCATAAACCAACGTGGTTCACATTGGTCAAGTGCCAACTGAAAGTCGCTGGTCCGCACTTCACCGGTCTTGATCGCGGTTTGAATCTGACTTTTCAGCTCCCGGTAAAAACTTCGAACGACAACATCCGTCAGACGCAGTCCGTCCAGTTTTGGTGTGGCCTCGCCCGCCCCAAACATTGTGGTATTACAGATAACGAACCGATCATCAACGCCAAAGGCGAAGTCACACGCCTGATCGGCAATCCGTCTCCACTGGCGGAGCCGTCGGCTTCGTTTTCGCTGTCGCCGGACTCGCAGAACGTTATTCAGCAGGATGGAGCCATTCAGCCTTAACAACTGAAAGAAGTCGTTGTCATCGGAACAGGCATCGCCATTTCGAACGGCGACTCCCATGATGCCGCGAAGACAACCAGCCACAAACAGCGGACAAAGAATATAGGACGAACAATCCAGCTGTTTCATCAGCCCGGTAACCAGGCGACCACCACTGGTGGACCCTGACTGAACCTGTGCAATTTGGTCGGTTCGCAGACATTCCTGAACTTCCGGCGACAACAGCTGAAACTGAAAGTGCTGCAGCGCCGCCAAATCATCATCGTTGGCCGACAGTTCAGAATGATATCTCAACCCGGCAATTCCGGTCCCTGCGTCATCCAGTCGGATCCGGAACAGATGGATGTCGACCGCATCAATGGCTTTCGCCTGACTCCGCAGCTGCCGCCGGACGATCACATTCAGACGGGCTGGCGAAGCCGATGTGAGCATGTCTATGGCGTTCAAAGCGCACTGCCGCAACGCCTTGCCGACGCCGTTTTCCACAGCGTGTTCCGGCGCCGACATTGCGGACGAATCGCTTCCGCCTGCCGAAATACCGCCCCGTTCTGGCACAAACTAACTCCTGAAAACCAGCCAGAGTGTTTATTCCCCTGCCTTCGACGCCTTGAGCACGTTTCTTTGTCAGCCCCAATCAAAACAAACCAGCAGGATTGGGCCCCGGTAACCGCACGGCCGTCTCAAATCACCTCACCTCTCACGAATCCGCAATGAAATGGACGAACGTGGATATGATAGCGAAATGACGAGCTCGGTATTATGGAGATTCAGGAAACGAACCCGCTGTTTTCAGAGGTACGATCACAGAAAGTTTTGAACCAGTGAAGGGGGCTGGAGTCCGGTACGGGGCCAAACACGGGGCTTCCTCCGCAGGCTCTGTCCAACCTCCGGCCACCCACAATCTGTGACTGCAGCCCGCTCCTCACTCTGCGACAGCGGTGAAAGGCGTGAAAATTTGTTATCATTCGTCATCGAGTTCCCTGAATACCGCAGACTCAAATTGACGAGATTCGAATGCAAAGTCGCAGATTCAGCAGGCCACGAGTCGCTGTTTTAGCTGTTTTCTTAAGTTTTTGTGGGGGCGATGTCCGTGCAGATCCAAATCTCCAACTGGTTCAGGTCGCCGATCGCCCCACATGGCTGCGGCAATCCATACGGCTCAGCGCCCCGGTCGAGTCGCCGCTGGAACTTCGTCTCACCGCCACGGGTTCTGTCACCGCCTACTTCAATGGCCAGCGTCTCGCGAAAAACACAGCCATGGACGGTGGACTGGTCACCTGGGATGTCACCTCACTGTCGCGTCAGGGAGTTAACTGCCTGGCGGTTTCGGTCACCCCAAATCTCTCAACGGCAACCCGCCTGGGGGCCGCCTGCTTCCCTGGACAGGAGAATCTGATTGGGCCAGCGGAATGGAAGGTCGCGCCCGTTGCACCACCCGTTGGCTGGCAGCAAACGGACTTCAATGACCGTGACTGGAAAAACCTTGTCTGGGAAGGAACTCTGGACACTGCCGCGGTGAAAGCCGAACGTAAACGGCGTCTGGACTGGAAACGTGTGTCCGCCCAGCCGCGCCGCGCAGGCGAAGTCTTCCGTTTTCGTAACGGCGACCATGTGCTGCTGGTCGGAGGCACGTTCGTTGAACGAGCTCAAACGTTTGGTCATCTGGAATCAGCTCTGGCGGCGGAAGCTCCGCAGCATACTGTGACGTTTCGTAATCTCGGATGGAGCGCCGACACGGTTTTCGCCGATTCCCGGGGCATCTTCGACACCCCTGCCAGGGGCTACGAGCGAATGATCGAACATGTCCGCGCGGAAGAACCGACCGTCATCATGCTGTTCTATGGCCAGAACGAAGCCATGAGTTTCAATGCTGGCCCCGACGGCCTCGCAAGGTTTTCTGGTCAACTGCGTCAACTGTACGGCGATCTGAGCACCACGGGAGCGGACGTCGTCTTCGTTTCGCCACATCCGTTCCTTGCGATGGACAGTCCATTGCCCGATCCATCTCGATGGAACCACCGAGTCTTTGAATTCTGTGGTGCCGTGCAGGCGGTGGCCGCGTCCGTCGGGGCTCGGTACGTGGACCTGCTGACTGACTTCGATGATGATCTTCGAAACGCGGACCGCCTGATCTCGATATCCAGTCCGCTTCCGTTTGACCTGACTGAACATCCGGAAGTCATGACTGCGATGAATGCAAGGTGGACGGATAACGGCATGCATTGGAACGACGTGGGATATGCCAGTGTCGCTCAGCTTGTAGCAGCGAGAATCTTCGACCGTGCCGCCTCCCAACCGGCGGTCTTCGTAGACGTGGGCGCCGGGACGGTGACGGCGGACGGAGCAGAAGTGCGGAACATCCGATGGCAGCCCGATACTGCACAAACCGTCACATTTGAGTTTCGACGAACATTGGTGTCTGCGGTGCCAGCACAGTTCTCAATAACCCCGTTGCGGAGTACTGCGGCAGATCCTGTGGTTCAGATTGATGATTCTGAGGGCCGGCCTGTGTCACTGATTCGTCTTCCAGACGGCAGCGACAACATGGTCCGATTTACAGACAGAAAAAACACAGCGTACGAATCACTGCGACAACTGGTGGTTCGTCGGAATGAACTCTATTTCCACCGCTGGCGGCCACAGAACATCACTTATCTGTTTGGATTTCGAAAACACGAACAGGGAAACAACGCCAGCGAAATTGCTCAGTTTGACCCTCTCATCGATGAGCTGGAAGAAAAGATTCGCGTAGCAAAACAACCAGCGTGGACCAAAATGATCGTGGGAACATCTGATTAGACTTCGTCTGCAGGACCACAGTGCGTGCCGTATCGTCCGATCTGTGGAAACCGGCCGGTTGACGTTAACCTCCTGCACCGGAGCTAACGACGACGTCTGCCTCCAGCAGCGCCAGCCGTGTGGAAATGGCTTCTGACTGAATGCCGAAGCACGTCTGAACGGCGGTCCGATACTCCTGCAGCTGCGCAGCATAGTGTTGTGATTTGTCGGACACCCAGGTCTCAATCTCTCCGGTCACCTTGTCAGTCTTGAAGTCCACAATATCGGCCGCCACCGGCCTGCCGTTGACACGCAGAATAACAAGTCGATCGATGATGCCCTGAACGATCGCTCCATCGCGTTTAAGAACGAACGGCCGTTCGTTCTCGGCATACATTTCAGCAGTTCCGCTTTTGGCCTTTCCCATGAACTCACGGAACACAGGCAGTTTCAACAACGTGTCCCGAGTGAAGATGCCGGACGTATTCGACTGATTCAGCATGTCATAGAATGTGGTCAGCCATTCGTTGACGGTGGCTTCATTGACGACGTGGTCGGCGGCGATTTGCCGAAGCAGAGTTTCGGCGGGCGGCCCGTCCTGCAACCATACCACAGCTTCGAACCATGCATGAATCAACATACCACGCGTCCGCGGATCGATGGCAGCGGGAACCGACACGCGTTCCGTGAAGGGCGCAACAAGCCTTGTTGTGTCGTGCCGCGACGGAGCATCGCGGCGCAGACCGCGGCGACGTTCCTGTAATGGAGCAAGCCGCACCGCAGGCACGCTTCTTTTTTTTCTCTTTACGAAAGCGGCCCGGGCACTGACCACGTTCATACCGGGAACGTCGTGCTGCCATGCGATGTTGCCGCATTCGTAGAGTGTTTTCTCGGGCGGGGCGCACTGATCATCCGTCAGTGACGCCAGCAGAACTCCCGCAAACGACGCCGGCGTCTTACTGGACGAAACCGGCGGTATGTACATGTGCAAAGCGTTGGCCGCGCGTGTTAACGCCACGTACAGCAGACACAGGGCTTCGGAAACGTCTCGAGATGTCGTCTGGCGAAAAGCCTGCTGCAGCGATTCCGGCAACAAACTGCGAACGGCCTTGTTTCGCCAGACACAAACCTGATCGGGTGCGGTGTCGGGAGTGGGACTGCCGGCTGCAGCATTCGGTGTACGAAACAGATTACCGTCCAGTTCGGGCAGCACGACAATGTCGAACTCCAGACCTTTGCTCTGATGAACCGTCATGACGCGAACAGGTGCGCATTCGGATTTGCTCAAGCGACTGTTTTCCAGCAATTGAACAAAATCCGATGGGTTCAGTGACGGCGACTGATCAAACTGCCATCCCACAGCCACGATCTGCTGCAGCCGCAGAATGTCTCGATGACTACAGGCGTCAAGGACCGCATCAGACATCCACTGCAGCGTTGGTCCGTAACCGTCATCCATTAGCCGCACGCGGATGTCTGCAGCGGTCTGCACAGCCGACCTGTTGTCGGTCCACGTCGTCAGTTCGACCAATCCGGCCAGAGGTGATGTTGCGACGTGAAACCGCGAAATCTGACAGCCTGGATGGCTGGCGAGATGCAGTAGTGACAGCACGGCCAGCACGGCCGGACTGTCTGTCGGAGCTGTACCACCCTCCTCACTGGCGTGAACGCCCAGCAGTTTCAACTCGTGTACCAATCGAGCAACGGTCGCGTTCTTGCGCGTCAGTACTCCGATTTCGGCTCCCGGACTCTGTTGATGCAGCTCCTGAATTCGACATGCCACCCACCGATAGTAGGGCGTGCGCCGCACCTCGGCCAGTCCCTCGAATTCCGGCGACGTCTGCAGTACAGCGAAGCCCGGCATCGCGTCATGCACGGTCGAATGCCTGGGAAATCCCTGTTCCCAGTCAAAGCAGGCCTGACCGTAGTCTCTCAGATTCCCGTGCTGATGTATGTGTTCAAAGACGGCATTGACCGTGTCAATCACGGGCTTCGATGACCGGCGGCTCTGATCCAGCGAGCGTGTGTTGATATTCGGAAGCGTGCGTTCGACGGCGTCCAGGATTTCCGCCACACCGCCGCGCCAGCCGTAGATGGCCTGTTTCGGATCGCCCACGCAGAAAAAGCTGGACTCTTCGTCCTTTTGCGTGATGGCCAGGGCCAGCCGCCGAAGCACGTTCCACTGGTCCGGCGAAGTGTCCTGAAATTCATCCAGCAACAGGTGCTGCAGAGCGGTGTCGAGTCGAAAATTGATCCGCGAACCGCTGGCGGCATCAGTCGCCCGGGCCAGCACTCGAGTGACATCGCCGAACCCCAGCCAGCCGTGCTCCGCACGCAGCCGAGAATATTCGCGATCAAAACGATCGATCAGACTGAACGTCGCTTTGTTCTGTCGTGCGACCGCATCCAGCAGCTCCGCCCTGGCGTGTCTCAGCAGCTGTTCGTACGCTTCAATCAAACCGCTCGACAGTTCCCTGCGGTAATAAGTTGTCTCGCCGATAAACACTTTGCCGGCGATTCCCTTCTGTACGAAGACTTCCCACTGGCCCGCTGCAAAGCGTTCCATGTCTTCTCGGATCGCCTTCACCGCACGAGTGTCGTTGTACGGTGTTTCGGCAGAAACCTCTCGTTGCGCGTGCTCCACTTCTTTGCGAGTCAACCGCTGCGGAACGACTATTTTCTCCCATGCCTCGGAATCAGCCAGCAGATATAACTCGTGAAACTGCTGAACCGTGTCGCTGATCAGATCTCTGACGCTCCGTTTGCTGCGTCCTTTTGCCAGCATCTGCATCAGACGTTGAGCATCCTTCGGCACCTGCTGCGACAGGACCGCGTCGATCGCCAGTTGACGCAGTTCTCGATCGGCGTGTTCGTCAATAATGTTCCAGCCGGGTGGCAACCCGAGCTCCAGGGTCAGACTGCGGGCGACCTGCTGAAAGAAGCTGTCGAGCGTGCAGACTCGCATCCGGTGCAGCTGAGCCGTGATCTCAACCAGCAGATCCTTAGCTCTCTGCTGCGTGACGGTGGCCGGCTTCATGAATACCGCCAGCTCCTGACATACCCCTTCATCCTGCGCCGCACATGCCAGGCGCAGCAGCACACGCTGCAGAATCTCACCAGCGGCCTTTCGCGTGAATGTTGTCGCCAGAATCGTTTCCGGCGGATGTCCCAGAAACAGCTGACGAAGGAAATGTCCGGAAAGCTGAAACGTCTTTCCGCTTCCGGCAGACGCTCGAATCAGTTCATGCATGAATCCAACCGGACCTTCCGTGCGTTTTCTGGCCAGGGCCTGCCGGCGGAAAACCGGGCAGGTTCAATATATCTTACACGATTGAAAGACGCGGAAAAGTGCCCGACCGGAGCGTGTTAAGACATCGGCTTCGGAAACTGAACCGTCTTTGATGCTGACCGTCCGAAACGTCCTGTTTTTCTGCAGCGACCAGCGGAAAGCAATTCCAGCGATTCTGGCGGATCGCCCCGATTACCCGTCGACCGTTCTGCGTCCAGGTGTAGGATGTCCGAATTCTGTAAAGCACCACCAGGGTCCCTTGCCGTGTCGTCCGAGTCGCTGCCGATTCTTCCAACTGCCGTTCCGGTTCCCGCTCAGCCTCTGCGCGCATTGCTTGACACGGCCGAAAGTGAATTGCTGGCATGGCTGGCAACCATTGGGGAAAAAAAATTCAGGGCCGGACAGATCCGTCGTTGGATGATCTCCCGCAGGATTCAGGCCTTCGATCAAATGACGGATCTGTCCGCCGTTCTGCGCCAGCAGCTGACCGAACACTTCAGCTTCAGCAGCCTGCAAACTGTGCGACATCAGGTTGCCGCTGACCGAACAGAAAAGCTGTTACTGCGTCTGCATGACGGTGAGCTGGTCGAGTGCGTGCTGATGCGTGATCCTGGCCGCAGAACCGTATGTGTCAGCACTCAGGTTGGCTGTGCCATGGGGTGCGTCTTCTGTGCCAGCGGTTTGCTGGGAGTGAAACGTGATCTGACGGCGGCAGAAATCTTTGAGCAGGTGCTGGTGCTGCATCGACTAATGGAAGACGACGAAAAAATTACGAATGTGGTGGTGATGGGCATCGGCGAACCGCTCGCCAACTACAGGAATCTAATGCAGGCCCTGGACATGTTGTGCAGTGACGACGGTTTTGGCCTGGGAGCTCGGCGGATCACCGTATCGACGGTTGGTCTGCCTATGCAGATTCGCGAATTCGCACGCTGCGGCCGGCAGTTCAATCTGGCCGTGTCGCTGCACGCTCCGAACGACGAACTCCGCACCCAAATTGTGCCGGTCAACAAAGGTACAGGGCTGCAGGAGATCATCGCCGCCGCGGACGACTACTTCGAAATCACGGGCCGACGCGTTTCTTACGAGTACGTACTGCTGGCCGGAGTGAACGACCAGCCCCACCACGCAGAAGAACTGTCCAGACTTCTGCGGGGCCGCAACTGCCACGTCAATCTGATCCCGATGAACGGCGTGACAGAACTGGTCATGACGGCACCAGGCGAACCACGGACGCATCAGTTTTGTGAACTGCTGAAGGATCGGGGAATTCCGGCCACCGTACGCAAACGCAAAGGCGCCGACATCGACGCCGCCTGCGGCCAGCTCCGGCTGAACCGCACCGCAACCGATGCAGCCAGCAAAGACGAATAGGCCGCTGAGGCGGGTCTGCAGACCGCCCTAAAGCTGGTCGACCGCGAACACCCTCAGCGAACGCGCACCGTGGGCGCCGATCACCAGCGACTGTTCGATGTCGGCCGTCTTGGACGGGCCTGATATAAATCCGGCATAGGGATTTTGGCCAACTGCGACCCGATCGTACGCCTCGTGCATGTTGTGTACGATCTGCGACGCAGGTATGACAAGCGCCAGTCGCTGAGGAATAAAGTACAGCACTCGGTGCTTTACGTCAGCGTCCGTTACCCAGATGGCTCCGTTCTCAGCGACACCGAAATGACCTCGCAGCACGGCGTAGTCGACGTTTTCCAGATCATGTGGATCGTCAATCGCGTCCAGATCGATTGTTGAGTCACCCACTCCGTCCACCACCGAGACTCGCACGTCCGCTGCCGTCCATTCTGCGATTGCGTTCAGCTGTCGATTCGCCTCCTCCAGTGTGGCGACGCGTTGGCAGAGACCACCGACGACTTCGAGAATCTCACAAAACCGGGCGAAGGGATCTTCGAACGTCTGCCACGGACCGCTGGCGGGCAGATCCGGCAACGGCGACGATTCCGGCAGGGCCGATCGCAGGGCGTTAAAAATTGTCTCACGGACAGGGTCGCTCATGATTTGTCCCCCGATTCGTTCTGTCGGTCTGCATATTGTTGGCGGAACGATTCCTGCGGGGGAACCGGCAGGTCGCGCTGTCGGCCCCAGCCATTCAGGGGGTTGTAGACGGCGAAACGCGGCAGCCATCGTAATGCTGTTCGAGCTGCCCGACCGGCCTGGGTGTACATCCATGTGCTGGACAACAGTCCGGACAGGAATTTCATCGACAGTTTCTTTGACATGCCCAGCAGCTTACGCCGATCCAAAAAGCCTCGCATCGCCAGCAATTGGTGGTGCAGATCAATCTTCACCGGACACACGTCGGTGCACGAACCGCACAATGTGCATGCAAACGGCAGAGAACTGTGAGCTTCCGGCGTGCTGAGCGGTGTCAGAATCGAACCGATGGGCCCTGGCACTGTCGATTCATAGCTGTGGCCGCCGCTGCGACGATAGACAGGACAGGTATTCATACAGGCACCGCAGCGGATGCAGTTAAGACTGCGGCGAAACTCCGGACTTCCCAAAATCCCACTGCGGCCGTTGTCGACAAGTACAACATGCAGCTCGCTGCCTTCACGAGGACCGTGAAAATGCGAAGAGTAAGTCGTGATCGGCTGGCCAGTGGCAGAACGTGCCAGCAATCGAAGAAAGACAGCCAGGTCCGATGCACGCGGCACCAGCTTTTCGATTCCCATGCAGGCAATGTGCAGCTTCGGCAGTGAGACGCCCAGATCGGCATTGCCTTCGTTGGTACACACGACAAACCCGCCTGTTTCCGCAATTGCGAAGTTGACGCCGGTGATTCCAGCGTCTGCCGAGCAGAAGCGTTCGCGCAAATGATGGCGAGCTGCCTCGGTCAAATACGCCGGATCAGAAGCCCCTTCTTCGGTGCCAAGGTGCTCATGAAAACATTCGCCGACTTCTTCCTTCCGGATGTGTATCGCCGGCAGAACGATGTGGCTCGGCGATTCGTTCCGCAGCTGAACGATGCGTTCGCCCAGGTCGGTATCAACGACTTCGTAGCCGTGTTGTTCGAGAAACGGATTAAGGTGGCATTCTTCCGTCAGCATCGACTTGCTTTTCACGATCCTCCGGACGTCGTGCTGCTTCAGAATATCATGCACAATCCGGTTGTGTTCATCCCCGTTAACGGCCCAGTGGACGTGAACTCCCAGTGATTTTGCATTTATTTCGAACTGCTCGAGCAGGTCCGGCAGACGCGACATGGTGTGCATCTTGATGGCCGACGCGTGCTGACGCAGTTCCTCCCACTCCGGCACATCCGACGCCATGCGATCACGCTTCTCGCGGACAAACCAAAGCGACTTGTCGTGCCATTGAGCGCGCGGCTTGTTGTCGATAAATTCCTGGGCCAGACGAGGGTGGGGCATGAGTTAGCAGGACCAATCAACTGATGAAATTCAGATTAAGGAAATGTGCATGGAAAGTAGCGACTGAAAAATTCCACCTGAAGCGGCGGCATGCAGAGTGCTGGCCGGCGGTCAGACCTGAAGACCGCCGTTTATGACGCCTTCGCCGTCGAACCGGCAACGGGCGGACCCTCGATGCAGACGCGAATCAGGTGACGTTCATCGGCGTCCAGAACAGTCAGCTTCAGGTCCTTCCAGTAGTGTTCTTCTCCGATTGCAGGAATCCTCCCGAAGCACGACAGCACAAAACCACCAATTGTGTCAAATTCTTCGTCTTCCGGAAAACCGTATCCGAACTCTTCGTTCAGGTCGTCCATATGAAAGCGAGCATCCACTTCAGTTCTGCCATCAATGTGTTCTTTCCACAGTGTGGAATCTTCAGAGTCATATTCGTCTGAGATCTCGCCGACAATTTCCTCCAGGATGTCTTCGAGCGTGACCAGTCCCGAAACGCCGCTGTATTCGTCGACAATGACGGCCATGTGTACTTTTTTTTGTCGCATCGCCTCAAGCAGATCACCAATGCCCTGTGATTCCGGAGCATACAGCGCCTCTCTCGCGACATCCGCAACTGTTCGGGAATCTGAATCACTGTTTGATTCGACGGCGTAGGCCAGCAGGTCTCGAGCGTACAGAATACCGACAATGTCGTCGATGCCGTCGCGAATCACGGGCACTCGCGAAAAACCGCTGTCCAGCATCTGTTTCAAAGATTCCGAAAGCGGCCTGCCTGCATCAATCGTCACCATATCGGTGCGCGGAGTCATGATGGCAGCGACGTCTTCCGTCTGCAGATCCACAACACGATGAATCATCGTTGAGGCGTTTGACTGAATGACCCCTTCGCGGCAACTCTCATCAACGACTGTCAGTAATTCTTCCGTCAATAGATTTACAGCTGCGTCCGAATCGGGCTCAGGAACTCCGACGATGCGGTGAACGATGCGATCCAGGTGTCGTGCTGAATGCCAGACCGGGGCCAGAATGCGACAGGCCAGCCTCAATGGTGGCCACAATCTGTACAGCAGCGTTTCACCATGGACGCGTGAGACGGTCCACGGCAGCGCCACCAGCATCAATGACGCTGCTGCAAGTATCACTGAAACCTTGACAAACCAACTGATGATCGTCGGCAGGTTGCCGTCGTGAGGGAAATCGAAGCCACCCAGTACCGAATTAACGGCAATAAACCATGTGCCGACCAGGAGCAGCAGCAACAGTGTCAATTCGGAAACAAAAAGAGCCGCCTCGTGATTCTGGAGAATCTCTCCAAAGCGACTCAACTTACCGCGTTGCTTGCAAATCTCTTCCAGGCGACTCCGGGAAAAATCCCTCAGACTGAAACAAACCAGAGCCATTAGAAATGTCAGAAGCCCGGCCACGGGGACCAGAACTGATTCCAGCATCACGTTCACCGCGTTCCCTCCGTCGGGTCGGCAGCGATCACAGACGAACCTGACGAACCGTCTTTCGTCGCAGATCCTCGATGCATTGAGTTACCGGGAGGTTCATCGTCTTCCGCGCGGCGAAGTCCGGGATATTGAGGCGCCAGCCCCATGCCCAGAAGCACCGCTTTTTCCCGTGCTCGCATAATTTCCTTCTCATTATCCGTCTGATCGTCATACCCGCAGATATGAAGCATTCCATGTACGGCGTACAGTGTCAACTCGTCTTTTGTCGACCATCCACATTGCTCGGCCATCTCGGCAGCAATATCTGCGTTAACAACGACCTCGCCTTCAATGTCCGCATCCGCCGAACGCCCTGTCGGCAGCTGTGTCGGCATATCGGCACCCCCGTCACTGGATGTCCAATCCAGCTGAAAACTGATTACATCCGTAGGATAGTCGTGCTGAAGGTGTTCGCGGTTGAGGCGATGAATCGTGCGACTGTCTACTACGGTCACGCTAAGCACCGCGTTACGAACACCCTCAACGTGCAGGGCGTGCTGCAGCGTTTTCAGCAAACAGGACCTGTCCAGCGGATAGGCCGGGTGTGAACAGGAAATGTCAATTTCATATGACATCAGCGAGGTACGTCTTCTGATGAGAGCCAATGGGCGTTGCGTCTGACAGTGCAATTTCGAAACTCACGTCAGCGGCGATGACCGGAAATCGTCGCGTCGTGCACTCAGGCCTGTCAGCAACGGTCACAGACAATCATCCTGCCAGGTGTGATCAGGCCTTCTTCTGACCGGGGTATTTGACACGACCATGATGCACGGCCGTCAGGGTTTTGACAAGAGACTGCTGCACGATACGAATTTCGATCATGGTTAGCCCGCATTCATCGAACTGTCCGTCCAAAACACGTTTCAATGTGATTTCATTGACCAGCGACTGAATTCGCTTCGGTGCAGGTTCGCTGAGTGTTCGGCTGGCACTTTCAACGGCGTCTGCCAGCATCATGACACCAGCCTCTTTGGATTGAGGTCGGGGCCCGGGATAGCGAAAGGTAGACTCGTCAGCGTCCGTTCGATGATCCTCATCGGCACGGCTGGCTGCCTCACGATAGAAATACTCGACAAGAGTCGTACCGTGATGCTGCTCAATGAAATCAATCAAGGTGCGAGGCAGGTTGTGCTGCTCAGCCATTTCGACACCGTCTTTGACGTGTCCGATGATGATCAGCGCACTCATCGCGGGCGCCAGGTTGTCGTGCGGGTTCTCCTCGCCAGCCGCCATGTTCTCGATGAAATATTCGGGTTTCAGCATTTTTCCGATGTCGTGGAAGTATGCTCCGACTCGAAGCAGCAGGCCGTTGGCGCCAATGGCATCAGCCGCTGCTTCTCCAATCGTTGCAACACTGATGGAATGGTTGTACGTTCCCGGAGCGCGCCGGGCGAGTTCCTGTAGCAGCGGATGCGAAACGTCTGTCAGTTCCAGCAGACTGATATCTGTCACAATCCCGAACGCCGATTCGATAAACGGCAGGCTGCCGCCAACGACATAACAGCACACCAGCGCCCAGAATGCGAACTTAAGTCCCACGATCAGAATCGTGGTGTTCCTCCATCCGCCCGGAAAATCCGGAAATCCGATCAGGCTGACTCCCCAGACCGCAGTAAAGGACACGGCGGCCAGAATGAAACCCAGTTTGATCACCGTCAACCGCGACGAGACACTGCGCAGGGGAATGATCAGGGTGAAGCACAACGTCATCAGCACTGCGAAGTGACCGACGTCAGACACCGTCGACATGGATATCAGCAGCGACAGACAAAATGCCGTCAGAATCGCCAATATCTGATTATGAACGATCGCCACGATCATTACCGCGGCCAGCAACGGCAACACCTCCGCACGCCACGGGTCACGACTCAACAGACAGCCCAGGAAAACAGCGGCACCGCAAATCAGAACGAACGCTACAAGTTGTCCGGTATCTTCCAGCAGTTGGCGCTCGGACCGGCACAGATGTATACCAAACAGAACGACCATAACTGTCAGCATTAATGCAGAACCGACGATTCTGGCCAGGCGCTGCGTGAACGTGAGCTGCAGTTCGTGAGCCACATACTCCTCATGCAGCACCGCGAGGTGAGTCTTGTCAATCTGCGCACCCGCCGGCACCAGAATTCGTCCCGCAGGAAACGCTTCGTACTGCACAGCAACATTGTCTTTGGCCTCACGACGCCGATCCGCCGTCAGTGATTCGCTGTAGGTCAATTGACCGACCAGACGGTCCGTCAGCCATGACCTGACTGCGGGCCTGATCTGAAGCAGAATAGGCAGCGATGCCCACGACCGTCCAATATCGCCCGTGTCAAGAAGTTGATCCTCAAGAGATACATCAGCCAGCAGCAGGTTGTAGTTCACGGGTTCGCCGGACGGAGTCACAACCTCGATGGATCGTTGATCATGCAATTGACCTTTCGGCAGACCGATCTTCGCCCTGGCGGCGGCGTCCAGAATGCCGACTCCGCGTACGCTGTTGAGCAACTGTGAGAACTGGAGCCCCATCATATTCAAACGCTCCCCAATCGGCATATCTGATTCTGACAGAGCCCTTTGCACCTGCGCAAATCGAGTCGTCGCAGCGGTACCCGCTTCGACATCACCGGGGAGTTCAAGGTCGAGTTTGAAGCCACTGATCACGTCCTCAGACAGGCTGGACAAATCCTGTGCGTTGGCGACCGCCGTCAGGTCGTTCCTGAAGGTGGACTCCAGGACGTCCCAGACTTCGTTGTTCTGCATAAACACCAACCGGGCAGTGGCCTGCGCATCAGCTTGCTCCTGGTTGGTTGCCAGAGTGTTCTCGATTTGAAAATCGACTCTCGACTGAACGCCGGAAGCCCAGACCTGGCCTTCGCGAAACTCGAATGCAGAACGCCATGACTGCACAGCAATCATCAGCACCAGCACCGCGAGCAGCGCAACCAGCAGCAGAGTCAGAACGCGATAGTCCTGAAAGGCTGAGTTGAGTCTCTCCCAGGTGGAGGGAGACGGACGAAAAACTCGTGTCTGACGAGCTCTGCGTGCCCCGAAGAATGTCATGATGTTTGGGCCGACGGAGTTGCGTCCGTCGCGCTCGGTCAAGGAGACCTTCGACAGACGACTTCGCGATCTGTCGTTCTATTGCGAACACGGTTATCGCTGCGACATCCGGTTGCAGCACCTGCGCTGGACGACCCAGCCATTCGTCATCAATCGTTATCAATCGTTATTGTCACCGGATTCGGTCGTTTCATACGCCGAGACAATCTGTCTGACTAACCGATGACGAACGATATCCTGCCCGGTCAGACGCACAATGGCAACCCCTTCAATCCTGGAAAGCCGCTGGATTCCATCAGTGAGACCGCTTTTCGTGCCTTTTGGCAGGTCGTTCTGTGTTCCGTCACCTGTGACCACAATTCGAGAATTCACTCCCATCCTGGTCAAAAACATCTTCATTTGCGTAGTCGTCGTATTTTGACCTTCGTCCAGAATCATAAATGTGTCGTTCAGTGTCCGACCTCGCATGAACGCTAACGGAGCGATTTCAATCACATCGTTAGCCATATAGCGCCGAACCTGGTCAAAATCCAGCATATCATTCATCGCGTCCAGCAGTGGACGGACGAACGGGTTGACCTTGGCAAACATGTCGCCGGGAAGGAATCCAAGTTTTTCCCCCGCTTCCACAGCCGGTCTGACAAGAACGACTTTGCGCACTTCCTCGGCATGCAGCGCCCGCAAAGCCGTTGCCACCGCCAGGTAGGTCTTTCCACAACCTGCCGGACCGTCGCAAAACACCAGCGAGCTTTCGGTCATGGCTTTCACGTAGGCTCGTTGGCCGTCCGTTTTCGGGCGAATCAACGAGACTTTGTCTTTACCAGCGCGTCCGGCACGGACATCCCGATGTCGAGGTTCTGTGGGCACTGTTGGCACGTCACCTGACCGACCGTGATTATCAAATACGTCGTTATGCAATTGTTCACCTTCCAGATTCGAATCCAGCGTCCTGGCGACATCGCCATCGACGAATTCCTCATTACGGCGCAGAATCTCACGCCATAACTTCAACATGCCACTGCATCGCTCGACCTGTTCCGCAGTTCCCTGCACGTGAATCACGTTGCCCCGGAGTATGATCTGAGTACCAGTGCTGCGACGAAGACGTCGCATATATTCATCCTGAGGTCCAAACAGCGCTCGAACTTCTTCCTGATTTCGCAGCCGTAACGTGGTCTCTTTCGCCATTAAACACTCGTCTCTGCATTGCGAATTGATCGTTTGCGCTGCGCCGCGAACAACGGGCACGGCCGATGAAAGACAGCGGCAATGTGCGGTTCATCACATATTCTTTTCATCTGTCAGACCTCACCTTGTATTTTCCGGAAAACCTGTTGGCAAGCGACGAACCACAAACTGAGGTGTACCGTGGCAATCTGACACACGGACACTCGAAATGTTCGCCGTTCATCCGGCAACGGTCCGTATGATACGCAGACTGTGGATTGTTGGGACAACCGCGATATTCGACAGTATTATGACGAACGCCAATATTTGAGCGATCCAAGGACACTGGACCGCAGCAAACCAGGAATTACGAATCCTGTACAACGCGCCTTCAGCGTGACGTAGACTTCTGATACTCCACCACCCTCTTCATGAAATGCTCTGAAAAGCAGGAGCGAGGTCTGTTTACTCAGGGGATTTCGATGTCTGTTATGCTGGAACCACCCACGAACAGGGACGCTCCGGAAGCGGAAGAAACTCTGCCGGACGCGTCTGTACTTGAAGACAAGACGCCCGAATGGTGTCGTATGTCTGCAGCCGTCCCGGCCTTTCTGCTGGTACTGGGACTGGTCCTGATGGTGTTCGCAAATCGACCGTTGTGGCACTCAGACCTCTGGGACCACATCAACTACGGTGAACACATCCTGAAACATCACATCGTTTCCAGGACGGAACCACTGGTGACCTTGGCCGAAGGAATGCCAACCGTCAATTCGGCATGGCTGTCACAGGTGGGCATGGCGTTTCTGTCTCGCACCAATGGGCTCGGACTGCCAGCACTGCAGTTTCTCCATGCTGCTTTGATCGTGATTTCTCTGGCTGCTGTTGGTTACACCGTGACAAAACGCGCCAGTTCTGCGGCCTTCGGGATTCTGAGCTGTGCCATTTTTCTGGCCGTTAACTGGCAGCAGTTTCTGATTGTTCGCCCACAGTCCGTCGGTGTGGCATTCTTCAGCGTTGTGCTGGCCGTGCTGGCGACCGGAGGGATTCGACATCGCTTTTCGTGGTTTGCGCTGCCGCTGATTTTCGCGGTCTGGGCGAACTGTCATGGTTCATTCGCGGCAGGACTTCTTCTGATGGGACTATTTGTCGTCGGCCACGTCGTCGACGTCCTCTTCAGAACACGATCAATCTCCCACGCGATTCGAAATCGACAAACGATGCAGCTCGTGTTGCTGACTCAACTGTGTGCCGCCGCCGCTTTACTGAATCCCAGCGGCCTGGCGATCTATCACGAGGTTCTTCGCGTTGGCAGCCATCCAAATATTGGCACAATGTACGAATGGGACCCTCTCACTCTGAGAATGCAACAGGGACAGATGGCTGCCGGTGCCGCGTTGCTTCTGCTGCTGACACTCAGGGTCAGTCCGCGACGACTTCGCGCCACTGAAATGCTGCCACTGCTGGTCACAGGTGGAATGGCACTGTGGTCCGGCCGAATGCTGAACTGGTTTGCTCCGGTCTGTGCCGTGGTCATCTGCGTACACGCGGCCGCAGCATGGCGGGGCATGCGAAACATCAAACGTCGCACACTTCCCTATCGCCGCACTGGGTTGTGGACGGTTGTCAGCCTTGGCCTCTGCTGGATCTTTTTCGGCTTCACTTCGCTGGGGCTGCAGACGCTCCACGGCAGGACTCCGGAGATCCGACGTTCGTTATCCAAAGGCACTCCCATCGAGCCGCTGGAGTACCTGAGCAGTCTGGAAAACGTGCCTCCGGGAATCGCCTTCATGCCGGCCGAATGGACTGGGTTCCTGACTCGGTTCGGTCCCCCGAAGCTGAAGCCGATGGTCAATCTGCACGTGCACGTCATTCCGGAACAAGTCTGGACAGACTACGTTCGGCTGATTGACGGCCCCGCTGACTGGGACGGACTGCTGGACCGCTACGGAATTAACTTCGTCATTGCAGACAAGATCGGTAACGCGCGTCTGATTCAGAGCCTCCGCGAGAGCCCTGACTACGAAACAGAGTATGAAGACGTTCAGGCGGCCGTCTTTGTTCGAATCAACACGATCCACTGACACACTGAACGTTTCGCCAATCGGACAGAACCGGAATTACGAGCAAATTACATGTCCAGAAATAACCGCACTTCGGTGAAAGCCACGTTAATCGTGCAGTCCCTGTTTGTCGCCGCGTTTGCCGTCGCGTGGTTTTTTCTTTCGCCAAACCAGCAGCATCGTATCGGGGCCGATTGGCAGTCCAGACGGCCGCTGGCCGACGTGAAGTTCACAAATCGCATCCCCGCGACGGTCTTACCGTTATACGACGACGCAGGCGTTGTGAGCGACGAGGACCTGGCAGCCGTTCTGACTAAAGTTCTGCCGCGATTCAGTCGCGAACAACTTCGTCCGAACTATGTCGAACACGCACTGCGGATCTGGGGCGCCGACATTGAATTTGAAAGCCCGGAGCTGATCTCGGGGCCGCAGATGGCGGAGTACCTTGTTGACACAGGGCAGTACCTTGCTTCCTGGGGGCAGGATACAGACCCCATTCTCGAAGCTGAGTCGGACGGCGTTCGTATTCGCTGGGGGGCCGATGCGACTGCGTCCGTACATCACGATCATATGCTGGCGTCCATGGCCGAAGCCGGCGTGACGCTGGACACGCCTGTGTTTACTCCGGCCCGACAGACAACCATGGAGCAGATTCTATCAGAAGCGTTGCGAGACTTTCGACTGGACGAACGTGAAACCGAATGGTCCGTGATGGCATTTGGCCTGTATCTGGCTCCACAGCGAACAGCCTCGTGGCACAACGGTCAGGGACGACGAATCACTTTTGACATGCTGGCCGCGCGATTGATGAGAAAGCACCGCAAGAAGGGCGTCTGTCTCGGTACTCACCGAGTCTATTCGCTGATGGCACTACTGCGCCTTTCCGAGGAAAACGATGGGGAACTGCTGACGACCGCGACCCGTGACAAAATCATGGAGTTCCTGCACGGCGCCAAAGAACTGATGATTGCGTCACAGGATCCCGATGGCTCATGGCCACCAAACTGGCATGAAGGCGCCGATGCCGCAGCCAACCGAGACCCGAACGAGAAAATGTACCGTCGAGTCATCGCGACCGGACACCATCTTGAATGGCTCGCCATTGCACCACGGGAACTGCATCCGCCTCACGAAGATATCGTGAAAGCAGCGCAGTGGGTTGTTCAAAATACGCTGAAAACCCCACAGGACCAGATTGACAGCAGCTATACGTTTTATTCACACGTCGGCAACGCCCTTGCGCTCTGGCGAAAGACATCCGTGCCGAACTTCTGGAAAACGTGGAGGAACACCCATCCAGCTGCGGAGCAACTGCCTGAGACTGCCCCGGAAACAGCAGAAAATGACGACGAAAACAAGGGCGGAGCGTAATTCAGCGCCATCGCGGAGATTCACTGGAAACGATCTGCAAATTTCATAACAATAAGGTGAGATTAGCTGCAGGGACGCCGGTTGACAGCGTGTCAGCCACAGGCCTCACGAACGAGGTACGTTGAAATGGTCATTGAAACTCCCGAGCCTTACCAACTTCTCATTGCCGACGACAATCGCGCTTTCCGCGAAACTCTTCGTGAGCTTCTGGAACCCGGTTTGCTGTTGAGTATTCATGAAGTGGATTGCGGCGAAGCGGCCGTTGAATACTCACAGGAATTCCAGATAGACATCGTACTGCTGGATATGCACATGCGCGTGATGACTGGTCTTGAGGCGCTGCGACTCCTCAAGGATTTGAACGCTGTTCGGCCCTGTATTCTGATCACGTCTGAAGCCACGGACGAACTGCGAAAAGACGCGGAAGAGGCGGACGCTCATTCGGTCCTCAGCAAACCGGTCCGACGCCGCCAACTGTGCACTACGATAACAGCCGCGCTGGGGGAAGCCTATGACTCCCCGGCATCCAACTGATGCTCGGAAAAGCTCGCGCGCCTTTGCCTTTCGTCGTGGTGCAACACCGAATATTTGATGAGGTGCGCGCCTGGAGGGCGCGAAGCACCCTGCAGCCGTTGTGGTGTCGCGGCCGGCAGGCAGGCAGGCAGGAAGCATTTTCCGGAGGGCATGTTGATATGAAGAATCTCGCAAGCCTTGTTCCGGCCGTCGGACTGGTGGCCGTCGAGTCATCGAATGCTCCGTCCGGCACGGTGGTCTTCCACGGTGGTGGCAGCACGGACCCGCGGGGTCACGGACGTCCAGTGTCGTTGATAGCCGCGGCGCGTGCGGTGCAGGACGAGGTCTTTCGGCAGGCATTCAGTGGTGTGAGTCCATCGCGATGGAGAGCGCCATCACCGCTGCTGGCGCGGGCCAAGAAGAAAGTGCTGATGGACGCACTCGGAAAACACGGTGTCAGCAATGAACGACTCGACGAAGTATCCTATGATTATCGCTGTAACGGGTCGGCGGGTGAAACCTGGAAACACTCCACCGCCACCGCAACTGCCATCATTATGGAAGGAAAAGTAACCGGATTCACGATCACGAACGCCGGTGCGGGATACCTGATTGCGTCCCGGGTGAGCGTGGTCGGCTACGGTGATGTTGAAGTGGAGGCAACAATCGAGTTCAGCAACGACTTCAAAACAAATGGCCGAGTCACATCGCTGACCGTTTTGTAAAGCGACTGCGGTTGACCCGCAGAGGATCCTGCACTCACACTCGACGTACGTTTCGTCGCTATTTTCGGCATCAGCATTGTTAAACATCCACGGTTCCGGCGTTTGAAGGTTGACCGGATGGTCGTTTGACTGTTGAATTCGCCATGGTCAGCCGCCGTAGCTCAGTTGGCAGAGCGATGCTTTCGTAAAGCATAGGTCATGAGTTCGAGTCTCATCGGCGGCTCTTTGTTTTCATTGGTCAAGTTGCCCTTCGGGGGCGTCAGGCTCCTCAGGCGTCAACTGAAGTGTCAACAAGGACGCTGATTTGTACCGTCTGAGATTCTCGACGGTCTTTTTTGCATTGATGCCGACGTAGAACTTCTCAGTAGTGTCAACACTGGCATGCCGCATCAGATCCCGCAGGATCATCGGCGGGACAATCTGAGACCATCGCTGGCCGAATGCCCGCCGCAGGTCATGAGCAGACGCGAAAACCGGTTTCATGATCGGCTCCCCGTCCTCATCTTTGTCCGTTTTCTGGTCAACCTTCACACCAGCCCTCTCGCCGATTGCCACAAGCCAATCTGAAACGGTATCGACTCGCCTGCTAATGACGCCCTTCGGCCCACAGACATTGAATACGTGGCCTGTGCGGTCCTCTGGTGGCGTCCTCAGCAGGAACTCAGCAAACTCATCGACCACCGGATACAAGACGGTTTCGCGGTTCTTCTGGTCTTCGGAGTCAATCAACAGAAACACGTCGCCGTCGTCATCGACTTCAATCCTGATGCCGTCGGCCCACTGGTCCCAAGTCAACACCAGTGCCTCGCCAAGCCTAAGCCCAGACAACCACAGACCATTCAGCAGGTACTCCTGCGACTCAACCATGCAGGCCTCCACCATGCGGTCGAATTCCTCGCCCGTGACAGGCCTGCCCTTCATGTGCTTTTTGCGTTTCGCGGCATTCCGTTTCCTCGCAGGAAAAACCGGCATTGCTTTCAGATACTTCTGATCAACTGCCCACTTCAACGCGGTCTTCAGGTGTTGCATGTACTTGTGGACGGTCGCCGATGGCTTGCCATCACGTACCAATGTTTTTCGAAACCGGCCAATCCACGTTGTTGTGATCCTGGTCAGCTTATCCGGGTTCATTATGCTTTCGATGATGTTGAACGTCGCTGCGACATTCGTGCAGTAACTCTCTGACTCTTCATCGAAGTAGTTTTCGAAGAAGTCTTCGCGAAACGTCGACCACCGTACAACCCGCTTATGTACAAGGCCGGTGGCGTTGACTTCCGCTTGCCATTCCCCGGCACGTTTCACGGCTTCCCTCTTTTTCGTCGTCCGTGCTGACTTCTCGATGTTCTGCCCCGTCACTGGATCGGTGTACCGCAGGTACCAATACTTCCGCCCTCGGTCGACAACTATCACATTGATTTCGTCCACGACAGCACCTTCCATTCAAGACCACGCAGATCAGACGCTCGTGGCAACTCCTTGTTCATTTCCCGATTCACCAATTCACTCGGTTGATGAAAATACCACTTCTTACCTTGCGACGTGAAGAAAACCGACCAGGTATGCAGGTGCGAGCTGCTGCCTGGACGGCGATAATCCGGTTGACCTTACCCCCGTGAACGGTGCCAGCGTTTATGAGAGGATCCAGACCGGGCGAAGCCCGGAAAGGATTTTTCAGATGCCTAAGAAACGTTACGATGTTGATCAGATTATTCCCATGCTGCGCCGTGCCGACGTGGAACTCGGTAAGGGCCGGAAGGTCCCTGAGGTTTGCAAGATGTTGGGGATTGTTCAGCAAACTTATTACCGCTGGCGGCAGAAGTACGGCAGCATGGCCCCGGAAATGGCCAAGGAGCTGAAGGCTCTTCAGAAAGAGAATTCTCAGCTGAAGAAACTGGTGGCGGACCAGGCTTTGGATAACGCCATATTGAAGGAAGCCGCGAAGGGAAACTTCCAGGCCCCGAGCGACGTCGCCGCGCCGTGAATGAGGTACGTCGTAAACTGGGGCCCGATAACGTTTCACAGCGGCGTGCGTGTCGAGTGCTTGGCCAATCAAGGACGACGCAGCGCTACCAGCCGCGTCGTCCGGCTGATGAACGCAGGTTGATCAAGCAGATGCGAAGTATTGCCAGACGTCGCCATCGGTTCGGCAGTCCTCGGGTGTATCGCGAGTTGCGAGCCGATGGCTGGCATGTGAATCACAAGCGAATCGAGCGACTCTGGAGGGAAGAGAACATGCAGGTGCCTGCAAAACAGCACCGTCGCAGACGGTTACCTCGACGCGGCAGCGAAAACAGTTGCATCCGTCGATGTGCCCAACACAAGGATCACGTTTGGTCGTACGATTTCGTTGCCGATCGTCTTGAAGACGGACGAAAGATCAGGCTGTTGGTGATCATCGATGAATTCACCCGAGAGTGCCTGGCCATCGAGGTTGCTCGATCGTTTACCGCAATGCAAGTCATAGACGTGTTACAATACTTGTTTGCCGTACGCGGATCGCCCAAACATATTCGTAGCGACAACGGGCCCGAATTCGTGGCCAGGAAGCTCACCAAATGGCTGAAACAAGCTGCTGTCGAAACGTTGTTCATTGCGCCAGGCAGCCCATGGCAAAATGGTTACGTGGAGAGCTTCAATGGCAAGCTTCGTGATGAATTGCTCACTGGTGAGCTGTTTCTGAGTTTGGGGGAAGCTCGTTGGATAATTGACCGTTGGCAGCTTGACTACAACCACCATAGACTTCACAGTTCGATAGATTACCAGACCCCAGCGGCATTCGCCGCACGGTGTTCTTCTTCCGATCGGCCTACGGCCTCACTCCAGAAGAACACCGGCCCCATGAACCCCGATTCTCTCACTTAGGTTGGTACTAAAATCGGGGTAAGGTCAACTGCTTAATTGCGTACCCTACATCTAGGCAAAGCTGCCTTGAGTTCTGCCAGCCCAGCATCCGTGATCTGAGTGCCGAAGAGGCTGAGTCCTCTCAGACTGGTAAGCCCCTTCAGGTGCGCCAGCCCTGTGTCTGTGATTTGCGTGTCGCGGAGGTTCAGGTTTGTCAGGCTGGTCAGGCCTTTCAGGTGCTCCAGTCCCGCATCTGTGATCTTCGTGTCGTAGAGGCTGAGCTGTTTCAGACCGGTCATCCCTTTCAGGTGCTCCAGTCCGGCATCCGTAACCTGCGGGCCGCCGAGGCTGAGATGTGTCAGGCTGGTCAGTTCTTTCAGGTGCTCCAGTCCGGCATCCGGGATCTTCGGGCGGTAAAGCATGACTGAAATGACCTCATCAGACTTTGTAGAGAGATGGACGAGGCCCCCTAGTTTTTTGATGGCAGCGACAGCGTCAGCCTGTGCTTTCGGCAACGGCTTCTGAGCGGGTGCCGATGCAGGCCCGCACATGAGTACGACGAGCGAAATTAACAAAACGAAAAACGGTTTCATGACTGTCCCTTTGTTTGAATTACTTGTCACGTTTACCACCACGCTTCCTCGGTCTCGTCCGCTCCCGGGCATAGCATGACGAGTTTCGGGGATGGGTGCAAAGAGTGG
>JABABI010000005.1 GCA_014238335.1 Fuerstiella sp.
ACGTGGTGTCACCAGTGCGAGTTTCAGTCCGAACGGGAAGCGGATCGTCAGCGGCAGCGACGGCCAATTGGTCAAGGTGTGGGATGCAGAAACCGGCCAGGAGATCCGCTCACTCATAGGACACTCGATGAACGTCACCAGCGTGCGTTTCAGCCCGGACGGGAAACGGATCGTCAGTGGCAGCTGGGATCAAACGGTCAAGGTGTGGGATGCAGAAACGGGCCAGGAGATCCGCACACTCACAGGACACTCAAAAACTGTCGAAAGCGTGCGTTTCAGCGCGGACGGTACGCGAATCGTCAGCGGCAGCGAGGACAATACGGTCAAAGTGTGGGAAGCAGAAACGGGCCAGGAGATCCGCACACTCAAAGGACACTCAGAAGGTGTCAAAAGCGTGAGTTGCGGTCCAGCCGGAAAGTGGATCGTTAGCAGCGATGGCTATACGGTCAAGGTGTGGGATTCATATGCTGATCAAGAGACGCGCACACTCAAATGGTCAAACACCTACGGCAGCGTATTCAGTCCGGATGGAAAACGGATCGTCGGCGGCAGCGGAAGCAAAACGGTCATGGTGTGGGATGTCGAAACCGAAACCCGCACACTCAAATACTCAGGATTTGTCAGGAGCGTGCGTTTCAGCCCGGACGGGAAGCGGATCGTCAGCGGCAGCTGGGACAAAACGGTCAAGGTGTGGGATGCGGAAACCGGCCGGCTGATCCGCACACTCACAGGACACTCAGGAGGTGTCGAAAGTGTGAGGTTCAGTCTCGACGGAAAGCGGATTGTTAGCGGCAGCGGAGACAAAACGGTCATGGTGTGGGATGCCGAATCCGGACAGGAGATCCACACTCTCACAGGACACTCGAGAATTGTTGAGAGCGTGGGTTTCAGCCCGGACGGGAAACGGATTGTCAGCGGCAGCTGGGACAATACGGTCAAGGTGTGGGATGCAGAAACCGGCGAGGAAATACGCACACTCAACGGTCACGCAAGTGTGGTCACCAGCGTGGGTTTCAGCCCGGACGGGAAGCGGATCGTCAGCGGCAGCTGGGACAGAAAGGTCAAGGTGTGGGATGCGGAGACCGGCCAGGAAATACGCACACTCACAGGACACTCAGAACATGTCACCAGCGTGAGTTTCAGCCCGGACGGGAAACGGATTGTCAGCGGGAGCTTGGACAAAACCGTCAAGGTGTGGGATGCGGAAACCGGCCAGGAGATCCGCACGCACAAAGTGCATGCACGTGGTGTCACCAGTGCGAGTTTCAGTCCGAACGGGAAGCGGATCGTCAGCGGCGGCCAGCGTGAAACGGTCAAGGTGTGGGACGCGGAAACCGGCCAGGAGGTGCGCACATTCAAAGGACATACAGGATCTGTCTACAGCGTGAGTTTCAGCCCGGACGGGAAATGGATCGTCAGCTGCAGCGATGACCACACGGTTAAGGTGTGGGATGCGGAAAGCGGCACGCCCACTTTCAAAGGACACACAGATCGTGTCGAAAACGCGAGTTACAGTGCGGACGGGAAGCGGATCGTCAGCGGCAGCCATGACAAAACGGTCAAGGTGTGGGATGCGGAAACCGGTGAGGAGCTCCACACCCTCATAGGACACTCAGGATGTGTCACCAGCGTGAGTTTCAGCCCGGACGGGAAGCGGATTGTCAGCATCAGCGATGACCAAACGATCAAGGTCTGGGATGTCGACACTGGTCAGGCGATCTACACGATCAGATACACAACTTATGTCAACAGCGTGAGCTTCAGCCCGGACGGGAAGCGGATTGTCAGCGGCGGCCGGGACGAAACCGTCAAGGTATGGGATGCGGAAACCGGCCAGGAGATCCGCACCCTCAGAGGACACTCAAAGGATGTCAACAGCGTGATGTTCAGCCCCGACGGGAAGCGGATCGTCAGCGGCAGCAATGACACGACTGTCAAGGTGTGGGATGTCGAAACGGGCCTGGAGACGCTCACGCTCACAGGACACACGGGTTTCGTCACCAGCGTGGGTTTCAGCCCGGATGGGACACGGATCGTCAGCGGCAGCAACATTGCAACGATCAAAATCTGGGATGCCCGCCCCTGGAAGAGATCCCGATAGTGTTGCCAGAGAGTCGGTCGACTGAAGAGCTGTTTGACAATCCAGATTGAGTGCAAGGAACCGACTGGGATAACGGTCAAGCTGTTGCCGGGAATGGCGGCCACGGGCCCGACAGGAAATCGTGGCCGCCCACTCCAAAACACTCGAAAAAACAAAGGGAGAGCACTATGAACGATGATATCCAAGTACTCGTATCCATCGCGATCGCCTTGATGGCCACCAGCGCCTGGTGGATTCGACAGATCGCACTCGTGCTACGTGAGATCCGCGACACGTTGGCCAAGCGGTAAGAACCAGTGTTCGTTCACCTGCCCCAGGGGGTTCGCTCGATCCAGCCGGCTCACTGAGGACAGATGAGGCCTTTCGATGTTCCTACAGCCAGTGGTACAGAAAATCGGGGTGGGGCATTGGCAATGGCATCGGCCCGCGATGTTCAGGTCATGACACATACCGACGCGTCACGCGGCCGAGATTTGTCGCATCAGAGTCACCGATATCCGCAAGTAACGCGATGAGGATCGGGTGGGCCGAGCCATCGCTGTTGTCCAGGCGAGCACGAGGGACACGCGAGTCCAGCCGCACAGCACGGGCAGCGAAGTGGACTGCATCGGGATTCTCGACATCAGGCAAACACTTCGGGAATGGGGGATTCGCTGTCGCCAACCGTGAATGGCCGACCGCTGAGAGTGATCGCCTCTTTTTCGATCGGCAAACCGGCGGACCATCCGATGGTCGCGTGAAAAGCGGCAACCGACACCCTGTCTGTGTCCACGTCATGTCCGCGTGCATCGCTCTTTCCGTGGACGTAACCGGGTTTGACGCCTCCACCCGCCAGAACGGTCGAGAAGCACAGAGGATGGTGGCCTCGGCCGTTACCGTCAAAGTCCGGCTTGCGGCCGAATTCGGTGGTGAATACCACCAGCGTGGAGTCCAACAGTCCCGATCGATTCAGGTCCGTGAGCAACGCGAAGTAGGCCTGATCAAATACCGGCGCGGGTTCCCGGCGTTTCAGACTCTGCCGAATTATTTCCGGCTCGACATGCCGAAAAACCAGAAACTGTGCGGCGTTGTAGAGTCGATCTGCCGCCCACAATGCGACCTCGGGAATGAATTCAGGGGGATTTGACGGAAGACTCTGTCGCCAGATTTCTTCGGCACGTTTGAGTACCTCTGCGGCAGCGGCAAGGTCAGTGTCTGTACTTGTGTCCGGGGCGGAAACTCGCACACGGCCGTATTCGAACAGATCCTGTAAAAATTCCGATAGCAGCTTGTCAGCTCTCCCCGCTTCAGGGCACGTACCGTTGAATGGCGTTCGGTGTCGATCGAAGAATATCGATATTGCAGACCTGAACAGGTTACCCTTGCGGCGCTCACTTGTAAAAGATATCTGACTGTCCTGTTCCTGTATGCGGTGTCGCGCCTTCAACCGGAAATAATTTCTGCATGAATCCATCCAATCTCGAGATCCTGGCGTACGAAGACACACCGCTCGGTCCACTGTGTCTGCGTCGACGCGAATTGCTGTCTGAACCAGGAACCGTCGTAACGGAAGTCACGCTGAACCATGAATTCCTGATGAGCAGTTACAACACCGATTCAGAACGCGCCATTTCGAATCGATCAATTGAGATCCATGGGGGCAATAAGCTGACAGCACTGGTCGGCGGTCTGGGTCTGGGTTATACGGCTCGCGAGTTTCTGGCACACGAAAACGTTGCATCGGTTGAAGTTGTCGAATATCTGCCACAGGTCATCGACTGGCTGCAGAGCGACCTTGTTCCGCTGTCAGCCGAACTGAACGACTGTGAACATTTGAAGATTACTGCTGGCGATGTCTATCAGCGACTGCTGGCAGAGCCGACGGAGCGGTTCGATCTGATTGTGATTGACGTCGACCATTCTCCTGACGATCAGCTGGGCGAAGAAGATCACGCATTTTATGCGGCGGCCGGCCTGTTGAAAGCCAAAGCCCATCTGCGCGAGGGGGGCGTTCTGGCAGTCTGGTCCTACGCCGAAAGCAGTGACTTTTCCGAAGCTCTGCGGAGCACATTCGACACTGTGCATGTGGAGCCAGTGACGACGCTCAATACGCTTGTAGACCACGAGCAGACCGACTGGTTGTTCTTTGGCGTCAGGTAAGCATCGCAGTTTTCGGCAGGCTGCGTCAAATCGGATTGCGGTCGGACACCATCACGTCTGCGTCATTCTGCACCAGTTCCAGCCCAACGCCATCACCACGGTCCGGTGCCAACCGGTAAACCCGGTCGGCATGACGCAGAAAGTTCGACACGTCGTGATGACTGATCATCAACACCTGAAACCCAAGTGCAGTTCCCGCTTCATGAACAATCTTCACAAGCCTGGGCACCAGGTCCGGATGCAGCCAGCAGTCCTGCTCGTCCAGTACCAGAAACTTGCGGTGCCGTCGTTCGTCCAAAGTCGTGATGGCAAACATGCGCAGCCCGACAGACACCACATTGGCCACCGATCCGCCCTGACCACGCATGATGTCTTCAGGATTTCCTTCTCGTTCAATTGAGAATTCGACGCTGGCGGCATCACGCTTGAACGACGCAGTGGCCCTAAACACGACAGGCTGATCCAGTACCTCCTGCAATGCCTTCGTCAACGTCGACTCGATCACCGAAAGTTCCCGCTGAAACACATCGTTGCTTAGTTGCTCCAGCGCATTGGTGACTGAATCGGCGATCGCGAGATACGTATTGATTCCGGTCAGCCTGACGTTCAGGTCAGTCTGCTGTGCGACGAGTTCGTCTCGCTTGCCCTGCAGGCGGTCGATCCGTCCGCGAACTTCCGCCAGCAGGTCCGTTGATGAATCCAGCTCAGGCATCATCCCCATTCCCGGAATTTGTCGGTGACCCTGCTTCCTGCTCCACTTTCGCCAGCTCGCCGGAGATCCCTTCCAGAAGTTCCTGATAGTCGCTGCGACGCTTTTCGTTCTCGGTCTCCATTTGTTCAAGCTTGCTTTTCAGTTCGTCAATATTGCTGGTTTCGAATTCGTCATCCGCTTCCTTCTGCAGAGCTTCCAGCTGTTTCGTGGCTTCTTCAAGCTGGGTTTGAGCCTGAATCTTTCGTTCGTTCAGGCGTTCGTATTCTCCTTTCAGATCATCGATTGAGCGTACCGTCTTTTTGTTGCTTTTTGCCATTGCTGACACCATCCGTTTCGTTTCAGGAATCGCGGTTCTGATTGTGATTGTCCGGCCCGTCAGAAGTCACTTCGGCGGCCAATCGCATGATCTCGTTGGCCACAGGTGCTTCGAACTGATCCAGATGTTGCTTCAGGAATTCGTTCAGCCCGGCACCGGAGTCGGTGCGACGGGCGGTCAATTGACGCAGATCCGCAATGAACCCGGAGCCGTGTTCTGCGTCCGGCTCTTCAGATTCGACTTCCGGATAAAAAACAGTGTCAAACGGTTCGTGCGGCACAGTGACCCAGCGAATTTGCCACGACTCGCCAGTCTGTGATTTGCACAGGAATACATCTGACGAATCGTCTGCGCATTTGTCGTCGGCCGGCACCAGACATGGGACGGCCGGAATATGTTCACGCGACGCGTCGCTGCGGGCTCGCCGAGTAATATTGCCGGCTGTGATCCAATGTGTGCCACCTTTGCTCACCGGTTGCAGCCGCCGGTGAATATGCCCGTTGACGATCAGGTCAATGCCGGACAATTCACCCGGGCGGATGCGCCCGCCATCTTCATATCCGGGAATAAGAATGTCGTGGTGAGTGATCCAGACGACAAGGTCTGCTGCGATAGAATCGCTGACAAACTCCTTCGGAATTTTGTCGCCCCATGCCGTCCCGCCAACCACAGTCTGCCGGCCACCGACGGTACCGATCCACGGTGATGCGGAGGAAATCTGTATCAGGTGTCCGCCAGCGAAGAGGATGTGAATGGAATCGTGCGGCTTCAGCGAATTCTCCCGCACGTCATGATTGCCGTAGATGGCCGGCAGAGGCTCATCGATCGATTCGATGATCGCGGACAGTAACCAGTTCGGATTGTCCTGAGGCAGCTGGAACAGGTCTCCCAGCAGGATCGGCTGGAGTTGATGCTCGCGAGCATATTGCAGGCACCAGCGAAACTTCTGCAGGGCGACATGAGGGTAGTCGTCTTTGCGAAACCCCGGAATGCGAGCTTCAAGATGCGGATCGCCGATGAACAGCAATCCCTGAACGTCGATTGATGTGCTGCGGCCACTCATGGCTGGTCGCCTCCATCTGCATCCTTTGCCGCAGACAGGGAATGTTCATGAATGGCCGGAACGGTCGACATCAGAGTTTCGGGGTCGATGCTTGCTCCGCAGGTGGCACACTTTGGATTCGACTTCACAAACTGTCGAATCTGTGTTTCGCAGTCAGCCGTTTGTTTTCGTGCAGCGTCGGCGTTTCCTGCGGTCTTCGCAACAGTGCTCTGTAGCTGATTCAGCCCTTCAATCGTTGCCTCCAGACTTTTTAGGTCCGTCTGTTCGACTGGTGCTGTGAGTGTTTCCAGGGTTGCCGTCGCGGCATTCGCTGCGAACCACACGACCTGCCGACCTGTGAGCTCTGTGATGAGTTGCCGCAATCGGTCTGTGGGAATCTTCTCCGTGGGCTTTCGCAAAGATTCGAATGTTGCCTGCAATGAAGTCGTCAATTGACTCTGATGCTGAACATCAGTCAGTCGATAGATTACAGCCTGTAACGCGGTTGTGTCGTTCAGTTGTGGGACTGGTTCGAGCACCGCCAATGACTGACTGACCTTTTGGACGTGGACTTGTCGACCGGCGGCAGCGGCAAGTTGATCGAGCATGTCCCGGCACGCATCAGCTGGTTCCAATTCGGGAGGTGCGGTTACGGTTGCACAGCAGCCAAGCACCTGGTTGGCGGAATTTCTTCGATGCGTTCCCGCCATCAGCCCTTCAATGAGTGTGCGTAAGCGATCGACAGCGTGCATTTGGGGCGCCGGTTTCACCGACGTTAGTGTGCCAACCTGAACCCCACAGTGGCGCCGTCGCTGCTGCAGCTCAGACATCCCGTCCACGACGTGACGCAAACGCGTTGCCGTCTGATTTGCACGCTCCAGATCGGTGGAAGTCGTTGTGGCCTGATCAAGTTGTTCCAGCACGCAGCGTTGCGTCTGTAGCCGTTGGCACTCACTACGGCTGCGATCCAGCTCACCAGTGAGCCGCTTCAGATGACGAATACGCTGTTCAGAGTCCTGAATCGCCTTGTGAGATGAGTCGGCCTGAACGATGCGGTCAGCAATTTCATCGATCGGTTCGAATGACTTCAGGCGAACGGCATTGTTATCGATTTCGGCCTTCAGGCGTTTTGCGTCACCTTTGTTGTCCCGCAGCTTCAGACGATGTCGGTGCTGCATCTCAACCAGTCGAGACGCATCTGAGGACGAGGCAAAGAACGAAGCGGCTCGACTGCCGGATTCGCCCAACAGGAAGACTGGTGCCTTCTGTTCCCCGAAATGGATGTCATATTCGTGTTTGCTTTTTCCCGTCTCCGCTTCGACCCGGTCCAGGCGAAGCAGATCATGCAGTGAATCGGGAACGGAAGTACCAACCCGGTGGACGTCTTCGCCATCGAGCGTGTACTTGACGGTTGTCTTTTTTCGTTCCCAGCAAATCGTGTGGCCGTCGTCGGTCTCAACGGTGATCCGACAGCGCTTGGCACCGTGGCGCATCACATGAGTCGAACGCCCGTTGGTGGCCAGAATCTGCAGTGCTGCCACGACGGCGGACTTGCCGCAGTTATTCGGACCGGTCAATACCGTCAGGCCGTCGGCCAGATCGATGTTCGTCCGCGCGTGCGACATGAAGTTTTCAAGGATAATTCGTCGCAACATGACGATGGATGAGCTGTTCTATGCCGAAGCTGATGCGGTGCACTGATGAATTCGAAAAGATCGTTGATGTCGCGATCCACAACGAAGAATAGCTGGCCGCATGCCAGATGACACCTCACTCGTCCCGACAGGTTCAGCACGATGATAACGCTGCAGAATCTCCCACAGCGATGGCTCAATGAGCATGTCTGACGCTGGTAATCCTCGGCTGGCAATGCGCCGATCTTCACGCCTCAGTCCTGGGTGAGGACCATCCAATTTACATCGTCTTATGTTTTGGTTTGACCACAGCATAGCTTTCGCCTCGCTTGTTTCTGCCCCGTGTGTTTCCCTTGCGGTTTGAAATCAGCTACGCGAATGTTGCTGACAGTCGCTGCCGCATTCCGGGCTTGTCGAGGTGGAAAAACCGCATGTTGTCGCATTGATTACACCTGTTCCATCGCAGCGACGGGCCGCAATTGGCCCGTAATCCGTTTGGTCTGTGAATTTGCAGCGATTCTGTCGCTAACCCAGTGGTACAGCATGTGCGTTCACATTGAGTCATAGTCAACTCAGCATAACGAGTACTGCTGTGGGGCAGCGGTCAAACACGTCACGGATGTCACCATTCCAATATGGAAGGACGCTCACACTGCACACTTTTAGATTCACGCTCACGGTACTTGCAGGACTACTTGTGTCCGCAAACCCTCAGGACGCCTCAGCACAGCTGCACCGTTACAGCAGGCAGATCAACAGAATCATTAACAGTGCTCAGCGTCATCACGACGACCACGGTTCGCACAGCCACCACGACAGTCCTGGCTACCACATTGATCACCACGACCACGTCATCAGAGATTCACATGGTCACGTGATCGGAAACTATCATCACGACGTGGTGCATCGGAATTCGTCATACATCGTTCCTCACACGAGTCATTCGAATCACCATGGGACGTACCATCTGCGCAACGGAAATTACTACTATACGGCGCAGACGGTATCCAGCAGCTATGCCGCCCAGCAGCCGGTTCAGGTTCAGTTCGGCAATTTTTCACACGTGGACGATCCGGCCAGTCGACTGGAAGAACTGACCAACGAGTTCTGCCTTGATCTGCATTACAATTATTCTCACAACCCCGGCTTTCGTGAAACCTACGCTGAAGGTTACCAGTTGATGCTGGTTGCGAAGTTCATTCACGATGCCGAACACGCGAACGACCGCAAAGCCATTCGAGCAAAGCTGAACGGCATGGACGAATTGTTCCATCATGTTCAGGATGACGTTCGAGGCTGGTCTCGTCACCATCGTCGCCAGATCGGTCAGCTCGGAATTCTGTCGAAGATGGACATGATCAAATCGACGCTGCACCACCTGATGAACGACGTTGGCGTTCACGCCACCGGCGGCGAACAGGCTCCTGCTCCGGGCGGATTGCAGGAACAGGCCCCTGCACCTCTGGCCGTCGCTCCACCTCCCTCTCTCCCATAACACGGCCGTCTTCGACGGTTTGAGCGAGCTGATGCTGGGAAGAAGTGATGCCGCTCCCGTTGGTCGCTGTGACTGGCGGACATAGTTGAGATGAACAATTCAAGAACGACGAAACGGCCTGCCTTTGTGCAGGCCGTTTTTATTTATTGACGCTTCGGCCGTCGAGCCTCAGGCAGCACTGGATACGTTTGGTGTGTCGACGATTGTGCCGTCCACGAGACTCAGCGAACGCTGCGCGTGCTGAGCCGCAAACGGATCGTGGGTCACCATGACGATGGAACGGCCTTCGCTGTGGAAATCCGACAGCAGTTTCATGACCTGCTCTCGGGAATCCGGGTCGAGATTGCCCGTCGGTTCATCGGCGAGAATAACCTGAGGGTCATTAGTCAGCGTTCGAGCGAGGGCGACTCGCTGTTGCTGGCCCTGACTGAGCTCCGATGGCAGGTGATTCAGGCGGCCAGACAGGCCCACTCGGCTCAACAGTTCGCTGGCTCTTTCCTGTTGGGTAGCTACAGATTCTCCCGCGAGACTCAGCGGTACCTGTACGTTTTCCACGGCCGACAGCCAGGGTACCAGATTAAACGACTGAAAGACGAAGCCCAGACTCCGCAACCGCAGATTTGTGCGTTCAACTAACGACATCTCATAAAGCGATTCGCCACGGAACAGGACCTTGCCAGATGTCGGGGCCATCATGCCTCCCAACAGCGATAACATGGTTGTTTTGCCGCTGCCACTGGGACCGATCACAGCAATGAATTCGTTATCGCCGATAGCCAGCGATGTTTCGTTCAGGGCGTTTACCGTCTGGCCGCGACATTCGTAGGTCTTGATGATGTTGTTAAGCTGGAACACGATGTCATTCCTTTGAGATGTGTGCTGTTCGTTGTGGACAGGAATGCTACTCTGCAGTGGCACACTACGAGCACACTGTTTCAGCCTTCACTAAAGCACAGACAGGGGTCGAGTCCTGCGGCTCGGCGTGCTGGCAGGTAACTGGCGCCGACTGCGATGAGTGTGGCTGTCGCGATTCCGACTCCACACAGATAGGGCATCGGCAGAACACTCACTCCCACAAGCTGTGGTCCCAGCACCATCGCCAGAATAGTGCCAGCCACGAAGCCCAGACCACCCCCTGCGATTCCCAGAATCGTGGCCTTGCCCAGAAACATTTTCGTAACGTATCCCGGTGTAGCCCCAAGCGCCATCAACGTGCCGATTTCACGTCGCCGTTCAGCGACGTTGGCGTACATCACGCTGGCAATACTGGCACCAGCTACAAGCAGTAAAATGCCAAAGAATACCCAGGACAAACGTGACATTAAACCGTTCACTGCGACTTGAGCTTCCACCACCTGAGCGATCGTAACAATACGGGTGTTCGGCAACTCCTGCGACAGATCTGCGATCAAACTCCCGGCGGCGTCTTCGCAGCAGGCCATAATTTCGATCACGTTCACAACGGGCCCGGAATTACTCAGACGCTGGACGCTGTGCAGGTGAGTGAACAGGCGGCCATCGTCGATAGTTCCCGTAGGCGGCAAGACGTTCCGCACATGAAACGATTCGCCCAGAAGTGAAATTTCATCACCCACGCCGGCCCCCAGTTGAACGGCAATGTCGGCTCCCAGAATTAATTCATCCTTGCCGAGATCCTGAACGGTTCGCTGCGTTGCCAGCGACGTAAGGTCGGTTTCTCCGCTGGTGTCTGTCACCGGTTTCGTGCAGCAGCCCCGATCAGTGCCAACAGGATTCGACAGAAAGCTCATTCCCTGCCACGCCGCCTTGGCTTCAAATTCTGAGCGTGGCAGAATTCCGGTCAGTGTCACGGGGATGGAATCGACTTCCGCGGCAACGCACAGTTTTGGAGCCAGGTTTTCGACACCCGCCATTCGAACCAATGCCAGCTGGGTAACGTATTCCTCGGGCATTGTCTGTCCGTGCATGTCAGCAGAATAGTAGTCCTGCAAAGTCACGTCTGGCGGCAGCACCAGCACGTTGGCTCCCAGCGAGCGCATGTCGCCGGCAATTTTCTCTTCCGAAAACACCGTGATACTTTGAATGGCCACCAAAGCGGTCACGCCCAGAGCAACGGCAGCCAGACTGGTCATCAGCGACGTGGGGCGCTGCCACAATTCTTTCCAGATGAGATGACGAAGTTTCATGGAGTTCATTCCTTCAATGGAAATTCTGTGTCAACGCCGGAACGTGCAACTGCGGCACTTGAATCAGCGATACGCCGTACCGACGGACGCACTATGTTCTTAGCGGCGAGTCGTTGGCTTAGCGGCAGACGCTGCCTGACGATGTTTGCAGTTGGGGTCCGCACAGCACTGGCCGGCTGTGGCCAGACGGTTCATCAGGATCGTCGGCGTAACCTTGTCATTGTACGTGCCCAATAGAACGCCCGGAGGAGCCATAAAAGCGGTGATCGCACTTTGCGTATCTGAAGGCACCTTCAGTTGCTGCAGGAACTTTGCTTCCGCAGGATCACCCGCCTGAATGCTGACAAGGTGAGTGCGATTCACATTCAGTTTGTCGGATCTGAACTGCTGAACGCCAATCGGTACCTGCTGTGCCCCGGCTGGCTGAACACACAGCAGAACCAGCTTTTTGTCCTGCAAAGCTCGCATGCACTGCGTCTGGCCGGGCGTAACAATGGCCGATTCCACGTTTACAGGCAGCAGCCTCTGTGCAAAAACTCCGGTAACAGCGCCGTTAGGGGCGATCGCCATCACGGCCGGCATGGGGGTGCGGCTGGCGTCGTACTGTTCAACGACCGCACGTTCCTGCGGATTCGCGATATTAATCGGAACAAGTGCAGCGTTGTTATGGCGTTCAAGCTCAGTGTTCAGCACCTTGTGCATCGCCTGAGTCGCGGCATTGTTTGTGCGATAGAACAGAATGAACGCGAATTTCTGCTGGCTGGCGGCGGTCGCCAAAGAACATTGACCGGCCGATTCTGCCAGTGCTGCCGAAGGCTGAGAAAAGCATACAACAGCAAGGGCAGGAATAAGCATGGTGGCCCTGCCGCGTAGACCAATAACAGTCATTGCGGGAACTCCTTTTCTGAGGTCACTCGTGTTCGGTTAAGAACGATTGAAAAAATGCGTAGTGTGTCGTCGCATCCGCTGGACGAAACACAAGGCTTGCAGCAGCCGCTACGCAGTCATATGCCTGTTACTTATCTTCGTGCGCGTCGTGATCATGGTCGTCATGGCTGTGATTATGACCTTCGTGGTCGTGATGGTGCTTGATTTCGCCGCGATACGACTTGCCGTGGATTTTCACGACCAACCGTGGGCTGGCGCCTTCTTCACCCAGATGTTCGGCCAGCTCTTTGTCACTGGAAAAGAACCGGGACGACTTGCCATCTTCATCACCTTCGTCAGGTTCGGCCGTCAGAATAAACTGTTCCGGCTTCCCATCGTAAGAAATGTTGACGGTCAGTTCGGTCGTGTCGATGGCGACCTGTGTAGTGGCACTGCTGTCCAGAATGTAGATTTCGATGTTGCCGTGTGCTTCATCGTGAACCACTTCGGCGTGGAATTCTTCGTTGCCCAGTTCCACAAGGTCACCGTGATGTGGTCCTTCTGAAGGATGGGCGTGAGCACCATGATCGTGAGTATCGCTCAGAGTGTCCGGCGGCAATGCACTGACAGGCGACTCTACGGTTTCCTGGCACCCGGTAACGGAAACGGCGACGACTGCGAACAATGGCAGCAATTTTGTGGTGATGGTTTTCATCTTGAAATCTTTCTCTCTTCGGTGGGGTTAACAGTTACGTATGCGAAGCAGAGCTTCTCATGTATCAATGGTTCCGGACCGGAGCCCGGGATCAGGTCTTTGTATTGCGAGTCGACTCTGGTCTTTTTGATACCCTCTGTTCGTTCAATGTACATGTTGAGTCCGAAATCCTGTCCTCTTCATCCAGTCTTCCCAGCCCGATGCCACCCGATGAGACTGAAACTCGATGTGCATCGGCTGCGAACATCGGAAGACGACGTCTCCATGATCATCGTGACGGCCCGTTTGCACCTCACAGCCAAGTCCCTGCAGGACTGCCACCAGCTCGTCCGATTCCCGTGAATTCCGAGTAAGGACGGTCGTCCAGTTGGGCAGTGAATAGGTCACGATCTCTAGGGACTCGTCACCGTGATCATGGCCGTCGCCATGAAAATGTCCGTCTGCCAGACTGTGGTTGTGCCCCGCATGAGAATCAGTTGCCGTTCCGTGGTTATGACCCGTGTGGTCGTGCCCGACGTGATCGTGGTCTTCTCCGTGAGCGTGCAGCGTTTCGAAACCGGACATCTTCATCCAGTCTTCCCACTGGTGAGCCGCCTGCTCGTTCGTCAGCTTCAATGCATTCCACGATGTCAGTCGATAGGACACATCCGTGTGACCACCGTGATCGTCCATCTTCGCCTGGCACCCAAGCTTCCGGACGGTCTGCAAATGGAGCTGAGCCTTTCTCGCATCGTCAAAATGAATCGTTTTTGTTTCCTTCAGGCGATGGGCGACCGACGGAGGCCCGGTCACTGAACGTGGCTCTGTCGCCGTCAACGGAGAGCTTCCCATACCCAGACCGAACGCAATCTGAGTCACAAGCAAGGTTTTGATAAGCAGTTTCATGTCAGTTTTCTGCCATCCACTTTCGGTGGTTTGTTCGCGACGACCCGGCCATGAGAGAAAACGGTTTTTTTTCTTAGGCGCCGGTGTTCGGTTCTTGTTAAGGACTAAGAATCTCTTTCGCGACGTCCGCTTCGCCAAAAGTGGTCAGGTCCATGTCGTCTCTGCAATCGTTGCAGAGCTTTCCGAATTCGTTTCGGGCTCCGGACCGTCGCCTCTCGACGATCCAAGCTCCAGAGCCTCTTCTTCGAACTCGATTTCCGAGTCAGAGGCACTGACTACTCGTTGTGCTTCTTTCATGCCAAACAGCCAAAACAGGGCCGGATGAACAAAGAAGTCCAGCAGAGTTGAACTAATCAGTCCGCCCAGGATGACCGTGGCGACTGGGTAAAGAATTTCTTTGCCGGGTTCACCGGAGGCCAGCACCAGTGGAACGAGTCCAATCCCTGACGTTAAGGCTGTCATCAGAACCGGAGCAAGTCTTTCCAGACCGGCGCGCACGATCATGTCTTTCGTCCAGGTTTCGCCTTCGTACTTCACCAGGTGCAGGTAGTGATTCAGCAGCAGGATGCCGTTGCGTGAAGCAATTCCGCCCAGAGAGATGAACCCGACCATGCTGGCGACGGTCAATGTCTGTCCCGTCACAACCAGTGCCGCCACGGAACCGATGAACGCCATGGGCAAAGCTGCCATCACCTGCAGCGACAGATTGACAGAACGGAACATGGTGAACAGCACCATAAACACGCCGAACATGGACACCGCGAACAACGCTCCGATCACACGTGTGGCCGATTGCTGGCTTTCAAACTGTCCGCCGTATTCCACAAAGTAGCCGTCATCCATTGTGGCAATGACTGGTGCCAGTGCCTTCTGGATGTCTTCCACAACGTCCACGACGCCTCGCTCGCTCACGTTGCACTGCAGCACGATTCGGCGGCGGACGCTTTCGCGGTTGATCGTGTTGGGACCGCCCGATTCGTAAATGCTGGCCACAGCCTCCAGAGGCACCTTGCCTCCATCCGGCAGATCAATCGTCAGTCGTTTAAGTTTTTGCAGATCTTCCCGATAGTTTTCGTCCAGCCGCACCATCAGGTCGAATGTACGCTGCCCGATCAGTATTTCAGAGACGACATCTCCGTTCATCGCGGTTGAGATGAATTCATTCACGTCCGTCGCGGTCATGCCGTACAGCAACAGTTTGTCGCGGTCGAGTTCAATGCGCATCTGAGGAATAATGACCTGGGGTTCCACCAGCAGATCGGTGACTCCGGGAACGCTGCTGATGACGGACTCCATTTCAGTTGCTTTGCGACGCAGCACGTCCAGGTCATCGCCGTAGATTTTGATACCTATCTGCGCCTTGACGCCTGACAGCATGTGCGAAATCAGGTGAGCAATCGGCTGTTCGACAGCGGTCACAATTCCCGGAATATCAGCCATTGCTTCACGGATTTCCGTGAGTTGTTCCTCACGGCTGCGCGGCGAATTCGGATTCAACTCCAGCACGTATTCGCTCATATTGACGCCTTCGGCGTGCTCATCCAGTTCGGCACGTCCGGTTCGCCGCACAAAGCGATCCACGTCGTCAATCTCCAGCAGTCGTTGTTCGACGGTTGCATTGATTTCATTCGATGTCGCCAGAGAAGTCCCCGGCGGTAAAACAACATTCAACTGCATGGAGCCCTCATTGAACGGAGGCAGAAAGTCACGATCCAGGTTGACCACGAACAGGGCTGACAATGCGACGGCCAGCAAGGTGACGGTCAGGTTAAAGCGGGGGAACGTCAGGCTGAACCGGATCACTCGGTCGCCCACCCATTTCACCATGCGCAGAAAGAAGCCATCCTGCTTGTAATCCATCAGTTTCGCACGGCCCAGCAGCCAGTACGACAGTACGGGCGTCACGGTTAGTGAAACGATCAGTGATGACAGAATCGACACGATGTAAGCAATGCCCAGTGGAGCAAACAGCCGCCCTTCCATGCCGGACAAAGCGAACAGAGGAATAAACACCAGGATAACGATGATCGTCCCGTAGACGATGGAATTTCGAATTTCGCAGCTGGCCTGATACACCACCAGCAGCGGATGTTTGGGGACGGTCGCCTGCCGATTTTCTTTGAGCCGACGAAATATATTCTCTACATCAACGATCGCGTCATCGACCAGTTCACCAATGGCGACGGCCAGACCGCCCAGCGTCATTGTGTTGATCGAAAGTCCGAATATGGAGAACACAACGGCCGTCATCACCAGCGACAGCGGAATTGCAGTAAGAGTAATAAACGTGGTCCGGAAGTTCAGCAGGAACAGGAACAGAATGATGACGACAAGAATTCCGCCGTCTATCAGAGCTTCAACAACGTTGGCAATGGCTCGATCAATAAACGATTTCTGCGAATACACCGGGACAATCTGAATGTCGTCCGGCATTGTCTGCTTCAAATCTTCAACAGCTTTCAGAATCGCATCTGTAATTCGTCGAGTATCAGCGCCTGGCTGCTTGTTGATGGTCAGCACAACGGCCTCACCACCGGAAAATGAATCGCTAACTCTGACAAATGCAGAGCTGTCTCCTCGCTTTACCTGCGGCCCCGCAACAACTCTCGCGATTTGAGCGAGGGCAATCGGACGACCGTCGCGTACGGCCACCACAACTTTTTGCAGGTCTTCAATGTGCTGAATTCGTCCGAGGGCTCGGACCAGAAGTTCATTCGGCCCCTGTTCGTCCAGATAGCCGCCGGTCGCGTTTTCGTTGCTGCCGACAACCGCCTGTTTTACCTGGTGCAGCGTGACGCCGTAGCGAATCATTTCGTCCGGATCCACCAGCACCTGAAACTGCTTGCGGCCACCTCCCATCGTAAACACCTGAGACACGCCGGGAATCGTCAGAATTCGCTGCCGCACAACCCAGTCTGCGATCGTCCGCAGTTCCATTGACTCCCGGGTTGAAAGGCCGGCTGGCTCTGAAGAACCCGTTCTTGCCGGACTCTCAGCACTCGACTGCGGACTCTCCTTCCACATGGCCAGCATCAGGATCTGGCCCATGATGGAACTGATCGGCGCCAGAGTCGGTTTCACTCCCGGCGGCATACGGTCCTGCACAAGTTGCAGTCGTTCTGTCACGACCTGGCGGTCCGTGTAGATGTCCGTGCCCCAATCGAATTCGACATAGACCACCGAGATCCCAATACCCGACGAACTGCGCACGGCCTGCACGCCGCTGGCCCCGTTCATGGCTGTTTCCAGCGGAAATGTAATCAGTGTTTCCACTTCTTCCGGGGCCAGTCCCGGCGCTTCCGTCATGATGACAACGCGTGGCCGATTCAGGTCCGGAAACACGTCGATGTCCATCTGCAGAGCCTGCCATGAACCGCACGCCAGCAGGAAGACGGCCGCAGCAATCGTCAACAAACGCTGTCTGAGAGCAAATCGAATAATTGCGTTTAACATGTCCGGCCCTTCCAGGGCATCATTCGAATATTTACAAAAGTCCGGCCGCGGGGGCTCACTCTTCATTGCAGAAGGGCAGTTCGCCGCGAGTACATCCGAGCGGATTCCGCTCTACAGCGTATTACGCTGACCTGTGGCCGCGGCGAACGTCTTTCCACTTGGGGGAGTGGCTTTCCCACGAGCCCCACGACCATATCTTTTTGAAAACTGCTCTAGTGGTTGTGACCGGCGTGAGGATCAATTCCGCCGCCGGCTTTGTTCTTGAGGGCCATCTGCATCTGGTGAGCGTTTCGCATGGCGACGACGTCACCGGGAAACAACTGTCCGTCGTTGGCAACAACGACGGAAAACTGGTTACGATATTTCACGTGAACGGGGACCCGATCAAAGTGATCACCGTTCTGCTGGAAGACAAAGTATTCCGCCCCTTCACGCGCGACGGCGTCGACCGGCAGAACAATCTGATTCTCCCACTGCTGGACAGGAACTCGCAGCTGTAGTCGTTGTCCTGGACGATATCGCCAGTTGACAAAACGAATACTGTCTCGCCCTTTGTTCTCATGAGTCAGTTCGTTGGGCAGGCCGACAAAGAATTTCAATGTTCGAGACGCCCGATCGATCTCAGTATCCAGATAGGCAATGTCAAGTTCCGGCACTTCGCGAGCTTTGCCGTCAGCCTCACCGAACAACGCGATGACCTTCCAGCCGTTACTGCTGGCGGCGGAAAGCTGGGCGATGTCCTGCTCAAACGCCATACCTTCGATGTACAGATCTGAATAGTTGACCAGCGTCCCCAGTGGTTCTCCGGCGTCGACGGCTTGCCCGCGATGCACGAGCAGCTCTCTAAGAATCAGGGGAGGATCCGCATCCGGTGGCTGAATGCTGACTGGTATGAGTTCGGGACGTGTGAATGTTCGACTTAGCTTTAGTTCCTTTGACGAACTTCCATCCGCGTTCGGCGAGTACACCTTCAACTCACGCAGCAAACGACGTTTGGTGGCAATCTGACTGACCTGTTCGTCGGAAAGCCCGTGCAGTCGCAGAGCCTCTTGCTGCACAATCAGCAGTGATTCGAGTTTGTCGCTGGCGTACTGCCGATCCAGTAACGTCTTGCGAGCCACACCACCCGCTGTCGCAGCTTCACTCAGTCGAACGATTTCCCGTTTTTCGATGTCCAGTTCACCGAGTGTCGTAACGAACTCTGTCTGAGCGCGAACGAGGTCCTCGTGCGTCAGACGAATTTCAAACAGCAGGCTGTTCGGTTCGACAGCTTCGCCCTGAGCCGCGTGAATACCGGTGATCACGCCTGTCATTGGCGTTGCGACCTGAATGCGGGTGCGTCCCGGACGTTCGACAACAAGTGCCGGCACCGTGATTGATCTGTTGAAAGTGGTCAAACGAATCTCACTGATTCCGTCATCCGTCAAACCAAGATTCTGAAGTGCCTGTTCAGACAGTTCCAGTGACGTGGCTTCGTCATGGGCCGCATGATCGTGACCAGCGTGAGGGTCATCAGCCGCGTCGCCGTGCTGATCCAGGCCAACAGCAGCACGGTTGTCAGCCACTGTGGACTCCACCCATGAATTCAGCCGAGGCCACCACAGGCCGCGCAAACCGCCGGCTACAAGTGCGACGACAACCAGCGCGATCGGCCAGCCTGTCTTTATCAGTGATTTGGGTATTTGGAACTTCATGGAACCATGACTATCTTGAAGACATGTTGGAAGCAGATTCGTCGGCAGTATGAGAGCAACGGCGAATCGTGGAAGAAGACGGGGAGCGGAGCAGGCGGCAACGACCACGATTGGACACACAATCAGCACAAATGTTGTGCCGGTGCGAAGACAAATCGCGACAGATTTCAGCGGGTCCGATCAGCGAGGCCCGCAGCGCGGAAAACCTGCGTCTGAGGCGGCGTGCTTATAAACGCCAAACCTGCGTCGCTGCGTGCAGGGAGTCACCGGGATGTGACGTCAAGAGCGATTTGCCGATCAGCGAAGTTGTCACCGACAGGGCTGGTATGTTTGACAGACCGCTGACTGTCATGGCCTCGGGCAGCACAATGTTTTGGTCAGACGGTACTTTCACTTTCGACGCCGTCAGCCAGGCACAGTAATCCGTGCAATCTGAATGATTGTGCCCGCAGGGGCAGGATTCATTGCCAGATTTACTGTCGTTGTCGTCCGACGATTGCTCATCATCGTGATGGTGAGCACAGGAACAGGTCAAGCCTTGATGGGCCTCTGCCGTCTCGTCAACGGGAGCTTCTGCCGTTCGAACTGTCCAGCAATGATCATGGTGAGCGCAACAGCCCATTCCCGCGTGAAATAACACGCTGATAAGAGTGAGAAGTCTTGCTGCACTGTGAAACATTACACGTCCCCAAGGATCCACTACGACTGCAGATTATCGTCAGCAGGACTGGATTTGTCATTATGAATCTTCCAGCCCCATCTCGCATTGTCTTGATTGAACCGCAATTTCGGTGCCACAGTCTTCCTGAGTGAGAACACGACAACTCTCTGACGTCAGGGCAGTTGACGCAGGTTAATCCTGCATTTAATTCGACCAGAGGCGCCATCAGAACTGCGTCATCTGTCATCCCATTGATACGGGCTGAGCTGCATCACGAGTGCTTTGACAAATCACCAGCTGCAGTGGGCCCGAACGTGCCGACGCAGATCACCGAAGCTGTTGCAACAATCGCAGCAGTTCGTTCTTAATCTTAGCTTCTGCGGTGACTTCAAGGTGACTGCTGCGGGCTGGCCATGTTTCATAGCCGCCCCAGCCGTGCTGCTGTTCCGACGGCAGGTAGCCGCTGTATCCGTTTGCCAGCTCCATTGTCATGGTCTGAGCGAATGGGCTGTTGGCCTTAATTGCGAGTCCCGTTTCCGAAAAGACTTCGCACGGTGCGGCGGCAATGCCGATGTTGCCAAGTCGGATGGCCTGCAATGGAACGTCGTAGCGGTCAGGGAACTCGTGCAGCTGCATTGCTTCCTGAGCATAAATTCGACTCCAGCGATGACTGCCTTTGCTGTTCGGCTGATTCAACAGGCGAGTGGCCCAGTCGATACGTTCCGCGTTTGGCTTGCGAACGTTCAGCGAAATTTCCGCCATGACAACGTTCAGCGATTTCGGTACCTGATGTTTGATCTTCCCCAATAGTTCAAGACTATCTTCGGCCAGCATGCCGCCAAAGTGTTTCATGCGGGACCATGGCGGATTCGGTCCCTCGGTACGTCTAAACGATCCGATATCGCCGCTTGTCGCGTTGCTCATGATGCCGACGAATGGCGCATCTTTATCGCCGGATGAAAGTCTTGATTCCAACCGTCTGGCGTAGCAGCCGAAGTAGTCGGCGCTGACAAGTCCACCAGCGTATCCGCCACAATAATGCACACTGAGATTTCCCAGCAGTGCCATCGGCCGACCGTCCGCGTGCTGCACCGACAGAACGGATAAATCCGGGTCCACGGCGCCAGCGGGACCGATCACGGCATCGCTCTTGCCGGCAACAGATTTGATTACTTCCCCTGCCTCTCCAAACGGATTTACACCAACCGAACCTGCTTTACACAGCGATCGCCGACACGCCGCTATGTCAGGTTTGGAAAACGTACCAAATCCAACCTTTGCCGGAGCAAGATTCGCGAAGGCTCTCACAGCGGCCTGGGCAATTCGTTCGGCAACCAGAGAACGGTACGCTTCGTCCGGTGGGCGAGTGCTGATTCGCACGACTCGCGGCGTGGCATGCGAATGAGTGGCCGCCATCAGCTGATGATTGACTGGGATTCCCGTCTTTTCGTGGACAATCTTCTTTGCCGCGTCATAGACTTCGCGGTCAATCATGCACATATCGTTGACGACAATCAGGACTGAGGTTGCCCCGTGCTGCAGCACCAGCGCCCGCGATGTCAGCGGATCATACACTCCGCGCACGGGACCGGGTTTACTGATCGGTCCATCCAGCGAAACACCTTCACCGGGTGTCAGATCTGCCGTCGCTGCTCCTGCACTAAACGTGTCAGCGCTCACAGCACGGGTACCCAGCCCCAGCAGAATTCCGCAGACGACAAGTTGCATATACGGTCGCATCGACTCTGCCAGTAACATATCTGATGATCCCCGGTGTTCTTGCTTTACCAGCGAACGTGTTTCACAGTATCTATACACTACCGAGGACATCCGGCCGCAACAAGTACGCCTGAACACCAGCGTGTATCAGCGGAGCACAACAGGAATTTCTGTCGCCTCATTTGTGCCACACAGGACCGAGCACCGGCGAGATTTGATTTGACGGCGTTATCTTTGAAACCGGGACCCTGGTCTCTTATCTCGGTTCTCGGGCATTCTCAAGTATCTGCCGATAAACGCGCAGAAATTTTAGGCCTGTAATCTTCTGGAAATCCTCTTCACTGTATCCCTTTTCATGCAGGCGAATGACGTCATCCAGCGTGAGCTTGATACGAGACTCTCCGTTCGACTTGATCGTCACCCTGCTCACTTTGCTCACCTGGTTTCCGGGCGAGAAGTTGAAGTGTTGACATTCCCATTGGTCCATGTGAGCTCAGACGGCGTGGCCGTCCTGGCGATGAAACTTCTAGACGTTAAAAATCGCTTTGGCATAATAGTCTCCCGCCGGCAGATCATGCAGACTGCTTACCGGATATCCAGGCGTGGTTTCGTCAATGATTGCCGATTGTCCCGGCTGTAATTGATCAGCGTCGACTAAGAAAACGGCATGCCAGGGTTGGCATGAATTGGCTGATGACCGAGGCTGCGCATGCTAAAAGCCGGATCGTCCGGGCGTCGGGACAGTGCCACAAAGACGCGTTCTGTCAGAGGCTGTGCCGCTGCCGTGTGAGGGAACAGCACTGCGATTTGAACATCTCGGGGACCGAGGTTAGATTGTGCATGAGACGTACAACACGCCGCCGCAAGAATTACGGCACACAGAAGAATCTTCATAAAGATCAAGAGTTCAAAACCTTCTGAAATTACAATTCGACTCACGGACATATTCCGGTGAACTTCCGCCAACTCAGTGGACGTAAGACGTATTGTGGTCCGTTCGTGTATCGTTCGCCCTGATGTTGCCATCAAATCAGGGAACTCTCCGGCAGGAACAGATCCTGTCTGCGGCAATGAATTCACAATGTGACCATGTTGAGGATCTGCAGTTTCCGAATATCCACAGACAGACTTGCAATACATTCCTGTGCGGCCCAATAAAATAAGTCTCTGGCGAAAATGAATTCACGTGAGGTATTCGCCAGCATACCTGTCAATTGTGCAGCGGCATCTTACACGCTTCGTGACTGTTGCCCGGATGGCATCTCTTTTCACGGCGAGTCGTACTGGATTGAGAGTGAATTCTGTAAACCCCGCGTGTATCCTATGATATTGTTCTTCAGTGACGACACACCGGATTCGTTCTGCTGCCACATTCCCGCCTTGTTCAACTCGCCACTTCCGCCCGCTGGATACCATGTCTTACGATGCGAATAACTGCAGTGGTCCGCAGTCTCGCCGAAGATCCCTTCTTCGCGACGGAGCCGTTCCGCTTATCTGCTCGGGACTCGCACTGTTGGTCTCTTGTTCGATCTGCTCACGTGCGTCGGCTCAGCAACTGGAAAGTGTGTTTCCAGTGAGTGCGCAGGTGGGAACATCGACGTCGGTCGTTTTTGCGGGCCGCGGGTTGGAAAATCTGTCCTCTGTCCGCAGCAACAGCCCAGGCCTCACGTTTCGTAAATCAAAAGACAATACGTTCACCGTCGACGTTGCGGCTGCCACTCTGCCGGGCCTGTATGACGTGCAGACCATCGGCTCAAACGGAGTAAGTTCAGCCCGAACATTCTGCGTCACAAGGCAACCGCATATCATTGAACAGGCACAGACTGAGCCGCAAACAATTCAGTCCGTGCTTCTTAACTGCGTCATCAGCGGGTGCATCGCCAAGGGCGACGTCGACAGTTATCGCTTCAGCGCAACCAGGGATGATCGTGTGATTATCGAATGCTGGGCCGACCGGATCGATTCGTCTTTGCGGGCCATGCTGGAACTGCTTGCCGCCGATGGAAAACGTGTGGCCGTCAACCGAGGCTTCTTTGGCATTGATCCCGTCATCACGTGTACGATTCCCGCCGATGGTGATTACGTCGTCAGGTTACATGACCTTGTCTATTCAGGCAGCGACAGCCACTTTTATCGCCTTGATGTCGGCACGGGGCCGCGCGTCGTGTTTGCCGTACCACCCGTTGTCGAACGCGGCAGAACAGCTGACGTGACACTTCACGGCTGGAATCTGAAACGATCGAAAAAAAACCTGGCCACTGCACTCGAGTCGGCAGCATCACAAACGCCATCTTCGGTCTCACCGTCGAAAAATGTTCAGTCGGGCAGGCCGTTGTCCTTCGAATCGACGGTCGTCCGCTTGACGGCGCCAGCGTCAGAAACGAATCCACCAGTGCGCCGCAGTCCTGCGTCACTGAACGTGCATGGCTTCGCACATTATGTCCATCGTGCTGATGTTCCGATTCAGATCGGTCTTTCTGACGTCCCTGTTGTTTTGGAGCAAGACAATAATTCTGCCCGCGCGGCGCAGGTCATTAACGTTCCGACTGAAGTTGCCGGCCAATTGCTGCGGGGGGATGAGCGTGACTGGTACGCCATCGACGTACGCTCCGGAGAGGTTTTGTATTTCGAAGCTTTTGGTCAACGACTCAATTCCCCTGTCGATCTCGACATTTCGATCCTCGATGCGCGTGGCGAAGTCCAGCTTGCCAAATTTCATGACGATGTCGACAACATCGGCGGACTGCGATTTCCTTCGGCCCATCTCGATCCCACAGGACGCTGGGTCGCTCCGGCCGATGGGCGGTATCTTGTCACGATCCGCAATCTGATCGGAAGCATCGCGGACGACCCCCGACGTGTTTACCGATTGAGCGTACGACGTGAGGAGCCGGACGTGAAGCTCGTCGCGATCGCCGGTGAGCCGGCTGCTCCTGCCGGAGTGAACGTACGGCGCGGCGGGCGAGCGGTGATCGATATCATGGCCTTCCGTCGTCGAGGCATGCACCGCTCACTTCGAATTTCCGCTCGCAATCTGCCGCCGGGGGTGACCTGCTCTGATATCTGGCTGGGGCCGAACGTCACGAATGCTCCACTTATCCTGACCGCCGACGCCGATGCAGACGCAGTGGTCACGCCGCTTGACCTGTTGTGTCATGCTGACGCAGGCGCAGCAGCAGCAGTTCGCCCGTTGCAATATGGCACAATGATTCGCAGCGGGCTGCCAACGGGCAGCGGACGACTGGTGGACGAATTGCCGTTTGCGGTCGCAGGTGATGCTCGACTTCAGATCACAGCCGATGGCCACGAGCCGCGTCAGCATCAACTTTATGGGGAACTCAAGGTGCGACATTCTCCCGGCGGAATTCTCGACGTAGCCGTGCAAGTCGACCGTTTTGGCACAGAAGACAATGCATCTGTCAGTCTGTTTGGTATCGGACTGCCGCCGATGATCGGCAATCAGACGGCAACAATCCCCGCCGGCCAGAACAAAGGTTATGTAAGTTTCTATTTGCCACACTCATTACCCGTCGGAACGTACTCATTGGCGATTCGCGCCGATACGAAATTGCCGATTCCTGGCACGGACAAGACGGAAGACGTTACGGTGTACAGCAATGCCGTTACCTTCGAAGTGTATCCGCCTGCTTTTCGCATTGATTTGAACCTGACAGCACCGCGAAAAATCAAACGGGGAAAAATCGTGCAAGTCGGTTACACAGCTCGACGAATGAACGGTTTCATCAACAAAATCCATACAGAACTGGCAGCGCCTGGCAAGGTGACAGATGTCGGTCGACTTCGCGGACGCGGCGTGAGTTCTACAGGCCAGGCGGAATCGGGTACAATTCAGGTCATTGCGAATGAGGACGCAGAATTAGGGTTGCATCCGTTTCTGAGACTCTATGCCGTCGGAGTTCTGGAAGACGAAGCCCTTTATCACGGAAGTTGTTTTCTTCCGATGGAGATTGTCGAGTGATTCGCCGCCATCAGACAACTTTGATTGTTTGTGCCACGATGCTGGTCGGAAATACGCTTGCGTGTGCCGACCAGTCATCGCAGATTCGTTTTACAACAGACGTTGTGCCGGTGCTGACGAAACTGGGCTGCAACAGCGGCGGCTGTCATGGAAAGGCGACAGGTCAGAACGGGTTCAAACTGTCGCTGCTGGGCTTTGAGCCGGAAGTCGATTACCAGGCGATTGTTAAAGAAAGTCGCGGTCGCCGAATTCTTCCGGGTGCGCCTGGGCGAAGTCTGGTGCTGGTCAAAGCGACCAACGAAAAGCCGCACGGCGGAGGACAAAGAACGAGCGTCGGCAGCGAAGAGTATGAAATCCTGAGACGCTGGATCGCCGATGGCATGATCCGTCCCGCCGCAGACGACCCTGTTGTCGAACGCATTACGACGTCGCCGCGTGAACAGGTGATGAAAAACGGGGCCAGTGAAGAATTGCTCGTTACCGCTCACTATTCGGACGGAACAACGCGTGACGTCACACGACAGGCGGTCTACGAATCGAATGAGCCGGAGATCGCATCCGTGGAATCCAACGGTCGTGTTAAGACACACAACAAACCCGGACTGTTTTCTGTGATGGTTCGTTACGGGGGCAGCATTGCGACATTTCATGCTGCTGTGCCATTACGAACGACTGACCAGCCACAGAATCAGATCGAAGCGAAGCTGAATCATCTGGAACAACAACTGACCGCACCCGCGGAACAAGCGTTGATTCGACAATGGAAGCAACTTGGCATAACACCGTCAGACCCGGCTGACGATGCGACGTTCCTGCGACGAGTTTCCGTCGACATCTGCGGCACGCTGCCGACGCGAAAGGAGGTTGAAGCTTACGTTGCCGACACCGACCCGGAAAAACGGAACCGCCTGATCGATCGGCTGCTGGACCGCCCCGAATACGCCAGCAACTTTTCTCTCAAGTGGGCCGACATTCTGCGGAATCGAGGCAGCGGGTATGCGACAAGCAAGCAGCGGCCTGGCACGGCGTTGTTTTCGGGCTGGATTCGTGATTCGCTGGCCGCGAACAAACCGTACGACCAGTTCGTCGCCGAGATCATAACGGCCAGCGGTGACCAGAATGAAAATCCGCCGGCCATCTGGTACCGACAGGTTCGCACGCAGCCCGACTATGTCGAATCCGTGGCCCAGGCATTTCTTGGCGTGCGGATTCAATGTGCGCAGTGTCATCATCATCCATTTGATCGCTGGAGCCAGGCCGATTACTACGGGTTGGCGGCCGTCTTCAGTCGCGTGGGTCGCAAGGGTGGTTTCGCGGATGCCGAAGTTCCCACCAATGAAGTCATCTATCTGAAGGACAAGGGCGATGTCCTGCACCCTCGAAGTGGCCGACTGATGCGTCCGAAGGCGCTCGGTGGCCCTGAGTTCCAGTTGACTGGCTACGATGACCCGCGGCGCAGCCTGGCTCGGTGGATGGTGGCGCCCGACAATCCGTTTTTTGCTCGCACAATGGTCAACCGCACATGGGCTCATTTTCACGGTCGCGGAATTATTCATCCGATTGACGATGCACGCGATTCGAATCCACCGACGAACCCCGAACTGCTGGATGCTCTGGCGGCCGAGTTCGTTACCAGCCGTTATGACATCAAACATCTGATTCGTGTGATTTGCAATTCGTATTCGTACGGTCTGCAGGCGACGCCCAACGACCTGAATGGCGATGACTCGCAGACGTTCGCGAGATTCTATCCGCGGCGTTTGTCGGCCGAAGTACTGCTGGATGGCATCAGCCAGGTCTTGGATGTGCCGACTCAGTTCGCCGGCGGCCCCGGATCGCTGCCGGTGGGGACTCGAGCCATCGATCTGCCTGACGAAAATGTTCCCGTGAGTTTTCTGGACGTCTTCGGACGCCCCGCCAGAACGTCATCCTGTGAATGTGAACGCGTCGACGCCCCCAGTCTGGCGCAGGCACTGACGTTGATTAACTCAGCGGAGATTCAGCGAAAACTTACTGCGGAGACCGGTTACGCCGCTCAACTGGCGGCCAACGCACACACCCACGAGAAGAATTCGGAAGATATTTTTCTGCGATTGCTGGGACGTGAACCCGACAACGCGGAATTGCAGGCAGCGACCGATTTCCTTAAATCTGAAGAAGACAGGGGCGAAGCATATCGGTCGCTGTTGTGGTCAGTGCTGGCGACCAATGAATTTATGTTCAATCACTAACTGACGGGATATCCGATGCTGTGTCTGGACGGAACTTCATTTAAAAACTGCGACGGCGTCCCGCGCCGGAATTTTCTGCAGGTCGGTGCGCCCGTCCTGGGTCTGAGTCTGGCCGGTCTGCTGCAGTCCGAATCGCAGGCCGCTGCACCGGCTGCGTCGCACAACAAGAAATCAATCGTCGTCTTTTGGACGCACGGGGGCATGAGCCAGCAGGACACATATGATATGAAGCCGGAGGCGCCGGCCGAGTATCGCGGGATGTACATGCCCATAGAAACGAGCGTTCCGGGGATCGTCGTTGGTGAACGGTTTCCGCAGCAGGCGAAGCTTATGCACCATCTGTCGCAGGTCCGATCGGTGCATCACGACAATGGGATCCACGCACCGTCAGCCCACTGGATGCAGACCGGACATTTCGGACCGACGCTGGCTCGGATTGGTCAGCAGCATCCATCCTTCGGGTCTGTTATTTCACGATCTCTGGGTCCGCAACAACCGCAAATGCCGGCGTACGTGGCGGTCCCCAAAGCCGAAGCATTTGGCTACCAGCGAGCACATTACCTGGGCAAGGCATACAATCCCTTCGACGTTGGAGCGGATCCCAACGGGAAAGATTTCAAAGTTCCCAATTTGTCCCTGCCTGGCGACTTAAAGCTAAGCAGCATCAACACTCGACGCAGGCTGCTGGCCCGGTTTGATACGATCCGCCGCGACATCGACCGCAGTCGTGTGATGGACGGACTGGACACATTCAAAGCCCAGGCGCTGGAAATGGTCGCCGGCGATCACGTGCGCGAAGCGTTTGATATTTCGCAGGAAGATCCCAAGCTGAGAGACAGGTATGGACGGCACCAATACGGGCAAAGCGCACTGCTGGCTCGACGGCTGGTCGAAGCCGGCACACGCTGCGTGACCGTCAACACGGGCTATTGGGATCATCATGACAACATCGAAAGCGGACTGGAAGAACATCTGCCTCCGCTCGACCGTGCGATCGGGGCACTGATCGAAGACCTTGTCGAACGCAACATGCTTGATGACGTGTTGATCTATTGCGCCGGCGAATTCGGTCGCACACCGCTTATGAATGGGCACGCCGGCAGAGACCACTGGTCGAACTGTTTCACGGTAATGCTGGCAGGCGGTGGAATTCAGGGCGGTCGGGTGGTCGGATCCAGTGAGAAATGGGGTGGCGGAGTCAGAGAACGTCTGACATCACCGCTCGACGTCCTGGCGACAATTTATCAGACGCTCAGCATCCCGCTCGAATTGCACTACGAAGATTCAACCGGACGTCCCGTCAGCATCATCGACAGTGGTCGTCCGATTCACGAGTTGCTGTAGATCACTGCAGAGGCGCCGGACGGGCCGGCGAACTCACGCGTAAAGCGAAGGACGCAAACTTCGTGCGTCACCCAACAGTCAGCCAGGCGGCGAACTGCGCCATTATGGTCCATCGACGACACTGGCGGTAAATACAACTTCGTAGGCGACGGACGGATCACACTCTCGAGGATTCGGCAGCAGGATACAATCATCGGTGATCACAGGCTGGAATTCCGCCCCCTTGATGATTCGGATATCACAGACTCGCTCAGGCAGCCACTGTACGATCGGGCGCCAACCTCGCTGCGACCCGTTCATGTTGATTGGCTTAAAGGAATCACTGCCACGATTCGGCGTGACTTGCAACGTGTAATTTCTGTCGTTGACGGTCAGTGTCTGGTCGTAAGCGCAATCGCTTACGGCCAGCCGAGCTTCCCACTTCGGGTCTCCGTAAAACGCGACAACGTCCCGATCAAACTCCATGCCTCGCTGATTTCCGGCCCCGGTCTCGAGCGCGTGAATCAATGCAAAATGGTTGGCAAAAAATGCTTCCGTCAGCGAATAGCGACCGGGTTGTTCGACGAAGTAATCCAGCATACCCCAGCCTGCATAGCCAAACCACGTCGGCACGGTGTATCCAATCATCTGCTTCACACCGACATCGTTCATCCATGCCAGAGCCATGGCGTCCGGACCATCGATATGTCCCATCAGACAGTTGCCGATGGGCAGGTAGACTTTGGCATTTGGTGAATCAACGTCGATGCGCTGGCGCCGAGTATCTTCGCCGTACATCTGACCGTTCCTGGATTTAAAGAAGCCGTTGCGATAGCGAAAGCCCAGCTGCCAGTTCCTCTCGGTGGCATGGCCGGACGTGACGAACAGATCCGGCTGGAAATCGTTCAGCGACTGCACCAGAGCCTCCGTTGTGTCGTCCGGGCCCTGCAATTGCTGCACGCTGCCGCCCTTCTGTTTTTGCACAAACTTGTTCTTAACCAGCTCGTCGTACCAAAGTCCCTGTTCGCACATTTCCAGGGCAATCTCTGTACCGGACGCTACCTTTCGTACGGTCAGCGGCTCACGATACTTTGCGATGGCCAGCGCGTTGGCTGCGTCATAGCCGGTCAGAATGCCCCAAAACGTATCGGTGTAGGGATCGTCATCCAGCTCCCGAGTGAGCTGGTGCACGGCCGCCACAAATTCGCGTCCGGCTTCATCACGAGTCGACACGAAACACGTATGACGGGGATGATCCTGACTCAGCTGGTCAAGTACTTCGGTGGGGCTCGACTTATACGTCAGAAGATTCCCGTCATGTTTATGCACCAGCGCATCGGCGACAGCTTTCCATGACGCGTCCTCATACGTCGTCGTATTTACGACAACACAATAATCGCCGGCATGCAGAAATGAGGTGCTGAAAATCGAAGTCAGCGCGAGTAATGCAATTAGGTGCCGCATAAGAATCAACTCATTTGAAAGCAGGAAGTATGAACGTCGGAACTTACAGAAGCTTCTGACGAAGAAAAACTCACTGTCAGGCCTTCTTGTCTTCTGTTCACAGAATACGGACAAGCCTTGATCGATTCCATTCCTGCCAGCCCGCTTACTCCAGAGAATCGGAATCCCACCGCAACCACAGTCAAACCGCACCTTGCCACTGTTAAGGCCGAATGTGCATGCGGAGTCAAATCCACACCGGCCAACATGGCCAGCAGGGGCCTCGCGCAGGCATTTTCGTCATAGAAAGCGTTGCAAAACGCCCGGCGGATTGTGATGACCGCACTCAGTTTTTCAATGTGATATACTGACGCCACACTGACCATCGACCGCAGTCACAAAGTCTGAGTTGGTCTATGACCAGAATAATCTATGGCTATTCCGGGGGAGGCAGTGGACATTCGTCGCGCGTTCGTGAGATGGCAGCCTGCTTGATCTCTGATGCCGGACACGACGTTCGACTCGCCAGCGACGACTGAGGTTATGACAATCTTGCAAAAGAATTTGATGTCATTGAAATCGAAGGCCTCACGATTTTCGCCGAGGAAAATATTGTATCGAGACTGCAGACCATCACAAAAAAGTTTAAGCGACTGCCAGCCTCCATTCGAGTGCTGACTCGTTGATGGTTCTGGACGCAGTTTCACAACTCAAGATTGATCCGGAGTGTTCGGGGTTGAAGTTTCAGTAGGCCGCGTGAAACGCGGCGCCGATGGATTAATCAAAGTGGCGTGACCTTTGCTCAGTTCGAAACGGTGGCAGACAGCAGGCCACCTGCCTGCGCGACGCAGACACAGAAATGTGCGTGCCAGCACGCACCCTACTCGCTGACAGAGCCTGCAGCACCTGGTCGCGCCGTGCTTAAGACAGCGTCAGGTAGCATACCGTCGAGACCAGTACGGCTCCGATCAGATTCAGTACGAACCCTTCGCGCATCATCCGTTGAATTGTCACTTCGCCAGTGCCGTAGACCATCGCGTTTGTGACTGTTGCCGCTGGCAACATGAACGACCAGTTCAGGCCCAGGGTCACCGGGATCATGACCAACATCGGATTTACATTGGCGGATGTGGCAACGGCCGCCATGACGGGCATCAAAATGCCGGCGACCGCAGTGTTGGTTGCGAATTCGGTAAAGAATGTCGCGAACAGACACAGGCAGAAGATCATGACCGGCAGTGGCAGTACGGCCAGTGGCAGCAGCTCTCTTCCTGTGGCGGCACTCAGATCCGTTTCGCGGAACGCCATGCCGATAGCGATGCCGCCACCGATAATGGAAAACAGGCCCCAGGGAATGCGGTTGGCGGTTTCCCAGTCCAGCAGTCGCGCGCCGTCGTTAGATCCCGATGGAAGCGTGAACAGCGCAACAACGGCCGCCAGCGCAACCGTACTGTCGCCCGCGTGTCCGGACAGCTGAAGCCATGCACTCCATCCGCCGAACGGCGCCGTACGAGTCATCCACGCAAACGCCGCCAGGCCAAAGACGATCAGAACTCGTGTTTGATCCGTCTGCCATTCACCCGGATCGGGCACTGACAATCGCTCTTTTTCTCGCGAAAATCCTCGCGACAGCCACAGCCAGACGACCGGTAACATCAGAACGGTGGCCGGCAGCCCCATGCGCATCCATTCCGGAAAACCTATTTCAATACCGGTTGCCTCGCGATAGTTTTCGATCATGATCAGATTCGGAGGAGTGCCGATGGGAGTGCCGCTGCCACCCACAGCGGCGCCGTACGCAACTGCCAGCAGTAACGGGGGCGCGAGTCGCGACCGATCCGGTGCCTGGTCAAGGACAGCCAGTGCCACCGGCAGCAGCATGAGAACAGTGGCGGTGTTCGAAACCCACATACTCAGAATCGCAGCCGTTACCAGGAATCCCAGAATCAGTCGACGAGCGTCCGTTCCGATCAGCCGCACCATGCCCAGTGCGATTCGGCGATGAGCACCGCTCTTTTCCATCGCGGTTGACAACATCGCCCCGGCCAGCATCAGCAGGATGAGCGTATGACCATACGCGTGGGCGATCTCTCGATGATCAAGAATTCCGGCCAGCGGAAAGACGGCGAATGGTACAAGCCCCGTCGCCGGCAGCGGAATGGACTCGAACATCCACCAGATGCCGCACAGCACAGTAACACCGGCACACCAGCAGGCTGGCGTCGCCAGACCTCTCCCCCTTAGCCAGAATCCCACGACCGCAGCCAGCACCGGGCCGGCGGGCAGCATCCATTGCTTTTCAAATCTGAGTGTCATGAGCCAAGCAATTACTGTGTGGTCAGATGCAAACCGGATCCGGAAGACTGTAACATTGGCGCTGCCGAAGACAAACGACGATCAGTCTGAGACGAAAATATGACACCTGACCCCGAATTTGTTCGCATGACGCCTGGCTGCGGTGCGCTCGTTCGCGGAATCGATCTGGCCCAGCCGTTCGACCAGACCGCAGTTGAAAAGCTGACAAATGCACTTGCCGAATACGGTGCACTGTTCTTTCGCGATCAGGAGTTGACGCATGAGCAGCATAAGAGTCTGGGCCGTTGTTTCGGCGAGCTGCATCTGCATCCGGCGTGGCCACGCCTTGTGGACGGGCATCCCGAAATCATGGAACTCTACACCGATGAGAATTCGGAACGCGTTGCCGGCGAAGACTGGCACTCAGACGTCACGTGTGATCGCGAACCACCACTGGGAACGATTCTGCGCATGATCGAAGTGCCCCCGGTGGGCGGCGACACACTGTTCGCAAATATGTGTGCAGCCTTCGAAACGCTTTCTGCGCCGATGCAGAAGTTCCTTGAGGGATTAACGGCGATGCACGATGGAGAAAATGCTTATCGTGGTCGCTATGCAGACGCGTCGGAAGGGGGAAAGACGTATCCCCAATCGGAACATCCCGTCGTTCGCACGCACCCGGTCAGCGGTCGCAAAGCCTTATTCGTAAATCGCATCTTCACCACACGGATCATGGGACTGACGTCACACGAAAGTGACTCTACGCTGCGAATGCTCTTTGACCACATTACAAGACCAGAATTTCAATGCCGGTTTCAATGGCAGGCCGGCTCCGTGGCTTTCTGGGACAACCGCTGCGTTCAGCATTACGCGTTGTGGGACTATTACCCCAGTCGACGCCGCGGCCTGCGTGTGACCATCAAGGGTGATGTTCCGTATTGACCATCAGACGACGGCATAAATCGGACTCGACCATGCCATGTGGCCGTCTTCCTGGATGACGCAGATGTAGATCGGGTTGTCACCTTGGCTCAGGTACTTCGGATCGATGCGAACCGTCTTGCGGAGGTCTCGCGGACCGTCGGCGGGGGGCAGCCGACAGGCGGAAATCTGCTTGCCGATGCCGCCAACGCTGTGCGGACGTCCCTTGACTCCCAGCTTCGAGATTTCCGCGTGCAGACTTCGCTGACTGGTTTCGACGTGCAGCTTGCCGGAAAGTCGGTTCACGTCCAGGATCACTCCGGAAACGCCTCCTGTGGTGATGGACTCCCACCTGAGTTCACGGCTGCTTAGTCGTTCACAATTTTTTTCCGGGTTCCAGAAGTTGATCGTCTTGAACGATTCGATCCGCGCGGCGCCCAGCTTCAGACAGCCATCCCAGTTCACCTGACGTCCGCGACCGCGGAATTCTGCGCCCTGCCAGAGCAGTTTAATGCGGTTTGACAGGTTCCGCTTCGAATACGTTCGCAGTGTCTTCAGCACACGCATACCGTTGCGTACTTCGACGCGTTCCAGTGGCGCCGTGCCGGCAACGGACACCGACAGTTCCAGCGACTCGCCTTTACCAATGTTGACAACCTCGCCGATGGAATGGCCCGCACTTGTTTGCACATCCAGCAAAATGCGGGCGCCGGTCGTCGCATAAACACGGCGTTGCTGATAGGCGTCCCAGACAGAGTTCCGGTCCAGCGTATCAGACAGAATAGCGGTCAGGCCTCCATAGCTGCCGAATTTTCCAGCTCCCGGGAAACTGGCACCAGGACGTCCTTTGTGCCCGTCAGAATTGGCCACGATGCCGATCCGGTAGCCGCGTGAAAATGCGTCGTCCAGCATCCATTCAAAAGTACCCCATGCTGAATGCACCTCCACAACCGGTTCCAGTCCAGCGTGATGTCGGGCCAGATCCGCGTATCGTCCACCGACATGCGGGATCAGCATTACATCGCGCCGCTGCTGTTCCTGTTCCATGCGGGCGAACAGACCCTCAACTGACGGACAGCAGCTGTCGGCCAATTCAGTCGTCTCGACCAGGGCCGTGCTGCTGCGGCCGATCACACCGCCCTCTTCCTTAAAGAACACATTGCGATCGCCGCCGAGGCCGGTATTGCCGCTCCATTCCCAGCCAGGAAAGGTCACGAACTTTCCTGGCTGATTGAAGCGGGCTGTGGTGTCGTTGATGGTCTGCCAGAAGGCGTCCGTGATCTGAAAATCATTTCCCTGATGACCGCACGCGTCGACAAAGGCACTGTCCTGCGCGAATCGAAAGTACTGCTCGATGGAATTGGTTCCAATTGTCTCTTCACTTTGCCCGTGCAGGTCAGCCCAGTATCGTGTCGCCGCGTCGGCTGACACGTGGACGGGATTGGTTTCGGCCGAAAGACCCGTCGCGTCGTCCGTCGCGTCGTCCGTCACGTTGATGCGATGAATTCCTTCCGGCAGGCCCGGTTGAGTCATGCGCCGGGACCGACCGGCCGGGTTTCCCCAGACATCTTCCAGCTTCCAGCGCACGGAGAGTTTCTTTCCTGGAATCGCCTGGCTGGGTGCGACGGCCACAAGCCGAACCGGTTCGCCGGCTACGATTCGAAATGTCGGCGACTTTGGCAGTTCCTCGTAAACGTAAGTCGCGTAGCGATCAACCAGTGTCTTTAGCTCAAATGTGTCCTCAGCAAACGTCTGCATCCGCCAGCCAGAAGAACCGCCCGATGTATCACCGATCGTCAGCGTGATCGAATCATCCTTCCGCAGATATCCCTGCAGCACCTTGAGCTGAAGTGTTCGCCCCCACGGTCGACGGAAGTCCTTGACATCGTAGCCAAGTTGCAGATGGGCTCCGTTCGATGCAACGACGGTTGTGTAGTTCGGCGCCGCAGGGTCGTCGAACTGCGGTATTCCGGAATCGGTTGCGTAGCGAGTAACGATCTTCAGCGACCCGGTGTCGTCGATTCCTGCAAAGCCGGCGGTGTATTTCAACACGCAGGTCTGCCAGCTGCCCGCGACGACGGATCCTCGCAGGCTGCAGGTGATCCGTCCGAGGTTGCTGGTGTCAGAGTGAGGCTGAGACATATGTTGTTTCTTAATCGTTTATCACAGGGACGAGCGTCGAATTGCGGGGTCGCAAGCTCGAGCTGCGGAGTGCGGGTGTGGACACGTCGGTTGGCCGCGACAAGTCCGGGATGGAAGTGTCGACCACACAATCCTGCGTGATTGCCGTGGTCACCATTCTAAACGCAGTTGGAGCAGAATGGCACAGAGCTGTGCCAGCGACCAGCAGATGACGGTCGGCACACTGGCTGAGTCAGAAGGCATGCAGTCACGGACTGTTGTGAAACCGGGAGGGTGGTCGGAGCGAGGAACGCGTGAAACTCGGGGGCTTCCTTCGCAGCCTCAGTTCAGCCTCCGGTCACCCACCAGTCCGATACCACAATCCGTGGCTGCACCCGCCGTCAATCTTACCGGTGCTGTTGACCGTTATTATGCACTGAAGCAGCGTAAGCGTCTGGCACGAACTTCTCAGCGATCAGTACGACAAAGTCCCGTGTGCTTTGCGTGGAGCGTTGGTGAAGTTGGAATTGAAGAGCATGATTGGCGGTCCGGATGGCGAGAATGGGGTGGATTACTGATTCTCGTTCTTCTTCGTGGGCGTCGTCTTCGGCGTCCTGGCAGGTTTCCTGTTTATTTTGGGCAGGTGGGCGGCGAGATTTTCTTTGATGACGCCCATGTCGGTGCTGCCAGCGAGGTTGGTGAACTCGTAAGCATCGTTTTTGTGGTCGTAGAGTTCTTCAGTGCCATCGGCGTAACGAATGTAACGGTAGCGCCCGTCGCGGATGGCGTGATTGAGGTAGCCGTGGGTCGTGAGTGCAACGCCGTCCCAGTTCGACTTTGGATTCTGAAGAAGCGGGACGATGCTCTTGCCTTCGAGGTGTCCGGGCGGCTCAAGCCCTGCCAGTTTGCAGAGTGTGGGGTAAATGCTCATGAAGTCGACAGGCCGATCGCAGACCGTGCCGGGTTTCGTAACACCGGGCGCGACCCAGATAAACGGAGTGCGAGTGGCTTCCTCCCAGAGCGCAAATTTACGCCAGTGTTGTTTCTCACCCAGGTGCCAGCCATGGTCGCCCCAGAAGACAATGATGGTGTTGTCGCGTTGGGGGCTTGCTTCGTAGGCGTCGAGCAGGCGGCCAACGTTCATGTCGACGTAGGCGATCGTTGCGAGATAGGACTGGACAGCGTCTTTCCAGCGACCGGACTTAAGGAACCTGGCATGGTCTTTCTGAGGGCCCGCCATGCGCACGCCGGCTTTGGGAAGATCTTCGAGGTCGTCTTTGCGGTGGGGCGGTAGCCGTACGTCTTCACGTGGATACATCTCGTAGTATTTGCGAGGTACGGCCCATGGGAGATGAGGCTTGATGAGGCCGCAGGCGATGAAGAACGGCTTGTCACGTTTCTGCTTCATGCGGTCGATACAAAAGTCGACGGTGTGCCAGTCGGGGAGGTCTTTGTCGTGAAGATCGAGGGGCAGCGGCTCGTGGTAGCCTTCGTATTTTGTGGGAGCACGACCGGCACTGTTCTCTCTCGTCGTGGGCGGGTACTCGTCCCATTCTGAAGCGTAAACGCTTTTCATTCCGCTGGCGCTGGAGTGGTAGGTCTTGCCCATCGCAGCGGTGTAGTAGCCGTTTTTCCTGAAGTGGGCGTTAAGATTGAGTCCTTCTTTGATGTGTCGCTTCCAGGGGTCGCCGTTGACATAGCAGCCCGAAGTATGTGGACGGATGCCGGACCAGAGAGCGGCGCGGGAAGGGCCGCAGGCAGGTGCCGCACAGTGCGCGTTGGTGAACGACACGCCCATCGCAGCGAGACGATCGATGTTGGGAGTCTTGCACTGCGGATTACGGCCGGTGTAGCCGACCCAATGATTGAGATCATCGACGGGAATGAAGAGAACATTGGGCGACTTCGCCGTAGCTGACAGCCCCGAGTTCAAAGTCAAAAGTAGAAGAACGAGCAGGAAGACTCTGCGGCTGCTGGGGCGCATGGAGTTCACGAGTTACTTCCTTTTGAAAATCCTCGGACTGAACCAGTCGGTGGAGGAAAGCAAGGGAGGCGTGGTTATGGCCTTGGGTTTGGACAACGATGCGTTCGGCGAACTGTCAGTCGCCAGTGCCATAGGGCCTCCGAAGTACGTATTCTATCAGGGCTCCGGTAAGGCCGCGAGCAACATCATCTTTCTGTTCGCATCTCGACGAAGTATTTGAAGTGCGGCGCCGCTGGGCAGCATACCGCTGGCATCACCGTGGTGTGATGCAGCGACTGTTTTCAATACCGTTCGCGGGACGGCTGAGCTGTGTCAGAAGAAGGTGGTTAGATGACACGTGTCACCCAACGCATGAGTTGATGAGAGAACTACAGACTCGTGCCGTCTTCCGAAATCAATGCGGCGTGCACGGGCATCTCCTCACCATCACATCGCGGCTACGCGCGGTCAACAGATTCAGGCAGTATGAAGAGCCATCGGGCACAGGGCTTGACACGTGTTCCACCGGGGAATACTGCGGGGATGCGTGTCATCCGCCGAGAAGTCGAATTGTTGTTGGCGTGAGCACTATCAGGACCGAGTGTCAGGCTTCGCTCAATATTTTGACCCAACGGCCATCTGGAATGTCAGCACCGCGACAAAAGTCTGCCAGTTGCAATGCTGTTCCGCACGGTTCTGATTCTTACCCGATGGGTCGCGCATCGTGACGTTCGGAGCCGCCGGGCGATCTGCTCCTGTTCAGCTGTGGAACGCATCAACGGGCCAACTGATTTGCAACTTTCAGGGTGATATTTCGGGAGTGGACTGCACCGAATGGGCAGGCGCTGGCGACCGGCAGATGCTCTGGGATATCGCGACGGCCCCCAAGCTGTTGGTACTGGAAGGGCACATCAAGACGATCCGATCATTTAGCTTTTCAGATGACGGTTGCTCTCTTGTATCTGCCTCGGCCGACGAAACCCCGCGAGTGTGGAGGGCAGCTCTGCTCGAAGATGCCAATTAAGCGGGGCACATCGCTATGTTTTCGAATTACGCAATGATGGCGTCGATGGGTTTGCCGAGGTCGATTTCCAGGCGTTTATGTCCTGGCACTTCCAATCGGCGGGGATTGAGTCCCAGCTGGTGCAGCACGGTGGCATGGATGTCGGTGACGTAGTGCCGGTCTTCCACCGCATGGAATCCCAACTCGTCTGTCGCACCATGAGCGACGCCGCCCTTCAGTCCGCCGCCTGCCATCCAGACGGAGAAACCGTACGGATGATGATCTCGGCCATCCGATTTTTCGGAACCTGGAGTCCGTCCGAATTCTGTCGCCCACACGACCAGAGTTTCGTCCAGCAGTCCTCGCTGTTTCAAATCCTTCAACAGGGCCGCGATAGGCTTGTCGACACGACCGCAGTTGCGGGTGTGGTTGTCTTTCAGCTTGGTATGAGCATCCCAGCCGCCTCCGCCCCCGCCTCCATCGTAAATCTGTACGAAACGGACTCCCTGCTGTATCAGTCGTCGAGCTGCCAGGGCCTGGCGCCCCATGCCTTCGGTTGCCTTGTTGTCCAGGCCATACGCTGTCTGAGTCGCACTGGTTTCTCGGGACAGGTCGACAATACCGGGAACCGACATCTGCATGCGGAACGCCAACTCGTACGCTTTAATCCGCGCTGTCAGTTGCTGATCATCCGGATACTGAGCGGCGGTCAGCTGGTTCAGATCGCGCAGCAGGTCCAACTGGTCACGACGTTCTCCGACGCCGACTTTGTCGCCTGGTGTACCAAACGGCAGAGGATTTCTGGGGTCCAGTGCCATTTGTACCCCCGCATGCTGGGGACCAAGATAACTGCCATCATGAGCACCAATACCGCCGCAGCAGTCTCCGGGCGGCGGGCCCATGACCACAAACTGCGGCAGGTTTTCGTTCAGACTGCCCAGTCCGTAATGCACCCATGAACCAATCGAAGGAAAGAAGCCGTCAAAAATGTGTCGACCCGTATGAAATTGCAATTGCGCGGCGTGGTCGTTGTCGGTCGTCCACATGGAACGCACGACGGAAATGTCATCGATACAACTGCCCACGTGAGGCCACCAGTCGCTGACTTCAATGCCGCTTTCACCGCGACGCTGAAAACCGACCTGCAGGGGATAAACCTGCGCCATCAGGTCTCGCGGTTTTCCGGCAAAGTCGCGCACGTTTTTTCGGTAAAACGGTGAATCCAGAACCTCCGATTTGTACGGAGTTTCTTCAATCGTTTTGCCGGCGTGAGTGTTCAGAGCCGGCTTGTGATCGAACGATTCCAGATGGCTGGTCCCGCCATTCATGAAGAACCAGATCACACATTTCGCTTTGGGGGCGAAATGTGTCTGGAGCGCCGAAGACGCTGCGGCTTCTGCGCCTTTTCCATCGCGTTGCAGCATGGCGCCCAGAGCCAGACCGGTGAAACCAAGACCGGTGTCCGCCAGAAACTGTCGGCGATGGCGGTGGCCACCGCCAATGTGATTCGATGATTCGGTCATTGCGTCTCCAGCCTGCTGAGGAAGCTGTCTGGCTTCCCGAAAGCACTATCTTATCGTGACGAAGTCGTTATGTAAGAAAAGAACATGCACCAGATTTTCTTTGGCACGCATACCAGGATCAGTCGACGGAGCCTGCGTCGCTTAACCTCCGGCTGCAAACGGCTGCGTGGGCGCCTCCTGCAACACTCCTTTATGTTCGGTCAGAAACGTCCGACAGCGAACTGCCTCGTCGGCAGTCGGACTTCGTGACAAGACAGTTTCAAAAGCAGCTGTTACAAAGTCCGATTCGTCAGCCAACTGTTCGGCAATCATCCGCGCACTGTCCAGCGTCAAGCCGCTGTTCATCATGGCCAGAGACTGATGCGGCACAACACTTTCCTTGCGGCGGTAACAGGAATTCGGATCGGCCACGTCAAAGACTTCCAGCATGGCCATCTTTTCATTGGGCGTGTTGCGAAAGTACAGACTGCGCCGCAGAGTTTTCTCGCCGGCAGTTTCCGGGATCTCCGGACCGCCTGGTGTCATGTCCAGCCGCGACGCCAGAAACAGGCTGCTGTCACGTACAACTTCAGCTTCCATCCGCCGTGAGTTCATCCGCCACAGAAAGTGGTTTTCCGGATCGCGTTCCACGTCAACAGCACTGGAGGTCGGCGTACTGGCCATCCGGTACACTGCGGACAGGACGATCTGTTTGTGCAAAGGTTTCATCTTCCAGCCGTTGTGAATCAGCTGTGCGGCCAGCCAGTTCAACAGTTGCGGGTGTGTCGGCTTGCGGCCATTCAGTCCGAAGTTTTCGGGCGTGGCTACGAGCGGCTGTCCGAAATGGCGGCCCCACAGATGATTGGCCGCCACTCGCGCCGTGCGCGGATTGTCGGGCATAGTCATCCACTTCGCCAGGGCACTGCGCCGACCGGTGCTGGTCTTCGGAAACTGATCACCGATTGCGGTGTAGGACTCCGTCGGATTCTTCGCCGCGTCGCGAGCGGCTGTCAGCTTTGCCGTTGCAGCGGCCCGTTTATCGTCTGAGTCGCCTGCTTTCACGACTTCAATTTCTGCCTGCAGCACGGCCACGGCAAGTTCCGCGGCAGACGCGGCACGTGCACTTTGCTGTGCCGCTTGTTGTTTGTCTTTGAGGTGCAATGCGATATCGGCTGCCAGCCGTAAACGAATCGATTCCGCTTTTCCGTGCGCGAGTTTCATCCCGGCCTGAGCCAGCAGGACGTCGCGATCCGCGTCATGTTTTCGTTGCTCCAGCGTCTCAAGGGAATCAACCTGTCTGGTAATCTTCAGCGCTAGAAACTCGGCTGCCCCCTGATGGACCCACAGGGCAAACCGACCGTCGCGCCGTTCCACCGGCATAGTATAGTCCAGCTTGCGAGTGCCATTCAGATCGATGGTGAGCTTTGAGCCGTGGACGGAAACATCCAGCACGGCTTCTTCGCCGACCTTCAGTTCCGTGCGCACGATTCCTGTCTGGGGATAGACCTGTTTTCCGCCCACGCGATGAAATGCCTGCACGCTTTGACGATCGTCGCCGGTACTGGTGTAGACGTCCTGTGACTGGCCCTTGTCCTGGTAGTCGAAGCTGAACCCGATGGACCGGTACGTGCCGGGGCTGAGCGGACGGTAACGCAGATGAACATGGAAATCGCGAGGATGATTCGCTTTGCTGACCATCGTGGCAAAACTGGACACAGCTGACTGAACCAGTTTGCCGTCAGCGTAATTCCATGCCCCATTAACGGTTTCCCACACTTCGGGAGCAGCAGCAGAGAATGTTTCGTGCAGAAAAATTTCCGGCTTCGCCGAGGGCTTCTGTTCAGCGCCGATGGCAGCCGCCAGTTTTTCGCCGGCCAGTTTCGCCGTGGTATGTTTGTCCTGCAGCTGTGTTTCGGCAGCCGACACCAGTTCCTGCGCCTGTGTGAGGACCGTTTCACGAACACCAGGTCGCAGCATCGGGTACCATGTTTCCGCAGGCAGGTTGATTTCTGAGATGTCGACTTTGCCTCCCAGAGATGCCGGCACGCCAGGCGTCAGCAACTTCGTTTCGTCTGGATATCGATTGTCGCCGCGTTCGAAACGGTAGGTCGGAACATCGGGATTCTTGTCGTACGCCAAAGCAATTCCGTCGGACAGTACCTGGCCCAACGTGGCGTCCTTCTGAGTTGCCGTCAGGGCAGAGATGCGATCCGTGCGCACGTCGTGCGGTTCAAAGAATGCACGGAAGCGATAGTACTCTTCCTGGCTGACAGGATCGAACTTGTGATCGTGGCAGCGGCAGCAGCGAAACGTCAGTCCCAGAAAGGCTTCGCCCGTCCGTTCGACGGTCTCAAACATCCAGACGTTGCGGTCAAACTTGTACCAGTTGCGTCCCAGATATCCGGTCGCCGGCAGAACGGCAGGATCTCCGCCGGAAATTTCATCAGCCGCCAGCATTTCACGGATCATCTGGTCGTAGCCCTTGTCATTGTTCAATGACTTTACGATCCAGTCGCGCCAGCGCCAGATGTGACGCTGGCTGTAACGAATTTCGTTAATGCCCCGGCTGCCGTACCAGTCGCTGTAACGCCAGACATCCATCCAGTGCCGTCCCCACCGTTCACCGTACTGCGGACGATTCAGCAATTCGTCAACAGTGTTTTCGTACGCTGATGGGGAATCCGTCGCGAGAAAATCGTGCAGTTCCTGACGAGTTGGCGGCAATCCGATCAGGTCCAGGAATACTCGCCGCAACCACGCCGCCTTCGAAGTTTCAGCGACGTGCGGCAACGTGTTTGTTTCTCGCGCGGCGGCAACAAAGTAATCGATTTCGTTCCGACACCAGTCAGCTTCCGTGACGTCGGGCAGTTGTGGTTGTTCGATTGGCTGATACGACCACCAGGACTTTGGGTCAGACTGCGGTTGCTCGTCAGCCGGTTCCTGCGCACCATCCGCAATCCAGACGCGGATCAATTCGATTTCCCTGTCCGTCATCGGCGAACCTTCGTTCGCAGGGGGCATGCGGAAGCCCGCGTCGCCGGTCAGCACGTCCAGCAGCAGGCTTTCGTCGGGTTTGCCGGAGGTAACGGCAGCACCTGATTCTCCGCCCGCGAGCAGCGAGGTCGTCGTGTCCAGACGCAACCCACTTTGCTGCTTCAGCGCCCCATGGCAGGCGTAGCATTTGTGTTTCAGCAGCGGCTTTACGTCACGAAGATAATCGACTTCACCTGCCGCCACCATTGACGCCGCAGGCATCAGCAGAACGGACAACAGGTGCAGAGCAGTTGACTTCATAAACTCAGCCGAAAGTAAGAACCCAATAAAAACTACGCTTCGAGCACAGCTGTTTGCCCGGCCAGAGTTTCGTACGCTGACCGCAACAGGTCTTCCGTCTGCTCAAAGCTGATACAGCCGTCCGTGATCGAAACACCATATTCCAGAGCACTGAGGTCGGGGTCGAGAGCCTGTTTGCCGGCATTAAGATTACTTTCCAGCATCAGTCCCACAATCGTATCATTACCGTCAGCTCGCTGCTGAACAACATCATTCCAGACCAGAGGCTGTTTTGTGTAGTCCTTGCTGGAATTGGCATGACTGCAGTCGACGACAAATCTTGGCGGCAGGTCAGCTTCTTTGAGCAGGCGGCTGGCTTCCGCCAGACTGTCAGTATCGTAGTTCGGGCCGGTGCGACCGCCCCGCAGAATCAGGTGGCCCATGTCGTTGCCTCGAGTATTCACGATGCACGTTTTGCCGTGGTTGTCGATTCCCAGAAAACAGTGTTCCGCCCTCGCGGCACTCATGGCGTTTGTCGCAACTTCCAGGCTGCCTTCCGTGCTGTTCTTGAAGCCAACAGGCATGGAAAGGCCACTGGCCATTTGGCGATGCGTTGGCGATTCTGTTGTTCGGGCACCAATGGACGCGACCGTAATCAGGTCGGCAATATACTGCGGCGTGATTGGTTCCAGCATTTCCGTGGCGGCGGGTACTCCGGCCTTATTAACTTCCAGCAGAATTTCACGGGCCATCCCGACGCCGGTCGCCAGGTCAAACGTGCCGTTCAAATGCGGATCGTTGATCAAACCTTTCCAGCCCACTGTGGTGCGAGGTTTCTCAAAGTAGACTCGCATGACGACAACAATTCGGTCGCTGACTTCAGCCGCCAGCGGTGCCAGTCGGTTGGCGTATTCAATGGCGATGTCCTTGTTGTGAATCGAGCACGGCCCGACGATTGCGACCAGGCGACGATCTTCCCCCTTGAGAATACGTTTTACGGCCTCGCGTGAGTCGTATACGAACCGGGCAACGTCGTCCGTGAGCGGATACTTGTCCTTGAGCAGTGCTGGTGCGGTCAGCGGGATGTTCTCCCGGATATTGACGTCCTGGATCATATGGGTCTGGTCGGTCATGGCATTACCTGCCGAGCAGCTGTGTGCTCGTTATGTGTTGGCGTTCTGAAAAGTGAGGGTTGTCACGCGTTACGCACGTCCTGAAGGCCCAATTCCCCCAAAACTCACTACGTCGTGGACTGACGCAGGTGATTGGTGTCCCGCAGTTTGGTGTTTAGCGTGAACTGACTGTCACGCTTTTCCAAAAGCGTATCGATTTGGATTTTGTTACAAAATCTCAGGTGATTATCGTTTGTGTCGCGCAAACACACTGCTCACAGCGACTTGAAGAAGTATTCCTCAATGATCAGCCGTGTTCAATCACGGAGTGCGAAAACAGGAGATTGCGTCACAATTCGCGATATTCGGCACATCGGCGTACAACAATTCCGAGAAGTAGTTCCGTGACAGCGACTTGCGGATACAATTCTGTCACATGCCAACCCCACGGGCCTTCCCGCACTTTCCGGCTGACACCGTCGGTCAAGGTGGTGGGTCTGTTCGTATCGGAACTTTGAAATTCCAGGCACAGCAAAGTCAGACGAAAGAACTCCGGAGCGACCGTTAATGTCATCAGTTACTTTGACAGATAATCCGGAGGTCGGTCGACTGCTGAACCGATGCCGCCGCCAGATCGTACGACACACTCTGTTAAGCGGAACTGCAACACTGCTGATTGTTGTGATTGTGTACCTGCTGACTGCGGCGGCACTGGATTATCTGATCGGACTTCCGGCGACGGTTCGTGCAATTCTGCTGTTCAGCTTCTGTCTGATTAGCGGCTGGGTCGGGTGGAAATTCATGGTCGCTCCGCTGAAGTCTTCCGTTTCTGAAACCGAACTGGGAGCTGCGATTGATCTGTCGTGTCCGGATTTGAATGAAAGTCTGGCAACACTGATCTCGATTGAACGTCCGGAAGCCACCACCGGCGAAGCCGGGTCCGCCGTCATGCGTGGACGCCTGCGTGATCAGGTGACGGCTCATCTGGGGCAGATCGAATCTCGCGACGTGGTGAACAGCAGCAAAACTCGAAATCGCTGTGGCACGGCAGTCGGGTTGATTGTCGCGGCCATGTTGCCGGTGCTGCTGTGGCCCTCGGGATCCGGACTGCTGATGCAGCGCATGATCACGCCGTTTGCCAATCTGGCGACAGCCAGCAACCTGCACTTTGAAGTGGCCGACGGAAATCGGACAGTCGCTCGAGGGACAAACGTCAGAATCGCGGCCACTCCCGGATGGCGAACAACCAGCGAGGGTGTTCGGCCGGAACAGGTCGAACTGCAACTCACCGCCGCAACCGGTCATACCGAATCGCTGCCGATGACCTTCGACGAAATCGGCGGTGCCTACATCGCAGAGATTTCAAGAATTGCGAACGCTGTGCAGTACCGCGTTATGGGCGGCGGTGCTAAGACGGAATTATTCACTATCAACGTCGTCGCCGCGCCGGAAATCCAGCTGGCTGTCATGACGGCAACCCCACCCGTCTACACGGGCCGCGCGGTGGAACGTTTTGACGGCATGCTGGGTGAAATGAGTGTTTTCGAACGCAGCTCGCTGGAGATTCTGCTGGAGTTCAACAAGCCGGTTACGAGGGCGACGCTGCTGTGGGTGGTGCGTGATCAACGACCATTGAATGAGACGGAGCTGATGGACCGCGAGTTCGACAACGTCACCGGGGAAGAAATCTTCGAAGAAGATCCGATGGCTGGATTTTTGGATGCCATAGAGCCGCTGGCCACACACGTCGAGGGTGTGCTGAGCCCCGACGGAACGGTCGCCGTGTTTGCCATGACAGCAGATGTCGGTGGTGACTTTGTCTTTGAAGTGGTCGACGAATACGACCTAGTAAATCCATCGGAACCGGATCGCCGCATTCAGGTGGTGTACGATCGACCACCGGAAGTGAAGGTTTCCGGAATTCGCGACGGCGACGAATTTCGTCCGGACGACATCATTCCGGTAAACGTGTTCAGCATTGACGACATCGGCATCGGTGAACTTGAGCTGCACTATCGCCAGAACGAAGACGTCACAAAGATCATTCCTGTGACCGATTTTGATCCTGGTGCCCTGGAAGTCATACACGGCTTCCGCCTGCAGCTGACGGATTTCAAGGTCGCTTCGGGTGACACGGTGACAGTGCGTGTGCGCGTCGCTGACGAACGCCCCGAACCGGGACCGCAGGATGTGTGGTCGGGTGAATTCACTATCCGTGTCGACAACAACGCAAAAGCTGCGGGTGCACGGGCCCTGGAGCAGGAGACCCAGGAACTGATCGATGCCCTGAAGGCACTGGAGCAACAGCTGGAAAAAGACGCGAAGAAAGCCGGTGAGCTGGGAGAGAAGGCACGCGAAGCATGGGACGATGCAGCAAGGGAACAGACGGAGAGGCTTAGCGAAAAGGAACAGCAGCAGGGCCGTATCCTGGAACAGCTGGCCGAGGAAGTCGCCACCCATCCCATGATGCAGGAATCTGCGGTGAAGTTGCAGGATCTGGGCGAACAAATTCGTGATGACGTGCCGGCAATGCTTGACGCCGCCACAAAGCAGAATCGCAGTGAAGCACCGCAGCAGTTACAGGAATCTGCCAACACACTGGAAGACATCCGCCGTGAGTTGCAGACCGAGATCGCGAAGATTGAAGAAACTGCGTTGCTCGAACAGAATCTCGCGGAGCTCAACCGCCTGGCGATCGATGCCGAACAACTGGCCAAAGATGCAGAACAGCTCGATCAGGATCGCAAAGACCCCGCAAGTCGTCCGGAAGAAATGAGCGAGCAGGAGTGGCAGCAGGAACTTGAGCAGCGGCAACAGCAACTCAACGCAGAACGACAGCAGCTGAGTGAGGAATTGGGGCAATTGCTGCAGGAACAGCCAGAGCTGCTGGATTCTGCTCAGCGAGCTCAGCGTGAGCAACTGACAGAATTGGCGCAGCAGGCCCGTGAGCTGGCGGAACAGCAGCATCGCGTGGCGACCGGGGTCGACGAGGAAGCTCAGCAGGTCGGTCGGGATGCATGGCAGCTGGCCAAAGACCTTGAACAGGTCCGCCAGGAAGCGAACGTTCTCAACGAGCACATGAAGCAACTGAAAACACCCGCCGCGCCAGCCGACGTCGACAAGCTCGAAGCAGCCGTCAAACAACTGCAACGCGGCAATCTGGCAGCTCCTCAGCGAAGCGCTGAAGAGGTTGCCGCTGAACTGCAGACGGCAGAACGTGAGCTGGCGACTCCAGCCAAAGACAATGCGGCGGCCAGCGAAAACGATCCGCCGAATAGTGACCCTGTACCCGAATCGCCACAGCAGGCGCGACAGCGCGAAGCGGCCGCTGAACAGTCTGCGCAGCTGGCGGACCGGCTGGAACAGATCAGCAAACAACTGCAACAGATGCGTGAAGCACGAAACGCGGCAGCGCCGGCAGGCGAACAGCAGGGTGACACGGAATCGCCTCAGGAACATTCTCCGGTGGCGGGTCCGGATGAGCATCCAGAGGGCGAACAGCAGGACGATCCAGTGCGCGATCTTCTGCAACGGCTTGACGAACTTGCAGCAGCCGCAGAGCAGGTATCGGACGGTTTGCAGACGGATCCTGCAGCCAGTGACGCCGCTCGTCAGACGGCCGAACAAACCGCAAAACGAGCTCAGCAGGGACACGAAGAGGCGACGGCCGGTCGGTTTTCCAGATCTGCGGAAGAACTTCATCAGGCATCGGACACAGCGAATCAGACCTCCGAACAGCTGAATAATTCCGAACAGGAGGATCAACGTCAGCAGACAAAGGGCATGAGCGACGAGCTACAGCGCATGGCTGACATCGTGGGCCGACTTCAGCAGGACGACGCCTCACAGGCGGCGGCCCAGCAACAGTCACAGCAAGGCATCGCTCAGCAGGCCGCGGAATTGCCACAGCAACTGGGCGATCTGGCGGAACGTCTGAACCTGCCGCAGCTGGCCATGCAGCAGGAAGGGCAGCAGGCTCAGGAAGCTCAACAGGCGGCCAGTGCGGCTCAGCAGGAAAGTCGTCAGGCAACTTCGCAACTGCAACAGGGTGAATTTCAGAATGCCGTCGAGTCCGGACGGGACACCGAAGCACAGCTGAATCGACTGGCTCAACTGACCGAAGAGGCCGGACAGCAACCGAACGACCAACCGTCACCTGTACCGACAGAAGTTGGCGAAAGCGTGGCGGAGGCGCTGCAGGATCTGCAACAGGCGGCTCAGACCATGCAGCAGTCATCGGAACAGGCCGGGCAGCAGCAGTCAGATCAATCGTCTGAACAGGCAGCTCAGGGGCAACAGGGACAGCCATCTGCAGGTGACCAGGCAGCGGCCGGCGAAGGCCAACCGTCGGGCCAGCAGTCGGGCCAGCAGTCACAGGGCGAACAGCAGTCACAGGGCGAACAGCAGGGACAGAACGGGCAGCCGTCACGAGGCAGTCAGGGCCAGCAGGGTCAACCTTCAGGAGCCCAACAGCTTTCTGATGCGGCTCAACAACTGGCCCAGGCCGCCGAGCAGGCGCTGCCCGAACAGTTTAATCCAGGGCAGATGTCCGACGGTTCTCAGCCTTCAACAGCCGGTCGAGACGCGATGGGCAACGTCTCGATGTGGGACGGTCTTGTGCCCGATGCCGCCGCCGGCATGGCTGGTTCGCGCAACTGGGGTCAGCAGAACGAAGAACTCGATACGAAGACCGCTGACGGCGTCGCGGCCAGCCGCGACAGCGAGTACCAGGCGCTGATCCGGATGTACTTCCGCGAAGTTGCCAGAGCGACCGCCGCCCAGGGTTCCGCCGACTGACTGACCGCCATAGCATTTTACAGCGTAGTACGCTGACCTGTGGTCGCGGCGACCGTCTTTCCCCTCGCGTAAGTCCAGGTCCCTTCCTGAGATCGGCACTCATACGTTGTTTTGGACTGCAGAAAAGGAATCCATCCGTGTCAGGAACCGACACACAATTTCAACCCGCTTCGATGGCTGACCGAGCTTCCGCGCAGGCTATTGGCTTTCTGATGCAGCAGGGGATCGAGAACGCCGATTGCCTGTCACTGGCGGCTGGCTTTGTGGATCCGGAAACACTTCCGGTAGACCTTGTCCGCGAAGCCACTGTAAAACTGATGGGCGGACCTGCTGGAAAACCAACGTTGCAGTACGGCACGACGCCAGGGTCAGACAGCCTGCGCGAAGTGTTTCGGAACTATCTTACTGAGCTCGAAGGTGACTCAACGCAACTGAAATCACTGTCGCTGGATCGCATCGTGCTGACGACCGGTTCGCAGCAATTGCTGCTGCTGGTGTCGCAGGCGCTGTTTAATCCTGGCGACATCTGTCTTGTGGCGGCCCCCACGTACTTTGTCTACCTGGATGTCCTTGACGGAGTTGGCGCCAAAGCCATTCCCGTCACGACAGACGAAAACGGAATGTGTCCGGAAGCACTGGACACTGAATTGCAGCGGCTGAGTAGCGAAGGTCAGCTGCACAGAGTCAAGCTGGTTTATGTGGTCAGCTACCACGACAACCCGGCCGGCGTTTCAGTCAGCGCCGAGCGACGACCTCGACTGATGGACGTCGTTCGAAAATGGTCCGCCGATCAGCATCTTTTTCTGCTGGAAGATGCAGCCTACCGGGAACTGCACTACGACGGTCCGGTGCTGCCGAGTATTTTTTCGTATGATCAGCAGGATAAAGACGATCCACAGCACGTGATCCTGTCGCAGACGTTCTCGAAAAGTTTTTCACCTGGCCTGCGAGTCGGCGTGGGCGTGTTGCCGCAGCAGTTGGTGAAGCCAGTGTTTGATCTGAAGTGCAACGAAGATTTCGGCTCCGGACATCTCAGTCAGAACGTCGTGGCCAGCGTACTGCAGTCCGGAGCGTATCGTCAACACGTGTCTCGACTGCAGCACAGCTACAAAGGCAAACGTGATGCCATGCTGGCCGCTGCAGATGAATTCTTTTTGGACATTCCAGGAGTCTCATGGCTGCGGCCGAACGGCGGGTTGTATGTCTGGATGACGCTTCCGGACCACGTGAATACCGGGTTCGACAGTGACATGTTCAAACAGGCAACCCATACGGATAAGGTGATGTACGTGCCGGGAGAACTGTGTTATCCGTCCGATTGGGATCAACGGCCTCGAAACCAGATGCGTCTGAGTTACGGAGTTCTGGACAATGAGGGCATCCGCGAAGGCATGAAGCGTCTGGCCTCGGCAGTGCGGGCAGTGGTGTAGCGAATCGTGCCGGAAATACCGGAATATCAGCAACCCATTCGTAGACCGACTCCGGCACTGTCCCGGTCCGGCCAGATGCCCTTCCCATATGCCGAGCTGCATTGCCGGACGAACTTTTCGTTTCTGGAAGGTGCGTCTCACGCGGACGAACTGGTCGCAACCGCACAGAGCCTGGGGTATCGAGCACTGGCGGTCACTGACCGCAACAGCCTGGCGGGCGTTGTTCGAGCACACGTGGCAGCAAAGAAGGCCGGACTGAAACTGCTGGTCGGTGCCGAGATCGTTCCGACTGACGGACCGGCGATGGTGTTGCTCGCCACGGACCGAGCTGCCTATGGTCGACTGTCTCAGCTGATTACCATCGGACGCCGTCGTGCGCCAAAAGGGGAATGCCGCCTTAAGTTTGCGGACGTTGTCGAACACAACAAAGGACTGCTGTGCAGCATTCCCATGTCGACGGAAAGTCAGCAGCGCTACGCCGGCACGTTTCAGTCGAATGTGAGAAGTGAAGTTGTCGAAGAGCAGTTGATTCGCTGCCAGGCGGTGTTTGGCGATCGCTGTTATGCGCTGGCGGAACTGCATCTTGGCCCGAACGACTCAGCGAAATTACATCGCTGGTTGGAAATCTGTGATCGGCTGCAGCTGCCCCTGGCCGTTGCCAATGACGTGCACTACCACGTGACTCAGCGACGACCACTGCACGATGTGGTAACCGCTATCCGTCACAGCGCAACTCTGCAGTCGTTGGGTCACGAACTGCATCCAAACGGCGAACGATTCTTGAAGCCAACATCGGATCTGCTGCGTCTGTTCGAAGACCGTGCCGAACTGCTGCAGCGGACTGTTGAAATCGCGGACCGCTGCACGTTTTCGCTGGATGAGCTGCGCTATGAGTACCCGGAGGAACTGGTACCCGACGGAACGACGCTGTCTGAGCATCTTGCAGCCTTGACGTGGCGAGGTGCAGAAAAACGATATCCCGACGGCGTTCCGGAGAAAGTCCTGAACCTGATTAAACACGAATTGTCGCTGATCAGCGAGATGAAATACGAGGCCTACTTTCTGACGGTCCATGATCTTGTGCGGTTTGCGAGGTCTCGCGGAATTCTGTGTCAGGGCCGGGGCAGTGCGGCGAACTCGGTCGTTTGTTTTTGTCTGGGTGTGACGTCTGTCGACCCGGACCGCATCGACGTTCTGTTCGAACGTTTCATCAGCAAAGAACGCGATGAGGCACCGGACATCGACATCGACTTTGAGCACGAACGCCGCGAAGAGGTGCTGCAATACTTGTACGAACGCTACGGCCGCGAGCGAGCCGGAATGACGGGCGTCGTGATTACTTATCGGCCACGGTCCGCCGTTCGCGATGTGGCAAAGACGCTGGCGCTGTCGAATGATCGCATCGACAAACTGGCGTCTCAGCTGGAACACGTCGACCTGTCAGAGCAGATGCCGGAACGTGTTCGCGAAGGTGGCATCGACCCGGAATCATTGCTCGGCCGGCGGCTGATCAAACTGGTCGACACGCTGCTGGGTTTTCCGAGGCACCTGTCGCAACATGTGGGCGGCATGGTGATGTCGCAGGGACCGCTCAGCGAGCTGGTCCCCATCGAAAACGCGGCGATGCCGGGACGGACGGTGATTCAGTGGGACAAGAACGACCTTGACGCTCTGGGACTGCTGAAAGTCGACTGCCTGGCGCTGGGCATGCTCAGCTGCATCCGCCGCTGCTTTGAAATGGTCAAATACCATCACGGCAGGGAATTGACGCTCGCAAACGTGCCGTCCGAAGACAGCGCTGTCTATGACATGGTGAGCGCGGCAGATACAGTCGGCGTCTTTCAGATCGAAAGTCGTGCTCAGATGAGCATGCTGCCACGGCTGAAACCGCACTGTTTCTACGATCTGGTCATCGAAGTCGCCATTGTTCGACCGGGACCGATTCAGGGTGACATGGTGCACCCGTATTTGCGGCGACGCAACGGCGAGGAACCCGTGGAGTACCCGAACAAGGCACTTCGCTCCGTACTGCATAAGACTCTGGGAGTTCCCATCTTTCAGGAGCAGGCAATGCGACTGGCCATTGTCGCGGCGGGTTTCACACCGGGCGAAGCTGACCAGCTACGACGAGCGATGGGAGCGTGGCGGAAGACGGGCGTGATTGAACAGTTCCGGCGCAAGCTGGTGGATGGCATGCTGTCCAACGGTTACGACAAAGAGTATGCTGAACGGGTCTTCAAACAGATCAGCGGTTTCGGAGAGTACGGTTTTCCGGAATCACATGCGGCCAGCTTCGCGCTGCTGGTTTATGTGTCAGCGTGGCTGAAACGATTTCATCCAGCTGTATTCGCGGCAGCTTTGGTGAATAGCCAGCCGATGGGCTTCTACGCTCCGGCTCAGCTGGTGCGTGACGCTCGTGAGCACGGCGTGCACGTCAGTTCGGTGGACGTCAACTTCAGTTGCTGGGACTGCACGCTGGAGCCGTTGGATAATGCTGCAACGGCGGATACGGGCTCCACCCGACATGTGCCGCTGGATCACCACGACGAAAATCACAGCCTGCGACTTGGTTTTCGTCTGCTGCGAGGTTTCTCTCAGGAGCATGCCGTTGTCATCGAAACCGCAAGGCGCAGCGGTGGAGCCTTCACGTGCTTCGATGACTTCGCCAAACGCACGCGACTCGGGCGCACCACGCTGCAGCAGCTTGCGCGAGCGGACGCATTTGCAGCGCTTGATATCAATCGACGTGATGCCTTATGGAAGTCGTTGCCGGCGCAACAGGCGATGCCGCTGTTTAACGATCTTGAAGGTCCGGTGGTTGACGAAGCAGATCCACATCTGCCTACGATGTCAGACCAGGACAGCGTTGTTCAGGACTACGCGACCGCTGGATTGTCATTGAAACAACACCCCGTGTTGTTTCTGCGCGCACAGCTGACTGTGCTGCGCGCGATCTCAGCCGCCGACCTTGCCGAACACGCTCCCGATCGTCGAGTGAAAGTGGCGGGACTGGTCCTGATGCGACAGCGACCGCAAACGGCAGCAGGCATCACGTTCATGACGCTGGAAGACGAAACTGGAATTACCAACCTGGTTATCTATCCCAATGTGTGGCAGCGATTTCGGCAGACGGCTCGTTTCGCGACGGTGCTGATGGCCTCCGGACGACTGCAGCGTGAGGGCGACGTGATTCACGTCGTGTGTGATCGACTGGACGATGTGTCCGAAATGCTGGCACGGCTGGAGTCGCGGTCACGGGATTTTCGCTGAAGCCAAAAAATCCGAAAAAACTGCCGGAAGGTCGGTCTGAAAAATCGTTTTGAAGCCTTCAGTCGCCCATGTCCTCACCGTCTGAGGCATTCGAGTAACCCTGTTCACAGGAGTTCAGTGTCATGTCGCATCGCTTGCATATCGGTTTCCTGTTGGCCATCGTGACCTCAGTTGTATTCTTGCAGAGTGTCCGCAGCACTGAACCCGTCCGCCGCAGGGGGACAGCTTCTCGACCGATCACGCAGCCGAAGTTCGATCCGGACGCCAGGAAAGTTGAGTTATTCACCGGAATGGCACAGGGCGCGTTCGCCACCAAAGTCATTGCGAGGGGGCCTCAGCACGGAAGTGTCCTGATTACGAATACCACAACCGACCCGCTGACGGTTCAACTTCCCCAGGCGTTCGTGGCTGTCCATGTGCTGAAACAATTTCAGCCGGGCGGCAATGGCCAGGGGATCGGTAACAATGGGCCTGGTGGTCAGCAGCAACAACAGCAAGGCGGTCAGCAGTCGGTGGGTGGCGGATTTCAACAGCAGAACGGTGCGGGCGCCGGTCAGAACTTTCTTGGTAACGGTAACGCCAATGGCAACGGGAATGGAAATCCCGGCGGTGGTCCGGGATTCTGTTCCATTCCTCCGGAAGCAACAGTCGCAGTGCCGTACGTGTCCGCCTGCCTGAATCACGGCAAACCGGATCCTACGCCGCGGGCAAACTACAAGCTGATGAAAGTTGACCAGTACACACAGGATCCCGTGCTGCAGGAACTGATCGCTCGGGTCGGCACCGGCACACTCAACCGGCAGGCGGCTCAGGCGGCCGTGTGGAATCGGACCGATGACATGAGCTGGAAGGAACTCACTGCGACGTTCACCTATCAGGTCGTCGGCAAAGTGCCGTACTTCAAGGCCGGTGAACTGAAAATGGCCAAAGAAGTGTCGTCACGAGCGATCGCGCTGGCAGCCGAGCGAACACGAAATCCATCGGCTGAGACGACGGTTGTGGTAACCGAAAGCCGGTAATCACAACGGTTCCTGAGCGAACAGCTGGAACGTGTCTCGTCTTGCGGAGGTGGAACAGTGGCAGCCTTCTCTGAAAGCGACAGGTTCTCAGTGCTGGCCCCTGGTGGCAAACCAGGTCGTGGCGGGTTACCCCCAGTCACGGTGACCGAGTGTATTTGCGGCTAAGGCCGGCAGATCGCTGGCTCCTGCTAAAGAGTGAGGCGGCGTGGAACACGCAGGCGATTCCGCAAGTCTCAAGGTCTGACACGTTGTTCCGCCCACGCGTTCCGGTGCCACCGCCGGGATGGCATGCTCCCGTTTGTGGGAAAGGATGCCGGCGATTACTCGTCTCTTTGACTGAGAATTTCACGGCGGTAGACTCTCGCCGCCCCGCGAAATCCTGTGCTTTTAGCAAGTTGGGAAAGCGGTCGCGAGGAATTCCGGAGCTGCCAACATGGTCGAAGACTCTGCCTCCCGACGCCGCCGACGCACTGCCGCTATGGCTCAGGCGTATCGCGATTCACACGAAATTATGTCGGCAGCGATGTCGATTGCGATCTTCGCGGGAGGTGGGTATTGGTTGGATACAAGGTACGGTTGGAAACCGGCTCTGACAATCTGTGGCGCCTGTCTTGGTTGTGTTATGGCGGCGTTCTCACTTCGCAGATTGTTGGTGCGACTGGATGAGCAGTCCAGGCGTGACCGGGGTCAGCAAGCCGACAACAGGGAAACTCATCAGGAGTGACCGGACAACAGAAAGGGAGTGCTCTTCCGTCTGCCATTCTTCTTACAGTGGTGATTGCCGCTGCGTGGGGAGTGTGTGTTTGGCCGGCCAGAGCTCTTCGCGGTGACGGCGTTCTGTGGATGTCAATCGCTGCGATTTGCTGTCTTATTCCCGGTTGGGTTGTTGTGTTTCTGTCAGGCCTCGCTATCTTTTCGAACGAGCTGGCAGTGATGCTGGTTCAGACGATGGTGCGGTTGATGTCAGTGTCAGTCGTTGCAATTGTGGTTAAGAAGACCCGACCTGAGCTGGGGTTCGCCGGGTTCTTTGGCTGGTTGGTTGGGTTTTATCTACTCGCTCTTCTTACAGAAGTATGGCTGATGTTTCGTCATCGAAGCAGCAGTCAGTCGGCAGTGTCCGCGTCGGATGCTGAGGCAGGTCACGGTCTGGAATAGGCCGTTATCAGGAAGTGGATCGCGTTTCAATGAGCGCTGAACACGAAGTTGATCATTTTCACCACGTGCGTGATGCACCGGGTTTCGACATTCCTGGAGGAATGGCGGATGCTCACGGGCACGGTACGTTGGATATTCACCTGCCCGAAATTCTTGGTGTTCCCATCACCAAGTTTATGGTTTTGCAGGTTGTTGCCGCGGTTTTCGTATTTGTGGTGTTTCGCGGGCTGGCACAACGGATTCAGAATGGTGAACCTGCCAAGGGGCGGTTCTGGAATTTCTGGGAAGTCATTGCACTATTCATCCGCGACGAAGTTGTTCGGCCCACGATTGGTGATCATCACCATGAGTATCGAGGGCACGAAGGTGGGCACGAACAGGCCGGTCACGCTGCCGACAAGTACCTGCCGTTCATCTGGAGCTGCTTCTTTTACATTCTGATCTGCAATCTGCTGGGTGCTGTCCCTTGGCTTGGGTCGGCAACGGGCAATATTAACGTCACGGCCGTTCTGGCTATTTCCGCATTCGTCGCCACCGTCTTTTACGGTTTCACGACAATGGGGCCAGCGGGCTTCTTTTGGAATATGAAACCGGACACTGGAGTTCCCGGAGCATTTGGTGCGATGCTCGCATGGGGTATTCTGGCAATTGAAGTCTTCGGGTTCTTTATTAAGCACAGCGTGCTGGCGGTTCGATTGTTTGCAAACATTATGGGTGGCCACACTGTTGTCGCAGTGATTCTTGGATTCATCGCCGCGTCAGCTCACAGCAGCGGTTTGCTGTGGGGGGCTGTGACGTTTGGCAGCGTGATTGGTCAGGTACTCATTGGTCTGTTGGAACTGTTTGTTGCATTTCTGCAGGCGTATGTGTTCGTGTTCCTTGCGACTATCTTTATTGCAGGGGCTGTGCACGAGCATTAGTTCCCGCATCTGTCTAAGTACGTGAAGATCGTTATGAAATTGGCTGGCTGTTTGGTCAGGTCAGTAGAGTTACAAACCGTTTCCTGAAGAAACATTGTTCGAAGAGGAGTTTCTCGTGAGTCAAACTGTAAAGTACTTTTGCTTGGGAATTGCAGCGTTCGTCGCGTTGTCGGTTCCTGCGATGGCACAGGAAGAAGCCACAGCTGCAATTCCTGCAGCCGTTGGTGCTGGAATTGTTTTGCTTGGTGCCGGTTTGGGCATCGGCAAAATTGGAGCTGCCGCTGTTGAAAGCATGGCTCGTCAGCCGGAAGTTGCCGGCGACATTCGAGGTGCCATGATTGTTGCTGCAGCGTTGATCGAAGGTGCAACATTTTTTGCACTTATCGTCTGCATGATCTGATGTTTGTTGTTTGTGGTCGGCATGTGGCTGCTTCGTAGTCGAGTGTCTGTCTATTTCCCTGTTCTTCGCTGGCGTGGTTTCATGATGTTGCGACAGTTCGTTTTTGGATTATCGCGGGCATTCGTCCTGGCGAGCGTGGTTTTCTGTTTGGCAGTCATGTGTCCTGGGGCATCGGCTGCTGATCCGATGACCGCTGAAATGGACGATGCTGGTGGTCACGGGGTAGCGCTTGATGACGGACATGCCGAAACGGGCGTTCCGATCGGCTTCAAGCTGGATCTTGCACTTTGGTCGTTGATTGTCTTCCTGGTCTTTCTCTTCGTTCTGAAGAAGACGGCATGGGGGCCAATGATCGATGGGTTGGATAAGCGAGAGGCCGGCATTCGTGCTTCGATCGCCGAAGCGGACGAAAGTCAACGTAAGGCGCAGGCACTGCTTGCGGAGTACGAAGACAAACTTCGGGGAGCCGAACAGACCGTCGCCGATATGGTGGCCGAAGCCAAACGCGATGCCGAACGGACCAGTCAGGACATCGTGGCTAAAGCTCAGTCAGAAGTTGAGTCTCTGCGAGACCGTGCCAAGGAAGATATTGGCCGGGCCAAAGATGCGGCTCTGGCAGAAGTCTTCAGCACAGTCAACAGCCAGGTTGCTCTGGCAACGGAACACGTTCTGGGGCGAGCTCTGAATGATGGAGATCAGGAACGGCTGATTCAGGAAGCTCTGGCGGAGATTTCCGGCTGACTTCTGTGTGAATCAGGGCTGGGGGCCTCCGTCGGAGTGTGGCAGTCGGAACGCAGTTGAATACAGGCCTTCTCACAGTGGCGGCCAGGTGTGTGGATTTTGAGGTAGTTATGTCCGAGCAATTGAAAACTCGACCCGACCACGTACTGGAAGATCCCGGTGCGCAGGCCGTTGCGAGTCTTTATGCTCGTTCTTATCTTAGCGCGGCAAAGGAAAACGGCGTCAGTGATGCTGACGAAGAACTGGCTTCCTTTGTTGGTGACCTGCTGGCTAAGAACGCTGACTTCCGCAGTATTCTGGTGTCCGATGCAGTCAGCCGGGACGACAAGCTTGGTCTGGTTGAGCGAAGTCTGGCACCTCACTGTTCAGAGTTCTTTGCGAATTTTCTGAAGGTGCTGGTGCGACATGGTCGTATCGGGCTTGTTGAACAGATTCGCGAGGTTGTGACTGAGGTTCAGGAAGAAATGGCGGGGAAACGGCGTGTGCAGATTCGTTCTGCGAAGTCATTGTCGGATGGTTCCCGCAGTCAGATTACGGAACAGCTGGAAAGCAAACTTGGATTCGATCCGATTCTTCTGGAGTCGGTCGACGAATCTTTGATCGGCGGACTTGTGATTCAGGTCGGTGACACTGTTTACGACTCATCTCTGCGAACCCGCATCAAAACACTGGCGGGTCGTTTGACGGAGAGAACATTAAATGAAATTCAAAGCGGACGAGATCGCTTCAGTCATCCAGAAGGAGATTGAAGACTTTCGCGGTCAAATTCAGACCGCAGAAGTTGGTCGCGTGATTGAAGTAGGGGACGGCATCGCACGATGTACCGGACTATCTACGGCAATGGCGGGCGAGATGCTCGAATTCCCTGGCGGAATTCGTGGTCTGACCTTCAATCTGGAAGAAAACAGCGTCGGCGTGGTGATTCTGGGGGACTACCTCAAGATCACCGAAGGTGACGAAGTGAAATCCACCGGTGCTCTGCTGTCAGTGCCCGTTGGCGACGCCATGCTGGGACGCGTTGTTGATCCACTGGGTAACCCCATGGACGGCAAGGGCCCGATCATGACAACTGAGACACGTCCGGTTGAACATGAAGCTGTCGGCGTGGCTGGTCGACAGCCGGTTAAAGTACCGCTGCAGACCGGGATCAAGGCCGTCGACTCGATGACGCCGATCGGTCGTGGTCAGCGCGAATTGATCATTGGCGACCGCAAGACAGGCAAGACTGCCGTCGCGATTGACACGATTCTGAACCAAAAGGGTACGGGCGTGAAATGCGTCTACGTGGCCTGTGGTCAGCGAGCTGCGTCCGTGGCAGGCGTCGTGGAAGTTCTTCGCGAGCATGGGGCTCTGGATTACACCATCGTTGTGTCGTCGAGTTCTGCCGATCCGGCTCCGATGCAGTACATTGCTCCGTATTCCGGTGCGGCAATGGCTGAGCACTTCATGTACAACGGTGAAGACACGCTGGTTGTGTACGATGACCTTTCCAAGCAGGCCATCGCCTATCGTCAGCTGTCACTGCTGATGCGTCGTCCACCAGGACGTGAAGCGTTTCCTGGAGACGTATTCTACTGTCACAGTCGACTGCTGGAACGAGCAGTGAAGCTGAGCGATGAGCTTGGCGGTGGTTCTATGACCGCACTGCCAATTATTGAAACGCTGGAAGGTGAAGTTTCGGCTTACATTCCAACGAACGTAATTTCGATTACCGATGGCCAGATTTATCTGGAACCGGACCTGTTCTGGAAGGGGATTCGCCCCGCCATTAACGTCGGCATCAGTGTTTCCCGAGTAGGCGGTAACGCTCAGACAAAGGCCATGAAGAAGATCGCTGGTTCTCTGCGGCTGGACCTTGCGGCCTTCCGCGAACTGGAAGCGTTTGCTCAGCTGGGTACAGAACTGGATGCGGCCACACAGCTGCAGCTCGACCGCGGATACTGCATGGTCGAACTGCTGAAACAGGCACAGTACGAACCACTGCACGCCGCCGATCAGGTCATCGTGATTTATGCAGGGGCCAAGGGTTACTTCGACAAAGTTCCGGTGGCTGAAGTTCAGGCGGCGGAAAAGGAGCTGCTGAGCTTTGTTCAGACGGAACACGCAGACATGCGTGACAAACTGGTGGAAGCAGCGGAATTGACGAAGGAAGTGGAAGACGCACTTAAGAGTGTTCTGGACGCCTTCAACGCTCGTCGGGCGAGTGCATAGGTATTCGACAGGTTATGGCTTGTTTCGTCGCAGCCCCTGGGGCAACGTCTTACAAGCCTGGAGTTTTCGCGGCCCGTTGGGCACGCGGTTAATCGAAAAAAGAGTCAGTCTGACGTAACTCATGGCTAACGCACGCTCACTTGTAAAACGACTTAAATCGGTCCGCAACATCCGCAAGATTACGCGGACGATGGAGCTGATTGCGACCGGTCGTTTCAAGAAGGCGATGGACCGGGCCACCGAGGCTGCCGCATATACCAGGAAGCTTTCAGAAATCGTTGGCGACCTTGGCACGGCGGACCTGAAATTTTCCCATCCACTGCTGGAAGGGCGGCCTGAAACAAAGAAGTCCGTTCTGCTGGTGCTGACCTCCAATCGGGGTCTCTGTGGTGGCTACAACGGGTCCGTTCTTCGAAACACCCTGCGTCACATCAAGCAGCTCACGGAAGACGGCATTGAGTACACACTGGAGGTGTCGGGAAAACGCGGTGTTAAGTTCCTGAATTTTCAGCAGATCGATCTCGCCCGCACCTACGTCAATTTTGAAGACAAACCTACGTTTGCGGAAGTGGACGAATTGGGACTTCGCTACGTCGCTGACTACATTGCCGGACGCATCGACAGACTCGACGTGTCCTACACGAGGTTCGATTCCATTTCCCGACAGGAAGCTGTTGTCGAATCCATCCTGCCTCTGTCCAGTCTGGCCGGTGACAGTGATACTCAGGGTGAAGGCGGCAGCGTCGACTACGAATTCCAGCCGTCTCCACAGGAGATTCTGGAGGAACTGGTTCCGGCTGCGTTTCGTGCCAAACTGTTCAAGTGTTTTCTTGATGCGGCCGTCAGCGAGCAGATTGCTCGCATGGTTGCGATGAAGGGTGCGACAGAAAACGCAGACGAAATGGCAGGTACTCTGAAACAACAGTACAACCGGGCACGCCAGGCATCTATCACTTCCGAACTGGCCGAAATTATCGGTGGGGCAGCCGCACTGGAATAAGAGACACAAGGTACGCCGGAACCAGCCTCGCGCAGTTCCGGCAGCAACAATATTGCCGGATCAGCGCTCCGCTTGTTCCGGTCTGCATAAATGACAACGTAACAACCCGAAGCGCAAGCAAGGGAAAGCAAAATGAGCGAAGCAAACACAGGTGCGGTGAGTCAAATCATTGGTTCAACGTTCGACGCCGAATTTCCGGAAGACAAGCTTCCCGAAATCTACAACGCATTGAAGATCGCTGAGACTGTCAAAGGCGTTGAGATCGATGTCACGGGTGAAGTTCAGCAGCATCTGGGCGGCGGCAAAGTTCGGTGCGTTGCCCTGGGCGGCACCGACGGAATGGTACGCGGCATGACCGTCACCGATACGGGCAGCCCGCTGTCTGTGCCTGTCGGAAAAGGCACTCTTGGCCGCGTGTTCAACGTCACCGGCGACGCGATCGATGGTCGAGGCGATGTTGAGCATGAAGAAAAATGGTCGATCCATCGTCACCCACCAAAGCTGGAAGACCTTTCTTCGAAGACTGAGCTGTTTGAAACCGGTATTAAGGTTGTCGACCTGCTGACTCCGTTCGTCCGCGGTGGTAAAGCGGGATTGTTTGGTGGTGCGGGTCTCGGCAAGACGGTCATTCTGACTGAGCTCATTGCTCGTATCGCGAGTGCCCACGGTGGTTACTCGGTCTTTGCCGGCGTGGGTGAGCGAACCCGTGAAGGAAATGACCTGTGGCTGGAAATGCAGGAAGCCAAGATTGGCGACACTGGCCGTTCGGTCATTGAACAGACGTGTATGGTCTTCGGCCAGATGAACGAACCACCGGGTGCTCGTCTGCGAGTGGCACTGTCAGCTCTGACAATGGCCGAATGGTTCCGCGACACGACCGGTTCGGACACGCTGTTATTTGTGGACAACATTTTCCGATTTTCACAGGCGGGCTCAGAAGTTTCTGCGCTGCTGGGTCGAATGCCATCAGCGGTCGGTTATCAGCCGACGCTGGGTACCGAGCTGGGCGAACTTCAGGAACGCATTACGTCTACCAACAAGGGGGCGATCACGTCCGTGCAGGCCGTTTACGTTCCTGCCGACGACCCGACCGACCCGGCTCCGGCAACAGCGTTCTCTCACCTTGACGCATTCATTTACCTGGAACGAAAGATTTCGGAAAAGGGAATTTACCCCGCGATTGATCCTCTGGGTTCGTCGAGCCGAATTCTGGACCCTCAGTACGTTGGCGAGAGACACTACAATATTGCTCGTCGAGTTCAGCAGACTCTGCAGCGTTATCGTGAGCTTCAGGACATCATCGCGATTCTGGGTGTGGACGAGTTGAGTGAAGACGACAAGCTGGTCGTGCATCGAGCTCGTCGAATCGAACGGTTTTTGTCGCAGCCGTTCCTGGTGGCAGAAGTCTTCACCGGGAAACCTGGTAAGATTACGGCGCTGGATGACACCATTCGCAGCTTCGAGGAATTGTGTGATGGCAAGTGGGACCACCTGCCGGAATCCGCCTTCATGTACGTCGGCGTGATTGAGGAAGCAGAAGAACAGTACAAGCAGATGCAGGCAGAAGCCAAGTAATCACAGGACACCGTTGTGGCTGACCTTCGTTTAGTTTTGGTAACACCCGAAAAGACTCTTTTCGACCGCCCCGTAGCGTCGATTCGTGTCCCTCTGTTTGACGGTAGCGCCGGGATATATCCGGCTCGAGCGCCGTTGGTCGGGCGTCTGGGCATCGGCGAACTGGTGCTAACCGGTACGGACGGCGTTAGCCAGTCGTACTTTGTGGAAGGTGGCTTCGTCCAGGTGAAAGGTGAGCAGGTTTCTGTTCTGACCAACGGAGCGATACCGGTTTCAGAGATCAGCCGCGCAGCGGCAGCTGCAGAGCTTGAGCAGGCGCGGGCGGAGAAGGCCACGTCGGAAGAGGAGTTGAATTCGCTGTCCAGAAAATTGGAACGAGCTCGCAAACTGGTCCGCATGGCGACCGTTGATTAGATAGCGGAAACAGGTTTTAACAGAGCATTAAATGACTGACTCCGAGCTCTGGTTCGGACAGACCACCGAAGGTGGAACCCATGGCCAAGAAATTTGACGCTCGAATTGACGATCTGGTGATGGAAACCCGAACAAACTGGGATCCGTCCGTGGGAGATTTGTCAGGAGATGACCGCCGCTGGGTCGCGACTGCGATTCACAACAGTCCAGAAACCGCAGCTAATATTGCGTACGAACGCAGCCACACAGGTTTCACTCGCACGATCACTGTAACGCTCGAAGACATTCAGAGACTATACCTGGCCCGCGAAGGAGCCTGAGTCAGTCTGGTGGTGTGACAGCGACGGTAATTCAGAATCACAGTCCAGCCGGCGTGTTCACGATGGCGGGCCTGTCGGCTGCGACACGAAACGACTTTGCCCCCAAGGGCGAAGTCGCAAGGGGCTGTTTATGTTTTTGGATCGACGAACGTTCCTGCAGGTTTCCGCTTTGGTGACAGCCGCAACGACCGCCGCTGACAGCTGTTCATCACCGGAAAGCGGCACAGAAGAATCGCTGTCAGCACACCTGAATCCCAAAGTCCAGCACGCTCGCGAAGTCGCTCTGAAGATTCTGAAGCCGACGAGCAAGCAGCTGGAACACGGTCTTCGTCTGCACGCTGCATCGCTGGTCTTTGACGCTTACGGTTTTGCTCCACGTGCCGCTGTGGACGGCGCAGCATTAGCAGCAGCTGTGGCAGCCGGCGCATCGGCCGCCGAGCTGAAGGATATGCGCGAAGATATGACGATGACTCGTTGTGTCAGCGATCCCGCAGAACAAAGCGAGTATCTGGATGCGTGGCGAGCCTCAGGGGTGACGTGTATTTTTCAGAATGCCGGCGAAGAAGGACAGGACCCGCAGCGACTGATAAAACGTCTGAGCCACTTTACGTATGCAACCGACATGCTGAAGCAGTTTGTCGTAAAGGCGGCCGTCCCGGACGACATTTCTGAGGCGAAGAAACAGGGCAAACACTGTCTGTACATGACCGGTAATGGCGTACCACTCGCGCAGCAGTGGATTTCTCAGCAGGACGAACTTCGTTACGTCAGCGTCTTTTTTCACCTGGGAATCCGGATGATGCATCTGACATATCAGCGCCGTAACATGATTGGCGACGGTTGTGGAGAAGAATCGAACGCGGGACTCAGCGATTTCGGCCGTTCGGCCATTGCTGAGATGAATCGAATCGGTGTCATTCCGGATTGTGCACATTCCGGCTGGCAGACCAGTCTTGAAGCAGCGAAGGTATCCAGCAAACCTGTCGTGGCCAGCCATTCCGTGTGTGGTGGCATCTACCCTCACATTCGCAGCAAACCGGATGAGGTCATCAGGGCGATTGCTGACAGCGGTGGCTACATCGGCATCTGCTGCGTTCCTCGTTATTTGCGTGGCACGGGAGATATAACCGCGCTGCTGGATCACGTCGATTACGTTGTTCGTAAATTTGGCATCGATCGTGTGGCGATTGGCACGGACGTGGCCTACACATCGCAGCATTACGCCGCGGAAAGCAGGAAAGTGCCACGTCAGCCAAAAGCCAGAGCGGAATTCCGTTCGTTGTGGCCGAAAGACGATTTCGAAACCACGGCAACCATGACGGACAGCATCGCCTGGACAAACTGGCCGTTGTTCACTGTCGGGATGGTGCAGCGCGGTTACAGTGACGACGACATCCGTAAGGTGCTGGGCGGCAATGTGATGCGCGTGGCACGGGAATCGCTGACAGCGGGCTGAAACGGTCTGCAGAAAACAGGTGTGGCACTCGGCGTATTCCTGACAGATGGACCCTGGAACCGTTCGTTCCGCTGATCACGCTGTCGTTTCTCCACATGTGCCGTCGCGTTGCGAAAACGCAACCTATGGTGCGGTAGAAACGCAACGTTCCTGCACGACTGGACGGCCGGGGATTACCAGCCCTATGTGGTTCTCCACACGCTCCTCTCAGCCGACTGCTCAATCGTTTACACCACATTTCGGGAATTCGACATGAGGCCGTCAATCGCAAATCGTCTGGTCCGTCGTATGAAGCGGACATCTCTGCAGCCATCTTTATGGACGTGGCCGCGGCACCTTACAAAAGGTGAGCCGAACCCTGATTCGCGACTGCTGCAGCCGGTGATTTCGGAGTTGTCGGTGCAGCTGCGAATGTCGAACGATGACTTCGTCCACGCGTCTGTTTACGCTTTGACCCAACACGATATTGTGCTGAAGGTCCCAAGTCACAACGACGTTCCGGTAGGCGGGCAGGTTGTTGAAGTCACCGTCTGCTGCGGTGATTGGAAAGTTGTGTCCTCGCAAAAATGTATCCTGCACTGGGCAGGTGACATTAATGGCAGCTCTGTTGTCGCCGGATTCGTCCTGGACTCATTCGGCGAGACAGTGCGGCAGTGGATTCCCGCCGAAGCACGGAATGACATTCGTTTCCCGGTGTTTCTACCCGCTGAGATCACCGTCGACGATGATTATGATGTCACTGGTCAGATCGTCGATTATTCACTGAACGGCGTTCGTCTGCTGACAAAAGAACCAATTGAACTGGAAAAGGATTACACAACCACCGTCAAGATGCAGCACTCATCCGTTAAGCTGAGGTTACGACCGCGCTGGGTGTTTGATGCCGGTACGGGGCACCAGATCGGCTGCACCATACCACCAGAACAGGGTGCCCTGCTAGCCTGCCGGTTTCATGCTCAGTCGCCCGTTCGCCCGACGCCAATGCATCCACGAACTATGAACTGGGATGGCCATGTCGACACAGACGACAGCGAGATTCCATTCGGTACCGAGCTTCCGCTCGATTGACCTTCACCGTTTGGGAATCGCCTGGTCCTAACCCTGGATGCCAGGTTGCCCGGGACCTGCATACGTGAATCAGGTTGAAAGATTTCGTAGTCTCTCAATAACGGCCTGAATTCGGCGCGCCGCTTCCGAAACCTCTCCCGATGTGTTTTGGCGACTGACGGAAAACCGCACTGAGCTCAGACAGACATCTGATGGGCAGCCCATGGCCACCAACGCGGGCGCCGGTTCGGCGGACCCGCTGGCGCACGTGCTTCCCAGTGAACATGCCACCCCCTGCAGATCCAGATTGACCAGTATCGCCTCACCGCTTAGCCCCGGAAACGCGATGCTGAGCGTGTTGGGCAGTCTCGGCGCATCGATGCCATGAACGACGGTTGGTCCGCAGTGCTGCTGCAGGTGACTTTGCAACTGATCGCGCATGGCCTGGATGTGCTTCGCGTGAGTTGGCTGATCCGCTGCGAATGATTCCATGGCCTTCGCCATTCCTGCGATCAACGGTACCGGCTCAGTGCCAGCCCGGCGACCGGATTCCTGGTGACCTCCGTCCAGCAGCGGTGGCAGCTGCACTCCGCGTCGCAGTAACAGGCCACCGACCCCCCGAGGTCCGTGAAACTTATGAGCTCCGAACGCCAGAGCTGTGGCATTCAGTTCGCGAAAACTGACAGGGATTTTGCCCACCGCCTGCACGGCATCAATCAACAGTGGCACCCGATGTTTTGCACACAGCGCCGACAGCTGTGACAGGTCCTGGATAACGCCGGTCTCGTTGTGAGCCAGAATTACGGTGACGAGTTTCAGGTCATTCCATGGCAGGTCGTCGTACTGGTTGTCGAGCAGTCGTCCGGCCGCATCAACATGCAGCGTGACCAGTCTCAATCCGGTCTGCCGAGCACGCTCACAGGCAGCGGTCGTCGCGGGATGTTCGCCAGACGTGAGTGCAATCGCGCCTGTTCGCCCCAGTGTCAGTCCGTAGACCGCTGCGTTGATGGACTCCGTGCCGCCACTGGTGAAAATCACCTCGGACGGATCCGCACCCAAAATGTCCGCAATTGAATCGCGACACCGGTCCAGAACCGGTCGTGCGTCTCGGCCGAAACTATGCTGACTTCCCGGATTTGCGAATGCCGTCTGCCACGTCACGGCCATCGTCTCTGCCACTTCAGACAGAATCTGAGTAGTCGCGTTGTTGTCCAGATAGATTCGTTCCGGGGACATCAACCGACTTTCGCCAGTGACCGTTCCAGCAGATCCTTACTGGCTTTGATACCAGCGTACTCGTCCAGCTTGCCACCTTCGTATTCGATGCCGATCCAGCCTTCGTAGCCGGACTCAACAACGATCGTCATCATTTTCCTGTAATCTGTCTCTTTGCCCCAGCGAGTGTCAACGGTCACGAACGGCCGCGATTCGTCGAAATCATACGTCTTGGCGCTCACAGCTTTGGCATAGGGCAGCAGTTCTTTAGTGCCCTCATAACGGTCATACCACTCGTTTTTGTTGCGGTTGATACCGAAGTTGCCGAAGTCCGGCAGAGTTCCGCATCGCTTGTGATCAACCTTCTGCATGACTGCCGTCAGCCACTTTCCGTTGGACGACAGGCCCCCGTGGTTTTCCACAATCACGTCGATGCCATGTTTGTCACCAAATTCGGACAGAGCACGCAGTCCGTCCGCTGCTCGGTGAACCTGATCTTCATAGCTACCGGAACTGGCAGCGTTTACCCGGATTGCGTGGCAGCCAAGTGTTTTGGCGGCTTCCACCCATTTGTAGTGATTCTCAACGGCTTTGACTCGCTGCGTCAGGCTGGCTGCCCCCAGTTGCCCTTCACCGTCAATCATAATCAGCAATTGCGTGACACCATTATCGGCCGCTCGCTCGTTCATTTCTGCAAGATAAGACTTATCCTCGGCCTTGTCCTTGAAGAACTGATTGACGTACTCAACGCCTTCAACTCCAAACTTGTCCTTTGTCGTGGCGGCAAAATCAAGATTGTCCAGTCGGCCCGCCTTGAGCTCTTTGTGTAACGACCACTGTGCCAGAGAGATCCTGTAGTTGCGGCGGCTGTTCACCGTTGTGAATGCTGAAGTGGTTTGCCCCGCGAGACCTGCGGCAAGAACACCTGCGGAAGATGCGAGGAACGAACGTCGACTGGTGGAATGATTCATAGGTTGCCTTTTCAGAAATAGACTGTGCGTTGTGACGCTCCGAAAGAATCATCAGGAATTGTCTGGTACACGGATGTTACCAGCGCAGCCAGCGGGTTTGCCGTCCGACTGCAGAATAATCTGCCACGTTTTCGGGCGACAGCGTATTACGCCATGATTCATGGCCGCGAAAAACGCTTTGTGGTCTGTTCCGTATGCTTCTTACGGGCTATGTGTTTTCGTTAACCGCTCTACGGCTGGTCGGCGGCTGCAAGTACGTCAAGACTGCCGCGGACAGCACCGTACATGGCCACCAGCCGTTGTGTTGGCGTGGAAATTGTTCCGTTAAGAGCGGTCAGAACCTCACTCAGCATTCCTCGGCGAGTCATTCTTCGCGCCACCGTCTCATAACAGGATTCTCGCCACGCCGGATCTTTCAGCGCGCTGATCGTCTTCAGCACAGCAGCGGGGGAATCAGCCTTGTCAGCAACACATGCAACGATGTAGACAGCCGTTGCCGCCCGCAGCCCCGGAACACTTGCCCCCTTATCCAGTGTAGCCACGCCTTTCGCTGTCGCGTCATTTCGATAGATTTGAGCGGCAGAGACCAGGCCATCCACAGCCGCGAATTCTGCAACTGCGTCTGAGCGCCCGGAAATCAGTACGGCAAGTGATGGGTCCACAGTCAGCGCCTCGGGCAGATCCTGACCGGAACAGGCCGCGGCAACGAACAACAGACCACTAAGTCCATCGAGTCCGACTTCCTGCCGCAGACCATCATTCGCCGCCATCGCCTGCTGGACGGCGATCGCTCCACCGCCGTCGACCACACGAGCCAGACTCGAAATCAAACGCAGCCGTCGTTCCTCGGCGGCACGCGAAAAACGGTCGATGCCACGGCGATAGGCAATGAATTTTATCTTCACCTGGCCGACATCCGACAGGCCGAGCTCCTGCTCAATCTGTTGTTGAACCTGCCTTTCGTTTTTTTCGATTTCAGTCGACGCTTTTCTGATGTCAGCCGTGGGTGGCAGCACTGAGGTCATGAGGTGATACATCGTCTGAATGTTTTTTACGGCAGCAGCTTCATCGCCTCTTTTAATGCAGGCGACTGCGAAGTCAGCAATGCTTTCTGTCTGAAGTCTGAACGCAGACAGATCAGGAGTTTTTGTGGCGATGACTGTGGCGATATCGGGCATCGGCATGGTTGCCGCGTCGGAAACAGCAGATGCGGCCTCAGAGGCTTTCGCCCAGAATGCGTCGGCAGCGTGCCCCTGTGACAGCACCGCTCTGGTTCTCAGCGCTGATTCAGTACCATTCACTGCTGCTGCCGCGACAAGAGCTTCTTTTGCCGCAGCGTCTGCATGCGCTGCAACCATCTGTTCGGCAACAACCGCAAACGTATCGCTGGCCGTGAGGCCCTTCTGCGACCCGCCCCACCGAGCTGCGGATTCCCATTGGCCGAGCGTTGCAAGATGCACAGCCACAGCGGTCATAATTGGTTCGTTCCATGAGAACACTTGCAGCGGTGGCAAGGGCAGCTGATCAGCATCAGACAAAGCAGATGCCGTGGATACCCAGGCCGCATGGCGGACCGCATCGATCTGCGAAGAAACTGACTTATCGCGCTGCAGACTGGTAAGAAGCGATGCAGCCCCGGCCACGTCGTCGGAATCAACCAGCATGGCGGCCAGAGAAACCGCGGATTCCAGAGCAACACCACCGGATTTTGGAATGCCACCGGCGAGCGACTTTGCCTCGCCCAAAAGTTTAGTCGCAGCAGTGTCGTCTCCAGCTAACCGATGTTTCCAATACTCGGCACTCAGCGGTTCGATCCGATAATAGGCGGTGTCCCGTCCGGTCTGACCGGCAACGACCTTCATTTGTGCAAATTCTGTCTGCGCTTCATCCGGCATGCCCAGACGAAGCCACGCGTCACCGGTCAGCCGCCGACAAAATACCTTATCGCGATTGCCGTTCTCACGCGATGTTCTGACCATTTTCTGGACCAGTTCGATGGCCTTGCTTCGGTAGTCTGTCTCCTGCTGCGCAACCGGATTTTTCACAGTTGGATTAACGTCGTCAGGCGATCCCGAATCATCGGCGTCATCAACAGAATCGAACTTGGACATGTCGTACGGCTGTTGCAGGTTCTTTTCGTCACCTGACGGACGATTGAGCACAAACCCCAACCCCAAAGTCGCCGCCAGCAGGACAGCAGCGACAATGCCGTACATAACCATGGGGTTTTTCGCCGACGACGGTTCTGCCAGTTTTTTTTCAGTGGCGAGCGCTTCGTCACTGATCCGCGCTGGGGCTCGGGCCTTGACGGCTGATTCCTCACCCGGTGGGGTAAAAACAGGAACCATGCATTCTTTGTTCGCACACTTAACCTGTTTGCCGACGGCTGACTTTGGAATGAATCCCTGCGTATCGCACATCGGGCAGACAACACGGTGCAGATGCCCCTTCACCGGCTTGCGAGCACACTGAATCGCCTTCACGGCAGTCGGACTCTGAGCCACAGAAAACGGATCGTCGCTGGCAGGTACATCCGGTTTCGCCGCAGGTTTTCTCTTGTCGACAGCGGGGTCGGCAGGCTTCCTGGTTTTCGGTTTGGCGTCCCCGGGCTTGCTCGCTTTTTTTGAAGACCCGTCCATCGCAGAGCCGCAGAATGGACAATCCTGGGCGTCGTCATCCAGTACTGACTGGCCGCACGAGGGACAAGTTGGGAAATCCATGACAATTACTTTCCGAAGTGAGCTGACTGTGCCGGACTGGTCTTCCGGAATGGGCAGCAAACTGATGATTCGATGGGCGACACACGTCGACACGGAGTTGCGGTGTTCGACCGTGCATCGTTGTGACAGGGCGATTCAGATTTTATCCCTTAGGTCTGCCGGACGCATCAAAGAACGGCCAGCCTCAACTCTATCTTGACTGGAATGTGACGAATACTCAAATGACCGTGTGCCTGAACAGCAGGGTCACTCGGCAGACTCCGGCCATGCTGAATACCGATTGCAACGACTGTGACTTTGAATTGCACTGTGCTGACCGTGTTGGAAATCAGTCCGCACAACGTCTCCTAATTCAGCAGATTCTGCCGTTGCGTTGTTTCGAAAGGGAGTTGGGGGTGGAAAGTTAAGGGTCGTTTCGAATGTTCAGACTGGGCAATTCAGCGAATTGGCTGCGAGCTGGCTAGCAACACCTGTGGAAATCCGGGTGTTTCAACGTGTGTGCCGGTGGCGCCTTCCATTTCCGAGCGTCATGAAGGCGATACCGATTGGGGATACCACCTTTACTTGTTGGTTTCAACAACTGGAAAAACGATGAACTTTACATCGCGACCGAAAATTCGTTCCGCAGCCCGTCGCCGTCTGCATTCTGGCAGCTCCGCCGAAATCGAAACATTTGAGGCCCGTCTGCTGCTGACGACCCCTGACATTCTGACACCCACGGGGACAGTTGAGGACGCAACGCCCGAATTCACCTGGCAGGCCGTCGACGACGCTGAGAGTTACGATCTGTGGGTCACAAGTCTGGAGACGTACGAAACGGTTTTGGTCGAGACGAGCATCGAGGGAACCTCGTTTACTCCCACAACCGATTTGTCTTTGGGCAAAATCCGAATCTGGGCACGGGCCAATTTGATGGGTGGCGGGACATCCGCATGGTCACCTGCCTCCGAAGCCATCATTCGCTCTGCGCCAGTGGTGACAGGTCCGGCTGGTCAGGGACCACGGCATTTGACAGCCGAGACCACTCCGGAGATCACATGGACCTCTGGTACCGTCGCAAATCGATTTCAGATCTGGGTATCAGATCTGACAGCCAAGGCCAGTGCCGAAGCCGCTGCGGCTGCCGCCGGTGTAACGACACCTGTTGATGTGTCGTTGTACGCTCAGCAGTATACCGTGGACAATCTGACGCCGTCGCTGGACGCCAATGGAGATCCCGTTCTGGATGCCCATGGCAATCCGGTTTATCAGGAAGTTCGTTCGTTCGTGCTGCCTCAGGACCCGGCCGATTCGACCGCGGGAGACCGCGAATTAGGAACAGGGCGGTATGCCATCTGGGTTCGATCGATCGACCTGAGCGGCCGCATTTCGTCATGGAGTGCGGGATATACGTTCGATGTCGGAGCAATACCGCAAAATCTGTGGCCGGATTCTCCATCGTTTGAGGAGTCGCCGACGCTCAGTTGGAATTCGGTGAACCGTGCTACTCACTACGAAGTTTACGTTTCCCGTCCCGGTGTCGCCGGACCGTTCTTTCGCTACACCCTGCCAGCGACCGCCAACGTCGCCAGGCACTCGACTCAGATTCTGCAGTCACAGGCAGGAACACCGATTGTCGACAATGGTGATGGAGTCCTTACGGACGGTGAAACGCCGAAGCTTGACGCCGATGGCAATCCCATTCCGTATCTGCTCGCCAACGGCGACTACAATTTCTGGGTGCGAGCCGTCAACATGGGAGAGGGCTTGCCCACGGTATACGGGGTGTGGAGTTCCACAACCAGTTTCAGCACGCTTGTAGGCCCCACCATCACCGCACCGGTGGCCGATCAGGGATTCGTAACGGCAGCCCTGCCCACCGTCGAATGGACGCCTATTCACGGGGCGGCGCGGTACGAAATCCTTGTCCACAAATTCAACGCACGTCCTCCATTTCTTGAAGCAACGAGTACCTCGACCACTTATACCTTTGCAGAAACGTTGCCACAGGGCCAATACACGATCTGGGTTCGAGCGGTCGATACACGTGGTGATTTTTCACCGTGGAGCGCTCCCTTCGCAATCACCGCCACTGGCGGGCGCCCGGTAGTCACTTCGCCGACAGAATCGGAAGTCATCGACTTTCCTGTCTTTACCTGGGTGGCTGTTGACGGAGCGGCCTCATACGAAATCTGGGTCGCCTATCTTGGTGTCGATTTCACGTTTATCAATGTCGACGGCGTCACGGGTACCAGCTACATGGCCATCGACCCGCTGGACCCGAATTCGGAGCCGCTGAACAATGGCGACTATCGAGTCTGGGTACGAGCGATCTTTGCCGACGGCACCGAAGGGCCATGGAGCGTTCCGGTGACGTTTGTTGGCGGAATCGTTGTTGATGCGGATACAACTCAGGGACCGGTCGAATTGCTGGCCAGCATCGACGTGGCTTTGACAGAGACCGAAGTGGGACCCGTTACCCGATGGGTGCCCGATGATCTGCCGTCCCAACGCCCATCAGTCTACGATGGCGATACTCCTGATGCCGGTCCGGAATCCGGAGCCGTCGAAGACCCCGCTGCGATGATCACTGAAAATGCGGCGGCAAATGCCCTCCCCTCCGACGTTCTCGCTCGCATTGCTCAGCAGTGCATCGACACGGAATGGTGGGACAACAACGCCACCTGATTTGGCTGAACCAGCGGAAAGCCGTCAATCTGGTGAATACTGTGGTCCAGCAGGCGATGGCCGGTCTGTAGCTTTCGCTGAAACGACAAAGTACGCCGCAAACCCTTTCGTATTGGCGGTGTCTGGTTGCTCGAGGCGCCGGGTGTCCGTAGACTGATTGATTCAGTGCGGTGCCACGCCGTCGCTCGCTGCAGAGAACCCGTTTTTGCAGCAATTCCCTTGGTTTTCTGACAAAGTCCCCGTGAGATGAGACACGTTCTTTCTGCGCTGGTGGTGAATCAGCCGGGTGTCCTGGCCCACATTTCCGGAATGCTCGCCTCGCGAGCCTTCAATATCGACAGCCTTGCCGTCGGTGCCACTGAAAATGAAGAGTTTTCTCGCATCACTTTCGTAGTGAGAGAGGACCGCAAGAAGTTCGAACAGGTCCGTAAGCAGCTGGAAAAAATCGTCACCGTTGTGAAGGTTCAGGACTATGTCGACCGGGAATTTGTTGAACGTGATCTGATGCTGATCAAAGTCAGCACCGCAAATGGGCGACGCTCGGAAATCCGCGAGTTGACGGAGATTTTTCGCGGCCGAATTGTGGACGTCGGATCAGAACACGTCATGATCGAGATCTCCGGCCAGGAGACCAAAATCGAGGCATTTATCGAAAGAATGCGGGAATTCGGCATTTTGGAGATGGTCCGAACCGGTCGAGTCGCGATGCTGCGTGACGAAACGATCACAGAGGATTTGCCTGCGGACGTAATTCCCGAATGTTCAGAAGCATCTGCGTCCTGACCTGATCTTGCCGGTTCCGCGCTGTATTCTGGCATCCGGAATCAGAGCGACGACGCAGTTGCTGAAAGCCCGCTGGCTCCGCAGCGAACTTCGGACCGCTCCGTTTTGGGAGCCAGCCTCTGCTTCGCTCGTCACACAGGACACCCAGAACTTCAAACGTCTCCAATTTCAATCTTCAATACCAAGAACCATATACTCAACGAGGTCAATTCGATGGCAGCTAAAGTTTATTACGACGACGATGCAGACCTGAGCGTGCTGAAAGACAAGACGATTGCCATCATTGGCTACGGCAGCCAGGGACATGCTCAGGCTCAGAACCTGCGAGACAGCGGGTGCAACGTGATTGTCGGTCAGCGGCCTGGCGGACCGAACTACGACCTTGCCATCAGCCATGGATTTGAACCCCTGTCTGCGGCTGACGCGACGGCCGCCGGCGACCTGGTCAACATTCTACTGCCGGACGAAGTTCAGGGCGACGTTTACCGCAACGACATCCGTCCACAGCTGAGCCCCGGAAATTTGCTGATGTGTTCGCACGGATTCAACGTGCACTTCGGTCAGATTGTTCCTCCCGAAGGTGTGGACAGTGCCCTGGCGGCTCCTAAAGGCCCGGGACACCTGGTTCGCAGCGAATACGAAAAGGGCGGCGGAGTCCCCAGCCTGATTGCTCTGAGCGATGGGGCTTCTGAAAAATCGCGTCAGCTGGCCCTGGCTTATGCCAAGGGTATCGGCGGCACGCGAGGCGGCGTCATTGAAACGACCTTCGCTGAAGAAACGGAAACCGACCTGTTCGGTGAACAGGTTGTGCTGTGCGGCGGAGTTTCTGCGTTGGTCAAAGCTGGCTTTGAGGTTCTGGTCGAAGCTGGCTACCAGCCGGAAATGGCCTACTTTGAATGCATGCACGAACTCAAACTGATCGTAGACCTGTTCTACGAGGGTGGTTTGAATTACATGCGATACAGCGTATCCAACACTGCCGAGTACGGTGACTACACGAGTGGACCACGTATTGTCACGGAAGAAACCAAGGCAGAGATGAAACGCGTGCTGGATGATATTCAGTCGGGCCGATTCGCTCGCGACTGGCTGCTGGAAAACAAAGCCGGTCAGGCATCGTTCTATGCAACGCGCCGTCGTGAACGCATGCATCAGCTCGAAGCGGTCGGCAAAGATCTTCGCCGCATGATGACATGGATCGATTCAAAGGAAGTTTAGTCAGGGATCACATCACAGAAGCGCAGCGACTTCCGCCGTCGTGCAGCGGTAAAATTGTTTTTCTCACCCGGTACGTGTCTGCGCGAAACGCACTAAATCCCGGCTTCTTTCAACCAGGGCTCGATCGCTGTCGCCCAGCGTTCGTAGCCCTCTTCGCTCAGGTGCAGAGCGTCCGGCATGATGTCTTTGGATATCGTGCCGTCGGGTTGCAGGAACACGTCGCTGATGTCCAGATAGTCGACTCGCTGACCGTCAGTCATACGTCGGATGCTCTGATTGATGGCGATGTTGTTCAGTCGCCGAACGTCCAGCGACGATTGCCCGCGCGGGAAGATACCCTGCAGCAGCACCTTCGTGTTCGGTAATCTTTCAGCCAGAATATCCAGAATGCGTTCGACGCCCTGCGCCACCTGCTGAGGATTCTGCAAAAAATGGCCGGTGTTGTTGGTGCCGATCATCACCACGGCCACTTTGGGCTTGATGTTGGCAAGGTTGCCGTGAGTCAAACGCCAGATGACATGCTCGGTCCGGTCGCCTCCGATTCCAAGGTTGATCGCTTTGCGGTCACCATAGAATTTCTGCCAGACGGTTTTTCCGCTGCCTTCCCAGCCCTGAGTTATGGAATCGCCGATAAAGGCAAGCTCGGCGTCTCCCATTCGGGCATTGGCCGTCAGCTGAGCGTCCCGCGCTCGCCAACCGGCCTCGTCGCCTCGAGTCGCTGGAAGCGCAGCTGGGTTGACGTCGTAGAATTCGTGCAGATCGACATAGCGTTTCTTCAGCCCTTCCAGAATGGACGTGTACGCAGGATCGCTGTGGACACTCGTCATCTCTTCCGGATCAGATTGCAGATCGAACAGATTCCATTCACGAGTCCGTGGGAAGAACATCAGCTTGTAACGATCCGTACGAACGCCATCGTGCCGCGGGACATTGTGAACAGCCGCATTCTCGTAGTACGCGTAGTAAATGGCATCGCGCCAGGAAGCCGTTGGCTGGCCCGCATTTTTCAAAACCGGCACCATGCTCCGGCCCTGCATTTCTTCAGGCACGTCAGCTCCGGCAACGTCCAGAAACGTCGGGCCATAGTCAATGTTCTGAATCAGCGCGGATGCTTTTGATCCAGGCGCTATAACACCCGGCCACCGAATCAGGAATGGCATCCGAAGCGACTCTTCAAACATCCAGCGTTTGTCGTACCAGCCGTGTTCGCCCAGATAGAAACCCTGGTCTGAACTGTAAATCACGATCGTATTGTCTGACAGACCCTCTTCATCCAGATAGTCCAGCAGCTGACCGACACCGTCGTCGACGGCCTGCACACACCTCAGATAATCCTTGATATAACGTTGGTACTTCCAGCTGATGACCTGTTTGTCAGACAGACTGCCGGCCTTCATTTTCGTGATGAACGCTTCGTTCTCCGGTTCGTACTGAGCATCCCATGCGGCCTTCTGCTGGTCTGTCATACGAGCATATTCACTGTTGGGATGACGGTTCTGGAAGTGATCGGGAAACTGCCCATCCCCGTGAAACTTCATGTCATGAGCCCAGTGGAAATGGTCCTTGATGGACATTTCATTCTGCTGCAGCAGTTTTGAGCGACCTTCGTAGTTGTCGAACAACGACGCCGGCGCAGGCACGTCTTCATTTTTGTACAGAGAAAAATGGCGTGCCGGTGGTGACCAGTTGCGATGCGGAGCCTTGTGCTGGCACATCATGATGAACGGTTTGTCAGGATCACGTTTTTCCTTCAGCCATTCCAGTGTCAGATCAGTGATGATGTCCGTGCAGTAGCCTTCGCGACGTTTCCGGTTGCGACCCATCTGAATGAAGTCAGGGTTGTAATAATTGCCCTGCCCCGGCAGTATCTCCCAGTGATTGAAGCCCGTGGGATTGGTCGATAGATGCCACTTGCCGATAATTGCTGTCTGATAACCGACGTCCTGCATTAGCTTTGGAAACGTCGTTTGCGTACCATCGAACTTGTTCCCGTTCCGCAGAAAACCATTCAGGTGACTGTGTTTTCCGGTCAGGATGCAGGCACGTGAAGGACCACAAATGGAATTCGCACAGAATGAGTTCCCAAACACGGCCCCTTCGTCGGCGATTCGGTCAAGATGTGGCGTCTGATTGATATTTGAACCGTACGCACCAATCGCCTGCAAAGCGTGATCGTCAGAAAAGACAAACAGAATGTTGGGACGTTTGTCCGCGGCCGACACTGTCGCGGACAGGAAACAGGACACCAGCAGACTAAGAGTGACCACAAAACAAGGCACGCTTTTCTTCCATGGTCGAACCGGCTGCGTCCATACGCTGACGGCGGGCCGGGGCCCCTGTTCGTTCGAGCGGCAGCGAGAATTTGGATGGAGGGCCACTTCCACGTTCAGGCGGACTGCTGTGCGTGCGACGGGGGCAGTTGTGCTGGTCATTTCAATGCTCGTGGCGAAGGAAGAAGAGATTTGACATGTACGGTCGTATTGTGTGTCACGACCGGGACAAACAGTTTACTCTGGAATGCCATTGGCTCAAGCCGGCAGACATACTCCGGAACCAGGGCTGGTACCGTCTGCGACTGATGACAGCGTTGCAGTGTGCGATCACTGCGGACATTCGTATTCCAAAGATTCAAAATAGCTTCTCGTCAATATGAACATCGATTTTAACGATTGCATCGTGCCCTACAACAACCACGGCGTGGTGTTCCTTTATCCGGATATCTGGCAACTGGATGAGGAAATGGACGGCGAAGATATCATCATCACCGTTTCCAGCACGGGGACCTGCTTCTGGACACTGCGCATAATTCCGGCAAGTCCTGCTCCGCCGCAGGCGGTTGAAACCTGCGTCTCCGCGTTCCAGGAAGAATATGACGATGCAGAAGTCGAAAACGTCAACACTGCCCTGGCGGAGATGCCTGCATATTCCCGGGACGTTACGTTCTTTTGCATGGAGCTGCTGAATACGGCAGCCCTTCGAAGTGTCCGAACTTCGGATTTTACACTGCTGGTCTGGTGGCAGGCGACCAGCGATGAACTGGATGATCTGCGTCCTGTACTCGATGAAATGACAGAATCAGTGCGAGCGACCTCGTTGATGGACTGAAGCACGGACGTCGAGGTATCATGCTTCAACGCCCCACGTTTGCCGACGCCGGAAAAGTGACGGCTTGTTGACGCATTGTTAAGCGTTCATCGGTGGCCAGCTTATTTGCCCCCACCGTCGAAATTCACAGCAAGAAGAAAGCGATGACGAGTCATCGCGCACCATAAGAACAGCTCACATTAATAACATGTCCGTCGTAAGCCATCCCGCCCCTGAAGAGTTCCGCACATACGCCGCGCAGGCGAGATTTGTTCCTGTGTTTCGGCAACTGACATCGGACACTCTGACACCCGTCACGGCTTACCAAAGACTCTGCGACGGTCCGTGGTCTTTCCTGTTTGAAAGTGTCGTTGGTGGCGAGAAAATCGGCCGGTACAGCTTCGTTGGCAGCAACCCGTTTCTGTCCATCACATCGTGGAGCAATCGCGTCCGGATTCGCAGTGCCGATGGAACGACGAAGGAATGGGACAGTGACGATCCTCTGAAGGATCTTGATTCGCTGGTCGCCGAATACGAATGCGTACCCGTCCCGGGTCTGCCTCGATTCTGTGGCGGGGCCGTCGGGTTCGCTGGCTATGACGTCATCCGATACAGCGAACATCTGCCGAACGTCCCCGAGGATGATCGTGGTCTGCCTGATATGTGCTTCGCGCTGTATGACGGCATGGTTGTTTTTGACCACATCCGTAAAGTGGTGCTGGCAGTTGCGTTAGCGGACACAAGGGACTGCGATCCCGATGACGCGCGAGCGATCGCAGAAAAGAGACTGGAACAGATTTGTTCTCGGCTGGCCATCGGAAACGATTCCGTGCGGCTGACCGATATCGATCTGACCATCGAACCGGATCTGGAGATCGAATCCAATTTCACTCAGCAACATTTCGAATCCTGTGTGGAAACGTGTCGCGAGTACATCAAGGCCGGCGACATTTTTCAGGTGGTATTCAGCCAGCGACTGCAACGAGCCAGCGAAGCAAACCCACTGGACGTCTATCGTTCGCTGCGAATGGTCAATCCCAGCCCGTTCATGTTTCTGCTGGAGACGCCGGAACTGCACCTGGTCGGCAGTTCTCCGGAAATTATGGTTCGTGTGGAAGATGGCGAAACCACTATCCGTCCGCTGGCCGGGACCAGGCGTCGCGGACGCACGGAACAGGAAGACAAAGAACTTGCCGATGAACTGCTGGCCGATCCAAAAGAACGGGCGGAGCACGTAATGCTCATTGATCTCGCCCGCAACGACGTGGGGCGAGTGGCTCAGTTTGGTTCAGTCGAACTAAGCGACGTGATGGTTGTGGAACGTTACAGCCACGTCATGCACATCACATCCAACGTCGTGGGGCAGCTGCGAGAAGGCATGACTGCTGTGGAAGGTCTGCGAGCCGGATTGCCGGCCGGCACAGTTTCGGGCGCACCAAAAGTTCGAGCGATGGAAGTCATCGATGAGATTGAACCGCACAAGCGCGGCCCCTACGGTGGCGCCGTTGGCTACATCGACTTCACCGGCAACATGGACACCTGCATCGCTCTGCGAACGCTGGTGATTCACGACGGCATGATTTACGTTCAGGCCGGTGCCGGTATCGTGGCCGACAGTGTGCCGAAACTTGAGTACGAAGAAACACTGAACAAAGCCAAAGCGATGTTGAAAGCCATCTACGTCGCGGAAACACAGCTGTCAGAACAGGGCTCATGACAATATCCTGGGACCAGCTCAAAGGTCACGACGAACAGCGCGAGCTGTTTCGGCGTTCGCTGCAGCGCGGTCGACTGTCTCACGCATACGTTCTGGCGGGACCGGAAGGGATAGGTAAACGTCAATTCGCTCGCCTGATGGCGCAGTCGGTGTTCTGTCGCAATCATGAGCTGTCAGAACTACAGGTGTGCGGTGACTGCCGGGCGTGCCGCGCCTTCACCGCGAACACATGGCCGGACTACATTGAAGTCGGCGTGCCGGCCGGGAAAATTGCCATTCCCATTGCGGCGATCGCCGGAGAAGACGGCAAACGTGGTCGAGAAGGCCTGTGCTACGAGTTATCCATGGCGCCTCAGGCGTCCGATCGTCGCGTCGCTGTAATCAATGACGCCAGCCTGCTGAACACAGAAAGTGCCAACGCGCTACTGAAGACGCTGGAAGAGCCGCCGGCACATTCGCTGATTCTGCTGGTGTGCGACAATCCGGACGCGCTGCTGCCCACCATTCGTTCTCGTTGCCAGATCGTCCGCTTCTTTCCGCTCAGTCAGCCCGACGTGCAACAGATTCTGCGGACTCAGGAGATCGTGGAATCCGAAGAAGAGGCCACTTCCATCGCAGAGCTGTGTGAAGGCAGCCTGGAAACCGCTCGGCAACTGTTGAATCCGGAATTGCGAAAGCTGAAGACATCGGTGGCCGCCCAGCTTGAGCAGATGGAAGGCATGAAACCGCTGAAGGTTGCCGCTACAGTTGTCGGAGGCATCGAAGAAATGTCTTCCAGCGCTGCAGAACAGCGCCAGAATGCTCAGTGGCTGCTGCGATTCGTGGCCGACGCCATTCAGCAACGACTGCGAGCACTCGCAAAGGGCGATCTTTCGGATGCCATGACGCAGCGGATGGGCGCCAAGAATGGGCTCGATCTGCTGTCGCCCATGCTGGAACGAACCATCACAGCGTCACGTCAGATAGACGGTTCATCGCCGGTCAGGCTGGTCATGGAAGCATTCTTTGACGAAGTCGCTCGCATGTTTCGCCAGGCGGATAAACGCTGACACTCACAGGGTGAAGAAGAAAGGCTGCAGTTTAATGAAGACGATATGCCGACCAGCATTGTTGATCATTGCTGCGACAACTGTGCCGCAGGCCTGCGCCCTGGCAGATCAGCAACTCCTGACATCGTCGTATGTCCTGGGCTACACAAACCAGTTGAGCTACCTTCCAGGCGAAACGGTTTCGTTTCATCTGTCCACGACCGCAACGAAACTTTCGATCGCTGTCGCACGCGCTGGACAGGAACGCGTGAAAGTCTGGGAGCAGGCGGACGTTGTTGCCAGTGCTCATCCGATTCCGGATCGAGCCTCGTCCGATGGCTGCCAGTGGCCCGTGGGCTGCGCGTTGAAAATACCGGATGACTGGAAATCCGGCTACTACGTGGCCACGGTTTCCGCTGCCGACAACGCCGCCACGACATCGCTGTTCTTCGTGGTGCGGTCTGCTGAACCCGGGAAGAACACGAAGATTCTGCTGCAGTTGTCGACGAACACGTACAACGCCTACACGAACTGGGGCGGTCACAGTCTTTATTCGTATCACGATCGTGACGGTCTGCAGGGGCACAGAGTATCATTCGACCGACCATTACGTTCTCAGTTCGGTAACTGGGAAGAACCGTTCGTCAAATGGGCCGAAGCCGTCGGCTATGAAATCGATTATGCCGTCAACAGTGACCTTGAGTTTCACCCTGAACTGCTGCAGCACTACCGACTGGTACTGAGTGTGGGCCACGATGAGTACTGGTCCGCACCCATGCGTGACAACCTGGAAAAACATATTGCGGATGGAGGCAACGTTGCGTTTTTTAGCGGCAATACCTGTTGCTGGCAGGTCCGCAGTGAAGACAACGGCCGAGCTCTCACGTGCTGGAAACAATGGTACAACGTCGATCCCCTGTTCCGCACCGGCGATCACGGGCTGCTGGCGACTGCATGGAGCCATCACCTGGTGCGGCGCCCCGAAAACGAACTGACCGGTGTCGGTTTTCTGTGGGGTGGCTATCACCGCAGTCACGGTCAATTCATGGATGACGATGCCTCGTTTAGTATTCATCGTCCCAAGCACTGGATCTTCGACGGAACGCAGATGAAACAGGGCGACCGGTTTGGCGGCAAAGACACGATTGTCGGCTACGAATGCGACGGCTGTGAACTCAAATGGCAGGACGGATTGCCGTCGCCGACTTGCAACGACGGCACACCGAAATCCTTTGTTGTGCTGGGCACATGTCCGGCTCGCTGGGCTCCCGGCGACAGTCTATGGTACGACCGGTTCCCGAAGGAACGTGTTGGGAACGCTGTAATGGGCGTCTACACCAATGGCGGCACGGTGTTTACGGCCGGCACCACTGATTGGGCTCACGGGCTACGCGGCAAAGACCCTGTCGTCACGCAGATTACTCGCAATATTCTGGACCGACTTTCAAAGTAGTGCATCTTCGAGGCTCGATTATGGAGTTGGAGGTTCGTTTTCGGGCTTCGTTATGCTCCCGGTACCCTTGCCCCAAACCCGATTCTTAGAATGTACAACGCAGTAGGCGCCTGTCGCAGAGCGATCCTGCAGACAGACCCCAAGGCTGGGGAGCACTCAGAGAATGGCGCTGCTGCACAATCAGTAGCTGCCGAAGCCGTGAAATCAGCACTGGCAAAGCCAGTGGCACCCGGCGACTGACAAATCCCCGGTTTCGAGTGTGCGTCTGCATGGTCTGAAGCATCGGCTTGGTTAGACTTCGATTATGGGCAGACGAAAACCGGCAATCCGAATGCGGACCTGGGGAATTTATACCCAGTGGGATTCCGGCTCAAAAAAGTTGCCGAAGATCGTTCAGGTCACGACGCGCGTGCCGGCGGAAGTTGACATCGAATTCGGATTCGTGGTCAGCGTGAAAGGGGCGAAAAACCAGGAGCTGGTATACCGCATCGCTCATCCTGGCATTCTGGACGACGCGGGAAACCGCAGAGCTCCGTTCACGGGTACTGTCCACATCAAGACAAACGACTGGGACTTTTTCCTGGGCGACACGATCTGGAGTCCGATCGACGACAAGCTGGGCGAGTGGTGTTTGACGCTGGAAATGGGCGGAACCTTAATTGCAGAAAAATCGTTCGATGTCTTTCCCCCGATGGACCGAGACAGTCCGAATGTCACGCAGGACGACTCGCTGGCGTGACTCACCGCGTTCAAAGAGTGGGCCACTGGCTTTGCCAGTGCCCTTGTGGTTTTGTTCGCTTCACGAGTCACAGCACGGACAGAGCCAGGTGGGGATGAAGCAACACTGGCGAAGCCAGTGGCACCCGACGAAACTGCAGTTCAGCAACGACCGTACTCGACTTCTTCTTAGCGGAATTTACGACCGCATTCTTTTTCAAAAACGACCGATGTGGCTGTTCAGGCTGAACCATTGCTATAGCATCCGATGCGACGGCGAATTCAATATCGTATGGTCGCCGCACACAATACGAAACAGAATCAGGAGCAACTCTTGGAATCTCAATTCCCTTTGGAAATGTCGCAGCGCATTGAACGCACGGGTGTCATTTCCGTACTGATCATTGACGACGTTGCTCACGCTGTGCCGCTCGCCAGAGCGTTACTGGCGGGGGGCGTTGATGCCATGGAACTGACGCTGCGGACGGACGCAGCGATTGATTCGCTGAAACAGATTCGCGAACACATCCCGGAAATGCTGGCGGGCATCGGTACGGTACTGACCGTCGATCAGGTTGATCAGGTTGTCGAAGCAGGCGGCCACTTCGCGGTTTCACCAGGATTGAACCCCGACGTGGTGGATCGAGCTCAGGAATTGAATCTGCCGTTTGCTCCCGGTGTCATGACGCCTTCTGAAATTGAAGTGGCACTGGAACTGGGCTGCCGTGAGCTGAAGTTCTTTCCCGCAGAGCCCAGTGGCGGACAGAAGATGCTGGACAGTATCCGGGCTCCCTACGCTCACCTTGGCGTTCGCTTTGTACCGCTTGGCGGTGTCAACGCGGGCAATATGGAATCGTGGCTCAGCAACCCCGGCGTGCTGGCAGTCGGCGGTTCGTGGCTGACACCGCGAGACGTCATCGCCGCCGGTGACTGGGACGAGGTGACTCGACGAGCTGCCGAGGCGCGATCGATCGTCGATCGTGTCCGCGCATTATAACGGAGTAAGTCATGCAGGTTACCATCACTGCCGTCGGTCCGGACAACAAAGGACTGGCCGATCCGATCATCCACTATGTTTCCGGGGCTGGTGCGAATATTCACGAAATCCAGATGTACGACCGTGACACGGAACATCTGTTTGCAATGCTGATGCGAATCGAATGGCCCGATGACTCAGTGTCCGTGGCTACATTGCGCAGTCACCTGCAGGAGATCGGTTCTGGGCGAGGTCTGGAGGTGAGAGTCTGGGCGCGAGACGAACATCAGCGCCTGCCGCGACTGGCGATCTGCACGACCTATCGGACGGAACCGCCTTTGGCCATTCTGCGAGCAATCCGCGACGGGCGCCTGAAGGCTGAAGCGACCGTCATGATTGGGAATCGCAATGCGTGTCGCAGTATGGCTGAGCAGTTCGATGTTCCCTGGCATAACATCGGCGATGATTCCGGCAACGTCGATTACCCACAGATGCAGGCGTTGATTGACGAGAACGAAATTGATTACGTCATTCTGGCCAGGTACATGCGCGTTCTTCCGGCAGACATCTGCTGGAAGTTTGCCGGAGGACGCATCATCAATCTGCACCACGGTCTGCTGCCGTCATTTCCCGGCTTTCGACCTTACGAAGATGCTCACCAACATCACATGCTGTGCTACGGAGCCACGGTCCACTTTATCGTGCCGGAACTGGACGCCGGCAATCAGATCATTCATCAGGGATCGTTCAACGTGCAGCCGGGAACGCCGCTGGCGGACATCAAGCGACAGGGCGAAAGTGATCACGAACCGAACTGCCTGTTGGAAGGAGTTCGAAGAGTTGTCGACCGGGAAGTGGAACTGCATTTCCACCGCATCGCGCGAGTGGAGCGTTGACGATCAATTTAGACTACGCAAAAACCTCATTCACGACTCGTCCGTACACGTCTGTCAGTCGGAAATCCCGTCCGGCATAACGATACGTCAGTTGCTCGTGGTCCAGACCGAGGGCGTGCAGAATGGTCGCATGCAGGTCGTGCATGTGAACCTTGCCATCGACGGCTTCATGACCGATCTCGTCCGTTGACCCGTAGCTGAATCCCTTTTTCACTCCGCCACCGGCAAGGAATACGGTGAACCCGCGAGGATTATGATCACGGCCATTGTTGCTTTGTGAAAACGGGGTGCGTCCGAATTCGGCACCCCACCACACCAGCGTGTCTTCCAGCAGACCACGTTGCTTCAGGTCGGCCAGCAGTCCGGCGACGGGTTTATCCGTCGCGGTCGCGTGGTCCATGTGTTTCGGCATGTTGCTGTGCTGGTCCCAGCGGGGATTCGGTGATTCGTCGGCGTAGTTGACCTGCACGAATCGCACGCCGGATTCGGACAGTCGCCGGGCCATCAGACACTGCCGCCCGAACGCATCCGTTTCAGTCGTACCAATGCCGTACATCTGCTGGGTCGCATCGGTTTCCCGCGAAAGATCCAGAATCGCTGGGGCGTCCGTCTGCATTCGCCAGGCGAGTTCATAGCTTTTGATCACAGCTTCCAGGCGACTGTCATCGTCGGGCCGGCGATCAATCTGAGCCTTGTTCAACCGTTGCATCAGAGTGAAGCGTGCTTCGGCATCTTCAGGACTCAGCTGTGGATTTCGGATGTGGTCGATCGTCATCTGATCGATGGAACGATTTGCCCGACCGATGGCTGTACCCTGATATACTGACGGCAGAAACGCATTCGAATAGTTTCGCGGGCCGCCTTTTGTGTCCGAAGGTTGCAGCTGAACGAATCCCGGCAGACTTTGATTTTCGGTTCCCAGACCGTACATCAGCCACGAACCGAACGACGGTCGCACAAGATTTGTTGCGCCGGTGTGCATGAACAGAGTCGAAGGCCCGTGAGCGACGCCCTCCGTGTGCATGCCTTTCAAAAAACACAGATCATCGACGTGTTTTGCAATCTCCGGAAACAGTTCGCTGACGTGCTGACCGCAGTCGCCGTACTGGCGAAACTTCCAGAGCGGCTTCATCAGAGATCGCTGGCTGACTTTGCCGAAGGTGCCGAAGCGAACTCCGGTAAAGTCGATGGATTTACCGTCACTGTTAATCAGTTGTGGCTTGTGGTCAAAGCTGTCAACCTGGCTGGGACCACCCTGCATAAAGATGAAGATGACGCGTTTTGCCCGCGCCGGCAGCATCGGCTGTTTTGCCACCAGTGAATGGTTTGCCGCCGGTGCTGCGTTGACCTGCTGTTCTGCAAGCATGCTGCCCAGTGCCAGCGAACCGAATCCGCACGCAGAGTTTTGTAGCCAGGTTCGTCGATTGTGTGTGAACATGATCAATCAATCAATGTAGCGAAAATCGACAGACGCAAAAAGAGCCTGGAAAACAGAAGCCCATGCATCGATTGCGTCCGCACCCTCGTGGGCCAGATGATTTTGCAAAGATTTCACTTCGGCCGCCGTGGGCGACCGTCCCAACGTGCGGTAAAATACCTCGTTAATCATAGCATCGGCGGCTGCCGCATCGACAGACTGAGTTTGCAGAAAATGCTCCGCTGCAACCTTCGACTGTTCCAGCATGAATGGGCTGTTCAGCAGGAATAACCCCTGCGATGGCAACGTACTGCTTGTCCGCTGCCCCGTTACCAGGTTCGGATTGGCGATGTCAAAAACTTCGAACATTTCCAGCATACAGTTTCGGAAAAACGGGACGTAGACGCTGCGGATATTTCGGCTGAACTGGTCGTGGTCATAGGCATTGTCGTATTGAGTGATTTTTTCGATCGTGCGCCCGCCCACCTGATTCAGATCCAGCTGACCGCTGATCTGCAATAGTGAGTCACGCAGCGATTCGACATCCAATCTGCGACGAAAACCTCGAGTCAATAACTCGTTGTCCGGATCTGCGTTCGACACAGCTGACGATGACAGTCGAAACACGCGTGAGACGACAATTCGCCGGATTAGCTTCTTGACCGACCATCTGTCGTCGTCAACAAACGTCGCTGCCAGGTAATCCAGCAGTTCCGGATGCGTTGGCCGTCGTCCCATCTTTCCAAAGTTGTCGGGCGTGCGAACCAGTCCTTCACCAATCAGATGCAGCCAGACCCGATTGACGAAGACTCGCGATGTTAACGGATTGGCTGACGATGCGATCCAATTGGCCATTTCCAGACGACCACTCTGACTCTTCGGTAAGTTGAACGGCAGCGTGTCTCCGTTCTGATCAACCGGGCTGGCCGCCGACACAAATCCGCGAGGTACGATCGGACCGAGATTCCGAATGCCACCCCGCACATGAATGTGCCAGTCCGCAGGTTCCTTCTGATCACGAACGCCCATCGCTTTGGGAACGTTTGGTTTAGCCTTCTTATGTGTCTTCAGCGCAGCTTCCAGCGATGTCAAACGTTTTGACGATTCCAGTTGCTGCCGTTGTTCTTCGACAGACACGACAACATCGGCAACGGTATCGGGCAGGAACTGCAAGGCATCGACGATCACGACACCGGTCCCCGATTTTTCTGCGTCGATCGTGACGACAGCTTTCGAACCCGCAACAAACGAAAATGTCCCCAGGTCCGCAAACACACCATCCGCCGGCGTCTTGCGCTGGTCAATTTCGACCGTCGTTGAACCTTTGGCATGGATAACCGTGATAGGAAGTCGGCTGCAGCGTGACGTCTGATAGTTGTGGGATATACGTACGCGATACATGCCGGATTCGGGCAACGTTGTCTCGAAACGCACACGTCGCCCGGTCTTCAGAAAATTATCGTGTCGGTATCCTTCACCGACAAAGGGTGCCAGAGACGTCGAATGCACCCAGTCCCCCTCAAATGTCGCCTGGGAATCATCGATGATGATGCCGGCCAGCGATGCGGCATCGATGCGCGGGGCTACACCCGGCCGTTGCCCCTTCACCTTTTTCTTCAACACTGCAATTTCCGCCAACAGCGATTTTTCCTTCGCTTTCCAGTCGGCCAGCATCTGTTGCTCAGAAGTCATCTTCAGACTGGTCGTCACATAGGTGCTGACGTTGCCCGGCAGCAGAGTTTCTGTGCTGCGAAAGACTCCGGCCATTGCGTAGTAGTCGGCGGTGGGTACAGGGTCAAACTTGTGGTCATGACACCGAGCACACCCGAGTGTCAAACCCAGAAACGTTCGGCCGATGGTGTCGACCTGTTCATCAATAACCTCCATCCGCAGCAGTTCCTTGTCCTGCTGTTCGTAGTTGGTCGGTCCCAGCGTCAGATAACCGACGCCTGTCACCTGGTCGTCGTGCTGGCTGTCACTTTCAAAGGACAGCAGATCGCCGGCGATGTGCTCCCGGACCAGTTGATCGAAGGGTTTGTCGTCGCTGAACGATTTGATCACATAATCGCGAAAACGCCATGCATCAGGAAACATCAGACTGCGCCCGCCGCCGCTGGATTCCGCAAATCGGGCGACATCCAGCCAGTGACGCCCCCAGCGTTCACCGAACCGAGGTGACGCCAGAAGCTCGTCAACCGTCACATCAATCGCTGCATCAGGGGCCACGGACCACGCTGCTGCGAAAGTGGCGATTTGGTCTGGCGTCGGTGGCAGTCCGACCAGTGCATACTGGATTCTACGAAGAACCTGCTCTGCGGTGGCATCGTCAACGGGCGACAAACCGGCCGTCACTTGCCTGGCAGCCACAAAACGATCGATGTCAGTCTTTGCCCACCCCCCCGTAAGCTTTGGAACATCCGGTCGGCGGACCGGCCGAAAGCTCCAGAACCTGCGGCCTTCCTTCAGATCAATCGCTGTCCGCTTCATCGCCTTGCCGCCGATGCGTGGGTCGACCGCGCCATCGCGAATCCACTGTTCGAAGTCGGCGACGATGGCGTCCGGAAGTTTACGGTCTGGCGGCATTTCGTAGGACTCGTGCTTCAGCGCCGACAGCAGCAGACTTTCTTCCGGCGCACCAGGCACGACAGCGGCTCCTGATTCCCCACCATCCAACGCCCCCGCTTTTGAGTCCAGCAGCAGACCCCCGCGCACATTCTTTGCGTCAGCAGCATGACACTTGTAACAGTGCTCAATCAGAACGGGACGGATCTTAGCCTCGAAGAACTCCAGCTTCGCGGCATCATTGGCCCCCGCCCGCGACAGAGAAATCACGGACATCAAAAGGCAGGCTCTGAGAACGGCAGGCTTCATGGAACAGGATGTCGTCGAGGCGGGTGGAAACAAACAGTGCGCTAATGATACCGGCAACACCGAAAACACGTTCTCGAAAAACCGGAAATTCTCAGGACAGACTGTCGGAATCTGCTTGATGTGCGGTTAAGGAACGTCACCGTCGATGACATTTCGCCCTGCCATGGCACGCGCAACCGCACGCCTGACAGAAACGGGTGCGGTCGAATCTAAAACTCAGGTGCTTCGAATGGTCGGTCCAGCCGCAGCAGCATCCAGGAAAACGCAGCCAGCAGGTACATCGCCGCAAACAGAATCAGCACTGCGTTCCAGCTGTTGTCGGCCGAAAGCTGCAGCAATGAAGGGTTGCTGTCAATCCAGCGGCGGAACGTCGGTACGAACCACGGCAGCAGACCGGCACCGAAGTTGCCGACCATATTCATCGTGCTGAACACCGGTGCCACGTGGGCGCCGCCCCAGTCCATTGTGGTCGCGTACGCGCAAGGCCCGGCTACTCCCGCACAAAAAGCGCCGGCTCCGATGATCACGGTGGCCATCGCTGCGTCTTCCACAAAGAATGCTGAGCACACCAGCGCGGTGCAGGCCAGCAGACTGATGGCCGCGAATCCCGATCTGGCCACGTTTAGTTTTCCTGTCGTGCGAAAAAGCCAGTCCGATACGGTTCCGCCAATCAAAGCGGCCGCCACCGTCGCGATCAGTGGCACGGCCAGCAGCCACCCGGACGCCGCTGTCGAAACACCTCGTGTTTCCTGCAGATATGTGGCGAACCAGCTGGTAAAAAACGCGTATCCGGCCGCTCGAAAAAACTGCTGACTGCAAATCAACCACATCGCCGGAGTCGAAAACAACTCGCCCCACGGAACAGCCGTGGAATCGGCAGGCGCGGTTGTCTCCTGGTTTGACGGCGGAGCGTACGGAGAAGTCGCTTCGTCAATGGCGGCGGCAACAATGCTATCCGGCGAGGGATCGGGCGGCGGTGACAATTCTGCGTCTGCATCGGGCTGACGACGGATCCACTGCTTTTCTTCTTCGCCAACGTCCGGGTGTGCTTCAGGAGTTTCCCGGAACCAGCGATAGAAGCCAACCGCCCACAGCGCTCCGGGAACGGCAAACGCAGCAAAGATCCAGCGCCAACTGATGATCCCCAGCAACTCTCCGGTAATCGCCCCGCTGACCGCCGCACCCACGGACATCGCAGCACCCAGGAACCCGCTCGCGCGGGCGCGTTCGACCTGTGGATACCATCGCGAAATACATAACGCCGAACACGGAAATAAACCCGCCTGCGCAATGCCTCCAAGCACACGACCGATCAGCAGCGATGCTGTCCCGCTGGCATAGCACATCAGGATCGTCGCAGCAGACCATACGGTTGCCAGTCCCGGCAGAGTTCGCCGTGAGCCGAAACGCTGGCCCAGCCAGCCACCAGGAATCTGAGCCAGTGCGTACGACCAGAAAAACGCGGGCCCCAGAATGAACCCCATATAGTCTTCCGAAATTCCCAGATCAGCGCGAATTTCTTTTTCTGCCACTGAAATACTGACTCGGCAGGCATAAGCCAGGGCGGCTGCAATGGCCAGCCAAGCCGAAAGTTGGAAGCGTACGCGCGTTGCCGTCATCAATCGTCCATCGTTCAGAAGCGGTGCCGTCCGTTTGAGGCCAGCAGCTCAGACGGAGCGAGCTGCCGCTCAGAGCCAAAAGCTGACGTCTTCTGACGGCTGAACGTGACACAACGACTTCAGCCATCGATCGAGAGAACACTGTTCACGCAGTGTCACCAAAAACCATCGTCACGTCTAATGTGGTGCAGGAGAACTCGGAAAATTAGTTCGGCATTGATTCACACTCTGGCGCGCATGAAAAGCGGCGGCATAACGCCGCCGCCTAATTCTTTTGTCCGACTGTTACAGCTAGCCTTAAGCTCTAAATCGCGTCGTCTGAATCCGCTGCCGGTCGCCGTCGTTCGCCGTCGCCATTACCTCGGCCTCGACCACGATCTCCTCCGCCTTCACCTCGGCCGCGATCTCCGCCGCCGAAACCACCACGTCCTCCACCACGCTGCAGAGCACGCATGTCGAATTCAAATGCTTCACCTTTCATGCTGGCAAGGATGACCTTCTGCTCGTCCGTCACGACGGCCATCACATTCTTTTCTGTTTCCTTTTGTGCCTCGGCCATCATTTCGCGGATTTTCGTGAAGTCCGGCCGTTCTCCTCCACCACCAAACCCACCGTTTTGAAACATCTTTCTGCGGGCTGCCGAGCCGTCTTCTTCCACCTTTTCGATTTTTACGATCTGTTCGTCCGTGATGCTCAGCTTGTCACGCATCTCGGCACTCTTCAGGGCAGCGATCAGGCCAAACCGGACTCGAATTTGAAAAGCAATCTGATCCAATCGCTTCACCTGCTCAGGTTCCAGCAGCGTGTTCAGCATCTGGTCAGTCTTCTTATTGAGAGCGTCCCTTTGCTTGTTGAGAGCATCTCTTTCTTTTTCCATCTTCTCACGCAACGCTTGTCGCTCTTCGTCTGTTGCGTTTTCAAACTGGCTGCGATCAAACTGGCTGCGATCAGGACGCGAATCATCTCGTTCCTGCCGATAGGCTTCCAGGGCAGCGGTAATCGTTGCCTGCTGCGTATCGTCGATGTCCAATTCGTCCTGTACATCTTCCACGCCCAACAGAGCTGCTCTGCTGACAGTTGACTGAAACCCACCACGGCCGCCAGAACCACGTTGCTGACCAACTCCCCCACGACCACCCTGCTGGCCTCCGCGCTGTCGGCCGCTCTGCGGCGGCTGAGCTTCTGCGACCGCGGAAAGAAACATTGCCGCCATGCAGGCAATGGCAGAAAACTTAAGAAATCTTGCGGTCCTCATGAGTGACTCCTGAAATGGATTGGAAAGGGGCTGGATTTTGTGAGAAGACGTTGAAACGCTGCAGTAGGCGAACACCGTATCCTTGCGGGAGTGCTGCCGAAAAACAACTTTCCCAGGGAATTACCAGTTTAATCCGCGGTCTGTCCGTCGGGCATCAGCGAGTTCACACGATGTGTCGGCACTGGCCGACCCGGCTTGAAACTCTGAGTCCGCCGGAACTCGACGACGCCACCAACGGCAGCTCCCGCAGCTGTAACCTCTTCTGTAACCAGCTTTTCCAGTAATTCCGGATCGCAGGCTACCCGGGCATTCACGATCACATCCACAGCTTTAACACGGCAGTTGGACGTCAGCGATAGCTCTGCCGTGTTCTCGCTGCTGATCAGGTTGGCGACTCCAAAGAATCCTTCCCACAGCCCGATCGTTTTTAAATGCGCCGCCTCTGCAGATTCCTCAACCAATACTTTTTTCAGTCGAGCCACGATATCCAGCAGCAGCTGGTCTAATTCGAATTCCGTCTCGGAAACCACGCGAACGCTGCTGTTCAGCCATCCCAGTTCCGCTTCGCCGTCGGCGTAAGTATCGTAATCGATATCCAGAATACGGCGTCCGAAATCTCCGTCCTGTGCCAGCCATTCCGTCAGTGCATCGAACCCCTGTCCCGTCTTTGCGGAAATTTTCAGGACGGGGCGTCCCGGGATGTGCTGGTGAATCAGTGATTCAAGTTCCTTGCTTTGAGCGTCGGTCAATTCGTCAGCCCGATTGATCAGCACGAGATCGGCTTCTTCTATCTGCTTTTTCAGAATATAGCCGGCCTTGGGTGAGAATCCGGTGCCCGCTTCATTCCGCAGAACTCGACGACCATGCGACGGTTTCAGGATCACCGCATACGGAGCGATCACGAATTCCGCATCGAACAGTTTCTTAATCGGCTGAATTACGGTGGCGACCAGATCGGTACAACTGCCGACAGGTTCGGCCAGAATAATGTCGGGACGTTTCTGCTGGCTGATCTTCTGAACGGTCGACATCAGTTCGTCAAAGTTGCAGCAAAAGCACGCGCCGGCAACTTCACCGACATCAAACCCCAATGACCGCAGCATGTTCGTGTCGACGAGGTCGTCCGCCTGGTCGTTCGTCACGATACCGACGTTCAGTCCCTGATCCATGTAGGACTTTGCCAGGCGAGCCAGCGTCGTGGTCTTGCCGGCGCCAAGGAATCCGCCGACCATGATGTATCGAATCTGATGCATATTTAGGAATCAATCCTGCATGGTGAGCTGTTTGGTCACCCGTTTTCCGTCACGCAACAGGGTGACGCGTATTTTCTGACGCGGTTTTGTGTGCCGCGCGCCGTAGGCGAGAAGTGCTCCGGGCGTCATCAGATCAGTCTGCCCATCGTAGGCAACGATGACGTCGCCCTTCTGAAATCCGGCACGTTTGGCGACGGCGTGCTTGCCGTATTGCCCCACGTGTTCGGCTCGCAATGCCATTGAATGGCTGCCGATGTTTAACTGCTTCCGATCCTCATCCGACAGCGTTTCCAACTTTAACCCGCCCGTCGTCATGCGCCGCAGACCCCAGGAAGACACGCGCCACGCGATGTCGTCAGCCTGCCGCCAGCCTGCGGGAAGGGGCAACGTCATATTCTGCTCCCTTCCATCACGGTTCACGACCGCTTTCACGGATGTTCCCGCTGGATCGATGTCGTTCAGCACCCATTGCACGTCGGCGATGGACAGCAGTGGCTGTCCATTCAGCAGTTCGATGGCATCACCGTTGCGGAATCCTGCGGCGGCAGCAGGCGAATCGGGAGCAACGCTCTTAACGGTCGCCATTTGGTCAGGGTCAAGAATCAGCCCAATCGATTTGGGGTGGGGATAAGGGTGCAGCAGTTTCTCCGGTATCGGCTTTTTCTGCTGACGATAGAAATCACGGCGCGCATCACCGATCTGGTGGCAGTGAATGCAGCTCTTCGCGACTTCGCCCTGGTAATTCAATCGGTCGGTGAATTTGTCTCGCAACGTGGGATATTTTTCCGGCGATGAAAACTCGAGCGGTTCCCCGGTTTTACCTGCCAACAGTGCTTTGTTGGACGGATAAGACTTGTGCAGGTCCAGCGCACCCTGCAGTGCCAGCGCCAATCCTTTCAGGCTGACATCGCCGAACCATTCGGTGCGATGAGAACGCGTGCCAAAGCGGCCATAGATTGTGCGGTCAGCATTCAGCATGAACATGGCAAACGACTGATCCGTATCGTACTGAAATAACGACAGATCAAGACCGTTCGTCGATACGACTCGTACGCACACGAACTGTTCCAGCAAGGGACGAATCACAGGATGAGTGTCAACCAGGTGGTCGTCCAGCTTGACACATTCGTGGCACGGAATACACCGCAAGCCCACCAGGATCGGCTTCTTGGTTTTTTCAGCCTGAGCAAACGCTGCAGGCAGATCGTTGTACAGCCAGAAACCATCAGACGTAACCTGTTCACGATCCTCACGAACCTGCTGTTCGCGAGTCTTGTTCTGCCCCGGAACGTTTGATGTCAGTAACAGCAGCAGTGGCAGTACGAGATATGTTTTCATGGACAGGCTTTCCGACGGTTTTGCACATGGTGACGCAGATTCGCAGGCCACGTTGCCTCGATCCCACTAAACCTCTTTTGACATTCGAAACGTTACGTCAGCCGTCCGCAACTCACAGTCGCGGCTTTGGCAGCTTCACCGTTTCTTTCCACGGACCCCACTCCCGTGGCCAGGATGCGGCGTTTGTAGACGCAGTCCCCGCACGTGACGTACAGAGTATCACGATTCTCTCCGCCGAAAACGACGTTGCTGAGCCATGCCTTTTTGGGCCTGCGAATAATGAAGTGTACTCGACCCGGCTGATCCAGCACCTGCAATCCCAGTGCGGTCGTAACATAGGTTCGTTCCTCAGTATCAACCGTCATTCCGTCTGCGCTGGACTTCAGCTGATCGGTGACGTGCAACCGGCCATATTGCTGTTTGTGGGTCAGCGCGCCGTCGGATGCGATCCGAAACGAATAGCAGAATCGTCCACGAGTATCGGACACGGTTAACGCTGTCTGGTCCGGTGAGGTGATTATACCGTTCGGAAACTTAATGCCGGTGTCCACGACAGTCGCAGCACCATCCGGTTTGAAGTGCCACACTTTTTTTGCCGACAGTTCTGTTACATAGCCACTGCCATTTGGCAGCACGACAATGTCGTTGGCCTTGATGTCACGCAGGAAAATCTGTTTGTTCCCGTCCGGCGTGTCCCGCACGATGTGCCCCGTACCACCTTCGCAGGCGTAGAGTTTTCCGTCGGGGCCAAACATCATTCCGTTGGCCGCCCCGCTGTTTTCTGCAAAGACAGACACCTTGCCTTTGTTGTCAATCCTGTGAATGCGGCTGTTGGGAATGTCGGTAAAGAAGACATCGCCAGCGTCGCTGACCGCAGGCCCTTCCGTGAATCGGTGTCCGTTGCTGACAAGCTGCCAGTCTTCATCTTTAATCAGCAGATTCGTGCGTCGTGGTTTGTCTGCGACGTTCGTAATCGGATTCGGATAGTCTCGCCACAACCACTGCAAAGCTTCCGGAATAATAGCGGCACCGTGTTTGCCGTTGTGTCTGCCTGCGCCCCAGACGTGTTTCACGTCATCCCCCGAAAACTGCAGTGCCGACAGCATGGTCGGATTGGCGTTCCACCAGCTGCCACCATAAATATCAAGGTCAGTACTGCCGTCCTGCAGAAGTATTCGCAGCGGCTTTGGTTCTGTCTTCCGCACCAGAATTGGATATTCGTTGCCGCCCCGCAATCCGACATAAGTCCCAACAGTGCTGAAGATTCTCCGAAATGCATCCGGACGTTCCCATGCCGCCGTGAAGGCACAAATGGCTCTCGAGCTGCTGCCCGCGATGCAGTGGTCATTGGGGTCGTCGCTGAACGTGTATGTCTTCGCGACTTCCGGCAGCAGCTCTTCGATCAAAAACCGAGCGTAACGATCACCCACCGCGTCGTATTCAAAGCTGCGGTTGTAGCGAGGCTGCGCATCATCGCTGGCGGCGGGAACAATTCCCGGAGTCACGAACACGCCCAGCTGCACGGCCACGACGCCGCTGTGAATCATATTGTCCAGCACTGTGGGCCGTCGCCAGCCTTTGGCCTTGTTGTAACCGTCCTGCACGACCATCCGGCAGGGTTTCTTTGCTGCGTCGTATTGCGCGGGAACGTAGACCCAATACTGTCGAACAGTCCCGGGAAAGATCGTGCTGCGGAACTCGTGCGGACGGTCGATCGCGCCGTGTGGAATGTCATCGTTGGCCACAGCTTCCGGGGGAACGGGATAGTTCTCCTGCCGGCCACGGACACAATCAAGCAATGCCGTATTCAGGAACGTGACGGCGAAAAACATTACGAGAACACGGACCATTGATAATCGCTTCCGGATGAAATGTGTACTTATCGGTTCGTGATACAAGCCCCGCAGCACAAGCAAGTGTGTTTCTCAATCGCACGATACCCACTCGCTTGCGTTTTGAGCTATGGCAGCCACCGCAGCAACTTCAAAATCAGATAATGCCGATATCACTAATCGATGGGCTCCGCATCGTTCTCCACGATTTCCACACCACACAGAATTGCACGACCGTGAACGGGACTGAGGTCAATCTTCACGCTGGAGTCCGCTTCGACATCACGGACTTCCCGGACGATCGCACGGTTGCGTCCACCGGACTCCTTCGCAATATCAAGTTGTTCGATCACCGTGTTTCCCTGAACAGAGACGCTGAACACTCGATCGCCGACAGCGACCGGATCAGGCTCACTGAAGTGCAGCCGGACTGTGTACCGATTCGCCTTCGAATCACTTTTACCCAGACGAATCGTCACTGATGTCAGCCCCTCGACACCGGAGCCGGCGACCCAGGTTTTGCCGTCGCCGCTGAGCAGCGAGGAATGCTGACGGAACTTTCGGATTTGATCACCTTTCAGGTCTACAGAAACGCTGGGTGAGGAACCACCCACGCTGGGTGCGTCAAACCACATTGTTCCGTTGTCAGCCATCCGGTCGCCAGGTGCCGCCAGATTGATTCCCACACGACGAATTCGATCCTGCTTTGGATCCAGAGACAACGCGCTGTAGCTCCACACTTCAGATTCCGGAAGGTGAACCAGTGACAGCGAAGTAAACAGCGAGTATCCGCATACACAGCCGTGGGCGAAGTTCGGAGCGTTCAAAACGCCGTTGGCCGGAATCAGGCTGTTCCGGCAGCCGGAGCGGAACCCATTCAGGCGCGACGTTTCTCCGGACTCGATATCGCAGAAACCAGCCGAAGCCGCTCGAAACGTCATCAGGTGGGGGCTGGCGATGGCATAGTTGCAGTGATGTCCCGCTTTGGTGAATTGCCAGTCGACTTCTTTATCCGTTAATGGATGGACCCGAGGCACGGGTTCGCCGGTTTCCAAATTCCATGACAGCCCGGGACCGCGCTGATCCAGCACTCGGTCGTTCCAGATAATGACTCGGTCCCAATAACTTTCCGGATGCCCCTTGAAGCCCTGTCCTTCTGCATATTGCTTCCACAGCAGTTCTCCGGACTTGCCGCGAAAGGCCATGACATGTTTCTTGTTGGTTAACAGCAGTACGTCATGTTCGACGGAATACGAAACCCACGTGCCAATAATGTCGGTGTACTCTTTCCACAGCTCTTTGCCTGTCTGCAGATCGATGGCTTTGAGATGACGGATGTCGGAAGCTTTCGGGATCAGCCCGCGACGTTTCCAGTCCTGATAGAAGTTCTCCAGCGCACCATCGAAGCAGAAAATCTTATCTGCACCCACAGATATGACAGGGAAGCTGGCTTCCGCTTCATGTGACCAGATTCGTTTGCCGTCGTGGCGGTTGAGTGCCACGATCTCGACGGGGGATCTCTGTCCGGCCAGCAGCTTGCGGGCATCGGGAAGTTTCTCTTTATCAGCGTCAAGCGTACGGAAGACGACAGCAATCAGCAGATCGTCCTTCACTCGGATACGCCCCCAGTCGTCCGCCGGGTCAGGCAATTTAAATTTCGCCAGCTGCTTTCCGGTGGCCGGATCGAGCCGCAGACAGCTCTTTTCATGAACCAGGTAGATGGAGTCCTCGACGACCAGAAAATGAAATCCCGACAGATGTTTTTCAAAGTCGTTACCACGACGGCCTGCTCGATAATCGTCGTCATCCTTCAGCGGTATCTGCCAGAGAATCCGCCCCGTGTACACATCGACAGCTGTCATTTTTCCGGGCCCCTGAATAAACATTCGCCCGCCAATGACCGCCATGCTGGGTCCCCAGAAATGACGGTTGTAAAACAGGCTGCCATCGGAAGCCGGCCCACCGAACCACAGAACTCCCAGCGGCGCCTTCACCAGCTGATCATGAGACATCAGCGTGTTCGACTCGTCGCCGTACTCGTGTGTCCAGTCGGCCGAACCCGGCAACGCCCCGCTTCGTATGAGCAGCGAGTAGTCGCCCGACCGTGCGATTTCGGCCCTGACGAGTTTTGTCTCAGCGATCAGCTTCGCGAAGGAAGCATGCTGGCTGTCATTGCCGGGCAGAAACGCGGTGCCACCGTAAGGACGCAGACAGGCGAAGAGCGTATGCAGCGATTCCGGCTTGTCCGTGAAACCATAACGTTGTGGTTCTTCGCATACGACGACTGACGCCATGTACGGTGGAAGATTGAATTTGGCAGGATCACCGGCGTGCGCTACGACGCGAGTTCCGTACAGGCCTGCGTCATCATAGTGCCGGCGCAATTGGGTTACACGTTTCGGATCGGGATCGATAACAATGATCCGCAGATCTGACTGCCGGACGAGTTCGCGGATCAGGCCGCCGGTACCGATTCCCATGGCCACACAATAGCTGTCTTCCGGATTCGCGCGACTAAGCAGGCTGGCAACCCGTTCAGACCAGTCCGAAGATTCTTCGACCTGCTGCTGACTTTCCGTTCTGTTGCGTGGCTCAACCGACTCTGCACCGAAACAATGCATGCGACCATCTGCTGTCACAACGACCAGATGTCCGTTGGCAGCCACCATGGATGCCGGCGTTCCACTGACTTCCGTTTTCCATGAGACACGGGCAGCCGTGTCACCGGCAGGCAGGTCGATCGCAAACACGACCTTACCCTGGTGACCGTACAGACGCCTGCCGGCTTTGATATCAACCAGCAGCGGATTGGCTGCCAGCCATGTTTCGTAGTCTGTCTTTGGGAGATCGAGAATCTGATCGTTGGGCACGGCCCATGCCTGAGTCAGTACGGAGACTTTTGTTTTTTTCCCGCGGCGATCGGTACGCTCGATCTCCTGAGGACTTGTCAGATCGTATGCCACCACCTTTCCGTTTTCGCCGGCGTAGATCATGTCGTTCCCAAGAACGGGCGTGCGCAGGCTCATGCCAAGTTGTCGCTTGCCCTTCGTGTCAAAGGTCACCGTTCCGTGGAACAACCACTGCCCGGTTGTGGCCACGTGATAATTGGTCACAGCGCTGGTCGAATACTGAAATTTTTCAAATCCACCGGTCCCGCGATTTCGGGAACCCACGACGGACCTGCCCTGCGGGATCAACACTCGGGCATCATTGGCAGCAAGATAACCCTGTGGCGTCATGTCGTTCAGTGTGACAACGTCGTGCCGGGGCGGCGTGACTGCCGGCCTGGATTCAACAAGCTCACCGGTGGCTGCATCGACCGCATACAAGAATGTGCCTTCGAACGGCCAGACTCCCGCAGTGAACTGAATCTGATCATCCACGAGCACCGGGCCACCTCGGACCGGCCACACGGAAATCAGTCGTTCGTTACCAATTACGTGGCGATCATTGGGAGCTGCGCGAAATCGCCACAGCAGTTCTCCGCTGTCGGCCGTCAGGCAGTACAGAGCCCCGTCGTCCGCACCGAAGTAGACTTTGCCTTCAGATAGAACGGGGGCGAACCTAACCGGACCATCCGTAAAGAAACGCCAGCGGTATTTGCCGGTCACAAGGTCCACTGCTGTTACCGAATCGTTGCGGGATGATCCATAATACAACGTCGATCCGGCAATCACCGGCTCGTACGTCGCATCGAAGTGCAGACGCGGATCTTCCGGCCACGCGGGTTTCAGGTCTGGCAGTGCGAGCGTCCATTGTGGATGCAACTGTTCCGCCAGTTGCTCGGAGGTCGTGGCACTCCGTCGTGCGTCAGATCGCCATGTCGGCCAGTCCGCAGCGTTGATCTGCGTCGTTGAGGCCAGGCACGGTGCCATGAACATCAGACCGAATGCGGTTGCAAAGTTTCGATTCATGATTACCTTCTCTGCACAGTTCAGGAATTCCCGACGGAACATCAGCTTGCAGCTGTGGGCGTCAGCCTGCAGAACCAAGCTTGATTCATACCACAGCCGCGACACAGGTGACAGCAACTACGGCGAGGACAAGAGGGGACCGCAGTCTTTTTCGGACGAACGATATTTTGGCTCAAGCTGTATCCGGCCGAAAAAGACTCCCGACCCTTACGATTTACAATGGTGCCCAGTGAGCCCGGAAAACGAACGACAGGATTGAAAAATGAATGCGATTCGAGTGGGAATTATCGGACTGGGAGCAAACACACGGTTGCGGCATGTGCCGGGGCTGCAGGCCTGTGACGACGTCGAAATCGTGAGTGTCTGCAACCGCCGACCGGAATCGACCGGAAAAGCGGCCGACGAATTCGGGATTGCCAAAACTTTCGACAAGTGGCAGGACCTCGTCGCCGACGCGGACATCGATGCTGTGGTGATTGGCACATGGCCGTATCTGCACCGTGACATCACGGTCGCCGCACTGCAGGCGGGGAAGCACGTGCTCGTGGAAGCCCGCATGGCCCGCAACGCGGCAGAATCGCATCAGATGCTTAAAGCGAGCCGGCAGAATGACCACCTTGTCGCTCAAATCGTGCCCAGTCCATTTGGTTTGCGAGTTCACCAGACAGTCAGGCAACTGCTGGCCGACGGTTACGTAGGCGAGTTGCGTGAAGTTGTCGTCCTGGGCTGCAATGCGGCGAATGCGAATCCTGCAATACCGCTGCATTGGCGTCAGTCTGCAGAGCTGAGCGGGTTGAACATGCTGGCCATGGGAATCCTGCACGAAACGCTAATCCGGTGGGTGCCCGATCCCGTGCGTGTGCTCGCACAAACACAGATCTTCACCGCGCAACGCCCTGTCGCGGAAACTGGTGAACCGTCCGACGTGGGTACGCCGGACAGTGTCCATGTCCTGACTGAACTGCCCGGCGGGGCCCGCGGGATCTATCATCTGAGCAGCGTCACTCATCATGCACCGCCTCTGCAGATTCGCATCTTCGGCAGTGAAGGTACTCTGCAGTACCTGTGCGGTGCCGACGATCAACTGCTGGGTGCTCGCAAAGACGAAGGCGAGCTGACAGAGATTCAGATACCAGTGGAAAAGCAGGGTCGCTGGCGCGTCGAAGCAGATTTCATCGACGCCATTCGCGGCAACAGGTCGGTCGAATTCACAGACTTCGCAACGGGCGTGCGCTACATGGAATTCACCGAAGCCGTCGCACAAAGTGCGGCCCGTGGACAGGCGATTGGGTTGCCACTGGAAGGATGAGAAAATCGACGTCAGTACCGTAGGCCGTAACTCGCTCCGCTCGGTACGGCCTACGGTACTGTTGATGATGGGTGTGTTATAACACTGCTGCAATGACCGGCCGCGTCGCTTATGCAGAACACGGTACCTCGGTAGTCGCTACTGTTTCTTTTTTTTCCTCGACCTGCCTGCGCTACTGTTCGACTTTTCTTTGCTTTTCCACAGCACGATATCCTGCACATCATTCTGCGCCGGCGGCCCTGTAGTGCTGCGACCTCGCAACACATCGGACTTCAGCTGACTGACCAGCCGCGCCACCACTTCCGGCTTCGCGTCGTACAGGTTGGTCATCTCTGACGGATCGATCTCAATGTCGTAAAGTTGTCCGGGAAGACTGTCCAGCGGCGCCTGGTTTTCCCTGGGTGAGGACCACCCTCCCGAAGCTCTTGCCAGGCAGAGTTTCCACTTTCCCTGTCGATAAGCGAAGTGGCCGCTAATTGAATGATGAATCACCCCGGCCCGCGTCGAATCGATCGGCTTTCCACCCAGCGCCGGAAGGAAACTGACGCTGTCCTCGCAACCGAGTCCCTTCACTCGATGCTCCGTCAGCTCTTCGAGAGTGGCGAACAGGTCCACCAGACAGATGAGCTGCATGCTGGTCGAACCGGGTTGGATATGGCCCGGCCAGCGGGCAATAAAGGGAATGCGGTGTCCGCCATCCCAGATATCTGCCTTTGAACCTCGCAGATGAGCACTGACTTTGTGGCCTTGCGCTGCCAGCTTGTCGATGCCGGCCGCTTTCGAACAACCGTTGTCACTGGTGAAGATCACCAGAGTGTTGTCTGTCATGCCATGTCGCTGCAGTGCATTGGAGATGGCACCGACCACCGCGTCGGTTTCCATCACGAAATCGCCGTAAGCGCCGAGCGGGCTCTTTCCCTGCCATGCCTGGGACGGGACGATCGGCGTGTGAGGCGAACCAAGCGGAACGTACAGAAAGAAAGGTCTCCGGTCCTTTGCCCGCGCGGCGATGTATTCAACAGACTTGCGAGTCAGCCGCGGCAACATGTTGATTGTCGCGTCGTGAGCAATCACTTCGTCGTTCTCGACCACTGCTTCCATGTTGCGGGCGTGGTGGAAGCCGTGGTAATAATCGAAACCGCGACGCACGGGGCCGTCAGGAATCTTCGCACCGACCGGCGGCGTCTTGTGCTGTTTCTGCACGTACGCTTCACCGGTTTGTGGATTGAGGTATCGAAAATCCAGATGCCACTTTCCAACAATCCCCGTGTGATAACCCTGTTTCTGGAGAAACGAAGCAACGGTCGGCCGGTCGTGAGCGATCAGGCTGGGAGCGAAGCCCGTGACAACACCTTTCTGTAGACGAGTGCGCCAGCTGTAGCGTCCCGTCATGATTCCATAGCGGGTAGGCGTGCAGACCGACGACCCGGAATGGGCGTCGGTGAAGATCATCCCTTCACGGGCCAGTTGATCCGCACACGGAGTGGCGATCTTACTGGTTTCCGGAGCCAGGCAATGGATGTCCCCATACCCAAGGTCATCACACATAATGAAAATAACGTTCGGCCGCGCTGCATCCGGATTCGCTGCAATGCCCGACGTCGCAAGGAACCAGGCACACAATGAAAAAATAATGGTGTTATTCATACCTGGAAGACTCATCGAAGAACGAATTTGCACGGATGGAAGACGATAACGTACCGGTAAACACAGGTCGGCACTACTGTCTCCTGCGAATTGAACCGAACAAACGTTTCCTTCCACCAGTCACACACGTGTGTCATGTCACCACTGTCAGACGTCTGGTTTTCACACTCGTTTGCCAACGACCGACTCGCCGCATCGGCAGTGAAACGGACCGGAATTCGGTAGTCGCGGCGTCAGAGACGGACCTCGGCTTTCATGATTGGTACGCCTTACGGCCCCCAAAAACACGCCTTAACTGCCTCGAGCCGCGCAACACAGTTCAGTCAGTGGGGCTGACAACGCCTGCACCAATTCGTCCTTCAGTGTTTTCCCTGCCGCCTCCTGAGCTTCTTTCCAGGCGGGTTCGGCCTTCTTAATTAGCGATTGGCCTGCCGGCGTAAGCTGGAAAGGCTGAGAACGACCGGGCTCGGGCGCAATCTCCAGCCAGCCCTTCGCCCGCATTCGCTAGACGTTGCGGCTGAGCGTGGATGTGTGCAGGTACAGCATCTCACAGACGACAGCCGGACGAGCCACGCCAAGATGCTGAGCCAGAACCAGAATATTAAGCTGGCTGACTTTGACTCCCAGCGGATGAAAGGCAGCGTCGTAAATGCTGGTTACTACGCGGCCCCCAGTCGATTTTTTGCTGCCAGGCAACGGCCATCGATTGTTGTTTTTGACGCTGCTGTCTTCCTGCGGGCCATGTCATCACCTCTCTGAAATGCATATGCAAATTGCATATGCATTTCAGGGCGCGTCCACTGGAGAATCCGGATTTTTTGTCAAATGGCCGGGACACCATCGTTCAGCCCGTCGTCCAGAAGGCTGGTTGACAGACTTGCCCAAGTGTTGCGTTCTCATGCGCCAGTAACGATTCTGCAACATTTCATGGCCGCCGTGACGGTCGCTCCGAATCGGCCAGTTTCCGCACTTTCCGAAATACGGCGTTGAGCATCGGCTCGGTCAGTCGTCCCGTGAACGTGTTCTGCTGGCTGGGGTGATAGCTGCCAATCAAAGTGATTTCGCTGGTCAGTGGAACCGAAGCTCCGTGGCCGAACTTTGGTTTCCTGTCGGACAGCAAATTCTGTGGACAGTTGCTGCGAAAGTGACTCCACACGGTATTCCATGCAATTCCGCCAAGTGCCAGTAGCACTCGCACCGGCAGTTGAGCCAACGCAGCGTCGAACCATCCGGCACAGTTGGCCAGCTCTTCCGCCGTCGGCCTGTTGCCCGGAGGAGCGCAGTGGCAGGCGTTCGTGATTGCACAATTGACCAGCTGCAAACCATCGTCCGCCGAAGTTGCGTTCTTTTGGTTTGCAAAGCCAGCCTTGTGCAGAGCACGATACAACCAGTCGCCGCTGCGGTCGCCGGTGAACATTCGTCCCGTGCGATTGGCTCCGTGAGCTCCAGGTGCAAGGCCCACGATCAACAACTGGGCCTGCGGATCTCCGAAGTTAGGAACGGGTTTGCCCCAATAGGTTTCATTCCGGTAGGCCGCTCGCTTCTCTGATGCGACTGTTTGGCAATGTTCAATAAGTCTGGGGCACTGTTCGCAGCCGATGATTTGCCTGTTGAGTGCATTCCAGCGGCGTTCGCGCGCCGACGTTCTTTTCTTTTGCACTGTTTTTCGATCACTCATTGCGCGTCTGCAGAATCTGAGCCGGCCAACATGGTTTCGATGGCCGTGCGACCGGTGTCGCCAACCTGGATTCCCAGTTCCGCGGCTTTTGCGGTGACACCGACGATTTTTGCGTCGAACAGGTCTTCAGGTTCCACCAGTGGATTGGTCGGTGTTCCTTTGGCAATCGCAATCGCCTGCCCGAATTCTTCGGCGGTCTGCAGGTCATAGATGCCACAGCCGACAATACCAACGGAGGTCAGCACGGAACAATACTGACCGCCCATCCAGCGCTGGCTGGTCCCAATGGCCGACCCGTTTTCGAATTGCAGTGGCCGCTGAGTGGAAGACGGGACCGTTTCAGTCATGTGAATACCCTGATGTGCTGTAGAAAATCTGTTTGTGTCGACCACCTGCTTCCGAAGCGGTGAGTTTAGTTGGCTGCCGCGACAGATCAATCCAGAACAGGTCATCGGTGGCTGGACTCAGGTGCCAATTACCTCACAATAGAGTGCGACATTTCTGTGTCTTTTTCGAATTCCGGAGCCGGACCATCATGACTCAGCAGACATCATCCCGTCGTCAGTTTCTATCCACTGCTGCAACTGGTGCCGCAGTAATTACCGCAGCACCCATGGCTTTCACGGCCAGCCGCACCAGCGATGAGGTCATTACCGGCGAAGGAGAACACAAGTTCCGAGTGCGCCACGACTGGCCGATGCTGCCGGACAAATACAACTGGCAGACGACTCATAATGTGGCCGTGGACAAATCCGGAAACCTGTATGTTATCCACGAAGGTCGCGCCGACCAGAAAGACCATCCGTCCATCTTCGTCTTTGATCCGGAACAAAAATTCATTCGAGCCTTCGGTGCTCAGTTTCAGGGTGGCGGACATGGAATCGAAGTACGGCAGGAAGGCAGTGAGGAATTCCTGTATGTCGCGGCATATCAACAGGTCAAGTGTTTCGCCAAGATGACGTTGACCGGAGAGATTGTCTGGTTTCGAAAAGCGCCGATGGAATCCGGCGTGTACGCTCCGGGCGAAGACACCAGCACTTCAAAAACATGGACACGTCAGGGATTCCTGCCGACGAATTTTGCGTTTCTGGACGATGGTGGATTTCTGCTGGCGGACGGCTACGGATCGTTCCATATTCATCGTTTTGACAAAGACGTAAACTGGGTCAGTAGCTTTGGTGGTGATGGTGACGGCAAAGGCAAATTCAAGACAGCTCACGGATTGTGGGTCGACAAACGTCCCGGGCGTGAACCGTCAATTGTTGTGACAGACCGGGCCCACAACACTTTGCAGATCTTCAACATGGATGGCGAATACCAGGAAACGCTGGAAGGTTTTGGCCTGCCTGCCAATGTGGACACGTGGCAGAACCTGATGCTCATACCTGAATTGAAGGCACGAGTGACACTGCTGAACGAAAAGAACGAAGTCGTCGCACATCTCGGCACGGCGATTGATCGACTAAACAAGGTCAACAACCTTCGTGGTCAGCCAAACGAGTGGAAAGACGGCCAGTTCATTCATCCCCATGACGCGTGCTTTGCCGCAAACGGAGACATCTACGTCGCAGAATGGGTCGGCACAGGACGCATCACAAAGCTCGAACGCGTATGATGGCGTCACCAGACAATGTTGCTGTCAGAGTGTGCAGAACGCGCTGCTGTTAGCAGGCATTCTCACTGCTGTGCCCAGATGGCAGTAAGTTCCCGTTCCCAGATGGCTGCCAATTCAGATTCGCCCTGCACGGTCAGGTGGATTACGTCGCCAAGCATTGCAGACGTTGGCGGGATCTCGTTGTACGCATCAACGAACGGGATGTCATTCGCGGTGGCGAACAGAGCCAGAGCGTCCTGCAACCAAACGCCAAGTGCGATCGTGTGATCTGCCGAAGAGCCGCGTCCTGCCAAATGCAGCTTTGCAGATTCGCCAACCTCCGGGTGAGCGAGCATCGCTTGCGAACAGATGATCACTTCCGCTCCTGACTGTCTGACCCGCGATACGGTCGACTGCAGCGCTGTCTGAAACAGGCGACTACCGGCCGGAGTTGGTTGGGTGCCGGAATGCGAAGGAGGATTAAACTCCGCCACCTGCCCGAGAAGTCTGTGGGCCACGAGACCGTACAACGTCGAGTACGCGGCCATTCTTTCCAAGGTCGAAGCACATAGGCCCCGCCCGGCAACATCAATGCTGGGCGTCTCGTCCAGCAGGTAGACCAGATCGTTCCAGCCCAGATAAAGGATCACTACGTCCGGCTCGAGTCGTGAAATATGGCTGTCGAAGCGACGGGAGCTTTGAATCAGATTGTATCCAGGGACTCCACCGTTGAGGACTTCCACAGAATCACCATTTGAACGCAGACGGTTCTCAAGTACTCGACAGGCTTCTTCGCCGTCGCTGACAAGGTAGCCAAAGACTGAGGAGCCACCGATGACCGCGACACGGTGTGTGCCCATCGGTCTCACTTCCTCAACAGCCGGCCCACGCAGCCCAAATCGATTTATCGAAATCTTCTGGGCGCCGGACCGAAAACGGTAGTCTTCGGCAAGCGTGTATCCATTCATCGGATCCGGCACAAGTAGAGTGATGCTGCCGACGTAACAGTTTGACGTCCACCCGCGGCAATACACGTAGCCTCGCACAACGAGTTCGACGCTGACGAGTGACAGCAACGCGCTGAACAGGAAAACGACGCCTCGTTTCAGCCAGTGTCGCCGCCGTGTTTGTCGACGCAGGTTTCTACTTTCCATGCGGCTGTCAGCGGCAATTGTTTCCATGAGCGTTGATCCCTTCAGCGTTGAGGGTCTGAAGTTGCAGTTAAAGGCGGACCGTCGCCGCGTCCCTGCGCCCACGCTTCCAGTGACTTCAGCGTTCTCTGACCGCGCAGAAAGTACAGATTATCCAGCGACTGCAGGTGATCCTCGAAGGCCGTCTGCGCCGCCGTTGTCCATTCGTTCTGTTCCACGGCAATGACGCTTAGGCTTTGCAGTCTGTCGATTATGGAAAAGGCAATCTTCTGGTTACTGGCGAACGAAGGATGAATGTGATCGACCAGCACGGAATCACCGACGATATTGCGTCGAGCCGTTTGCTGCAGCATTTGATGAATGTCGAGTAATGGCACAACATTTTTTTCCGCAACGCCGAACATCATGTCCCGCAGACCGGACGTCATTCTCAAAGGGCAGACGTCTTCGTCTTGGGCACGCTCAAGTGCTGTAACGGCGTCATGAAATCTGCCGTCCAATATACTGGCCTGCCCAAGCTGATACCATGAAAACGCGAATTGGTCATCTATTGCAGCAATCTGTTTAAGCAGGGTGATTGAGGTCTTCGTGTCCGTTGTCTGCAACTGACCGGCCGTCTTCAGATCAGTCGCGATCTGTCGTTGCGCAACGTCGTCTGTTCGTGCGGAAAACTCAGACTTGAATGGCGGACAATTCTGCAGGTTGGACGGCGGACGCATAAGAAGTAACGGAACGTCGGCGTGTTTGCACATGTCGATCATGCGTTGCAGGTTTTGACCAAACGATTCGATGACCTCGTCAGCATGAAGTGCAGCGCGTGAATATGCTTCCAGGCCGCCCTGATGATCCAGCAATGCGTCGACTTCTTCAGCCAGAACAGAATCGTAACCTGGCTGATCGACGACCGTATCTGCGGCGCGTATTCCGCCTATCGCTGTCTGGAGCAGACGAAAGCTGTTCCATCCGTGAAGTGAGCGAAAAGTTTTCGATACGATTGGTGCTGCGGAAAGAACTTCAGCATACGTGATGCATTCCAGAAACTCATTGTGGCCTGTGCAAACGATATACAGGTCCGGTTTGTAGCTGAGACATTCCTGCATGATCGGCAGCAGCCGGTAGCTGGCATACGAGACTCCCCCGCAGTTGACCACTTCCCATTGCATCGAGGGCACGGCATGCTGCAGGCCGATTCCCAGGAATGTGCCGAATGACGTCGGCACGGAATACGGTCGTCCCTGAACCGTTGAACCACCAAAGACGAAGACGCGGAACTTATTTGGCGGCTTTTGAGCGGTAAAGGAATCGTCGGCAAAAAAACTACGACGGTTTTCAGCCACCTGATAGCTTTGATCGCCGTCGTTGAGTTTGAAGAGCGGTCGAACAGCAGCAAATTCCGCAAACGCGTCACTCACCGGACGTTCGGCGCCCCAGCCGGCAATCCGGCAGGTCATTTCAAACAGGGGCAGTGTGGAAAGCCCCAGCAACACAGCCGCGCAGCGAAACAGCAGCTTGCGATTTTTCGGCATACGGACTTCCGACGAACAGAATGACTGGCATGGCGCTGCCGGACAGAATAAAACAGGGACTCTGCGACTGCAAAGCGGAACCTGCAAAATCACACTTCAGCACACAATGTCCTTCCAAATACGCAGTCACCGTTTCATGTGCAACGCTGCCGCAAGCCATTCCTGCCGCTCAATCATCTCGGAATCAATCATGCCTGATCGCACCCATTGCCTTCTGTTTTGTGTCCTGGTGACCGTTGGATCTCAGGCCGTTGCCGAAAACTGGCCCGGCTGGCGGGGACCGCGGGGTGACGGAACATCACTGGAAACTAATGTTCCGACATCATGGAACGGAGAAACCGGCGAGAACATCTCATGGAAAGTGGCCGTTCCCGGAGGCGGACATGCGTCGCCGGTGATCTGGCAGAATCGCATCTTCCTGGTCAGTTGTCTGGAAGAGGAAGAAAAGCGGGTTTTGATTTGTCTTGATCGAGCGACGGGCAAGACTTTGTGGCAGACGACGGTCGTTGAATCGATTCTTGAGACCAAACATCGGCTCAACAGCCATGCTTCCGGCACTCCCGCGACCGACGGCAAGACGATCTACGTGACTTTCCTTGTTGCCGACGGACACGAAGTTCCCGCCCCTAACGTTGGCAACGCACGTCCTGTAACACCGGGCGAAATGGTCGTTGCGGCGTATGACTTTGACGGCAACAGGTTATGGGAAGTGAAGCCAGGCGAATTCACAAGCGTCCACGGCTTCTGTAGTGCGCCGGTGATTCACAGGAGTCTGCTGATCGTGAACGGTGACCACGATGGAACATCATACGTTGTGGCTCTGAACCGGTTCACGGGAAAAACGGTCTGGAAGACCTTCCGGGAACACAAGACCCGCAGTTACTGCACACCCATCATCCGAGACGTGGCCGGAAAGACTCAGATGGTCATGACGGGCAGCAAACGAATCGTCAGTTATGATCCACAGACGGGGAAACAGCACTGGCTCGTGGAAGGTCCGACTGAGCAGTTTGTTTCGTCCATGGTTTTTGATGGTCGCAAGTTCTACATGACGGCCGGATTTCCGACTTACCACGTGATGGGTATCGAACCGGACGGTTCCGGCGATGTGACGGATACGCACGTTGCGTGGCACAGCACTCAGGCCAAGTGTTATGTCCCGTCGCCGGTGCTCGTGGGCAAGCACCTGTTTGTGGCCGACGACCGTGGCACCGCAAACTGCTTTAACACCGAAGACGGCGAACGCCTGTGGCAGGATCGGCTTGGCAACCACTTCAGCGCTTCGCTTATTGCAGCAAACGGGCTGGCTTACTTTACAGCCGACGACGGGACAACCAGCCTTGTGCGTCCCGGACCGAAAATGGATGTTGTGCAGGAAAACTCACTGGGCGAATTCACGTTTGCCTCGCCGGCGATTTCCAACGGACAGCTGTTTATCCGAGGCGAAAAACATCTGTTCGCCATCGGTCAGGCAGCAAAGGTCGCTGCCAACTGACGCTGGTCGGCGCCGGCCAGTGTACAGAACCACTATCGTCTTGCTGCCTGGCAACGCCTGTCCCGGTAGCTTCGCTTCGGCATTTGCACAATTGGCCCACAAAAACTCGAACAAGCGTCGGCCAGCGATTGGTGTCGAAGCGGGAGCTTCCTTGAATAAGTCAGACTCCGGAGCCCGGGAACACGCCTAACAAAACCTGTGAAGAGTGTTTCCGCAATCTCACCGCCTTTCTTCAAACAATTTTTCTGTGGTGGAATGTCTGTACTTCAATGAACGACACTTATTGGAACTGAACCGGACGGAGCCCCGTATGACCGTTGGCCCGCTAATAGCAGCTTTATCTCCGGTACCGATACTGATTGGCGGCGGAGTAGGCTTCGCGGTCGTTGCCGGTGTTTCGGCTCCAGAGAACTCACCGTGAGTTCAGAGGACTCATCGATCAGTTTTATTAGCGTCTCATCGCTCCATGATCCGTCCAGAACAAGTTTCATCCACATCCAGCTTTTCTCTGCGGTCTCCCAGCTCTCCGATCGCATATCATCCATCGCAAACGAGTTCGACTCCTGTTCGATTTCCGTATGTGTGGATATAGTCATACTGCTGTGCTGCAGGATTCTTCAGAATGTATTTCCGCAGATTGCTTCGTGCATTTCGGATGGCACTGCCTGCAGAAAGCGGGCGATTGTCTGAGCACAGCAAAGAGCATCCTGTCTCATTGGACGCTCCGCCGAGCGCACCCTGAAGCAGAAAAGAAGGTGCAAGGCTTGTCCTATCGGGCAGTGTTCAGAATGTCGGAATAGACTTCGCGTGCGGCGCGGAATTCGGCGACAGCCTCGTCGGTCAGTACGCCCGTGTTGCGTTCGATTTCTTCGTCCATCCGTTCCACAAAGAACTTCACGCGTTGTTTGCGAGGCTGCAGCGGTTGGCCTGCCACATCCACGAAAACCGGGTTGGTGTGGGCAAAGCACACTTTGTCATTCGGCAGATCTTCGAAGCAGCGAAGGGCAACCCAGCTGGAGCCACGCACGTTTGCTGATGTTTCCAGATTCGTCCGGTAGGTGCCGGCGGACGTCTTTTCCGGTTGAGCGTCAATGCTGGCGACAATCCGCCCGTTACGAATGACTTCAATCGATTTCAATGGATGCAGACTGTCGATTGAGCCGGCAATCTGAACTGTATGATCGTCGCCGCTGCTGCGCTGCCACGATGATCCCGGAAGCTGTCCGTTGAAGCGAATGTCCAGCAACGGTCCCTGCGTTACAAAGCTGTGACCGGCGTTCAGATTAGTCATCCAGTTCTGGTAGGTGAAGCGGTCCGCACAGTGAACGTAGACTCGACCGTGGCCGAGCGGCACCGGATGAACGCCCGACCCCGTACCACCAGTGACACGCATGCGGAAGCCACAGTTCAGCAGCGTGTAATAAGTCTGCAATCCAAATTCCGTCCAGCCTGTTTCTGTGAAGCCCGCCTCGTTTCGTTCGATTTCCGGCCAGTCCGTCGGAGCATTTTCCAGAGTCCACTGCGGGAACCCGAATTCCGTCTTCCAGTGATGGTTGTTGCTCAGTTCAAAAAGATCGACACCCATTGTGGGAACAATCATCATCGACCAGTTCCAGGAATGTTTGTCGAGATCCAGAATTGCTCCCTGACGACGAGCTTCTTCGGCGATCGGCAGCGTGGGCGGTGCCGGGAGATTCAACGGTGTCTTATGATTCAGCACGAACACAGCGCCCTGAGTGTACCGTTTCTTATTGACGGAGAAGATTTCGTACTCCGTGTTCACCGGATAAATCACGTGGGTGTCATCCAGGTAGTCCGGCTTTGCCTTCAGAACCGGTCCGCTGGCAGAAGGAATCTCAGAACTGTCACGTACCCAGTAATTCAGCGGCAAAGCTACGTTCAGGTCTTCCGCCAGCACAGCGTTGGGAAGTTCTTTCATCGTGCGATGAACGTGAGTGTCGCCGGAATACCAGCCCAGTTCGACCATGTTGACGAACCGTTTCAGCTTCAAATCAACGGTGACGGGGACCGTGTCTGTGACCACGATTTCCGTTTCTGCAGGAACAAATTCTTTCCCGTGTTCAACACGCAGGCGATACCGTCCGGGCTTCAGCTGCAGCTGGAACGGATTGGCGGACAACGTCGTGTGTTTCTCGACGCTCGGCGAGTTTCCTTGCTGTTTTCGGTATTCCACGGCAGATCCGGCTACGGCCGTCGGGGATGCGTAGTGCCATTCACCATCGTCGATGCTTTGCACATACAGCCGACACGGCAGTACGTCGCCGGTGTCTGCGTCCCGGATTCGACCGGTGACGTTGCCGATTACATGATGCAGCGGGTGTTTGCGCCAGCCGGTCGCTTCAATCCGATTCAGTTCCGCGTCGATGTCTGTGCCTTCATAAAACGAAAACCAGCCACGCAGCCATTTCGTTTCTCCAGGCTCACAGTCGGCAAACTTTGGATCGGAATGCAGACACGGACAGCGTGCATTGCCCCATGGTCGATGCACGGGATCCCAGCCGCTGATCATCCCGTGACGGCCATCAGGAGACTTAACCACGGCATAGCCGTTGACGAATGTCTTGTTGTCGTTGTTCTGCTGTTCGAATCCCTTTGCGGCCTTCAGCATCACACAGTTCTGGATTCGTAATCCGGTCAGTGGTTTATCTGTTCCGTTGGTCAGCCACATCTTCATTCGCACGTGGTCTTTCAGCGGAATAACTTTGGTGCCGAATACGATGCCATTCGGAAGTTTGCGTTCCAGCACAAAGTTCCCGTCGGGCAGCACTGTCCATTCCTGCTGAGCAAGACCGATTCCCTGCTTTGTCCAGATGGTGTCGACGTGCGTGTGAGCCAGATAGCTTAAGCCAAGATTCGACCAGATCGCTTCTGGTACATCCATGACGGCATAGCTTTTGTCGTCCCATGGACAGAACACGCTGAGTTTCGTTTCGCGCTGCGGCTCAACCGCACCTTCCAGAAATCCGATACGCGGATGACGCCCGCCTGGATACGGCAGCACGAACACTTTGTCGTCCGGACGCTTCGGGCGATTGTTGTCGCTGATCTTGAATTGCTGCAGCTTCGCCGCGACTTCCGCCACGTTCAGCCCTGTTACCTGTTGCATCTCTTCGCTGGTGTACCGATGGTGCCAGTACATGTTCTGCAGCCACGACTTCAGATCTTCGTCGTTGGCGGACGGGCGAGTCTGTCCGTCCCAGGCAAGAAGATTCGTGGCGTAGAACAGAGCACAACAGGCAATCATTGCCCGTGATCGGTTCATTTTCTGTAGCATTAGACTGCCCATTTCAGAGTAGTGAGTGGAAGCCTTCTATTCTGCCAGAAGGTGGACCCGATGTGGAGCGAAACGCCACGACCGTTGACAATCACAGCAGTCTGGCGCCTGATAAGATTTGGCTACGGTGCCGCCCGACAGCTGTGCTGACTGTCTCAGACGTTGGAATCGGCCGCAGAAACGCGGGTTGTGCCAACGGCCAGGTTGACTTTTCGTCGACGAGCCAGACACCAACGACTATGATGCAACAGCGAGATCAAAATCCCTCCGCTCGCGTCTCCCTCCTGCCTTTGCTTTCTTACTCCGCCATGCAAGTTTCTGCATTTCCGGTTGCCGTGGTTACACGGCGGCTCTGTTCATCATTGATTCGGCAAACAGGTGCGTTCGCATCCGGCCGCCGACGATGTGGAATGATCTTCCGGTTGCTCGCCGTCACTCTGGCGTTTCTCCCGATTGTCGCCACGAACGCCGACGAACGAGAAGTGTTTTTTGAACGGCATATTCGCCCACTGCTGGTCGAAAAATGCGTCTCATGCCACGGACCCGATAAGCAGGAAGGCAACCTCCGTCTGGATTCTCGCGGCCAGGTGCTAGCCGGCACGGGCGAAGTAGCGGCCCTTGTGAATCCAGAGCAGGTCGACGAAAGTCGGCTGTTGCAGGTGATTCTGTATTCCGACGATGACGTGCAGATGCCTCCGAAGGCGAAGCTTGATGCACCTCACATCGAAGCTGTCAGAAAGTGGATTCGCGACGGAGCATACTGGCCGGAGACGATGGACTTCGGGAAAGCGAAAGTCATCGATCCCGATGTATGGAAAAAGCACTGGGCATTTCAGCCGATCGCCGCCCCCCAGCCTCCCGGTGGCGCAGCTCAGTCGACACATCCGGTTGATGCCTTTATTCATCGGCGTCTCAGCAGCCAGGGTGTAAACGCATCGCCTCAGGCTGATGGCGGGACTCTGGTGCGACGGATGTCGGTAGCGATTATCGGCCTTCCCCCGGATGCAAAAGATATTAACGCCGCAGCCGCGTTTAGCGATCCCCGACAGCTGACCACCTGGCTTAACGACTTCGCCGACCGCCTGCTGGCAAGACCGCAGTTCGGAGAACGCTGGGCGCGCTACTGGCTGGACGTGTCTCGTTACGCGGACACGAAGGGATACGTCTTTACAGCAGACCGCGAATACAAAGACGCGTGGCGGTTTCGAGAATGGGTGATCAAGTCACTGAACTCGGACATGCCCTACGATGAGTTTCTGGTTCGCCAGCTGGCCGGTGATCGTTTGCCGGACAACCAGGATCCACAGCAACTGGCGGCGATGGGATTTCTGACGCTGGGCCGGCGATTCCTGAACAACAACCAGGACATCATTGACGACCGCATCGATGTGATGTCGCGAGGCACGATGGGATTGACGGTGACTTGTGCTCGCTGTCACGACCACAAGTTTGATCCGATTCCGACGGCCGACTACTACAGTCTGTACGGTGTTTTTGATTCCTCGAACGAACCGGGGAACGAGCCTTCTCCACTGCGACTGGTGGACCGGGACCAGCCTCGCGAACCGGTGATTTTTATCCGAGGCAGTGCCGGTAATCGTGGCGATCGTGTGCCCCGACATTTCCTGACGGCTTTGTCGAAGGGCACGCCCAAACCGTTTACCGATGGCAGCGGTCGACTGGAACTTGCTAAGAACATCGCCAGTCCGGAAAACCCTCTCACGGCCAGAGTCGCTGTGAATCGCATCTGGTTGCGGCTGTTCGGAAAGGGGCTGGTTGACTCACCCAGCGATTTTGGGGTGCGAACACCGCCACCGTCACACCCCGAACTGCTGGATCATCTGGCCACATTCTTTGTTAACCACAACTGGTCGCGGAAGGCCGTCATTCGTCACATTCTGACCTCACAAACGTGGCGACAAAGCAGCGCTCCGCGACCGGATGTCGCGGAGGCTGATCCGGAGAATCGACTGCTGGCACGCATGTCCCGGCGACGGTTGAACTTTGAAGCATTTCGCGACGCACTGCTGGCCGTCTCCGGAACCCTGGATCCGACGGTGGGGGGAATCTCTGTCGACATCACGAAAAAACCGTTTACAAATCGTCGGGCGGTCTACGCTCGAATTGATCGCCAGAATCTTCCAGGCACGTTTCGCACGTTTGACTTTGCCAGTCCCGACAGTCACGCAGCAAAACGCTTCGAGACCACTGTTCCTCAGCAGGCACTGTTTCAGCTGAACAATTCGTTCGTGATGGAACAGGCCGATGCGGTCGCGATGCAACTCACACAGAACAACATCAGCCACGCAGACGCAGCAGTTCGTGAACTGTTCATCAGAATTCTGCAACGTGAACCGACCGATCAGGAAGTCACCGCAGCAACGACGTTTTTAGCGACCACGACAGAAATGATTCCTGCGACCAACGACGGCGCCGGCTGGCACTACGGCTGGGGTGAACTTCACAGCGAAAAAACACAACTTGTCCGATATGAACCGTTGCCGACCTTCCATGAAAACCGATGGGGCGGCGGCGACAAGCTACCCGACGAGAAACTTGGCTGGTGCAGCCTGAATCGTGATGGCGGACACACCGGGCATGATCTGCGGCACTGCCCGGTCCGACGCTGGATCGCTGACCGTGACTGCTCGATAAAGATCCACAGTTTTTTTAAGCACTCCACAGCCCAGGGCGACGGAGTTCACGGACATGTTCTGTCTCAAGACGGATCTCTGGCAACAACCCACGTTCTCAACAGCAGCGGCGCATTATCAACGGAAGAGTTCGCGGTCAAAGCGGGTGAGACGGTTGACTTTGTCGCGGATTGCGGTGCCAATGAAAGCCACGATAGTTTTACCTGGAAAATCAGGATTGAGCAGTCTGTCAACGGGGGTTTGGTTCGGACGTGGGATTCGAGTGCGGAGTTTTCGTCGGAAGCCGCTGCGTCTCGGCTTGGTGCTGTCGCACAGCTTGCTCAGACGTTGATGCTGGCCAACGAATTTATGTTTGTCGATTGACGATGGATCGTCAGGTTAGCGGGAACACATCAGGACACACCCCAATGCAGAACTCTGCTGCACACAACCAGAATCAATCGTCCGCCGCGGTCAACCGTCGTGATATGCTGACTCGCTGCGGTATGGGCTTTGGCGGGCTTGCGCTGGGAGCCATGCTGAAATCAGAAACGGCGCAGGCCGCAGCTGCCCGCAGCACAAATCCTCTGTTGCCGAAGGTGGCCCATTTCCCGGCAAAGGCCAAACGCGTTATACATCTGTTTATGAACGGCGGGCCTTCGCATGTGGACACTTTTGATCCGAAACCGGATTTACTGAAGTACGGCGGCAAGTTGATTCCCGGCGGCAACCTGAAGACTGAACGCCCCACCGGAGCCGCCTTTCCGTCACCATTTCGATTTCGCCAACACGGAGAAAGCGGCATCGAAGTCAGCGATCTGTTTCCGAACGTCGCTGAAAGCATCGACGACATCGCCGTCATTCGTTCGATGCACGCTGACGTACCCAATCACGAACCGTCACTATTGCTGATGAATTGCGGCGAAGCCCGTTTGGTGCGGCCCAGTTTTGGTTCGTGGCTGACCTATGGTCTGGGTACGGAGAATCAGAACCTGCCGGCATTCGTATCCATGTGTCCCGGCGGTTATCCGATTCAGGAATCTCAGAACTGGCAGTCCGGTTTTCTGCCTGGTGTGTATCAGGGGACGTATGTTGATACCAAACACACTCAAATCGAAAAATTGATCGAGAACATTCGCAACGACCGCGTCATGCCGCAGCAACAGTCCCTGCAGCTGGGCCTGTTAAGACAGCTGAATGCGAAGCACCTTTCCGAACGGACCGGGGATGCTCAGCTGGAATCCCGCATCCAGTCGTTTGAGCTCGCATTTCGTATGCAGACAGAAGCGGCTGATGCATTCGATGTGACGCGTGAACCTAAACACATCCGCGACATGTACGGAGAGGGAGTTCAGGCACGGCAGATCCTGATTGCCCGCCGCCTGATAGAACGCGGCGTTCGGTTTGTGCAGCTGTGGCACGGTGCCGGCCAGCCATGGGACAACCACGACGACATTGAAGTTAACCATCGACGCCTTGCCAAACAGTGTGACCAGGCCATTGGTGCCCTGCTGAAGGATCTGAAACAGAGAGGCATGCTGCAAGATACGCTCGTAATCTGGGGCGGAGAATTCGGACGTACTCCGGTCGTGGAATTGCCGAAGAAGGGAGCCAACGCGGGCAAGATCAACGGTCGTGACCATAATCACTGGGGCTTTACCACCTGGATGGCCGGCGGCGGCGTCCGCGGCGGTTACGTGCACGGTGCGACGGACGAATTCGGATTCAAGGCCGTCGAAAATAAAGTCCACGTTCACGATCTGCACGCTACGGTCCTGAAGTTGCTCGGCTTCGACCACGAGAAATTCACCTATCATTATGCTGGCCGAGACTTCCGCTTCACGGACCTGTACGGCAACGTGATCGACGAACTGATCGCGTAGCAGGCTGTCCGGATACGTCTGTTCTTGTGAGCGTCACGGCACTCGCCGCCGATTATTGGCCGTGTTTTCACCCGCGGCTAGCGCCTTGCGGATCACTGTTTCAGGTAGCCGGACAGCCCCGCCAGGCATCGCAGTGGGAGCGTGTTACACTGAGCAGCGTACCGCCTGCCGCGCATTGACGTCATGACCATGAACGATTCCAATCAAAAAGACGCATCACGTGCCTTCGCGACGACCCATTGGAGCATGGTTCTGGCAGCAGGACACAAATCGTCACCGGATGCGGCGGCTATGGCCACACACACCGCATGAGAAAACGATATCGCGAGCTGCTCAGACATGAGATCGCCGAAACGGTTGAGCACGTCGCGGACGAGATACGTGGCCTGTTCACTGCATGTTCCGAATGAAAATCAGAAAAAGTCCGTTACGTTCAGATCCCATTCCGTGAGAAGATCGGTAGAAGCGGTCGGATGTCTCGATCGCTTCTACCGATCAGCCCCAGGAAATTCACGATAACCGAGCCCACGACCGATGCGGTTACAGAGACAGTTCTGCGAATGTGGCGTGGAGACTCATACGGCTATCGTCCGTTTCCCTGTCGTTCGGCCGGTCGCGCCAACGACCAACCAACGACCAACCAACGACCAACCAACGACCAACCAACGACTCGCTCCTACGACCTCGGTTTTCGACCGGCCAGGACCTGGCCCCTGTCTGAGTGAAGTCCGTTGGCCGACTGCAACGGACCGAGATTCTGGTCGGTTCTGAATATCACGATACTCTGACGTATTGCGGCGCGTGTCGTCTGCGGAACGATCGTTGAATTGACTGTGGACGGAGGCCGGTAAGTCACCGACATAGATCAGCAGGAAAAATGGGACCAGAACGTTTGTGTTAATGCCATGCCAGCCAGTACCGTACGGAAGCTGAGTGCGATCCGATCGGGATGAAACGAACAGCCCCATGACGGGATGACACAACACTGACAACCCTGATGCGGGACCGCTCGGAAGCCAGGGCGAGCGACCGCTCGGAATTCCCCCATGACGCGTACACCGCATACCGACCTGACAAAGTGAGATTCCCAATGACACCTCGAAAGTATCGAATCGGCCTGTGGACACTCCGACTCCTGCTGCCGTTGGCTCTGGTTATTCACATTCCTGCAGGTGCGCAGGAGCAGCCTGATCGGGTCGTTCAGCCCGGCGTTCCTCAGGGCACGGTTACGTCGGGGCAGTTCAGTGACAGTCAGGTGTTTCCGGGAACTCAACGCGACTACAGCGTGTACGTGCCGGCTCAGTACAATGCCGATGAACCGGCCTCACTGATGGTGTTCATGGATGGGCGCGGTTATGCCAATCCGAAGGGGGCCTTTCGGGTTCCCGTCGTGTTTGACAACCTGATTCATCAGCAGGCGATGCCTGTCACCATCGCCGTGTTCGTTAATCCGGGAACGATTGCCGCGACAGTGCCGGAGGCGCAGGGTCGCAGCAATCGCTCGTTTGAATACGACTCGCTGGGTGACCGATACGCGAACTTTCTGCTCGATGAATTCCTGCCCGTTACCCTGCAGCGGTTGAATGTGTCAACCGATCCTGCAGATCGAGCTGTATGCGGCATTTCTTCCAGCGGCATCTGTGCCTTCACCGCAGCCTGGGAAAAGCCTGATCAGTTCGGCAAAGTGCTGAGCCACATCGGAAGCTTCACGAACATTCGCGGCGGCTGGGCCTATCCGGGGCTGGTTCGAAAGACAAAGGGCAATCCGAAGGCGATTAAGGTGTACCTGCAGGATGGTCGCGACGATCTGAACAACCTGCATGGCAACTGGCCGCTGGGGAATCAGGATTTAGCGGCAGCTCTGCAGTTCGCCGGTTACCAATACCGGCTGCAGATGACGGGTGGCGGTCATAGTGGCAAGTGGGCCGGCGAAGCGCTGCCGGATGCACTGAAGTGGCTGTGGGACGAAAACGCCGAATCGACCAATATCTCCATCGTCAATACTAAGCCGAAGTGGGAACCACATCCCGACGCGATTGCTCAGGGTGACGCACCGCAGGGCAAGGTCGAAAAAATGGAACCGTGGGAATCGTCCGTCTTCCCCGGTACGACTCGCGACTGGTCGATTTACGTGCCCGCTCAATATCAGGCAAAGCAGCCCGCCGCGCTGATGATTTTTCAGGATGGCGAACGAATGCGTGACCTGAACGGCCGGTGGCGCATTCCCACGGTGTTCGACAACCTGATTGCTCGCGGAGACATGCCGCCGACAATCGCCGTATTCCTTAACCCCGGACACGACACAGCAAAACCTCGCAGGAATGGCAGGCATTCCAATCGAAGCTTTGAATACGACAGCCTGGGAGATCGCTACGTCCGCTTCCTGCTGGAAGAAATCATTCCGGAAGTCCGCCAGCGATATACGATCTCAGACGATCCCCGGATGCACGCGATTGGCGGTTCCAGTTCCGGAGCCATCTGTGCATTTACCGCGGCGTGGGAACGGACGGACTTTTTCCGCAGGGTCTATTCCAGCGTCGGCAGCTTCACCAATCTGCGAGGCGGTGATGTTTACCCGTCTCTGGTTCGCAAGTCAGAACCCCGGCCCATTCGCGTCTATATGGCGGACACCAGCGGCGATGTCGATAACGCATTTGGAAGCTGGCCGTGGGCCAATCAGCGGATGGCATCCGCTCTGAAATACATGGGCTACGATACTCGATTTGACTGGGCCGAAGGCTATGCCCACAACGCCGACTTCGGCAGTTCTCGATTCCCCGACGCCATGAAGTGGCTGTGGCGAGAGGAATCTCACAAGCCGGTGATCGACACACGTGGCGATCTGGGCGGTGATCTGACGCTGCTGAATCTGTTGATACCGGGCGAATCCTGGGAGCTGGCGGTTGACGACCTTGGTTTCGCGGATGCTTTGTGTGCCGACAAACACGGCAATCTGTACTTCTGCGACATGAGGGCTCCGGCTGTTATTCGTCTCAGCGCAGCTGATGGCACGAAGGTACAGATTACCCAGGAGTCCGTCAGCGGTCTTGAATTCAGTCCGGACGAGACGCTGCTGTACGCGTGTCAGGGGGCAAAGAATCGAGTTGTCTCAATCAACGTCAGCAACGGCGAAGTGAAGACGGTCGCGGATGGAGTCAAACCCAACGACCTGGCCGTCACCAGTGACGGCTTCATCCTGATTACTGAGACCGGTGCGAAACAAGTGACTCGAATCAATCCGGAGACCGGAGAAGTTTCACCAGTCGACACCGGCATCACCAAACCGAATGGCATTGCGCTGTCCGGTGACGGAGGGACTCTGGCCGTGTCTGACTACGGAGGGACTCACACGTGGACGTTCCGAGTCAACGCCGGAGCAGTTCTGGATGCGAAAATGCCCACGATGCCGATGCGACTCCGCATCGATTCGAAAGGTGAATTTCGCTTCAACAATCCGCCACCGTATGTAGCGACGTCCCGTGGAGACGGTATGGCCGTGGACAAACGCGGACGCTACTACGTAACCAGTGATCTTGGTGTCCAGGTTTTCGACTCCACCGGCCGTCCGTGCGGAGTCCTGCCCAAAGTGGACAACGACCAACCCCTGACAACCTGCATCCTGGCCGGCAGCGACCACAATACGCTGTACATCGCGCATGGAAAGCGAATCTATCGACGAAAGTTATCCGTGTTCAAGCCGGCGCGACAGCAATGATATGTGTTGTGTCGCTCCATTCCTGGTAACAGGGCATCTGCCACGATACACCAACGGCAACGCCCCTGCTTCACGTTTGACTCGTATGGCATAACCGCTGTATTCTGAAATACAATCGAAGACTTATATCGCTCCGCGTAAACCAATCTGCGCTGCCATGACTTCTGTTCAACAACGACGAGAGTTTCTTCGACTCGGCATCACCGGCATGACGGCGACACAAATCGCTTCTTTGTCGCAACATGCTGCGTCTGCGTCGCATCTGCCGGATGCTGGCCGTGGCAGCTTCGGGCGCGCCCGCAGTGTCATTGTGATGTATTGCTGGGGCGGGATGAGCCATATCGATACGTTCGACATGAAGCCGAATGCCGGCCGCGAGATTCGTGGTGAGTTTGATCCGGTGTCCACCACTGTGCCGGGGGTTCACATCACAGAACACCTGCCGATGATCGCGCAGCAGATGCATCATCTGGCGGTTGTTCGCAGCGTGCATCATCGGTCAGCGGACCATCGCAAGGCCGCATACTGGAACCTGACAGGACATGCGGCAACCGGAGAGGAAGGCGGAGTGAATCCGCCGGTGTTGCCATCGCGCAAAGACTGGCCGGGAATCGGAGCCCAGGTCGCCATCGCAATGCAGCAGGACCGACGTTATCAAAACAGGAAGCGAGTCCATCGTGTCAATCCGGAGGATGTGGTTGAAGCCCAGGACACGTCCGCATTCGATTGGGACAAGATCCGAGTCATCAGAAAAGTCAGTGTGAGCACCGATGTGCTCGGTCCCGGACATTTCCCCTCAGGTTCATTCGGTCGCCAGGACGGCTATACGAATGACGGTTCGGTCGAACTGATCGGTATGATTGGCAAGGCGTTTGCCTCATCGATTCCATTAACGCGGCACGCCACAGGACCGCAGGCAGACTTCTCACAAATGGTCGTCGGTGACGGCACGGCGGGCGACTGGGGTTCCGACACGCATGGTCGATCCGGCAACCTGTGCCTGATCGGCGATGGTGAAGCCAGTGTTCCACATGCTGGCTTCGGTTGCCACGCCAACAAGTTTATCACGCTGAATTTGGCCGAAGTCCGCAGACGTCATTTTGACGCAACCGACAGGGCGTTTATCCTGACGTGTCGCGTCGGAATCAATGGTGATCCGGGCGTCCATGCCAGCGCAGTCGGACAGGCGGGAGTCTGGCTGGACGGAAAGCCGGTGGCGGTGAGTGGACTTCTAAAAAGAGATGCCCGTTCACAAACGCTGGAAGCTGTTATCCATCCCCAGGCAGGCTATTTAACACTGGCGATGCTGAATGGTGACGGGTCAACGTTCTTCGATGACATCGCCATGCGGGACGTATTCCTGCATGAAGTTGAGGGCGACCTTCCCGAACCACCTATCGAACAGCAACCGACCGAATCTGAGATCGCCGCACAACAGGTCACTGAAGACCTGGCTGCCAATTTGCCGCGGACCATCAGCATTCCATACCCGCTGGCCGATCGAGGAATCCTGAACGGACAGTTCGGCGGATTTCTTGGTCTGGAGTATGATCCGGTGTTCGTTCACCCAGGCCGAGGAACATCCTTCAAAGGCGTTTCACCGAATTCCGGAACAGTCGATTTGGCATTTCACGGGGTGACGAAACGTCGGATGGCCGAACGCAGCCAGTTGCTGGATGGCCTGAACGCAGGCTTCCCACGGGCTCTTGATTCAGACGCGGCGTTTCGCGTGCAGGCCTCGCAGGACCAGGCAATCAACATGTTGTTGTCACCGGACGTCAAACTGGCTTTTGATCTGTCCAAAGAAGCGAAAGTCACACGCAAACTTTACGGTGATCATGTGGCCGGTCAAAGCACTCTGTTAGGCAGACGCCTGACCGACGCCGGAGTACCGCTGGTGACTGTGAACCTGAGCGTGGGTGATCTGAACGGATCGTCCGGCGACAACTGGGATACGCATGGCAACAATTTCAACCGTCTGAAGAACAACCTTCTGCCGCCATGGGATCGCGCGGCCTCGGCACTGATCCAGGATCTCGCCGACAGCGGAAGAATCGACGACACACTGGTCGTGTTTCTGACGGAATTCGGGCGGACGCCGAAAATCAACGGCGCAGCGGGACGCGATCATTTTCCCAATTGCTACAGCGTTCTGTTTGCCGGAGCGGGGGTTCAGGGCGGTCTGGTGCTGGGCAAGTCCGACAGTACGGCATCCCGGCCAGTCGACGCGGCCTGCACGCCGGAAGATATTCACGCCACCATCTTCCACGGGTTGGGCGTTCGCCCGGACTTTCAGGTCCGTGATACAGATGATCGGCCGCTGGTGATGTGCGAAGGGACTCCCCTGCCCATTTTTGGGTAGAAAACATGAGGTGGAGAAGGGCTGCGAGCAAGTTGCGAAAACCCCGGATTTGTTCATTTTCCCGGTTGCATGGCAAACGTCCTGCCATTGGACGAACAGCCCGTGTTGTGTTTGTTTAATGATCCCGGATGGAATTGGGCAATCGTCTGCTGCATGTTAAATCAGTGTCATTGACCGAGGTGGGAGTCGAACCCACAGGATCACGAGCCTCTCATGCTCGCCGCTTTTCCGTTTGCGTAGCCGGCCTGAACTTCAGCGAACGCCGCAGTTGCAGGTCCCGGTATCGAGCCGGGCGGGCCGGCCTTATGAAGGCCAGCTGGGCACCTGCCGAACCTGCAATGTATTTGGGATCATCAAGAGGATTTAATGCGTTCTATTTTTCTTAAACAGCCCGTACGGGATTCGAACCCGTATTGCCGGAGCGAAAGTTCAGCATCCTGCCGTTAGAAGAACGGGCCGTATAATGTGTGTCCGACGAATTGTGAATCCGACATCATGGAAACGCATGCGCAAAGTGGGCCGGGAGGCGCTCGAATCCTCCTCTACGGTTCTTCAGGCCGTCGCTAAACCATCTCAGCTACCGACCCATTCTTAACTTAGCGCCACTCGTCGCGACATGCTCTAAGCGTTACCGCAGTTTTCAAAAAGATGTAGTTATGGGGCTCGTGGCAAAGTACCACTCTCATGCGGAAACACGTACGCCACGTCCACAAGTCAGCGTAATACGCTGCAGCTCGAACAAAGCCGCGAAGTCGCACAAAAAAACGGTGTCGTTTGTGACACCGGGTTTTGTGTGCTTATGCAATGATAAAGCCAGGTGTCACAGGCGCATGAGGCAGGTCAGACAATTCGCCATCAGCATGGGGAATCGCTCAAAACCGCTTACCGCGTCTCTGAAATCTGACCACAGAACCGTCATTGCTGGAAATCTCTGAATTGAACTGGGTTGTGTGTAAGGGCTGAATGCTGCCGAACGCCGGACCAAACAAAGACATGTCCGTCGCGGCGTCCGTACAGAGTCAGATGTACGAAAGCCCGCGTTGGTTCGCGCCGTTTCTGAAAATCATTCAGTGGATCGTTAAGAGGGCGGGGGGATGTAACCGTTGGTTGAAGGGTGTGGAACGGGAAGTCGACGGGATTCCTTCGCCTTCTCTCCCCCGCTTGCAGACCGATTCGCAGGACATCGAACAACGCGGAAGAGAGGAACAAACTCAGGGCGGTGTGGCCCCTCCAATGACCTGATGCACCCGGGTCGGATTCTTTAGCAGCAAAGCTGGTGGATTACGGTCGAGATTGAGAGAATGAATCAGGTCTCCACCAGGAAGATAGCGCCGTCACGATAACGATGGAGCAGTTTTCGAAAATACGTAGCAGGCCGGAAAACGTTTTCGCGGCCATGAATCAGCGTAGTACGCTGTAGAACGGAACGCAGGTATGAAATCTCTTTTCGCGTTTTCCTTGCTGCTGACCGCGACGATGTCGAGCATCACCTGCCGGGCGGCTGACAGGTTGACGTTTGGTAATGTGGAGTGCGAAGGGGACTATCAGCATCATCTGCAGGGGATCTGTACGAACGAAGTCGATGCCATCTACTGGTCGTTCACGACCTCGTTGGTGAAAACGGATCGTCAGGGTCGTGTGTTGACGACGATTCCTGTAGCAACACACCATGGTGACCTGTGCTTCACAAGTGGGAAAATCTATGTCGCGGTAAACCATGGTCGCTTCAATGATCCGGAGGGCAACGCGGACTCGTGGGTTTATGTTTACAGCGCAGAAACTCTTGAGTTCCTGTCGAAGCATTCAACGCTGGAAGTGTTTCACGGTGCTGGTGGCATCGGCGTCATGAATGATCATTTCTTCGTCGTGGGAGGACTGCCAGATGGCGTTGCCGAAAACTATGTCTATGAATATGACGCTGACTTCGGGTTCCTTCGCAAACACATCATCAACAGCGACTGGACGCAGTTGGGAATTCAGACGGCCGCTTTCCACGACGGAATCTGGTGGTTCGGCTGTTATGGCTCGCCGCAAATCCTGTTGAAGACGGACTCGCAGTTCCAGCTGCTGGGCCGGTACAAGTTTGACTGTTCGCTGGGGATTGTGGGAGCCGCTCGGGATCGCCTGCTGGTTGCCAAAGGACCGCGCACCAAAGATCAGCGCTGTCTCGGATCGCTGCATCTGACGCACCCGGATGCCGAACATGGCCTGCGGGTGATTCCCGAAGAGGTGTCTGCACTGAACGAAGAACGCGTAAAAAGATCGGGGGCCTGGCACGAAAGCCGCTTCCGATTTGCTAAAGATGCAGCGTTGCAGACTACAGAAAACGGGGCGTCGGTTGAGTACGTCTTCCAGGGGACAGGCGTGGCGTTACGGCTGGGCGGTCACAATGTTGCGGCCTACGGGACGCCGAATCTGGGAACGCTGGCGGTCACGATCGACGACGCAGACGAGCAGATTCTGGCGCCACGTTCCCTGCCGCGTGAGATCGTCGTAGCGGATGGCCTGTCGGCGGGGTTACACAAGCTGCGGATTGAGCATCGCCGCGATGGCGACCTGTCCGGATGCCGCATCGAATCGCTGAACACATGGAGCGATGCTCGCGGAGAACTGCAGTTTCATGTGAGCGCTGAAGAGAATGCGCACCTTGTCGATTGCCGAGCGATCCTGCGACACGGCGATACGATCGTCCGAAACACATTGGTAAGAAACTGGTTGACCGGCCAGTGTGCTCTCACAGGGCTTCCACCAGGTGATGGTTACGCGCTGGAAGTTCGGGCAATTGGTTGGCAAACAGTACACGTGACAAATATCAATGTCGACGCCGATGGTTCTACAACGCTGACTCCGATTTACCTCAGCCGGGATGCTGCGACCGTCACAAGCCGGTTTCGGTTTCCCCGCCTGAATCAGCCGGCGATTTGCAAACCGGGCCAGACGTTTCGTGCCCGTTTTCTTGGTTTTAACACGACAATCGAGCAGGTGACGCTGAAACGCACAGTGGGCCCGGCGGTGATTTCGCGAATCGTTCCGTTTAAAGAGTACAAATCTGCGGCTTACTACTACGACCGTGAGGTGATAATTTCGCTGCCGGAAGACGTGCCTGCCGGCGCTTATGATCTCAGTGTGAAGGTGACCGGCGGTGGACGCACCGGCCTGTGCCGTTCGCCGCGCAGTGTGCACGTTGTGAAACAGTTTCCCCGTGACCCGGTATTCATCACGTTTGGGCACCTGGATACGTCAAGTCAGTACCAGGCCGAATATCTGCAGCGGTTGGTGACCGCCATCAACCTGCTGGCTCCGGATATGGTGTTGTGCAGCAATGCCTGCAACCCGGCCTATGTCTCGGGAGCCCTGGCAGACCTGGACATGCCATACATCGTCAACTTTGGCAACCATCAATTTTCCGGCCACGAATCGTGGTATGGAGATCCGGTCGGATTGACCGACTACGGGCCGCACGTCAGCGTCCTTAACTTCGGCTACCCATGGCACACTGACAGGTCAAAAGCCGAGGCACTGCTTGCATCTCGTCCGGACACCGCAGTCCGAGTGATCAATGCGTTCGAGGCGAACGCTCCCCTGAAACTGCTGGACAAATATCAGGTGCGGATGATTCATGACGCGCATGGAATTGGGGAAAAGGTGACGAACTTTGGCACGACCCCGACGCGTCGCATCGGTAAGACGAATTCATCAAGTTTGCGCGTCGTTCGTTTTCGCGACAACCAGGTCGAATCATGCACGTACAACCACCACGAGACATTACCGATCCCTTTCCCCCGCGAGGCTGTGTCGCCGTTGAGCGTTTCTTATGACCAGCCCAATGACGGGACTGAATCCTGCAATACAGCGACAGTGACGAACCAGCTGTTGGAACCGTTCCCTAACGGCCGAGTGCGCTTCGTGGTTCCTGCAGGCAGGTACGCCATCGCGGGTGGCCGCCTTGAGTCAGGAATCGTCAGCGACGACGATCGCATTCACGTCCTGACAGTTCGCGTGGACATCCCGGCGAGCAGTTCTGCGACGGTCACGGTGAAACCCAATTGATGCAAGTGACGTGGAACCTGGCGTCGGCCGTATCAACACCGGGCATTAGGACGGAAGGATTTTTCCTGTGCGCTTCTGGTTCTGTCGAAGGCGAATCCTCATCAATAACTTTTTTCGAGACAGAATGGCCGTCTCAAACAATCCGAATCAGCACCCCCGAAGCTTGTGGAACTTCAAAGACACTCTCAGGACTGACCTGACAGACAAAGCTGAATGCCGTCAGGAAAACTGAAAGGCGTTTGAACGTGTTGGACACTGAGGCTGTTACCGCCATGACAAATCCATCCCAGCGCAGCTTCGTCACGCGCCGCTTAGTTTCTGTAGTCCTCGCGCACCGGACAAAACACGTCGACGACTTTGCAGTCTGTGATCGCCCGACCGGAATGGATCGCATTTCCGGGAATCACGGCAACGGTCCCGGGCGTCACACATTGAGCCTCGCCATCAATCGTTAGTTCAAACTCACCTTCCAGAACATTCGCAACCTGTTCGTGAGGGTGTGCGTGCTCCGGAAGCAAAGATTCCGCCTTGATGTTCCAGAAAGCGATGGTCATATTTTCTGTGTGCACGAAGCGGACGTCAAAACCAGGAACCAGATCCTTCTGTAATTCAACGTCGGTCAGAGGAATAAATGGCATGCGATGTTCCTTGCCGTAGAGCAGTTTATAAATTGACGGAACCGGTTCTGGCTCGTGGGGGCAGCCGCTCTACTATCAAAACGCGTCAACCGCGGCTATGAGTCAGCGAAATTCGCTGTAAGTACCGTAAGAATTCTGTGCCGGGGTATTTCGTTCTGCCAGAAACACGTGCGGCTGAGTTTTCTGGACTGCCGTTGCTGCTGTCATGTCTCTGACACAGCTCTTTTTCCTGCCATTGTACGAATGCGCCGGGCGTTGGTGTATAATCCCGCACGTTCGCTGAGTCTACCAGACGCGATGAATCACCTCCCTTATTCTCGAATCTATCATAGCCATGCACGTCACCCGATTCTTAATCGTTGCATCTGCACTTGTCTTTCCCGGTTTCGTGGAATCAGCAGAGCCGGATCAGGACTGGCCTCGCTGGCGGGGACCGCAGGACAACGGCAGCATCGATATCGGCCAGTATCCCGTTGACTTCAACGCCACCAAAGTACTGTGGCGTGCTCCGTTGCCGGGTAAAGGCTGTTCAACTCCCATCATCCTGCAGCAGACCATCTACCTGACAGCCCCCGTTGACGGCAAAGACGGATTGCTGGCATACAACTGGTCGGGAAAGCCGTTGTGGCAGACCACGTTTGGTCAGGAAAACGCGGGTAAGCACCGTAATGGTTCTGGCAGCAATGCCTCGCCGGCGTCAGATGGCAACGGTCTGTATGTGTATTTCAAGAGCGGTACGCTGGCCGCTGTCAACTTTGACGGTGCAGTCCGCTGGCAGACGAATCTTGTCGAGCAGTTCGGGAAGGATACGCTGTACTGGGATCACGGCACCTCCCCGGTCGTGACCGAAAAGTACGTTGTCATGGCTCGCATGCATCATGGCGAATCGTGGCTGGCTGCATTTGACAAGGCCAGTGGCGACATGGCATGGAAGGTCGCCCGCAATTACGAAACTCCACAGGAAGGTGATCACGGCTACGCCACGCCGCTGGTCATTCAGCACGCTGGCAGGGAAGCACTGCTGGTCTGGGGAGCCCAGCATCTGACGATTCACGACTCGGTCGGCGGTAAAGTTCTTTGGTCATGCGGCAACTTCAATCCGGAATCAAAAAAACTCTGGCCGTCCATCTCCACACCGGTGATTGTGGGTGACATGGCTGTCATCGCCTTTGGCCGCAACGATCGAGGCATCCCGCGACTGCATGGAATCCGGCTGGACGGCAGTGGCGACGTGACAGAAACGAATCACGTCTGGCAGCGTGACGATGTCGGCACATTTGTGCCGAGCCCGGTGGCATACAGGGGACGGGTGTATCTGGTCCGTGACCGCGGCGAGGTCGAATGTCTCGATCCCGCGACTGGTGAAACCATCTGGAACGCCGTTTTTCCAAAACACCGATCCAACTACTACGCGTCACCCCTGATCGCAGGCGGACACCTGTACGCTCCGCGTGAAGACGGCGTTGTGTTCGTGGCCAGCGTTGCGGACGACAAATTCGATCTGCTGGCGGAGAACGACATGGACGAGTCGGTCATTGGGTCTCCCGTACCCGCAGCGAATCGAATCTTTCTGCGTGGCGAAAACCATCTGTTCTGCGTGACCTCGGTGCCGTAGAACGCAGGCCGCGTGAAACGCGGCGTCGCTGAAGCCTGGCCGACACCATAGTGCCGCCTACGGAAACTTGGACCTGATGGACACTCCGTCGGAGGCAGAGATCATGCCTGCTGCGACGTGCGCAACTTGTACTTCTGCACCTTTCCCGTGGCTGTACGCGGCAGGACGTCGCAAAACCTGACGATTGTCGGGCACTTGAAGTGCGCCAGTCGTTCACGGGCGAACTCAATCAGATCCTGTTCCGTGACCTCAGCGTCTGAATTCAGGACGACGACTGCGGCAACGGTTTCTCCCCACCTCTCGTGAGGCAATCCAATCACGGCAACTTCCGCGACTGCAGGATGAGAGAATAAAGTGTTCTCCACTTCGATCGATGAAACATTTTCGCCACCTGTGATGATCACGTCCTTACGTCGATCAGCGATTGTCAGATATCCGTTCTCATCAAGCCGGCCGCTGTCGCCGCTGTAAAACCATCCGTCCTGAATTGCGTTTGTGGTTGCCGCGGGATTGTCCCAGTATCGATCCAGAACGACGTTCCCCTGAGCCAGAACCTCACCTTCCTCGTCCCTACGAATGGACACGCCCAGAACCGGGGGCCCCGCGCAGCCCAGACGTTTGGCGCGGTCAGAAGATGCAAGCGATTCATCTGCTGCCAAACCGCGATTGACTGTCAGAATCGGTGAGGTCTCTGTGAGTCCGTAGGCCTGAATGAATTCCCAACGCAGTTCGTTCTGAACCCGTTCGATCAGTGTCGTCGGAGGTGGTGCACCGGCAACAACGATTCGCACTCGGTCCCGACCAGGAATCGGACCATCCCAGGATACTGCCGCGTCCAGGATGGTGGCCACGACTGTCGGGGCCATACACATAAGCGTCACACCGTGCAGCTCGATCCGCCGCAGGATCTCCGCACCGTCGACATTTCTCAGGATGATCTGCCTGGCCCCCATCCCCGCCAGCAGGTATGGCATGCCCCAGCCGTTGCAGTGAAACATGGGCAGCGTGTGCAGATAGACGTCCCGTTCCGTGACAGCCAGGTGCAGACCAAAAACAGTCGCGTTGATCCACAGATTGCGGTGCGTCAGACAGACGCCCTTGGGCCGAGCCGTCGTGCCACTGGTGTAATTGATTGTGGCCACCGCATCTTCTGTTCCCTCCCATGCGTGCGGTTCTGCCGTCGAATGAAACAGCTGCTGATCACCTTCCTGATTCAGAACAATTCGACGCTCACCGATTCCCGCCAATGATTCGTTCAGTTCTGCATCAACCAGCAGCAACGTCGCGCCACTGTGCTCATAAATATAGTTCACCTCACTGCGATTCAAGCGAAAGTTGATCGGCACCAGAATTCGTCCGAAACCGCTGACTCCAAAGAAGGAGACCAGCATTCTGGCCGAATTTTTTGACACAATCGCAACTCGTTCACCGGCTTCGATGACCATTGCGTCAAGCGTCGACGCCTGAGCCCGCGCGAGTCGTACAACGTCGCCATAAGTTAATTCACCGAGCGAAGCACCGACTTCACCGGGATCGTCAACAACACCATTGCGCTGGCTGAACACCGTGCCTGCACGATTAATAAAATCGTTGATCGTCAGAGGTCTACGCATGCCACCCGCTGCTGAGTAAAGGACTTTGAATGAATCAGAACGCTCACAATAATAGTTCGCGTCGACACGCCTGGCTATTCGACGTTACCAGGCCGGCGTGTTGGAGGTGCAGCCACAGAATAGATTTTTGACCGTAGGATGGGACCATTGTCCTGTCCGGAAATCTCATGCAGCTCGGGACAATGGCCCACGCTGCGTAACTGAACAGTTTCGCAATCATTCATGCCCGCACCCGCTGCTGGCTTGACTTGCCGTTGCACGGTGGACGTTGGGGCAGGCAGGCTGAGATCGCCTGGCAACGGGCTGGTCTTTGAGTCGCCTTCGCTCCTTCTCCGAACGCACTCAATTCGAAGGTCCTGTTGTTGATAAACAACAGCAAACCCTTGAGGCGGAGCTCACAGGGCGGTGCAATATATTTGCCAGTAACAAAGATGTACCCCTGATCCAGTCCGACGCGGTCAGGAGACTCCTGGTCCATGTACCCGGGCTCCATGAATTCCTCGTCGAACGCCGGTTCGGACGGACCATTTGACGCGAGAATTCGTTCCACGCGTTCGTCGGCAGCGCATGAGTGCGTCGGAAAGACAACGCTGCTGACGCACAGCAGCCAGCAGACTGGTCGCCGCAGACGGTCCGGTGAATCGGTACTGAGGTTTGATTCGAAGATTTTTCCAGGAAAATCAAGGCGTGCGACAGCATTCAGATATTAAGGCGCATTCCGGTAAACACAGCTGCAGCCGGACTTGAAGCTGTTCGTGTCTTCGGTCGCAACAAGCCTCGCCGGGGATGATGTACTCGTACGAACTGTGAGGCGAACATGGCAGATTCCAAATCGTTTAACCGCGTGTCCAACGGGCCGTGAGTTTTCGGTGAAGTTCCGCGCGTTTTGCCCAACGTAGTGCAGGCAGTCTGCCTGTCGAGCAAAGGCAAGCAACAGGCTGGCAGCTCGCACAACAATCAACGTCGCTGTGCTGATACAAGCACGCCGCGCAAGCAAGCCAATTGTTCAATCGCCCGAAACTCACTCGCTTTCGCGTTGAGCTTGTATTGCGGGTCTGTGAGGAAGCGGAGCTTCCGGGATATGCGTTCCCTGGCTGGAGTCCGGGAACGAGAATTCGAAACGTCAGCAACAATTTGTTCACTATCAAGAAAATAACGACCCGGTGCTCAGCAAGTGAACACGGGTCGTTATTCCCGAAACAGGAGGCCGTTTGTATTGATGTTCGAGGGTCTGAAGGCAGAGGGATGAAGGCTGAATCAGTCGAGAGGGTAATCGGTGTGGGTTGCATCGAGTCGCCGCTCAGCGTTCATCCTACGGTCTTCGACATTCTTACTAAGCCCATTTCGGATAAGGTCTTGGGGAGACATGCTTCGCTCATGATTTCATCGGCGGGCCGACATAGAGCCAGGTGTCAGCAGTCTCAGGTCAGTAGCTGCGACCGGCTGGCGGGCCGTAACGCGTCTGAGTTCACGGGGCTGGCCGTATGGCATTGCCCCGTTGACTCAAGAGACAGACGTCCTAACGGTGGCTGGTACGCTTTTCACCGCGAATTTGTGAGTCACAGTTGATGTCGCCACTGCTGTCACATTCGTCTCGGTAGTCCTGAAAACTGCTGCTGACAACATGGCCCTTCTTGCCACAGGCAAGTTTATAGTAGTAACTCTGGTTGACGCTGCCGATCGCAGATCCCAGGTCTTCCAGCTCTTCGTTGACGCCATAAGACAGTTCCGTCAGACCGACGATGACTCCCAAAACCAGAATCGTACCGACGAGTACAATTTCGGCGGAAACAATAAAACCGTTTTCGTCTTTGGCCAGTGCGTTGAAAATTTTCATCTCTTTTTCTCCTGTTTCGTTCGGCGAAGGTTTGTTTCTAGTCAGGCGAACGCCACTGAGTTTCGCTTGACTGATTTTCTGTAAAGCATGGTGAATGCCAAACGTGCCAGGATGATAAAAATTGTTAGCGCATGGCCGGCCCAATAATTCCCTAAACCTTTCTGAACAGCAACTTACAACGATTCACGCACTGACGGGAATTGTAAAGCGGCCTGAACGCCGCCCGGTAACCAATGTTTCCAATCCACAACACCACGTTGCGGCGGCATCGCATTGGTGACTTTAGGCAACGAAACGTTGAGTAATCCGGCGTCATACCTGGCGCGGGCGTCCACAGAGCAGTGTTCTGCCGCGTGAATTCAATGACTTCAACAGGACGCAGTCCTTGTCTTTCGCGTAAGACGCCGGACTCTGCCGGGGCATTGACGTCACGGGCTGGCAGGAACGGTTGTTCCGTGCCAGCCCGTAACCGATCCGGGCACTACGCAGCCGAGCCTTCAAAGATGAAGCCATCGGTCGTGGCGTCGATCTGAATGGTGTCACCTTCTGAGAAGCGGCCGGACAGGATCTCGTTGGCCAGCGTATTCTGCAGTCGCTGTTGAATGACTCGTTTCAGCGGTCGTGCTCCGTACTTCTGGTCGTAACCTTCGTTGGCCAGCAGCTGTTTCGCCGCGTCAGTAACTTCCAGCTTGTAGCCGTTGTCCTCGAGCTGCTTATTCAGCTGACGAATCTGTAAGTCCACGATCTCGCGAATTTCATCGCGGCCCAGCGGGTGGAACACAATGACTTCATCGATACGATTCAAGAACTCGGGCAGGAAGTGCTGCTGCAATGCGTCCATGCAGCGATTGTGAATCTCCCTGTCGTCGGCGTCGCCGCTCAGATCCATGATTGCCTGGCTGCCGATGTTGGACGTCATCACAATAATACAATTACTGAAGTCGACTGTTCGTCCCCGACTATCCGTTAAACGCCCATCGTCCAGCAACTGCAGCAGAATGTTGAATACGTCTCGATGAGCTTTTTCAACTTCATCCAGCAAAATGACGCAGTACGGATTTCTACGCACCGCTTCCGTCAGCCGTCCGCCTTCTTCATATCCAACGTATCCCGGAGGCGCGCCGATCAGCCGTGCAACGGAGTGTCGTTCCATGAATTCACTCATGTCGATACGCACCATGCTGCGTTCGTCGTCGAACAGAAATTCCGCCAGCGCCTTGCAGAGTTCTGTCTTACCAACGCCTGTCGGTCCCAGAAACATGAACGAACCAATCGGACGACTGGCATCCTGCATGCCCGACCGTGCTCGACGGACAGCGTTAGATACGGCCTCCACGGCCTCTCGCTGATTGATCATGCGTTTGTGGATCTCGGATTCCATCCGCAACAGCTTTTCACGCTCGCCCTGCATCATGCGGGACACCGGCACACCGGTCCACACGCTGACAACCCTTGCAATGTCTTCGGCCGTTACTTCTTCACGAAGCAGACGACTGTCCGAGTCTTCATTGAGCTCAGAGGACTTCTTTTCCATTTCGGCCAGCTGACCTTCGGCGGTCTTCAGTTTCTGTTCGGCCTCGTACGCCTCCTGATAGTCTTCGTTGCTGTTCGTCTTTTGCGCTCTGGAAAACGCCTGCGTGTACGCAGTCCGCAGTTTTTCGATTTCCTCCTTCAACGGCTTAAGCCCGGAGATCGCCGCCTTCTCAACTTCCCATTGCGCTTTCAGCTGGTTGGTGGATTCCTCGTTCTCTGCGATCAATCGCTGCAGATCAGCAAGGCGATCTTTGCTGTCATCGCTGGTTTCTCTTTCCAGAGCCGCCGCTTCAATCTGCATGCGCGTCAGCTGACGAGTCGCTTCGTCGATTTCAGCGGGCATGGAATCGATCTCCATCCGCAGACGACTGGCACCTTCATCGACCAGGTCAATAGCTTTGTCGGGCAGAAAACGATCGGAAATGTAACGATCGGAAAGTGTGGCGGCCGCAATGATGGCGTCGTCGGTAATGCGCACCCCATGATGCGACTCGTAGCGATCTTTCAATCCCCGCAGAATAGAAATTGTGTCCTCGATATTCGGTTCCTGGACAACGACGGGCTGAAATCGGCGTTCCAGTGCCGGATCTTTTTCGATGTGTTTGCGATATTCATCCAGCGTCGTGGCTCCCACACAGTGCAGGTCGCCCCGTGCGAGGGCTGGCTTCAGCAGATTGGACGCATCCATGGCGCCTTCGCTGTTGCCGGCTCCAACCACCGTGTGCAACTCATCGATGAACATGATGATCTGACCGTTTGAATCCTGAACCTCTTTCAGAACTGCCTTCAGTCGGTCTTCGAATTCGCCGCGAAACTTTGCTCCGGCCACCAGCGCGCCAAGGTCCAGGCCGAAGACTTTTTTGTCCTTAAGGTTCTGCGGGACGTCTCCCAGAACAATGCGGTGCGCCAGACCTTCGACGATCGCCGTCTTGCCGACGCCGGGTTCACCAATCAGAACCGGGTTGTTCTTGCGCCGGCGCGACAGCACCTGGATGACTCGACGGATTTCGGTGTCACGTCCGATCACAGGATCAATTTTTCCGTCACGGGCGGATTGCACCAGATCCACGCCGTACTTTTCCAGTGCCTGATATTTGTCCTCGGGATTCTGATCCGTGACGGATTGCCCGCCACGCACTTCCTTAAGCCCTTCCAGAATGTCCGCTTCATTCACGGCATTTAGTTCCAGAAGTCGCTTCGCCTGGTCTTCCACCTGAGTCAGCGCAAGCAGCAGGTGCTCGGTCGATGTGTATTCATCGCCCATCTGGCGAGCCTGATTGTCGGCAGCATTCAGAACCTTGACAGCTTCCGGACCGGCGCCAACCGGTTCATCACTGCCACTGGACTGCGGAAATCTGGTGATTTCACCATCGACCATAGAAGCCAGCTGACCGATGTTCACGCCCACGCGCTGCAGCAGCGGCTTCATGATGCCCTGGTCTTCATCCAGCAGCGCCTTCAGAATATGCAACGGTCGCAGAATCCGGTGACTGTTTTGTTCTGCCAGTTCCTGAGCATGCCGCAACGCCTGTCCGGCTTTGACGGTCAGTTTCTCGGGATTGAATGCCATCAGGGTGCCTTTCTTTCTTGCGCAGCAGCGAATACAGCTAGTCGCCATGTACGTGCCACGAGAGAGCGACTGCCGGCATGGAGTTGTCGGCATTTCTGATCGTCACAGCGTCCGCACACAGAGGGAACAGGGCCACTCCTGTTCCGCCTCTGCGGTATTTCATTTCCGGTGTAATGTCGTACCGGCTCGCCCTGGCGCGAGACCGTTAGTCCTTCTTTTCGAAGTCGGCGTCAATGATATCGTCGTCACCGGCACCGGCCGCTGCACCAACGGACTCGCCATCTTCACCACCAGCCGCTTCGGCCGCTGCCGCCATGTGCTTATACAAAGCCTCACTGGCCTGAGCCAGTTCCTGCAAAGCTGCCTGGATGGCTGCGGCATCGTCGCCTTCCGCAGCGGCTTTCACCTTTTCGCAGGACGCTGTAATCGCGGATTTTGAACCCTCGTCCAGCTTGTCTTCGTGCTCACTTAACGTTTTTTCTGTCTGATGAACCAGCGTGGACGCTTCATTCTTTGCCTTCGCAAGTTCTTCCTTCTTCTTGTCATCTTCGGCGTGAGCTTCACCGTCTTTGCGCATCCTGTCGATCTCATCGTCCGACAGACCGCTGGACTGCTTGATCTCAACGCTGTGCTCTTTGCCGGTGGCTTTGTCTTTTGCGGAAACACTCAGGATCCCGTTCACATCGATATCAAATTTGACTTCGATCTGCGGCACACCACGTGGTGCGGGTGGCAGATCCGCCAAGTCAAACTGGTCCAGCAGACGGTTGTCTGTTGCCATACGTCGTTCGCCCTGAAAGACTCGCACCGTCACGGCAGGTTGATTGTCGGCTGCGGTGGAAAACGTTTCAGACTTGGTGGTCGGAATCGTGGTGTTCCGTTCCACCAGGGTCGTCATGATTCCGCCTTCGGTTTCAATTCCCAGAGATAGTGGAGTCACATCCAGCAGCACAACGTCTTTGACATCGCCGGAAATGATTCCGCCCTGAATGGCTGCGCCCAGCGAAACGACTTCGTCCGGATTCACACCCTGGTGTGGGTCCCTGTTGAAGATCTTCTTGACAAAAGCCTGCACTTTGGGAACTCGCGTCGAGCCACCGACCAGAACCACTTCGCTGATGTCACCGGCGCTCAATCGAGCATCCTTCAGAGCGTTTTCCACCGGACCGCGACAGCGTTCCACTAACGGATCGATCAGTCGCTCAAAATCACCTCGGCTGATTGACAGCTGCAGATGCTTGGCAACGCCATCCACGGACGTGATAAACGGCAGGTTGATGTCGGAAGTTTGCGCTGTGGAAAGTTCCTGCTTTGCCTTTTCAGCGGCTTCCCTTAGGCGCTGTAGCGCCATGGGATCACTGCGCAGATCGATGCCGTCCGACTTCTTGAACTCGTCAGCGATATGGCTGATCAGCACTTCATCAAAGTCGTCACCACCGAGATGTGTGTCGCCATTCGTGCTGAGCACCTCGACCAGTTCGTCGCCAACCTCCAGAATCGACACGTCAAACGTGCCGCCGCCAAGGTCAAATACGACGATCTTTTCTTCCTGCTTCTTGTCCAGGCCATAAGCCAAAGCTGCAGCAGTGGGCTCATTGATGATTCGAGCCACTTCCAGCCCGGCAATCTGGCCGGCATCTTTTGTGGCCTGCCTTTGAGCATCATTAAAGTAGGCAGGCACAGTAATGACTGCCTTGTTCACCTTGTGGCCGAGATAGCTTTCGGACGCTTCCTTAAGCTTGCGAAGTACAAGAGCTGAGATTTCCGGCGGAGTGTGCTCCTTGCCATTCACATTGACCTTCACGTAGTCAGCTTCACCACCAACCACGTCATACGGAACGATCTTTTCTTCTGACTGTACTTCGCTGTGGCGTCGCCCCATGAATCGCTTGATCGAATAGATCGTATTCGTGGGGTTGGTCACAGCCTGTCGCTTGGCCGGATCACCGACCAGCGTCTCACTCTTATCGGTAAAGGCGATGACACTGGGAGTCGTACGACTCCCTTCCTGGTTAGCGATAACCTTGGGCTCGCCACCTTCCATGACAGACACAACCGAGTTTGTCGTTCCAAGGTCGATGCCGATGATTTTTTCACCTGAGACTGCCATCTGTGAGCTCCTGATTTCTTTTTATCGATTGACTGCTGAGACCCTGAAGGTCTCGTTTGTGATCATAGCCTGCCCGGATAATCCTGACTGCCGCACCGTAACCGTTTCGGACTCGTCAGCGATCTGAATGATTGTCATCTGCAGTGAATCAAGCGCGGCTACCCCATGCGCTCAACTGCTCAAATCCCAACCGCAACGGGTGTTTCCCATACGGGCAGGCCGATGACATCTCAACTTGTCAAAAGCACAATCCGCGCCAAAACACTTTCTGTTGTTCTAAGCGTTTTCTCAGTAATACCTTAGATCCATTACGACGCGTGGTTTCGGCACAAAATGCGACAATGTGGCAGGAAGTCGATGTAACCCCAACTGAAGGTGGCATGCCACATTGGCACCCACGGGCTGGGAGGTCAGACTGCCAATTTTGTCAGTCATGTCACTCATAAAACATTTTCGGGCAATCAGTAGAGGTTTGCCGGAACCTTTAGGATCAGAAGATGGCCCACCTTGAAAATGAAAATCCTCACCGGTACAAGCGAATTGCGGGACAAGATGTCACATCACCCTCCTCCAATATCGTCCCGTCCCTCCCCAGCGGCTGCGCTGCCACCGCATATCAGCCACGGCGTTAAGGACCATCATGGCGAAGAAAAAGGCCACAAAACCCGTCAAGAAGAAGGTGGCGAAAAAACGAGCCACTGCTGCATCACCGGTCAAAGCAACACCGGTCAAAGCGGCAAAGATCCGCTCCGTTCCTGTCAGCCCGGATCAGCAGCTTGCTGCAATCGACAAAGAGCTGGTCGGTCTGCTGAATCAGCGCGTGGAAACGTTCCTGAAAAAAGTGGCTCAGTCCGAGTCTCCGCAGGAGGCCGTTTTTGATGTCCAGGACGACGTCAAGCTGTGGACCATGCTCGAGGGAATGAACAAAGGTCCGTTGTCGACTGTTGAACTGAAGTCTATTTTTCGCGGTGTATTGAGTGCCGGACGGCAGCGTGTCAAGAACATTCGGGTGGCCTATCTTGGCCCGGCGTACAGCTTTACTCACTTGGCAGCGATCAATCGGTTTGGCGAGTCTGCGGATCTGGTTCCCGTCAGCACCATTGCGACGGTGTTCGAAGAAGTAAATCGCGGGCATGTTCATTACGGCCTGGTACCCATCGAAAACAGCACAGATGGTCGCATCGTTGATACGCTCGACATGTTTACGCGCCTACCACTCAGAATCTGTGGCGAAATCCAGTTACATGTCCATCACAACCTGCTGGCCCGCTGCGATCGGAGCGAAATTACAGAGATCTACAGTAAGCCGCAGGCGCTGTCGCAGTGCCGCGACTGGCTAGCCAAGAACATGTCGCATGCAAGACTGATTGAAGTCACCAGCACTTCAACTGCAGCCCAACTGGCTCGCGACAAACCTGGCGCGGCGGCTGTGGCCAGTCAGCAGGCAGCCGTACAATATGGCATTCAGATTGTTGCCGAGTGCATCGAAGACAATCGCAACAACATGACGCGTTTTGCCATTATCGGCGATACTATTGCAGAACCGACGGGACACGATCGAACTGCAATTCTACTGCAAATTCCGCACAAACCAGGGTCATTGTCAGATGCATTGATGGTATTCAAAAAGTGTAAGGTCAACCTGACATGGATTGAATCTTTTCCGTTGCGGTCTCCGGAAATCGGCTACCTGTTCTTCCTGGACTTCGAAGGACATGTAACCGATGCCAAAATCAAACGCACGTTAAAGGAATTGGAGGCGATGGCGGATCGACTGGAAATTCTTGGCTCTTACCCTCGCAGCGAACCGTTGAACTGAGTGATGGCGAACGGTCGACCGCCCTGTCACGGACGCGACCAAACCTTGCGCAGGTGGCAATTTCGCACTGGAGCAGGGGCACGGCGTTATTTCCCGGGGTTTCGCCCGAACCCACGCAGGGTCAGCAACAGGAAACCGCCCGTTTTGCCGATCCTGAGATCCATGTCGTGCAACGAGCGAAAGCTTTGGATCCGCAGGTGATCGCAGTTGACCTGTCAATGCCCCACAGTACGATGCCCCTTCTATTTCGCTGATTTCGGTACGCTGGACGCCGGTTCAGGGTCTGTTCAGTTGAAAACGTGTTGTTGCCGAGTCGGCCGTAGCGACCAGCAGGAGCGGACCGTTCAGGTCCGAGCACTAACCTGCAGTCTGGTCGCGGCCACGCCGTAATTTGGAGGAGAAGATTAATGCGACGATTTCTGGTTGCGGGTAACTGGAAGATGAACACGAACCGCACCAGCGGTCAGGATTTGGCTGCTGCATTAGCCGTCGATTCTCCGACTGCCGAAGACGGCGTGGAAGTTTTGGTCTGCCCGCCCTATCCGTATCTGATGACGATTGCCGACAAAGTCGCTGGCAGCGGGGTACAGGTCGGAGCTCAGGACGTTTATTTCGAAGCAGCTGGAGCCTTTACAGGTGAAGTTGCTGTCGACATGCTGAAAGACGTTGGCTGCGAATACGTCATCATCGGGCACAGCGAACGACGGCACGTCATGGGCGAGACCGACGAAATCATTAATCGCAAGGTGGAGGCTGCCATCGCCGGCGGTGTAAAAGTCATCCTGTGCGTGGGCGAATTGCTGAGCGACCGCGAAGGCGGAAATACAGAATCGGTTCTCGATGCTCAAATGGCCGGTGGATTAGCTGATATTTCTGAGCAGGACGCGAATGACCTGGTAATCGCATACGAACCCGTCTGGGCGATTGGCACCGGTGTCACGGCAAGTCCTGAGCAGGCGGAATCTGCTCATGAACATCTTCGCAATTGGGTCGCCAATCGCTACAATTCCATGTTTTCAGATAAGATCCGCATTCTCTACGGCGGAAGTGTTAAGGCCGATAACGCCGAAACGCTGATGGGACAAACCAACGTCGACGGGGCTCTCGTCGGCGGGGCCAGCCTGAAGCCGGAATTGTTTGTCCCGATTATTGATGCGGCTCGAAAGCTGGCGACAGCCTGAATTAATACATCGGCAGACACAGCGCCCCTGAAACGGAACGACTGAGATGGGGGCATGGTCACGCCACGATCCTGAGTGAATTCAGCGACTGCTGAATTTCTGTCATTGGGCGAAACCTGCAAGGCACCCGCCGTACAGGCCACGGAGTAATTGGAATGATAACAAACGGTTTTGTGTTCTACACACTGTTAACACTGCTGGTCTGTTCAAGCTTGATCATGATCCTGTTGGTACTGATCCAGCGTGGTCGTGGTGGTGGACTTGCAGGGGCGTTCGGAGGCATGGGCGGCCAAAGTGCTCTGGGCGTTCGGGCCGGCGACGTATTCACGAAAATCACAATCGTTGTCGCTGTGGTCTGGGTTTCGGTAGCAGGTCTGCTGGGCATCTCAATGAGAGCCATCGCCCAATCTGAGGCGACCGGCACAGAGGCATTTGTCGGGGCGCCGGACGACGAAGTTGTAACGGCGGAAGCCAACGAAGAACAATCAGTCGCCGACAGCACAGACGCCGATGGCAGGAAAGCGGATTCGGACGCGGCGGCGGCTGAACCGGAATCGAAAGATGACTCGGCCCCGGCTCCGACCGACAGCAAGGCCTCCACGGAACCGCCAGCAGCTGATGCCCCTGAGTCGGAACCCCAAGCCGAAGCCTCGCCGGAAGAAAAGCCAGCTGAAGGCGACGCACCTAAAGAGTGACGAGGACTTGCAGCGGGCGCTTCGCAGGCCGGAGCGAAGCTGCACGAACTGGCGCAAATCACCGCCGCACCGTTGTGACGATTTTCAGACTATTGGCACCGAATTGTTATCGGTACTGAGAGAGGTTTTCCAGTGCTGCTAAGTATGACGGGGTTTGGAAACGCGGTGCGTCAGTCAGAGTCGGCGTATGTCAGCATCGAATTGAAAGCGGTCAACAATCGATACCTGAAAGTATCCATGCGTCTGCCGGACGTCGTCGCTCGTTTCGAAAGCGACATTGAAAAACTCGTACGTGAAAACATCGCCCGAGGTGCGATACAACTTTCGTTTCGCGTTCGCTTGACTTCTCAATCAAGCGGATATTCCATCGACCGCATGGTTCTGGATACGTATTTGCAGCAGTTGGCAGAAGTGACAAAAGAGCTGCCTGCGGAAAAGGTTTCGCCGGTCGCCCTGTCGGAGCTGCTGCAACTGCCGGGTGTTGTGTCGGAATCAGAACTGTCAGTGGAAACTGTCGAATCGGTATGGCCGACACTTGAGGCCGCCCTGCGTGAAACACTGGATCATTTCCATGATTTCCGAAGGACGGAAGGCGCGTCAATGCTGCAGGATCTGAAACTGCAGTGTGACAGCATCGAACAACAGGTCGACGAAGTCGAAAAGCATGCTCCGGTTGTTGTGTCCGAGTACCGTGAAAAGTTGTTGGAACGAGTCCGAAAAGCGATCCAGGACACAGACGTACCGCTGGAAGACAAAGACGTGATTCGCGAAGTTGCGATGTTTGCTGATCGCTGTGACATCAACGAAGAGATCACGCGACTGAGGTCACACATTCAGCAGTTCCACCGCTTTCTTGACGACAAAAAATCAATGGGGCGGAAGCTGGAGTTTCTCGGGCAGGAAATGTTTCGCGAAATCAACACCATTGGGTCCAAAGCCAATAACGTAACAATTGCTCACAACGTGGTTGAGATGAAGGCCGCCATCGAACGTATTCGCGAAATCCTGCAGAACGTGGAATGAAGAACGCAGGGCCCGGGCGTCATTTACACCGGCAAGCCCTGCGTTGATGAGCAGACCTTTACAATAAGACTGTGCCGAACGTTTCGTAGTTTCGTACACATAGTGCGGGAATGGCAGCTCTCACAAAAGCTGGACAATGAACACACTCGGACAACAATCACAAACCAGACAGCGTGTGCTGATTCTGTCCGGCCCCAGCGGCAGCGGGAAGACGACCATCGTCAACCGGCTGATCGATGAAGCTCCGGTGAAGCTGATGAAGTCCGTTTCCGCGACCACTCGCAAGCCCCGTCCTCAGGAGGTGGACGGCGAAGACTATTATTTTCTGACAGATGAGGACTTCCGCAACCGCCTTGCGGGAAATGAGTTTCTCGAGTTTGCCGAGGTGTTCGCGTCAGGGTTTCTGTACGGAACACTGAGATCTGAGGTTGAGCGAGCCTGGGCGGAAAAAGCGTGGGCTTTCCTGGAAATCGACGTTGAAGGTGCATTGAACGTAATGCAGCAATATCCGGATGCTGTTACGATATTCCTGAAGACGCCCGCTGCCGAAGAATTTGAACGCCGCTTGCGGTCTCGCGGCACGGAAAATGAGGAAGTTATCCGGAAACGACTGGCAACTGCTGCCAGCGAGTTACAATTTGCAGACCGGTATCGCCATATCGTGGTCAACGACCAGCTGGAGCGAGCGACCGGTGAAATCTGTGAGATCCTGAAGTCTGAGGAGACGGCATCGAATGCATGACGAGTTTCGTGAAGACGAGATTGCAAGAAAAGTGGGTGGGCGATTTAAGCTGACGACACTGGTTCAAAAGCGAATGGTTGCCCTGAACCGCGGTGCTCGCGCGCTGGTCGATCTGCCAACCAAAGACATGATGGAGATCGTGGTTGCGGAAATCATGACCGACAAGATCTATCTGGATACGAGCGGCCGAGTGAAGGTCGCGGAAGACGAATCGGAAACGGTGGATGCGCTCGAAGCACTTCTGGCCGAAGACGGTGGTCCAGGCATCGACGACCTGTAAAATATCGCAGGGCCGCCCTGATCGGAGCCACTGCTTCATGCTGAAAACCATATCTGCGTGTGTCAACGTGACCCGCAGGCTGAAATTCAGATCGACATTATCTCAGGTGTTGCGCTCTCGCAACGCCTGTTTTCGTGTCGTGCATTTGAGTTGAACAGAAGGTCGGGAGTCTTTTTGCTCCTTAAGGCAACAGGAACCATGTCGACACTGAAAAATCGCGAGGTCCTGTTGGGAGTGACAGGCGGCATTGCTGCATACAAGTCGGCAGATCTGTGCAGCAAGCTGGTGCAGAGCGGCGCCCTGGTTTCCGTCATCCTGACCGAATCCGCTCATCAGTTCATTGGTGCCACCACGTTCGAAGCGCTGACGAATCGCCCGGTGCATACAAAAACATTTGAGATCAGGGAACACTTCCAGGGCGAACACATTGGCTTGGCTCAGCGTGCCGAAGTTGTCATCATCGCGCCGGCCACGGCCAGCAGTATTGCTCGATTCGCCAACGGATTTGCCGACGACCTGTTGTCGACAACGGTACTGGCCACAACTGCTCCGGTTTATGTCGCGCCGGCGATGAACTGTGATATGTGGGTAAAGTCATCTGTGCAGCGCAATATCAGCCAGATTGCCCAGGACGGCATGAAGATCATTGACCCTGAAGAGGGCTGGCTGAGCTGCGGGCAAATTGGTGCCGGCCGCATGGCTGCTCCGGAGGCAATTCGGAAAGCGCTGGAAAACCAGTTTACGGTGTGAGGTTCAATGCGCATTTTGATCACGGCCGGACCTACACGAGAATACGTCGATGACGTTCGATTTCTGTCGAACGCCAGCAGTGGTCGCATGGGCTATTCCATCGCCGAAGCTACGATAGCGGCAGGCCACGAAGTGATTCTGGTAACCGGACCGGTGGACCTGCCCGTACCGGCGGGAGTCCGCGTGATTCAGATTGAAACCACCGATGAACTGAGAGCTTCCTGCCTGGAGTTGTTTCCGGCGTGCGATGGGGTCATTGCAACGGCGGCAGTATGCGACTATCAGCCACGTGAACGGGTCGCCGGAAAGTTAACGAAGACCGGCAGTCCCATCGTTCTTGAACTGGTCGAAACGTCCGACGTTCTGGCTGAGCTGGGTGGTCAGAAAGGCCATCGCTGGGTCGTCGGGTTCGCTCTGGAGTCGCAGGATCCGCGCACCAACGCGATGCGAAAACTGCGTATGAAACACTGTGACTGCATTGTCCTGAATGACACCGCTGCTATTTCCTCACTGGAAAACCACGTGGAAATTCTGTCACCCGAAGCCACTACACTGGCAGAATTCCGGGGTCTGAAGACCGACATTGCGCAACAACTAATCCAGTTCATCGAACAGGAAATTGTCGCGCGACTTTGAAAACGGGTCAGGAATCAATAGTGCGAAGCACCCGAAGGGCCGTACCGGCTGTTGGTTCCTGACCCGTTTCAAACCCACAATGATCTGCAGACGGTGTATCCAGACGTCGCACGATTGTACTGCGAACTCAGCTCGGTATGCTCCGTCGCCATGCCACAGCACTCCACTTCACCGCTCAGACCCGACCAGCATTTCAACAACCTCCGCCGCTGGCTGGAAATGGAAGGCGAAGCTGAACGGGAGCGACTGGAACAGCGGCGCCAGGTGCAATCATCTGCACAGGCCGAACGCGGCGGAGAAACGCTGCTGGATATGGTTGTGCGGACTCATACCACGGGACTTGGCGGCCGCTATTTGATCACGCTGCAAAAACGCCGTTCCAGTGAGCGTCTTCCGTGGCACCGATTCAAGGTCGGAAGCCCGATCATTCTCTCGTCCGATGGAGACGGCCAGGGCGAATCACGGCAGGGTGTTGTGAGTGCTCGCCGACCTGACTCGCTTGAGATCGCCATTAACGATTGGCCCGAAGGCGATCGATTCCGTCTGGATTTGTCCCCGGACGAAGTCACGCGAAAAAGACAGTTAGTGGCAATGAATGCTGCCGAGAAGGCAACCGGCCGCTCGGGTCAGCTGCGGGACATCATGCTGTATGATCGATCACCAACATTCCGTCCGAATGTTGATGTTCCCCGTGCCGAACATCTGAACGAATCGCAGCAGCAGGCCGTGGAGTTCGCGTTTTCGGCCAACGATGTGGCGATCATCCATGGCCCACCAGGGACGGGTAAGACAACGACAGTTGTTGAACTGATCAGACAGGCTGTGGCCAACGGCGAGCGGGTTTTGGCCTGCGCCCCCAGCAACACAGCCGTGGACAATCTTCTGGAACGTCTTGTGACTGCGGGCGAGCACGCCGTTCGACTGGGCCATCCTGCGCGAGTGCTGGAAGTCGTGCGCAGCCACACACTCGACGCTCTTGTCGAACAGCATGAGGCACACCATGTGATTCATGAAATGCTGCGCGAGGCCGACCAGCTGGAACGCAAAGCCAGTCGATTTACTCGTGCCAGACCCGCATCAGGCCAGAAGTATCAGCAGCGTCAGGAAGCGCGTGAACTGCGCCGCCACGCGCGAATGCTGGAACGTCAGGCAATCAGCGAAGTCATCGCCGGTGCGCGAGTCATTTGCGCAACAGTCAGTTTTGACTTCAGTATTCTGGACGATCATCCGTTTGATCTACTGGTCATTGACGAAGCCTGCCAGAGTGTTGAGCCGGGCTGTTGGGTGCCTATGAAATACGCCGAACGTATCGTCCTGGCCGGAGATCATTGTCAGTTGCCCCCGACCATCCTGTCGACTGCTGCTGCGAAAGAGGGATACGCGGTCAGCCTGATGCAGCGACTGGTGGAATACTACGGCGATGAAGTCACTCGTCAGCTGACTGTGCAGTACCGCATGCACGAACAGATCATGAGTTTTTCGTCACGACATTTTTATGACGGTACGTTGACCGCGGACGATTCCGTCGGGCAGCATCTTCTGACAGATTTGCCGTCAGTGAACGACACGAATTTCGACGCCAGCCCGGTCGTCTTCATTGACACCGCCGGAGCAGGCTGGGAGGAAGAACAGGAGCCGGAAGGTCTCAGCCGTTTGAATCCCCAGGAAGGTAAGCTGGTCCTGCAACAAGTCAACGCACTCTGCGAAGCCGGTCTGAGTCCTCGTGACATCGCCGTGATCGCTCCTTATGCGGCTCAGGTCAGATGGCTGAGGCAACACGCGGAATACGATCATCTGGAAGTTGATACCGTTGATGGTTTTCAGGGCCGCGAAAAAGAAGCTGTCGTCATGTGCACCGTACGTTCCAACAGCAGGGGCGAAGTCGGTTTTTTGTCGGACGCACGACGAATGAACGTTGCGTTGACACGGGCCAGACGAAAGCTGGTTGTTATCGGGGACAGTGCGACGCTTGGTACTGATGAGTTCTTTACCGAACTGCTGAGCTGGTTCGAACAATGCGGTGCCTATCGGTCCGTCTGGGAAATAACCTCAGTGGAATGACGTTGGCCGATTCCAATGGGTTCCATTCGCAGTTGCAACATTCTGCCGCTGTGAGTGCCCCTGACGTCACTCGGCCTCCTGCCTGTCAGCGTCCCTTTCCAAACCAGAATCCGGCAAAGATTCCCGCCGCCATGGAAAGAGTTGTGCGCAGCTGCAGATCGTTAAGGTGAGATAGAAAGTATGAAAAACTATCGTCTTCAATGAAGGGAAGAAAGTGCCACTCAGTGTAGACACAGGTTGCGGTCGCCAGAATTGCACTCAGAATGCCCAGCGGAATTGATCGGCCACCAGACTGCGCACCACAGGCCCATCCCACCATCGCTCCGGGCACCACCATTCCATAAAGCCCCAGCCTGAACAACAGTCCGAAGCCGATGAAACCCAGCACAACGCCCGCACCGGCACCAATTGTGCCTAGCAGCAGATTCGGTGCGTTGACAGTCGATTCTGATATTTCGCTTTCCATTTCGCTTTCCCTTTGCGTCCAAAGTTCGAGCTGCTGACTACAATGCTGCAGCAAACAGCACAACCTGACTGATTCAACGATACCGCCCGACGCTGGACTTGTTTGTTTTCTTTCGCTGTAGCAGTTTGTCGTTTATCGCTTAGCCTGAATCAAGACCTGATGACTGATATGGAGATCGAGATAGAACCAGGATCCCATAGCGAGACCGTGATTCGCTGCGCGTGGCTGGTAAATCCCGGTAAGGCACCACGAAAAAACATTCGTGTCACTATCGTCAATGGCACGGTCGCAGAGCTGTGTGAGGCTCCCGCCGATGAACTGTCGCAGATTGCTGATGTGGCGATCATGCCGTCGTTCGTAAACGTTCACACGCATCTGGAATTCTCCCGCCTGCCTGCCCCGCTTGCTCCGTCAACGCCGTTTTCCGACTGGATTCGATCTGTTATTCAGTACCGGTCCGCGGGTCCGGACGGTGAACAGTTTATGACAGACGGCATACGCAGCGGTCTGCACGAGAGTCGGAACGCCGGCGTTCGCCTGATCGGAGAAATCAGTACGACAGAACACGGTGTCAGCACACTGCAGCAGGCAATTGAAGAAGCACGGATCTCGGGCGTCAGCTTTCGCGAGTTGATCGGGTTCTCTGCGGATCATGTCTCTGGACAACTGAATGCAGCGGGCAAACACCTTGAGACGACACCCGCAATTTACACGATTGCTGATGAACATCAGCTGGTGCGTGGTCTGAGTCCGCATGCACCGTACAGTGTCCATCCGGAACTGTTCGAAGGACTCGTCGATATTGCCAGACGGACGACAGTTCCCGTGGCAATGCATCTGGCCGAAACGGTTGATGAAGTGGAATTGCTGCTGAACCAGACCGGCCGGTTTGTTGATTTTCTGCAGTCACTGAACCTCTGGGACCCACAAATTCTGGCGCCGGGCACTGCGCCGCTGCGATATCTGGAGAAACTTGCACAGCTGGAGCGAGCACTGGCGGTCCACGGAAACTACTTCGGCCCTGCTGAGATTGAATTTCTTTCACGTCATCCGCACGTGGCCGTCGTGTACTGTCCGCGAACTCACGCGTACTTTGGACACACTCCGCATCCCTGGCAGCAGTTGCAGTCGGCGGGAGCCGTGGTACTCTTAGGAACGGACAGTCGAGCGTCGAACCCGGATCTCAGTGTCTGGAAAGAACTACAGTTTGTGGCCAGCCGGAAGAATGTGGCACCGGTTTGGGAATTACTGCCGATGATCACGACTAGTGCAGCAGCCGCACTGGGCTTTGATGAAGAAGACTTCGTGGTGAAAGTCGGCAACCGTTTCCATGCTGTCAGTCTGCCGTGTAAATGCGATTCGGCATCTCGTCTGAATGCGACGTTGATTCGGGCCGCCGATGTCACCGACGTCAGTCTGTAGTCGCGGCCACGGTCTGCTCATGATGCGGCTGTCCTGTCAGTGTGGACTCAACATATGGTGAATCGTTCACACATTCGGCGCACGGTTGCCAGCGATGCAGTGCTCTTGAAATTCGGAAGGCGCTGCAGACTGCACCAATGCGCTGTCTTTGCCGCCGCTCCGGCAGCGTGACCGGTTCGCTCATGTGCCGCCGCCCGAATCGGATGCGTCTTCCGGCCAGAGCCCGTCCGCAATCATGGGCGTTTTCATCCTGGGGCACATCGCTGCTCCTGGCTGCCGATTAATCTGTTCTGGTGAGGGAGTCGGATACCAGTTTTTGCAGTTCGGACATTAAAGTTTGTTTGCCGGTTGCAGCATTCCGCGTGGAAAATGAATCAGATACAGGAGCACCGATGGGAATAGGCGTCGCCGTATCCACGTAAACCATGTGTCCGTCGCGGCCCGCCGGAACCACAGCCAGTACAGATCTCTGAATGATCAGAAGCGCAGTCAGTACACAAGGATGTCTCAATGGATTCTCCTTGCTCAAACAAATCATCGAATTACTTACCTGCGATCGTAAAGTTCGTCCTGCAGCGCAGGTTTGTCCAGATTGCCATCGCTAACGTAGCCAAGACGGTTCTTGTCCATGAGGCTGGCCTGCTGAGGCGACACGAAGTTAGATCCGGGTACGTCTACGCGAAAGTGACGTGACCGCGATTCCACATGTCCGTCCAGGAACGCGACATTGGCGGAATCGCTGTGTCGATAATGGATTGTTGGAAAATTGCGGCTGGGAGGATCGAGAATCCAGTTCTCTTCGAAACTGAATGCTGGCGGGGAAAACGAGGTCATCTTCACCTGAGCGCTGTCAGCAAACACTATTGTCTGACTTGTTTGAACGACTTCTGCCAACCGACGAGTCACCGGACCGGGATGAGGGGTTGCGGCATAAGTCGGAGGCGGCCAGTGAATTCCGGACGGACGTGACAGATAGTAACCGTTGAATCCGAAGCCGGATGCGGGTCGGCCAAACCGAATGTTGTCCATCTGTGGCGGTCCGAAGTCCGGACACTGAAAGGCCTGATAGTTTGTTTCCATGTACGGCGCCAATGGCGCCAATGCGTAGTTCAGCTGCGATGCAGGATCCGGTTCATCGTAGTTGACCGTCCCGAACCAGAACTGAGCTGTTCCCTGAGAACCGTCGAACGACGTGAGGTATGACAGGCGTGCCGTGTCTTCGATGACATAGGGCATCAACATTTCGCGGTATGTATCGGCGTAATTGTGTAACGCCAGCGTCAGCTGTTTCAGCCTGTTTTTACACTGCGTCCGGCGTGCAGCCTCGCGAGCCTGCTGCACTGCAGGAAGCAGCAATGCGATCAATATGGCAATGATCGCGATCACGACCAGCAGCTCGATTAACGTAAACCCTTTGCGGCTGCCTTTACTGAACATCAAATCCTCACTCTCTGCGCACACGTTTGCACACAACTGATTCGGGTGGACTCCGTCGGGAGAAAATTTACTCATGAGAGCGCAACGGCACACTGACATCAGTCACAACGGGGCAGAGATGCGCAAAGTGACGCGTTGAACGACCGTGAGAGAACCCGATTCCCCGAGGGCTCCATCAACAACGACAACCAGGCAGGTCTTCTGGCTTCCGAATCATGCTCCGCCCAAAACCTTCCCGCGATGGTCGGCTTAACCGACCTGCGCCGCAGTGGTTGATATCGGGTTTCGTCCTCGGTTACAGCGGCGGGACCGCGACGGATTTGCACCGTTTTCCCTATTCTCCGGACTGATGACAGATCAGTCCGACACCTGTGTCAGTTAAGACTGTAACGATGAAAGGCAACTTGTCAATACAGGCCTTGTCGCCGCGAGTCCAAAAGAATGAGGTGATCGCGGCCTGGATCGGTCGGCCGTGGTTTCAGGTTTGAAGGCCTGTGCGCTGAAGTCAAGCAGGGGGCGTCGGGCAGCAACCGATGACTGCGCCGAAATCTGATCCGGACTGGATTCCAGTTCAGAGGCCTCCACGACGCGTGAAAACTCTGATCCGCCCTCATCGGCGACGCGTTCGACAGACAAACCGACAGCGGGGTTGGCCGATGCGATTCAAATTCAGTATCTTATTCACATGTCTGCAACAAACATCGTCGAATTCAGAAGCGTCACCAAGACGTACAACGCCGGGCGTCACGACGCCTTTACGGCCGTGACGAATGTTTCATTCGAAGTGCCTGATCTCCACGGTCGGGGTGAGTTCATTTCGATTCTTGGTCCAAGTGGGTGCGGCAAGAGCACAATCCTGAGAATGATTGCAGGACTTGAACCTCAGCATCCGGCAACAACCGGAGACGTTCTGGTTGAAGGCAAACCCGTCACAGGACCAGGCCCTGATCGCGGTATGGTATTTCAGGACTACACCAGCTTTGATAATCGCACGGTGCTGGACAATGTTGCCTTTGGACTCGAATGCCGAGGCGTCAGTCGAGTGGAACGTCATGAACAGGCCAGAGAATGGATTGGTAAAGTCGGATTGAACGTCGATACGGATGCGGGCAAGTATCCTCACGAGTTGTCGGGCGGCATGCGTCAACGCGTGGCGATCGCCAGAACCCTGATCCTGCGTCCCAGAATCATTCTGATGGACGAACCCTTCGGTGCGCTGGACCCGCACACTCGGATGCAGATGCAGGATCTTCTGGTAGGTTTGTGGCGAGAAGTGGAGGCGACAGTGTTCTTTGTGACTCATTCCATTGAGGAGTCAGTCTACCTGGGTGACCGAGTCTTTATTCTGAGCCGCTCGCCGGGTACTCTGCTGCACCAGATCGAAGTGGAACCACCGAACCGTCCGGCTCTGGAAATGCAGAGAGAACAGGATTTTCAGAAGACGGTCTTTGGAATTCGTGATATTCTGGAAGTGCTGGAATCAGGAAGCGATAAGTAAAAGCGTGTCGAACTGCCACTGACGAAGAATAATGGTGGCAGTCACGGTACAACGACACAGACCTTCGTTCAAACACCGGAATCACGTGAGCATCTGGAAATACATCAAGGCTGCATTTTCGAACCGCTGGAATCTGCTTGCAGTTGCCGGCGGTGTCGGCTTTTCCGTGGTATCCGGTCGGCCCGAAGTCGTTCTTCCGCTGCTTGCCGCTGCAGAACTTGCATGGCTTGGATTCGTGGGAACTCATTCGAAGTTCCGCCAGTTCGTAGACATCCAGGAACATAAGCAACTGAAAGCGGACGACGCCAGAACGGCCGAGGTCCGCATGAGGCGCATGCTCACGTCGTTACCGCGCGGCGCGCAGCGACGTTTTGAAGAGATGATGTCTCAATGTGAAGAGATGCGAAACATTACCCGACAATACCAGGCGGCTCACGGTGCGGAAGAACCGGATTCAGCGTTTTCTGAAGTGCGGCTGGATGGACTGGACCGACTGCTGTGGCTGTTTCTAAAACTGCTGTATACCGAAAACTCACTGAATCGTTTTTTCGAAACAACGACGATTGACGCGATTGAACGTGAGCTTCGCCAGGTTAACGGACGCATCGAACGTGAACAGTCACGTCCGGAAAGCCAGCAGCGCAAGCGGATCATGGTAACACTGAAAGACAATCGTCAGACATGCGAACAACGGCGTACGAACTTCGAACAGGCGCGTGACAGCTACGAACTGGTCAGAGCAGAACAAAAAAGACTGGGGAACAAAATCCGATCACTGGCCGAGACCGGAATCAGTAAGGGCGATCCCGGCATGCTGTCGACCGAAGTGGACGCCGTGGCCGGCAGTATTCACGACACGGAAAAAACACTCAGCGAACTTCAGTTTGTGACGGGGTTCTCCACGTTTGAAAATGAGGCAGTGCCGGAAATCGTCACTCGCAAAGTGGTGGCCGGGTAGGCCGCAGTCAGAATTTCCGCCTGCACCCACCTGTCATCAAATGGCCGGCCGTTGCAGCGCGAGTCGTGCATCAGCGTTTGAATTCTGTCAACGGCGCCATGACCGGCCCGCTCTTCCCGTTCAGCAGAACGCCAATGATTTTTCCGTCTGATGTCGCGACCACGGGGGCACCGTGTGATGCTGAATAGTCGGTGTCACCGCTGATCGTCCAGACGCCGGTTATTCCCACATCAGAAAGCTGTTCCCGATCGATGCTCTGAATTATGGGCATTGGCCTGTCTTCGCTGGCAGCAGTCCGTACGGCAATGCACTCTTCCGGCTCCGACGGGACACGAAGCCGTTCATACGCCACTATCGGAAATCCTGAAACGTCAACCGGAATCCGCAAACTTCCGGATTCGCTGCTCTGGCAATTGTCAAGAAGCAAACCTGTGATGGAAACGGGGTCTCCGGTCGTCGCCAGGATCCGAAATTCGGCCAGTGTGCTGACTTCCGTATCATCTGCCAGCGGCACTTCTGCTGTCAGCAGCTTTATTCCCGTCGGATCGCCAGTCAGCAGCCCAACCTGGCTATACGATCGTGAACGTGGAATGCCGAATACAGAAGTCCGGCGAACGCCCTGCACCAACACGGTTTCGGGCAGAGAGAAACCGATCAGAGGGACGTTGTCCGCTGCTTCCAGCCACTCATCTATCGGCTTCTGAACCAACGGAAACATGTGGCCACTGCCAATCGGAGCGTCGTCACCTTCGGTGGGCGTAATCAGAGAAATCCCGCCACGAATCATTGTGCCCAGCGACTGGGTATTGAGTTTTACTCCTGAGAATCCAACATCCACATTGAATCCACTCGTGATCCAGAACTTTGACGATCGTCTCACCAGCCGACGGTAACGGCGGTTTATTCGTACGGTGACGTCGACGTGCCGAGCATCAGCAGACAGATTCACTGTCAGCACCTGGCCCACATCAACGCCTCTCCAGGACACTGGCGAACCGACACTCAGTCCATGCCGACTATCGCATCGCAGGATTAACTCCAGACCACTCTCGGCCAGTTCGTCCGGGGGCGGTGCGATCAATCCCTCGAAGTGTTTCTTTGGTGGTGCTGTGGTTTCGCCGGGGCTGACGCCGATGTATTTGGAGCCCACGGCAGTTTCCAGACCACTGATTTCGACAAGACTCAGTTGCGGTCGGACAATCCAGAACCTCGTTCCGTCTCGGTTCAGTGAGCCGCCTCCCGGCCTCAGCGTTACGGTTACTTCGACGGCAGAAAATGCTTCGTCAAGAGTCACTGCCGAAACAGTCCCGACTTCTATTCCGCGGTAGCGAACAGTGTCGTCTGGCTTCAGTCCATGGCCCTCTGGAAACCGAATCGTGATTTCCGGGCCGCGTTCCGGGAGTGACCTCCAAACCAGTTCAATGGCGAGTATCAGGCACAGCAGAGTCAGCCACCACATTTTTGAAAGACGCAGCAGACTTGGTAAGGATACGGCCCCTTTGACTTCTGCCAGCGGAAATTTGGATTTTGGAAGTGCGATCTCAGGGCCAGCAGCGTCGCTACCGGCTGGCACGGGCATTTCCTTTGGCTGATTCATGAGTCTTCCCAGATGGCGTGTGGATCAAACGTAAGGGACGCAGTCATGCTCATTGCAACACAGGTGATGAAAGCAATCACAGCTGGCCCAAAATGGAATTCCACAAGATTCCCGAGTTTGACCAGCATGACAAGGAACGCCAGCAACATCACATCCATCATGCTCCACTTACCAACGTGTTCCATGACGCGCAGGCTCAGAGCCTTGTGCCGTCGATGCAGAACTTCCAGCAGGCTCAGTTCCAGCAGCAAGACAATCTTGGTTAGTGGAAACACGACTGAAAACAGTAGAACGACACCTCCGACCAGCCAGTTTCCGTGGCGCAGCAGTTCGACGGTGCCGCCCAGAACGCTGGAATGCTGCTGAAAGCCAAGCTTTTCGATTTGCAGAATGGGGCACAGGATGGCCGGCCAGAAAAGTACGAACGCCGCAAGCGCGGCGGCAGCGGTCCGGCTGGCTGACGCTTGGCGACACCCCGGCACAGAAATACCGGCGCCACAGCGCGTACATACAGATTTCTGACTCGGCATCAGTTCAGGCAGCCGATGAATCAGTCCGCAACAATGACAGGCTCGATGTTCCATGACTGTTGACTCACAACGTCATTTCACGACATGTTTCGCTGCAACAGCAGGAAACTGTAAACAACGACGCCGCCAACCACCAGAGTCCCCAGTTGTAACAGATTGCGACCCAGCGTCGGGCGGAAGCGGCCTACAACTTCGGCGATCACCGACACGACGCCGATCATAATGAACTTAAAGATCACCATCCCCTGCATACCCCACTGCTGCAGGATCCAGCGTGCCAGCGGGTTGCCTTCAATCATGATATTCTGAGTTCGGCCTTCGGCACTGTACCGCAGGATCAAATAGGTCATGAAGACGTCGAGTGCGCCGACGAGGATGAACCAGCTAAGTTCCGATTCATACTGCAGTGACGAATGTCGTTTGCTCAAAGTCCGAATCCTTGGGTTTCAGATGAAGCAGATTGGAAAGTAACATAGAGATAATGAAAGTCGGTGCATCATTCCAAGCCCATTCCTTCCAGATTCACGTTCTGCAGCCGGGCCGTTCTTGCAGCGTCTTTGAGTTTCGCGACGACAAAGAACTTGTGATTGGCAACTGCCTGTTCGGTGAGGTTCAATCGACGGGCCACATGCTTATTCGCCCAGCCAAGCACAAATATCAGCTCCACGCACTGCAACCTTTCCCATGCTTCGGTGCGTTTGAACTCCTCAATCAGTGTAGACAGACATTCTTCCACCACCGCTGATTCTGCGTGCGACTTTTCGTGGCTCCGCATCATGCTTGAAGCCGCACGGCCGCCGCCGGTTGGGTCACGGCCGCCTCTGCCGTCTGAATCCGGTAACAGCAGGGGAACAGTCGGCCGACGGCCAGTGCGTCGCATCGCATCAATCAGCTTGTGTGCCGCAATTGAAAACAGCCACGATTCCAGTGGAGTGTTCTCATCATAGTTTGGCAACGCCTTCAGAAAACCCATGAAGGTTTCCTGAACGATATCTTCGGCAGACGAGCGATCGTTGAGCCGACTGCGAGCAAACGCCAGCAATCGTCCTTCGTACAGATCGATACACTGCTGCCATGCCTCGGGCTCGCCGGTGCGGATACGTTTAACGAGCTGCTTATCGGATTGGCTGGCTGGCATGAAAACCGTCAGATACAGTCAGGCGGTACAGAAAACGGCCCGGCAGATTCAGGCATAAACGAACCGACGGGCGAAACGAACACAACGGCCGTGACCGTACGGACGATCACGGAATCGTCCATACCACGACCAAATTATCACAATTCGTGGTGTTCCGCAGAATCACGACCATCCCGGAGACGATACTGGCGGACCAACGGCGCATAAAAAAAGCCGGATCCGAAGATCCAGCTTAATAAAATGTTCCCGGCAATGACCTACTTTCGCACTGGTATGCACTATCATCGGCCCTGTGAGCTTAACGGTCGTGTTCGAAATGGGAACGTGTGTGTCCTCACAAGTATAGTCACCGGAATTCACAGGAGCGCCAGCAAAGCCGCTCTCTCCTGCGTGAAAAAGTCTAAGTGCACTGCTCTGAAGCGAACTTCAGAGCTAATTGCGTTATACCACTAAATCGTCACCTGATTGCGGACAGACGACTTCGCCGGATTCCGTGAATCACGACGACGCCCACTGGCAGTCAATCAAAGTGGTCAAGCATTTCTCCGTTAGTACTGGTCAGCTTAAGCGCTTGCACGCCTTACACAGCCAGCCTATCAACCTGGTAGTCTTCCAGGGGAGTTCAGGACCGAAGTCCAACGAAACCTAATCTCGGGGATGGCTTCGCGCTTAGATGCTTTCAGCGCTTATCACAACCGTACATAGCTACCCTGCGATGCCACTGGCGTGACAACAGGAACACCAGAGGTACGTCCCTCTAAATCCTCTCGTACTAAAGAGAATTCCCGGTGACTATATTTGTGAGGAAACACACGTTCCCATTCCGAACACGACCGTTAAGCTCACAAGGCCG
>JABABI010000060.1 GCA_014238335.1 Fuerstiella sp.
CAGCGACACTACCCCTGTTACCCAACCCGTACTCTCATAACACCTGGATCAAAAATGGGGGCATTCCAATGGTATACGACAAGCGGCTGAGCTGGCACATGCCCCTCCGGAATTGCAGGCAGCGAACCATGATCCGGTCAGCCATTTGAGAAAACCAGCATTCTCAGCCTGATTCGAAGCCATGCCAGTGGGCATACAGACCAATAGGTATGGGAATACCATTGAATTCTGGGCGATTGGCTGTGACAATTTGTCTGCTTGAGGCAATCCAACCACCGCAGGTCCGATGCGTTATGAGCGATCGATCAAAACAGGGCTGTGCAGATTTTCAACGGTCGCTAACGCGTACCGGGCGGCGTGGTTTTCTGCGGGCCGGTGCCCTGGGCATCGCCGGTCTGACTTTCGCCGATGTACTTCGGCTGCAGGCACAGGCCGGCAATTCCGTTGCGTCAGGTGCGCGGTCCGTAATTATTCTGTGGATGCGGGGCGGACCGAGTCAACACGAAACATGGGATCCGAAGCCCGATGCGCCCCTCGACTATCGTGGGTACTTCAGCACGACTTCAACCTGCGTGCCGGACATTCAGATCTGCGACCTGCTGCCGCAGTGCGCAAAGATCATGGATAAGTGGTCGATTATTCGCAGCCTGCACCACCACGACGCCGGTCACTCCGCGGGCGATCAGCTGTGCTTCACGGGTTACGCCAACGAAGGTGCTGCGGACGTTAACACGAAACCAAGCTGCGGTTCCATTGTTGCGAAGCAGTTGGGTCAGCGCAACCGTGAACTGCCACCCTATGTGATGATTCCCCGTCGAGTTCCGGGCGTTGATTCCGCGTATCTTGGGCAGGGCTGTGCTCCGTTTGAAACTCAGGCAGACCCTGCCAGTGAGGGGAAATTCAGAATACCCAACCTGAGCCTGCCGACTTCTGTTTCGGTAGACCGTGTGGGTAATCGCCGTAAGCTGTTAGGCGGTCTGGATCAGATCAAGCGGCGTGTCGACTATAGTCGACAGTTGGGTGCTGTTGATGAATTTCAGGATCAGGCATGGAACATTCTCACCGGCGATGCGGCAAAAAAGGCCTTCGATCTTGATGCGGAACCAAAACACATCCGAGAACGTTACGGATTCATGACAGCATACAAGGCGCCGACTCCGGACCGTTGCGGCGTACCGGCATGGAGTCAGCGGTTCCTGCTGGCCCGGCGACTGGTCGAAGCCGGTGTGCCTCTGGTGACGGTTGACTGTCGCTGGTGGGATACTCACGTGAAGGGTTACGAAACCATGCGTGACGGCTTCCTGCCGCGATGGGACCAGGCGTATTCGGCACTGATCGAAGACCTTGAACAGCGTGGGCTGCTGGATTCGACAATGGTGCTGGCATGGGGCGAATTCGGCCGTACTCCGAAAGTCAACAAGACGGGCGGGCGGGATCATTACCCAGGTGTATTCAGCGCGGCGATGGCAGGAGGCGGAGTTCAGGGCGGGCGAATCGTTGGTGCCTCAGATTCCAAAGGTGCGTTTCCGCTAAGCAACGCCAAAAGGCCACAGGACGTGCTGGCAACTCTCTATGGTCATCTGGGTGTCGATACTGCAATTCAGTATCCCGATCACACTGGCCGCCCGTTTCCTGTGTTACCGTTCGGCGATCGGATCAGTGAGTTATTCTGACGGCCCGAGCGGGGGGAAGGAAACGACTACAATTCGCCGGTGTAATTCCATGGTCGTCTTTACCACATTGATCGTCGCGAATCCATGGCAGTGATTGTGGACGGCAGAAGATTCATTCTTCTGGATGTGGCCACTGCAGAGTCTTACTCCGGCGTTTAAAGAGATACGACGCAGTATGCGAAATGTGGCTTCGCGGCCGAGGCGCGGCATTGTTAAGCCAAGAATCCTGCATGGACTTTTGTCATCGTGGTTGCGGAAACATCTGATTGCATCGTGGCCGTCCACCGCCACTCACGCCGTATACCCCCGCCGCTCCAGTATCGGGTTCGCTGTTCCACGAACCAGCTCTTCGTCGTCGACCATCAACACAGTTCCCTCGCCGCGCCAGTCAATCGCCGACGGTATTGACTGTAATTCAGGGGTGGTGAGATCCCCATGACCCGGAATGACGGTAAGCAGGGCGTTGATATCGACGGCAACGCCGGCAGCCAGAACGCCGAGGCCTTCGAGTTTCTGGTCGTGCTGCACCTGCCGCTTCAAGCGACAGACGTTCCTGTTCGGCCTGCTTACGGCCTATGAGGTCTCACATGATGCTCAGCACAGCCACTTCACCTCTGTAGTCGATCAGCGCGGTGTTGATATCTACCTGAATGCGATCACCGTTCTTTGACAGCTGCACACTTTCCCACGACCGACTTTTTTCCGCCAGCGGCTTCGCCATGCGTTCTTCGAACGCCCGTGCTGAACTCTGAATCGTCGACATCAAGGACACTCATCGACAGCATTTCCGTGCGCGCGTATCCCGGCCTGCGACAGATCGATACGTTGCAGTCCGGAATACACCCATTTCGTCATGCACCAGCAGACCTTCGTGAATGCCGTCAAGAAGCATGAGCATCCGTGCTTCACTTGCCTGCATCGCCTTATCCTGATTTCTGCGCACGACAGTCTTGAGTCGATAAACAACGATCAGAGAGGCCGATACGATCGTGAGCACAAGGCTGCGAAACCATAACGTCGCCCGAGATGGAGGACGCACATGAAAAAACACTTTAGAGAAGCTTTACTGTATACGTTGTTTTTGTTTCGCGCTTTCACTTCCGGGAACAGGAACCGAGCGAAAGAAGGTCGAATGACCTCGTAGGCTCAGAGGTTCCCGTTCAAAGTGACTTTCGACAACTTCCAGCAGACGCCGTTGTAATATTTGCGTATCACCATGGCGCAATCCCAAAGCAACGACACGGGCTTCGAGTGACTGTGTGGCGTTATTCTGATCGGAAATCTGGCTGTGCTGCATCAATGCCGGGAAAGCTCCGTGATAAATTTCCGCATGCAGTGAATGGTCGTTTCAAACGCACCGCAGAAGGCTTTTCCGACGCCCCTGTGCTGGACTTTCCAGGTTCGCGGCAACCTACAATCAGTGCCGCCGGATCATATTCTTCGGGAACTTCAATTATGTGCGGTGCACGATCGAATCGGGTATGATCCAGCGGTGGCGCCGCCTCCTGTTTCCTGCTGAGAATCCTGAGCGGCCATCAATCAGCACCAGTACCCTCGCGCCAGCGCAATCTGCCTGAACGTTGAATGTGGTGACCCAATATGGGACGACGTAAACCAACAGAATCTCCTCAGTCAGCATACTGGCTCTGAACAAGGAATCATCGAACATGATCGGTAACGTAAATCGCTTCAGGGGCGCTTCGACCGAAAATGAATCATTGCTGCGTCGCTCGTTTCTGCAACGTAGTGCCGCCACGGTGGTGTGTGCGTCTGCACAAATTGCAAACCACGTTTATGCAGCACCTTCAGGCGGCGATATACCGGCCAAAGAATATGCGAAACACGATGCGGTCGGCCTGGCAGAGCTGGTGCGAAACAAAGAAGTCACACCAGACGAACTTTTAAATGCGGCAATTGCACGTACGGATTCCGTAAACCCAAAGATCAACGCAATCGCCGGGACGATGTACGACATGGCACGCGAGTCCATCAATCGCGGTTTGCCGGACGGTCCGTTTTCAGGTGTGCCATTTCTCATCAAAGACCTGAGTTTCGCAATGAAGGGTGTTGATGCTTTTTTCGGCTCAACCCTGTTTGACGGACAAAAATCGAAGGCCGACAGCACGGTTGTCGCTCGCTACCGGAAAGCCGGTCTGGTTCTGTTCGCTCGAACGCAGGTTCCCGAATTGGGAGTCCTGCCCACCACAGAATCAACATTTGCCGGCATCACACGCAATCCTTTTGACCGGGAACGAACCGCTGGCGGTTCGTCCGGTGGAAGTGCGGCAGCGGTCGCAGCCGGCATCGCACCAATGGCCAGCGCCAGTGACGGCGGTGGTTCCATTCGAATCCCGGCGTCCTGCTGCGGGCTGTTTGGCATGAAACCAACACGGGCTCGTATTCCAAACGGGCCGGACGCATTTGAATCCTGGGGAGGTCTGGCCGTGAAACATGCGGTGACTCGCTCCGTGCGAGACAGCGCTGCTCTGATGGATGCGACGGCCGGTGCGGAACCAGGAGACAGTTACAGCGCTCCACATCATTCCGGTACGTTCCTGGAGGAAGTGGCTCGTGAACCCGGCAGGCTGAGAATTGCCATCGTCAATACGATGCGTCCGACACAGTTTGTTCACGCGGAGTGTCAGCACGCCGTCGCTGACGCAGCGAAACTGTGTGAATCGCTTGGGCATTATATGGAAGATGCCACAGACGACTTCAATCGACGTTTTGTCTTTCGGGAATTACGACAGTCACACGGCATCACTGTTCTGGTTGCGCTGCGACGCCGCATTTTACAGCGGCTGAAGATTCTGGGCCGAAAATTGCGTGACGCGGATCTGGAACCGGTCACTCGTTTTTATCACGACTATGCCGAACAGTATTCGGCCGTCCAGATTGAAGATTGCCGCAGCATTTATCACCGGGCCGCACGATCAATGGCAGCGTTTCAGACGAAGTACGATGTCATTCTGACACCCACGCTGGCAACACTGCCCGTGAAGCACGGTGAGATCTGTATGACCGGCACATCTCAGGCGGTGCTGGAAGGGCTGCAGAAGTTCATTCCCTGCACACAGATGGCCAATTGGACCGGGCAACCCGCCATGTCCGTACCGTTACACTATACACCGGAAGGACTGCCGATCGGTGTTCAGTTCCTTGGCCGTTTTGGCGATGAAGCCGCGCTTTTTCGGCTCGCCCGTCAGCTCGAAAAAGCAAGACCCTGGTCAGACCGGCGTCCACAAATTTCTTAACGAATTGCGGCAGCTTCCGAAGAACGCAATCTTTCACGAAACTCTTCAAAGGGCGCCGGCACATCGTGGGGAAAGCGGTCCAGAATCATTTGCAGGCGTTGCCGACGGCCCGGCGCGATCTTATCAAGTGGATTAACTTCGTGTTCCTGGCGGGGATCTTTACCAAGGTCGTGAAAGTTACCTTCGCTGTCAACGATATGATGCCAATCACGGACCATGCGAAACTCGCCAAGTTGGGAATAGATCCAACTACGTTTGTCGAATGGATCTTCGCTGCCGCGCAGACTGGCAACGAGTGACTTACCGTCCAGCGTCACTCCATCAGGCGGGGTTGTATCTGCCAATTCCAGAAACATAGGGTAGACATCCGTGAAGTCAATCAGATCCCTGGAGACGCGGCCGCCGTCCGCCAGAAAGGGTGCGCGAACGATAAACGGCACATGCGCACCCCAATCGGCCTGGCGGCCTTTACCTTTAGGATAGAGTTCGTTGTTGAGCACGCCGGCTGATGCTGAGCCGTTGTCACCCGTGAAGATGATGAGAGTGTTCTCACGAAGACCTGCATCATCAACAGCCTGCACGAGTTTGCCAACCAGGTGATCCATATAACTTACGTTACCGGCATAGAGGGCGGGTTTGCCTTCCGGCAGGTCCGCTTTATTAAGCGGGGTCGTTGTGTGGGGACCGTGCGTCAGCAACATCGCATAGTAGGCCAGGAACGGACCGTCCTTTTTCCGGCGAATGAAGTCGATCAGGAACTCGTTGATTTTATCAGGACCATAAGTTGCGGTCTGACGGCGACCGTTTGTCATGATGTGGCCTCCCCAATACCGCGTTTCTGTTTCCTGTCGCTCCGCTTCAAGACCCGTCCATACACAATGCTCATCAAATCCGTGATGTTTCAGTGCGTCTGGCTGCTTTCCAAGATGATTGATCTGCCATTTGCCACCGATCGCCGTTGCGTAGCCGGCATCGCGCAGCACGCGGGCAAACGTTGTGAATTTGCTCCAGCTTAGCCCCTCGCCGCCCCATCGAGGCACGTCGTAATGCTGAGTCCAGCCATGGCGGAACGGATACTGCCCGGTCAGCAGGGTGACTCGTGTAGGCGTACAACTTGGCATGCACCATGCAGTTTCGTACCGCACGCCCTCCCGGGCCAGACGGTCGACATTCGGTGTCTGATGTTGTGCGCCGTAACAGCTCACCCAATCGCGGCCCATGTCATCGACCATGATCAGAATGATGTTCGGGCGTTCATCCGCGTTCGAAAACGCCGCACCACAAAGGAATAACAGAGTTGTCGTAATCGTTTTCATTTGGTGTGGAATGCTTCGCTGGCAACCACCTGCTGGATCAGTTCCCGCAGGCCGTAATCGTGTTGAGGGGCTGCATTGACAATGCGATCGATATTGCTGCGATCAGTGAAACTTAACCGACGTCCAAGGGCGTAAATGTATAGTTTTTCGGTAAGACATCGCGTGAATTGCTCGGGACGCCTGAGGAGAAACTTCTTGATACCGCCTGGACCTGCAATGGCGGTCCCATCCGGCAGTTCACCGGATGAATCGATGGGCTGGTCTTTGCTATAACGCTCTCTCCATGCGCCAACGTAGTCGAAGTTTTCCATCGACAAGCCGAGCGGATCAATCTTTCGGTGGCATTCGTAGCAGGTGAGATTGTTGCGGTGTTTTTCCATCAACTGTCGGATTGTTGATACCCCGCGTGTATCCGGCTCGATCGGTTCGACATCCGGCGGCGGAGGGTTAGGGGGTGTTCCCAGCAGGTTTTCCAGAATCCAGACGCCGCGAACGACAGGCTGAGATTCCACGCCGTTGGATGTGGCCGTCAGAATACTGGCATGGCCCAGTAAACCACCACGATGATCGTCCGGTTCAAGTCTGACTTTCTGAAAGCCTTCGTCGGATACGCGTGTGATTCCATAGTGCCGCGCCAGGGCATCATTCAGAAAGGTGTAGTCAGAGTCCACGAATTCCAGGATGCTGCGGTTCTGATCAAGGATGTGACGAAAGAAGAACTGCGTCTCCTGGCGCATTGCACTTTCGAGGTTGTCTTCGTAGTAGGCTCGGTTCTTTTCCGGATCAGGTGGCATTTCGCCCAGTTTTCGCAGACCGAGCCACTGTCCCGTAAAGTTCTCGGTCAGTGCGGAAGATTTCGGATCCGAAAGCATTCGTTCGACGTGTTTTCTCAGGACCTTTGGGTCATTCAGCTTGCCATGATCGGCTGCAGCCCGAAGCTCATCGTCAGGCATTGAGCTCCAGAGGAAATATGAGAGTCTTGTCGCGAGTTCGTGGTCGCTCACCATCTGATTTTCGGAGTGGCCTGGTGTGGTTTCAGCAAGATACAGGAAATTCGGCGACGTCATCATCGCTCTCACGCCATACTTTGCGGCCGCCCAGAAGTCACCGTGCTGAGCAAGATACTGCCGGGACAGATCCAGGTAAGGTTCCACTTCTTCGCTGCGAACAGGGTGTCGAAAAGCCGCTGACGCGACACGTGTCAAAGACTCGTTCAGGTAGCTGACGCCGAGTTTTTCGGGCGGATCGGGAAAGAAGCGAGCGAATCCCGCTGGCGGCCACGCACCATAAAAGGGGCCTTCGATTTCCAGAGTGTACACATGAAGTTCAGGGCCCGAACCCACGTACATCTCCGGTGGATTCCGAATCGGATAAAGAGCATCCTTATTATATTTGGGCAGCACCTTGCGCAGGATCCGTTTGAACGATCCGTTGGGGCCATTGGCCCAGTGCACATGAAACGTGAACCCTTTTTCCAGCCAGACCCGGTGTTCGATTTCGATGACCTTGTCATCCGGGATTTCATATTCACCGATGATCCGGTGAGCTGTCGCTCCCAGTTCGCGTGAATCGATCGAAATCGAGAGCCGCATGGGTTCCTTCGAATTGTAGCGCAGGTCTTCATCTTTGTACCGGGAGATTCTTCGAACGGCCCGTGCAGAGAATCGAATGGCATACTCGCCATCAGCCGGAACTCCACGTTTCTTATCAAGTCGTGGCACCCCCAGCGGCTGGCGAAATTTGACGAACATGCGTCCGGCCTCTTTGCGGCCCTCCTTGTCCGCACTCGCACTGTCCTGAACTTTCCCGCTCGAGTTCGGTTCCGCTGCACTGTTCATTTGCAGGTGAATCATTTCAGGCCGCGGACCTGGGCGAATGGCTTTGTCTGCCACTCTGCGGGCTGCTTCGAGGTAGTTGCGCAGCAGGTAATCTGACGTCAGCAGTCCTTCACCAACGTTGTCGAACCCGTCTGTCGAATCGTCCGCGGGAAACGTGGTTGTGGGGTCGAAGTCGATCATCTTCAGTTGAAACAGGTCTCGAATCGTATTGCGATACTCACTGCGGTTCAGACGACTCATAACAACTTTGCCGACGTGCTGTCGCGATTCTTCGCGTGCCTTTGCAAGGATGGTTGTCAGAATGGAAATCACACTTTTCAGCTCGGCCTTTGTTGGCTGCTTTTCATCCTCCGGCGGCATCGCAGCGAGGTTAAGCTGATCCAGAATCTCCTGAAGCAGTTCAGCATCATCAACGGTGGCTGCCGTCAAAGACAATTTGTCGAAACGACGATCGGCTTTTTGTGCCTCCGGACCGTGGCAGCGAATACAGTAAGTATTCAGGAATGGCTGTAACTGATCGGGAGCCCGCTCATCGGACAGCGCGGAGCCGCAGAAAAAAACTGACAGCAGGCACAAAGTGACCCCCCTGCCAGCGTCGTTCGATTTGATCATCGCGAGTTTCATGTCAGCAAGTGGTTCAGGTTTGATGTACTTGTTGAAAATTTGTCCTGTTCGACGCCCAGTTGCTGAAGGATCGAGACAAACAAATCCGACAGAGGCCGTCCATCGCGACCATTGCGTTCAAAGCGATGATGACTGTCGTTTCGGAACCCACCCCCCGCGACCATAACTGGAAGGTTACGGCTGGAATGCGCACTTGCGTTGCCCATTCCACTGCCGAACATCACCACAGTCGATTCCAGCAGCGACTGACCGTCTGAGTCCGGCGTCTCTTTCAGCTTCTTCAGGAACCGGGAAAACTGAGCCGCGTAAAACGTTTCGATAATCGCCAGTTCATTGAGTAATTCGCGGCGTTTCCCATGATGTGTCAAAGAGTGATAACCAAGTGTGATCCCGTCGAAGGGAAACATGCGGTTGCCGCCAGGATGTCCATAGCAGATCACATTTGTCGAATTTGTCTGCAGCGCCAGTACCATCAGGTCGTACATGACCGACGTGTTGTACGGGTATTCGAGGTCCACAATCGTATCGTCATCATCGCCCCCCCGAATGACATCGTCGCTGACTTTTGGCCGGGCAATGTTGAGCCAGTCTGCCTGTCGTTTGAGCTTAATTTCGACTCCACGAATGGATGTCAGAAACTGGTCGAGCTTGTCCTGGTCGGCTTTCGCAAGGCGTGAGTTGAGGCGTTTGGCATCCTGTCGCACGACGTCGAGAATGCTGCCGTCTTCGTCAAGAAACTGCCGGGTCTTTTGTTTCGCTGTTGGATTATCATCAACGAACAGTTTTGCAAAGACCCGTGCTGGATTGCCGTCCGTTGGTAATGTAATTCCGGCTCGTGACCATGAGATACCGCCGGAACCAAGCAGTAGTGACGGAAATCGTGTTGTCTGCCCGATCTTCTCGCCCAGCAACTGGTCGAGCGTGTGCAATCGCTGCGGACGATCCTTCGTGTCCTTCATTTCGACGCCGTTGAGCAACGTCTGAGAACATCCATGACCGCCGCCAACTCCGGGGTGATCTAGATTCGTGAAAATCGTCAGGTCTCGCCGATGCGGCTCCAGTGGCTTCAGCAGACGCGGCATCTCATAGTTCGCACCGGTCTGTTCCGGGAAGAAGCCGCCCGGGTTCATTCCATAATTGGGAGACACGCAGACGAAGCGTTTTGCCACGTTCTCCATTCGCTTTTCTGTCGCTGCGCACAACGATTCGAACGGCGGCAGGACAACTGAAACGCCTAACCCCTGAAGGAGGCGGCGACGGCTAAAATTGATCAAGTTGCACCTCAATATTCTGGATTTCGGTCAATGTCCGCATGTCCGGGTGGCATCATCTTCGAAGACGTTGTGCGGCACAGCCGTCGGAAACCTGTCTTCGCACTTCGAAGCCGTGTCACCCTCCCCGTATTGGTATGCCGTTATCGCCACTGATTTGTTAACGCAAACGTTTCACTATTCAAAATAAACGAGAATATCCTGATTCGCAAAGCCGGTCACGGATCAGTGTGCACCGATACAAAGAACCTCTTTCATCGTTCGGTGGTATAGTCGACCATTTGCGTAACTGAACGACGACAGCGTCCACGTTTTGCCCGCTGGTCCCAGGTCACTGACGGACAAAAGTGCATTCTCATGAAGCTTCTCGGCAGATGTGTCAATCACATAGACAGTGCCGATCATCGTTGGGATGTACAGGATGTTGCCGACTGCGATCGGTGGGGCCGACGAAACGTGCCCCCATCCGTTCCCCTTGGAACGTTTGTCAGCGATCCCGACATCAATTCCACGCGAATTGCGAGTGTCGTTTTTGTCCAATGATTTCTGCCAGCGAACTTCCTCGTCGTTGCCCGATTCACGGAGCACTTGAACGGGCACCTGAAGGTATTCCGTCTTGCCGGTTTCAAGATGTACTCGCCCAACCATGAACGGTGAAAACGTTCGGAAGTAGTGATAGTCGCCAACGATCAGGTTGGAATAGTGGGTCGTGACTTTTCCGTTGAGCTTAATTGTGTTGTCGCCGTTGACATACTTACCTTTGGTGGCGTCGTAGGCACGAATGCTGACAGATGTGTTGAGAGGCTGCTTGCGAAGCTGCTTCCCGGTGGCACAATCAAGAACGACATGATGATCCTTAACCCACCAGGTCGCATAATCTTCAGTCCACTGATGGGTGTATTCAGAACCTGTGTTGAGTTCGTAATTCCAAAGCGTTTTTCCTTCGCGACCCGGTGCAAGACTCGTCAGTGACAGACCTTTGGGGGTTTCGATGGGATGATGTCCGCCGCCACGACCGTGAAGCAGCGCGAGTTCTCCATCTTTCGTACTGCCGAGACACGAAGCACTGTGTGTCGACGTACTTGCTTCACTGATCCACTTCAGTTTTCCAGTCAGCTTGTCGTAGGCGTGGATGAACGTGAAATAGTTTCGGTTGCCGTGCTCGCTTTTCAGCTGCCTGACCATGTCGTTGTCGACCAGCGATCGCTGGTCAATGACCGTTGACTTGTCCAGCACCTCAACATTCAGGATGACGTCGCGAACCAGAATCGGCTCGAACTGGCGGTTTGCCATGATGCCGCGAGGAGTCCATGAGTGCGTCCAGACTTCGTTGCCGTCAAAATCGCAGCAGCTAATCATGCCTGATACGTTGTAGAACCAAACGTGTTTTCCGTCCGTGATTGGTGAGGGCGCTGTGGAGTCTGAAAACGGACCAGCGTAAAGCTTTAACCGCGTCCCTTTTAATGTCACCTGCCAAAGGATCTTTCCGGAGTTGGCGTCAAGACAATATCCAACAACGTCCGTTCCCATCGGGCCGCTTCGCTTTTGGTTATCGTCGCTCCTGTCGTCTTCTTTCCACGGAACATTGGAGGTGACGAAAAGTCGATCGCCCCAGGCAATCACCGTGCCCTGTCCCGATTCAGGAAGTGTTGTTCGCCAGGCGATATTGTCACCAGTCGCTGCAGACCAGGAAGTTGGGGGATTTTCTCCTTCAACTCTCCAGTTCCCATGTGGGCCTGATCCCTGAGGCCAGTTCTGAGCCTGAGCCGAGGCGGCGAAAACGATCCATAAAACCCAACAATGGCGCACAGCAAATGATGACATAACAATTTCCAAAGACGATCAACAGGCCACAGAAGTCGAGGGCCACTACATAAGTTCCGACAACGTTCCTGTACTGTCGGAGAACGATTCCGCTGGAATTCCCAGGCCATGCAGCATTGTCAAATGCAGGTTGGATAAGGGCACGCTTTCCGGATACTTCAAGTACCGGCCATGTCTCAGTCCCAGTTTACTTCCGCCTGCCAGGACCAGCGGATAGTTTTTGTTGACGTGAGTTTTACTGTTGCTGGATCCATAAAGCACCATGGTGTTATTCAGCAAACTGTTCTCACCTTCTTTCGCTGCTTTCAGGCGATCAATGAAGTAAGCGAGTTGAGATACCAAAAATGTATCGTACTTCCCCGTTCGATTTCCATGAGCGAACTTGTGATGGACTCCTCCTTCACCGGTGATTGCCGCCGGAAAACCGGACGCCATACTTCCGCCTGCTCGCATGTTGCCAATCGAGTAGGTGATCACGCGAGTCGAATCTGTCTGCAATGCCAGGAACATCAGGTCAAACATGCATTTGAGATACTCCTGAGGCGATTCAATCGGAGTGACATCCAGGGCCAGTGATTCGGAGTCCACGCTGGGTTTGGGAGTATTCAGCCACTCCTCTGCCCGGATTGCCTTTTTCTCTGAATCTCGCACAGACGCCATGTACTCGTCCAGCTTCTGTCTGTCACGATTCCCCAATACACCTTTAAGCGATCTGGAGTCTTCCAGGAGCGCATCCAGCAGACTCTTTTTGTGGTTGAGCGTCTCTCTGGCGGAAGCCGGGATTTTGTCGAACAGGTGACTGTAAAGTTTGATGGTTGAAACCAACGGTGGAATCGTTCGGCCCCTGGCGGTTGTCGATACCGTGTTTCTTCGACCGACTTCTCCGATTCCTTCATCAGTAGAGAGGACCAGTGATGGGTATCGAGTGAACTTTCCCAGGAATCGACCTGCATAGGTATCCAGCGAAATTTTCTGGCCGGAACCATCCGGCTTAATGTAGGCACCGGTCAGAAAGTTGTCGGCCGTTGTATGGCCGTTCATTTTTCGCCCGTTTGGATGAGACAGGCCGCCAAATATCGTAACGTCCTGCTGATATTCTTTGAGACATTCCAAAGGCTTGCTGTGTGTGAAATCCCGGCCTTCCTTTGTTGGGAACCAGGCGTATTCGCCACTCATTTGAACGCCGTACGGAAAGTACAAACTGACCATCCGCCTGCGCGCATTTTCCAGCTCAGCCTTCTGAGCGCCGTAGAGCATTCCATCCAGCATCGGTAAAGCCAGTGTCGTTCCCGCACCAGCCAACACTCTGCGACGATCAATCTGCCATGATTTTTCCGACATCTACACCACCCTGGATTTAGCAACTTCTGTTAATCTTCGTGGGCAGCAAAGCACCACTGTCGTTTATTCAAACCCCATCGACATCAGTCGTCAACAATGTTCTGTCGCATCTGTTTCACTTCGTTTTGAACGCATCGTTCTGAACGATACCTGTGATCAGTTGATCCATTCTGTAACCGTTGGTTCGAAATTCAGTTGATAACTGATCGATCATTGGCTGGTCCGTCCATTCCATCGACCGACTTAATGCGTAAGTCAGCAGATGCCGTGTAAACCCCGTTGCGAATTCTTTCTTTTTGTTTTTCAGCAGATATGCGGCAAATTCTCTGCTGCCTTTGACTTTGGTTCCATCAGGCAGAACTGCATCTGTTTCAACGGGATGGGATTTCCCTTTTCCGGGCCCTCCTGACGTTGATTCGGTATGCTGTCCGATCGCATCAAATTCCTCGAACGGAAATCCCCATGGGTCGAGGTTTCGATGACAGCGATTGCATGATTCACGTTTGCGGTGTTCTTCAAGTTGCTCTCTGATCGTCAGCGTCCTGGCAGAAGGAGTTTCTTCATCTAATTCAGGAACATCCGCTGGCGGGTCTGCAGGTGGATCACCCATGATGCGATCCAGAAACCACTTTGCCCGATAGACCGGGTGGCTTTGCGCGCCCGTGGAATTCCCCAACAGGAAGCTTGCCTGTGTCAACACGCTTCCTCGGACGGAACCGGCAGGCAGAGTAACGGCCTGAAAATCGCCGGAACCGGGTTTTTCAATCCCATAAAACTCGGCCATTCGATCATTGACCGTTACAAAATCCGACTCGATAAAACTCAAACAACTCAGTTTCCTGTTCAGAACTTCTGCAAAGAAATGCAGCGACTCCTGTTTCATGTCTTCTTTGAGCCTGTTGTCGAAATCCGGAAAAAACTCCGGATTAACAGCAACCGCATCGACGCCGTCCAGGTCCAGCCATTGTCCCGCAAAACCTTTGACGAACTCCCATGAACGTTTATCTGCCAGCATCCTTTCCACCTGCCTGGCAAGATTTGTGTCTGTCTTGAGTTTTCCGCGCTCGGCCAGTTCACGCAGTTCCTGATCAGGCATGCTTCCCCACAGGAAATAGGACAGGCGGCTGGCCAGTTCGTAGTCATTCAGAGGAACTCTTCCGGAACCAGCCTGCTTCGTTTGATATTCGGGGAGGTACAGAAATCTGGGTGACACAAGCACAAGAGCCAGAGTTTCCGGAATGGCCTCTTCAAAGCTGCTCATGGTCGGGCGAACCTTCGTGTAGTACCGTGTTGCCCAATCGGTTTCTTCGTTGGTGGCTGGTCTGCGGTAGGCTCGCGAAATGAAAGTTTTAAGAACTGAGCGCACGTACGCCTCGTCGCCTTGTTCCGTTTCATGGGCGGGCAAAATTCGCGTGTGGGTTGCCGGTGGCCACGTCTGATCGACCGGTGTCTCGAATTCCACTGAATGAATCACCAGCTTCGGCCGGTTTTCGACGACCGGCTCAACCGCTGGCTGCCCCTTCTTCCCGGGAGGAGCGATGGGGATGACCGTGTTCACATCAGTGATGATGACTCGCAGTCCCGGAAACTTTTTAACGGTCGTTCCGATGTGAAGCGGATATTCTTCCAGTCGTCCCGTGAATTCAAACACCTGCGGCGAACCTGGTTTTGCTGTGACATCACCTTCACCGACGACCTTACTCGGCTCAACCTTAGCCCCGGTCTTGTGCCCGATTTCGACGAGCATTAATGGTGGTGAATGTTGGGCATCGCCCTCCGTTGCACTTGCCTCGATCCTGACACGAAATGTTCCCGTCAGCGGAAGCTTCTCAAGACACACCAGAACCATTGTGTTTTTCTTCGCCGCACCTTTTCTCTTCTTCGGATTCCCGAGACTGTAGCCGACAACCGTTCCGCCCAACGACTCGTCGTAGGAAGCAGTCGCCAGATCATCGAAGCGAACGCCTTTCGAGGCTTCGGTCACTTTCTGATGGATCGGCTTCACTGGATCGCCCTGAACAATGGCGGCGGCAAGTCCTCTTTTGGCGGCCTTGTAGTATTCGTCCAGCTGCAGGTCCGACATTCCCATATACATGCCGTTGTTCTTGTAGCCGTCCATGCCCTTCGTATCCGGTGGCAAATCCCTGCTGTAATCCATGTCAATCCCAAGCAGATCACGCATGGTATTATTGTATTCATAACGAGTGAGCCTTCGCAAAGTGACATGGCCACCGTTTGAACGCCTCAACACCACCGCGCGATTGATTTCAGATGTCATCCAGGTGATGAGCGTGTCGCGTTCGCCGGCACTGGGCTGCGTTGCATCTTCCGGCGGCATATCGCCTCGATTGAGAGCATCCAGAACCTCCTGCCATTGTCCGCCATGCGGCCCCTTGACCAGGTCGGGGTCCAGATCATCAATGCGCAGGTCTGATTCCTGCTTCTCGGGGCCATGGCATTTGAAGCAATACTTGTTGAGAAGCGGTTGAACGGAATCCGCGAATCGACTTTCAGAACGATTGTCGTTTTGCACAGCCCCTTCCTGAGCCTGTAGATCGGCAGCGAAGAACAAGACGCAGCACGTGACAAACAGAACGCAGCCAGCTCGATATTTTCGGATATCCAAACTCATATTCAGTCCATGTTTCTCAGCCAGCACACCTTCGTCGACGTCTTATGACACGTTGCAGGCCTGATTTATTTCACCAAATATAGCCTTGAGGCAACATCCGTACCGCTTCCAGGTGTTCGGTCATACGATCATTCAACCGATGGATCTCACAACGATTCCAGTTCCGCATCTTTACTTCCCTGCTTTTTCCGTTTTGCTCAGGTCATTCCTGCTGACTTCAATTAACTTCGCAGCCAGTTGTTTTCTTAACCCGGCGACCGTCTCCGCGTATTCGGGTTTGCTAAAAAGGTTTGTGTACTGCTTCGCGTCTTTGTCCATGTCGTACAACTCCCCGGATTTTCCGTAGTCCAGTAAAGCCCATCGCTCGTCCCGATACAGTCTGCCTTTGCCGCTGGACAGGATGGCGTCGTGTACTTCAACCTTCGGATCATCCAGCGTCGGAGAAATGTCGGTGCCCTGTATGTTTCCTGGTACCTTCAGTCCGCAAAGTCTGGAAACGGTGGGATACAGATCAAGCAGCTCGACGAGCGAATTGCAGACTGCCGGTGGCTTGCCTGGCATGCTGATAATCAGCGGCACTCGCGCTGATTCTTCATGAATGCTCACTTTGGACCACAGGTCGTGCTCGCCAAGGTGATAGCCATGATCACTGGTAAATATGATCACGGTATTATTGCGTTGGCCGGTTTCTTCCAGAGCCTTAATCACCTTGCCGGTCATCGCGTCCATAAAACTGACGGACGCATAGTAAGCGCGTATCAGTTTCTTCTGCTGCCGTATATCCATTTGAAGACTCTCGGAAGTTCTCCGGTTGCCGGAATTTCTGGGAATATCATCCCAGTCACCCGGGATCTTCGGCGGCAGTACCATCTCGTCAGACGCGTAAGGCGCAAAATACTTTCGGGGGGCGACAAGCGGGACGTGCGGGCGTACAAGACCAACAGCGAGAAAAAACGGCTTGTCCATGCCCTTGTATTGATTGATGAGTTGAACGGCTTTCTCCGCGGTTTTGCCATCCGCGTGCACCAGGTCGTCACCATCCGCTTCGACCACCGAAAACCGATTCCCACCGGCTGCGCCTTTCTTGAGTCCACCGGGATTGTTCTGAAGTGTTTCACCAGTTCCCAGTGCTTTGGACTCCGGCCCGGGACTGTTGAACGCTTCATCCCAGGAAGCGGGATCGTCGGCGCCGTCTTTGCCCGGTGCGATATCCGTAGGAACACCCATATGAAATACTTTTGAAATACGGGCGCTGTGATAGCCGTTCTTCCTGAAGTGCTGTGGCCAGCTATCCTTGTCGGGACCGACCTTTTCCCGGCCGCTGGTATAACCTGTCGCTTTGGTGGCGTACGGATAATAACCAAACAACATGGATGCCCGGGAAGGTCCGCAAAACGTGGCCTGACAGTACGCTCGGGAATACAGTGTTCCCTCAGAGGCCAGCTTGTCGATGTTCGGAGTTCTGCACACATTGTTTCCGTAACAACCAAGGGCCGTCGCTGTTAGATCGTCGGAGATGATGAACAGAACGTTATACGGCTTTCGCACTTCCTCAGCAGCCAGAGGACTGAGAACTGAAGTCACGATCAAAAGAACAGCAATTATTGGCAAATGCTGATTCATGGTTCCTGACCAATCAATTCGAGAATAGTGATATTTCGGAACTGAACCGGAGCACCATGTCCGCAGAAGCAGATATGACCGCTGCGTCGTTTGACTCCTTTGTGCTTACGATTCTGTATTGCCAGATCATTCAGGTCCGCATCCAGAATCTTTGTACCATTCAATTCCACGACAACCTTCGGGCCATCGACTGTGATCTTCTGATGATTCCATTCACCCACAGGCTTGAGAAAACCACGTTTTGCTGCCTGAAGCTTGTAGAGAGAACCGTGGTATTGAGATTCCTTTAATTTCGAATACTTTGGATGACTGTTATCCAGGATCTGTAATTCCATGCCCGCCCCGGAAGGCCTTCCTTCACCTGGGTAATGAATGCCGATGCCGTTGTTGCCACCTTTCGGGAGAAGAAAGTCAAACTCGAAGGCATAACTTGAGTATTGCTTCTCGGTTTTGAGCACCTTGCCACTACAAATCAAAATGCCATCTTTGACTTCGTAATCCGCTCCGGTCCATCCGGTCAGATCTTTTCCGTTGAATAGAGAGACTGGCTCTGCGCATTGGCCAAGCGAGGCAGTGGCGAGCAGCATGGTGGTCGCAAGTGTGTAAGCAGTATTCAATGTGGCTTCCTTTGATGTTTCGCTACCGGGGACTTCGAGGCGGAGCCTCTGCTAAAGCCCTTCAATCTCCCAGCCTTTCCTGTACCCATTTCTGACGAACGCGTTGGCCTGCTGATTGTTAGTGACCTTCAGAGCCTGACTGTCCCATTCCAGCTTCTCATTTGGAAATCTCACGGCGATGTTACCCAGCAAGACGGTTTCCGTGAGCGGAGCAGAGAAATCAAACGACGCACAAGCCGGCTGACCTGATTGGATCGCTTCGTGCCAGTTCTCAAAATGCCCTCTTCTTTCGATTTTCGGCATCTCGTAACCGTCGAGAAGACCGTTCGGCAAAACCATCGGACCGCCTCCGTGTGAATGAACAATTGCTCCTTTCTCACCGACAAATAATGTCCCCTGTTTAGGCAGCTTCAGGTCGGGTGGCAAGTACTCGGAAGTCGAAAGCGGTGGCTTCCCCGCTTTACCATCGCGCCACACATAAGTAAGCACGTCACCAGTGGTGTATTCGGTTCCTGCGAACTCGTATTCGATCGTGTTTCCTGGCTGCCATGTCTCGGCGTTAGGAGCCGCGCCGAGACTCCTGACTGACATCGGTGGAGCAACCCCCAACGTCGACACCATTGGTTCAAAAACATGGATCCCCATATCACCCAGCGTTCCGGAACCAAAGTCGAGCCAGCCGCGCCAGTTCATTGGTTGATAGATCTTATCTGAATAGGGTCTTCCAGGAGCAACGCCCAGCCAGAGATCCCAGTCCAGGCCTTTGGGTATTTTGTCAGACTTTGAAGGACGACCTTCTTTCGGGCCGGCCCAGCCCTTATTGCTCCAGCCGTATGCCTGTTTGATCTTTCCGATCAAACCACCACGAATCAGTGCGACGGTCGTTCGGTGCCCGACTGTCGATTGATTTTGGATTCCCATCTGGGTTGCAACCCCGAGCCGCCGAGCTTCGAGCATCAGGGTTCGGGATTCATGAATCGTGTGCGTCAGGGGCTTTTGGGTGAAGACATGTTTGCCCAGTCTTATCGCAGCAAGCGTCGGCGCGGCATGCATGTGGTCGGGTGTGGAGATGGTGACCGCGTCGATGTCGTTGCTCTCGTCAAGCAGCTTTCGCCAGTCCTGATATCGCCTGGCTTTCGGCCATTGCTTTGCTGCTTCGGCATAGCCGCCCTTGCGGGACGACACCTCGGTCATAACATCACAGAAGGCGACCACATTGTGTCCTCGAGATGCACCATTCACATCGGACCAGCCTCGCCCGCCGACCGCGATGGATGCGATATTTAGCTTTTCATTTGGAGACTTTGCACTAAGGATGTTCGGGCATGCAATGGAAAGCACTGCACCGGTTGCTGTCGTACTCTTGATAAATGATCGGCGTGAAATAGTCATGGAGAGTTCTCGTCTAACTTTGTCCGACGTTATCTGGGGCTGGCGTGTACGAAACGTTTCGCTCGTGGGGATGGCTTATGCTAGTCGGTTCACCTTCGTTCTCTAGTAATAACTCGAATTTGATCGATGGCCGTTCCTGCTGATAGATCGACCGATAGCGTCCGTCGGTCGCCACTCAGGATAACCACATCACGCCCAGCGTCCGCTATATCTGCTGGGCGCGACCGCGACGCGTTTTGACGTAGTCGCCCCTTGAATGGCCAAGCAGGCTTTCAGCAGCGTTCAGTTTGCTTGACCTGGCAATCAAGCCAATGACAGGCCTGTCAAACGTAACCTCGCCCATCACCCGAGGTTTATTCGTGGCTTCCCTTTCAAGTCGGCCAATCGGATCAAGCTGCAGGAGGTAATTGCGAACACAAATCCCGGTTTGAATTCGATAAGGCTCACTTCTGCGAATGCGTTGATATTGTATTGGCGCGGCTCAACACGATCCACAAAGATGTCATTCTCAACAGGAACATCGGTCTGTTCCAGAAACACCAGAACCCGCTCATTGCCTTCATAACGTCCAGGAACAAAATTCGGTCCTGGTGCAACAAACTTCATTAAACCAGTCGCCTGCAACACGTCGGACGTCACCGGCCACGCGCCTTCAAACCGATTCGTTTCGTACGCTACCGATTCGATCACACTGCCACTCGGCCGCGACCGAACTGCGTTTCCCTCACGCACGCGCTGCACGGCATCCCGCCCGGCAAGGTTCACCTCCACTTCACCTTCAATAACACAAACGCCCGTTTCGCCATCTGTTCCGACGGAAACACCGAAGGCAGTACCGAGACCAACGACGTCCATTGATGGCGTCTCCACTTCGAAACCGATGACAGTTTCAGGAATCTGGGCCGTAAGGACACCATGATGCAGGCGAAACCTGTCTTTCGTCAGCACCTCAAATCTGGCCGGCCCCTGTAGCGTTACGGAAGCTCCGTTCGCAAAACCCAAGCGGGCGATGCCCACGTCCAACTGAAACACTCCGCGGCCAATCGGATCACCGACCGAACGCTGCATGTCAGACCAGTTGGCATTCGATTGATAGGCCACTGCCGCAATGGACGCTGTAGTGTTGAGACGATCAATCGAATCGCTCATCCCAAAGAAAACGATTGCCAGCAACACCGCAGTCGCCAATGTCCCGGCGACAAACGCAAAGGTCCGTCTGCTCTCGTAGCGTCGAACGTGCTTGTCGCCGACGTCCGACAAATCCGCCCAAGCATGGTCGCTGCAGGCCGCCAGTGCTTCCTGCTGGACGCTTCTTCGGGGTCGCGAACGCCGCAGATCAGCATGAATCTCGGAACGTTCAGTAAACGGGCAGGTTCCACTCACTCCTGACCCGGCTGCAGGCCCAGGCAATCTGGAACATCCTCCGGACGGACCAAGGCGATCCGCAGGACACATCGCCACAGCCGATCAGCAGTTGCCTGGACGACGTCCGGACAAGATTTCCGCGATCGACACCGGTCAGAAAATCGTAATACCGTGCCAGGGAGGTTGTCGTTCTGCAATCGCGGCCAGCTTCCCGCAGGCGAGCAGCGTCGAAGTCATCAACATGGCTGACGGTTTCAGAGCATGGAATAACCCAGGACTGTTCATCGGAAGGTCCGTCGAGCAGTCACCTGAGCCTGAAGTCGTCGGCATCCATTGATCCCGACGTCACTTCAACGGATCTCGCGTGGTCACGCCAGGCCGAAATCATTCGTCAGCGCAGAGAACGGCCAGAGACCCTGGATGTGCGACCAACACCAATCGGATATGGACACCGCTTACTGATCACCCTCAGGTTCGGAATCCGGCTTCGACGTCTCAGCATTCTCTGAACGTCCGGCCAGTGTGCTGTCCGGCAGATCTTCCTGAGGTTTTACCGTCAGGCCCCAGCTGTGCAGCATTCCAAACCGCTCGCTGCGAGTGCCACGTATCACCAGCTGCCAGATTCCATTCACATTCTTACCGTTAAAACTGCTTAAGCCGGGCTGTCGTTTGTCCAGCGCCTGTGGCCGAAACGTCCCCGTGAAAGGAGGCTTGGCTTTTGCAATCGGCGTACCTGACTGATCGTCGAATACAGTCTGATCAAAATGATCGCCGCCGCCACCCACTTCTGCAAACAGTTCCACGCGCTGTCCGTCCGGCCCTGTCAGGTAACCATCCAGAAAGGAGTCATTGGAATGAGTGATCGAAAGTTCAAGATTCAGATCCTGGATTACGAAGTCGTCGTTCACTTCTATTTCCGAAATGATCGTCCGACGCGGAGGCAGCACTTCGGCGTCTTCATTCCGGTAGCTGCCGCCGACCAGCGCCTTTGACTGCAGCACTTCTGCCGATGTCAGCAATCCGTCGCCGTTGGCATCCAGCGAGTCGAATTCTTCGTGCTTCGCAATTGTCCACTCCGCCGCAAACTCGTGCATCGCAACCTGGCCGTCGCGATCCGCATCCAGTTCGTAAAACCAACCGGGCAGTCCGGCCGTCAGATCTCCGGCTTCATCCTGCATTTCTGTCACAAGAGCGTGCAATTCCTCACGCGAGACTTCTCCGTCACGGTCCAGATCGACCTGCCCAAGTGGGATACCCAGGCGTTGAGCCTCGTTCGCTTCCAGTCGCCCGTTTTTGTTCAAATCGAAACGCCCCATCATGCTGGCGGTCAGCCAGTGGCTGCTGCCACCTTTTCGCCACCACTGCGAATCATCTCGTTTCTTGTCTTCTTTGCCTGACGAAGGAACTTCCCCGCCGGTTCGCCACGCCTTCTTACCCAGCTCCCTTGAACCGCCCTCCAACAGTCTCCGCCGAGCGTATCGCTGAGTCAGCTCCATGCGGCTGATGCGATCGTCTTTATTGAGGTCATCATCGAATGGGTTACGATGAGTCCAGCGGTTTTCTGCGGCTTCGGCGCGATCGATAAATCCGTCTTTGTTGTGGTCATATCGCCCAATAATCGTAATTGCCAGTTCAAGGTCAGCCTTCACGTAGGGAAACTTCACATCGGCCAGACCGAATTCCGGAACGTAGGGCTGGTCGGCGTCGGGGCCGAACGGCTTCACCGTGCTTTCGCCCTCCGGACGCACATCGTTACCGTTTACGCCATTCCGTGTCGCGTAATAGTTACGAGCGGCCTCCTGCAGCCGCGAAATCTCAACGGGCCTGTCGAAGGACAATTCAGATCGTCTGGACCGCACATTCATGATGCGTTCCAGGTAGGGCCGTGCCAGGGGCGTCACTTCTCCCGGGTCGATCCAGCCGTTCTGATTCCTGTCGAGTCGTTCGAGCGATTCACGCAGCCCGGACTGCGCACGGAGCGTATCGGTTTCACACGCAATCCCGCAGAGCAGGGCCGCACAGACGAACAGCTTCCGCGAGAATTTGAAACAAAGATTCATCGATCGAATTCCGAGGAGAAAGGTTCTGCAAACAGATTCAGGGAAACGTCAAACTTGGTGCTCTGATTCAGCCTCACTGAGACGCACTCACTCCATTGCTCACAACAGCTACTGCCCACTCTTACCCTTCGACTTAGGCAACGACGGAGAACGCGTTGATGATGACGCGCTCGTCTTCACCGATGCTCCCGCGGAGAAAAACCGCTGGAGAGATTCGAACTCCATCCCGTCCGGTACGGTGATCACTCTGACGGACTGCTTGCTGCGCAGATCAATCTGCATCGCTAACTGCTCCACTTCCTGAAACAGCTGTTCCGGAGCAGTCACGATCAACGAGTTGCTCGGTTCGTGGACAGCAATGGTCATTTTGGGTTCAAGGTTTCGCGGAGCCGGACCACCGGACTTGCGGGGATCGGCTTTGCCGTCGCCTTTTTCCTTCTGTTTCTCGACTTTGGCCGCCTGGGCGGCGGCCGCGGCCGCCGCCTGTTGCGGTGACCCAGGTTGCCCCGATCCCTTTGCACCGCCGGACACCCGTCCTTCGTAGGCCTCGCGAATTGCTTTCGCAACTTCACTGGCCTTTGAGTACACCAGTTCGATGACATGAGACGTACCATAAGTTTCAATCGACGTGATACTGCTGTCCTTATCGACAATGGCCAGGTAGGTTTCGATTCGTTCAACATCGATGGCGGTCCCTTGAACGATCAGTCGATTCAGACGCGAATCCGCGACAATGGTTATCGACCCGGCAATCATGGTCATCGTCCCGTCCCGCGCCGTCACAATGCTTCCCAGGAAACTGCTCGACGAAGCTGACACGTAGCCATTCACCAAAGCCCCGTCGTCTCCTTCAGCGGCGGCCTCGCCGCCGTCAAGCAACTCCGCCAGCATGCGAATCGCGTCGTCGACCCTGGTGTACTTAAGATAGAACACGACAGGTGGCGACGGCATCGAATCACCCGGACCGGCGATTGTTCGCAGATGCTGTTCGAACTGGTCGAGTGCTTCGGTGTCCTCAGACTGCAGCAGCAGGCCTCGAGGCGTCAGCTGGCATCGTATCGCGGGAGCCTGGCTGTCCGTGAGTTTGCTCAATAGCCGCGCGGGGGGCGGTTCCGTCGACTGTGTCACAGGCATCGCCTTCAACGACTCATCGTTGACAACTCGTTCGGTACCTTCTGGTTCGGTGATTTCAGGCGATGGATAATAGAAGATCGGATTCGGTGCTCGCCAGAACTTCGAGGCCGTTGCCAGCACCTGCTCAGCCTGTTTACCTCTGAATGGTAGAATCCGAATCTGGTCACTGCTGCCCACGCTGCTGTTTGTGTCCAGTTCAGCAACAATTTTTTTGATCTGTTCGATTTGATGTTTCCTGGCGCGGACGAACAAACGACGGTTAACCGGATCAGCGTCAATTCTCGGTACGTCCACACTGACGTTGCTCTTCATGATCTCCAGGCCGCGTGAGTTGCCGTGACGTGTGAACGCCTCCATACCGGCGTCCTCACGGCGTCTGGCGTCAGACAGATCGAGCATTTCTTCCAGCAGGCTGACCGCCAGATAAGGATCGATCGTCTTTAGCGGGATGACTGCAAACTCCGCTTCCGAGGCCTGCAGTTGAGCGACAGTCTGCTCAATTTCCGCCTGTATCTCAGCGGTCGCCAGAGCGACAATGCTGCCGCCCGCCTGATCCATCGACAACCGAACAGTCTCGTCCGCCAGAAGCGTCTGCAGGACGTCATACACGATCTGGACATTACCTCCTTCAACGCTGTGGGTCTGTAAGACCGCCTCACCATCAGACGATGTCAGACTCTTCTTCGGTTTGTCGATCGCGGTGATCAGTTCTTCAATTAGCTTGACCTTGTCTTCGATTCCCGTGACAAAAATATTCTTTCCCTGCAGGTCGGCGGACAGGCTGACATCGATTCCGATCATCTCCCCCGTCGCCAGTCCCAGGTGCGGGCGGGCCACGATCAGAATGTCCTCGGCATCAGCATGCTGCAGTGTGAAACTCTTGACGACTGTCCCGTTGTCCAGTGCGTGAGGTTCGAAGGCAGCCAGAATCGTCCTGACGCTTCTCAGGTTGCCTGCGGTATCGGTAATCATCAACTGGTTCGTCTTTGCGAACACGGCCGGCGGTGTCATCAGACTGAGGGCATTCAATTCTTCAACGGCGTCCTCGGCATCAAGTTCGCCGAGTGGAAAAATGCACTTCACGACGTCGTGATCGCTTAATTGATTCAGTTCTTCCACCGTGACCAGTTTGGCCAAAGCATTCAACTGCTGCATGCTTCGTGGATCAGTGAGATTAATTACGGACAGCAGTTTGCCGCTGCGTACCAGACTGAATCCCTGCGGCAACAGAAACAGATTGACTCGATCAATCGCCTCCTGCGGCGTGAACGTGTTCCTGTCGGAATAAGTAAAACTTCCGGTCGGAAGGCCACCAACGTGCAGCGCCAGGTCGGACGAATCGGCCAGCCACTGAATCACGCCACGCCACGGAGCTCCGTCGAACGAGAACTCAAGTACGGCGTCCGGATCGGTCGGTGTCGCTGCAGACGCAACCGCCGCTGGAACATCCTGCGCCTCAACCCGCATCGGATGGGCGACGGCAACGATCAGCACGGCTGTGAGTCGCATCCCGCGACATTGATGTAACAGAGAATCTGACATGCTGAGGTGTCGGGAAAATGAAGGATTGTTGATGGAGCGGTATGGAGTACGCGTCGTCGAGTGGACAGCCGCAGCTGCCATCAGGCACGTGTGAAGGATGGCATGTGAGAAACGGTGGGAGGAGGGACGTGAAGACTTGTTCGGGGACCAGCACTGTCCAGGTGTCGGAAATCTCTGCTCGTGGCATTGTCGTGTGCTGGTCGAACTGTGACATGAATCGGAGCAAGCAGACGGTCGCGTTTTGCGTCAGAACTATTCCTCTACATACCACCAGCAATTTCGTACGATCGTGGACACCTTGTTGCGTTTTATGTAACTAAATTTGTGAGAATTTGGACGGCAACTCGTGGCAAACGTTTGCAGGACGAGCTTGAATGAGTCCCGGAACTCGCTTGCGCTTTGAGCCTGAATAGAGGCCGCTCGGGGGACAGTCATGGTCAGCCTATCGAAAATGCTGCGCAAACGACAACGTTCCTTCTATTAAAACACAGGCAGGCGAAGGGGCAATTCGGATCGCGTGGGTTGGCGGTTTGTAGCGCTTGTCCGACGTTCTGGCCCGTCCGGCCCACAGGGCATGGTCGTGTAAGTCCGCCAAATCCAGCGCGGGTGGCCGCCCGTGTTCCCAACGGATCATGGTGTGTCTGAAGCGATGAAGCTGCTTAATTTTTCCGGCTCGGGAAGCTGAACGCGGACAACCCGGATTCAGAATCTGCCCGCTCGACGTTGTTATCTGATAATATGGGCTGATCTTCTGGCCTTATCGTCAGGGAATTCCTTCCATCCGGCAACTCCGAAACAACCATTAAAGTCAGGCTGACCGGCCCGACGATCAGCCTGACGGAGGAACCAAGTGGAAACTGGTATCGGTTGACGGACTCGAACGCCGCCTCCTGTCGGGTCAAGTGGGACTCCCGTCTATGCGCGGTTTCTTCCATGCCTTGCCTGCGTGGGCATGTTTACTGTCAGCAGCCGTCGCGTTCTGCGCGAGCGGTTGCTCGCGGACAGAATATCGGCTTGAGGCCGACCGCGAAGCGTACGGCGTCATCTCCGAAAGAAACGGTGATCCTCGCTGGTCCGCCGCTGACATCAGCATCGAAATCGATCCTCGCAGTCGTTATTTCGACCACTACGATCCTGATCGTACGCCGATGCCTCAGGACGATCCTGCAGCGCACGGCTACATGCGCTGCGTTGACGGAAAAAACGGCTGGAAGCACTGGTATGACAACGGAGTCCGTTCAGATCTGGAAAACCCCGCCTGGCGTGAGGAACTGGTGCAATATGCGGAGACCACTGACGACGGCGCGGTAAGACTCAACGTCGACTCGGCGGTCAGACTGTCGTATGTACACTCGCCCAGCCACCAAAGTCAGCTTGAGACGCTGTACCTGTCCGCGTTAGACGTGACCAGAGAACGCTGGCGTCTGGACACACAGTTTACCGGTGGATTTGACACGGTCTTCTTCCACAGTGGCCAGAAGACGGTTGGGGGGGAAAGCAATCGACTGACAACCGGACGCGGTATCGGGGCACTGGGAGTTCCGTTGGCCGGACGCTTCGGTGGTGGAGCCAACACACTGCAGCTGAACAAGCGGTTTGCAACGGCCGGTGAAATGGTGGCGGGAATTGCCAATGCCTTTACCTGGGAATTTACGAATGGCAACGTGAACTTTGCAGGGTCGTTGCTGAGCAGCAGTTTTGTACAGCCGCTGCTGCGCGGTGCGGGTCGCAGTATTGCACTGGAAGACCTGACTCAGGTCGAACGCAATTTGCTGGCGAATCTAAGGGCCTACGCTCAGTTCCGACAGGGATTTTATACACAGGTGGCCATTGGCGAACTGGGTGTCAGGGGACCACAGCGTGGCGGACCGGGAACAACCCTGACTTCGTTTTCCGGGAGCGGCAGCATAGGCGGCTATGCCGGACTGCTGCAGCAGTTACAGCAGAAACGAAACAGTGAGGACACTCTCAGTCTGCAGGAACGCACCTTTGCCAGACTGGAGGCATTTTATGACAAAGGTCTCATTGACCTGCTTCAGGTAGATCAATTTGAGCAGGATATTGAAACTGCCAAATCCGCCCTGCTGGTGCGGCAAAACAGCCTCGAACTGTCCCTCGATCGTTATAAGACGGGAACCCTCGGTCTGCCGCCGGACCTGTCGGTCGACCTGGATGACGCCTTGATACGCCAGTTTCAGCTGTTCTCACGAGAAGCAACGGACATCCTGAATCTGCTTGTACAACTCCAGAACCGTGCAGGCAAACTGTTTACGGAAGGACAGGCTCAGGTCATACCGGAAGTTTCTGGAATTGAATCTGTGCTGACAGACATCGCTCCCCTCATCGAGCCCGTACAGAATCTGATCAATCAGATTCCTGAAGAACTGCGGCGCATGGACGAGGTCGTGGTGTTGCGGATGGAAGCAGCGTCTGAGGACGAAATGTCAAACAATGACAAACAGGAACTCGCGCTGGAAAGAAAAGACCTGGGTGCCGATCTGACAGATTTTCGACTGCAGTTTGAAAAACAAACTGTCGAACTCACGCGCCTGACGAAATCACTCTCTGAAGAAACACGAGAGGCCACCGCTCGTGGTCTTGTCAACTGGATTACTGCGACACTGAGCATTGTCGATCAGCTGGCCCTTGTTCAGGCTCGCGCTCGGCTGGAATCGGTCAGCGTAGAATCTATTGAACTGGAACCAGAGGCCGCCTTCGAAATCGCACTACAAAACCGTCTCGATTTCATGAATGGTCGGGCAGCCCTGGTCGACAGCTGGCGCGAAATACAGATTGCAGCGAACGCGCTGAAATCGAACGTCACGGTTGGTGCCGCTGCCAGTACGGGTACAGTTCGTAACAACGTCGTCAGTTTTGATGCGGCCGACTCAACTGCAACTTTCGGTGTTCAGTTCGATGCTCCATTGACGCGACTGCTGGAACGAAACGGCTACAGTGAAACACTAGTTAACTACCAACGAGACCGTCGGGCTTTGGTTCAGTCCCGCGACTCTTTGTATCTGGGCCTTCGCGCTTTGCTGCGACAGCTGGTGCAGGATCGCGAGAATCTGGAAATTCAGCGTCGCGCGGTGACAATTGCTATTCGGCGAGTCGACCAGACACAGCGGTTACTCAACGCTCCAGGACGAATCCCACAACCCGGGCAGCGACCGTTCATCAGCCCCACAACAGCGATTCAGCTACTGGGGGCACAGCGTTCTTTTCTGACAACACAGAACAGTTTCCTGGCCGCCTGGCTCAGCTATTATGCGACACGAATGAGACTCCACCGAGAACTCGGCATCATGACGCTGGATTCAGACGGCAAGTGGATTGAGTATCCTATCACTCCGCCGCCAGGCAATGAAGAAGCTGATGCAGAAGAAGAGTCGCTGATTCCAGTATTACCTCCGCCGATACCTCTGGAATTTGCAGGTACCGCCGGAAGTTGATGCCGCTGAACGGCCGGCAGAGGACTAGTCACCGGACCTGGTAAACAACGCGGACAAGGACCGACGTTTTCACGATCGCGGAACTCACACGAGTTCAGTGATGACGCTCGCCGCCCCGGAATGTCAACGACTTCGTCTGGACAAAACGGACGAATATTTCGGAACGATACCGCAAATGGGATACCATGGAGTTCCGTGGACATCTGAATGGCTCCCGCCAGGAAAGACGCGACACCATGCCGCTGCGGACGCCGACAAATTGAAATTCGTCTTTATGCACACGTCCCGGGGATGACTGAAACCCACGGATTTTCCCAAACCCCCGCAAAATCAGCGGAATGATGTCCACGATCTGACAAAGCCCGTGGTTCTATTCTGAAGCGAACCGGAAACCCGTAATCTCCGGTGATGTCGCGGACTTGCAGACGTTGATCGGACTCGCGAGAATTTGGAACTCAGCGTCAGGCAATCGAAGTCCCGCGACTCCGGCTACTTGAGCGATAACGTCCGTTGCCGGGGAGACGAAGAGTGTCGACCGACATCCTTCCGGAAATTCAGAAACCTGCCAGACAGCAGACTCCAACCGAGGTGGAGCCTGTTTCTGTGCGCGACAATGTCAAGTCGGCCAGACGCGCCACATGGTGGAAACTCAGTCTGCTTCTTGTCATTTGCGTCGCAGTGGTGGCGTTGGCTGTCGCCATCGTCCCCGAATTTCTGTCGACGGCGGATACCGGATCCGAACTGACTCACACGATCACGCGAGGCAATCTGGTCGTTTCCGTCATCGAACAGGGGACTCTGGAAAGCTCAAACAACACCGAAATCCTGTGCAAGGTCCGAGGCTTCAGTACGGTCACGTGGGTGATTGAGGGCGGTACGTTCGTGCAGCCGGGAGACGAACTTGTCCGGCTGGACACGAAGCTGATCGAAGAACAGCTAAGCCTCACAAAGACGAATACGTTTGAGGCGAAGTCGATGCTCGAACGTACCAGGGCCGACGCCGAAAAAGCCGAGATCGCCATTGAGGCCTACGAGAAGGGCGGATACAGGCAGGAACTGCAGGGCCTGGAACAGGAGTCAGAGGTTGCCGAACGGAACCTGCGAGTCGCGGAGAAGATGCAGGAATACTCCAATACGCTGTTTCAGCAGGGTTATGTCACCGAACTCGAAGTCGAAGCCAATGCATTCACGGTTGAACGGGCGCAGCTGGAACTGCAGGTCAACAGGACACAGCTCAAGGTGTTGAAAGACTACACCAGGAAGATGCGAATGGAGACGATGCAGGGTAACCTGAAGGCCACAACGACAAAGGTGCAGTCTGACGAAGCAGCACTCAGAATGGAAGAAAGCCGCAAGAAACGTGCGATCCAGGAATTGAAAGACTGTGTGATCACAGCCGAGCGCAGTGGTCTGGTCATCTATCCTACTGCTGAGGCCTGGAAAGAAGCTCCGGACATCTCGCAGGGAGTGACAGTACGAAAGGATCAGGTGCTGCTGCTCATGCCCGAACTGTCAAAGATGCAGGTAAAAGTCGGTATACACGAATCCATCATCGACCGTGTCAAACCAGGCCTGACGGCCCGGATCACAATGCCGGATCAGACACTGGAAGCCAAAGTAACCACCGTTGCGTCAGTCACGCGACCGGCCGGCTGGTGGACTGGAAACGTTGTGAAGTATGACACGATTATCGAAATGCCTTCAGCCGAGCGTTTGAAGCCCGGCATGAGCGCCGAAGTGGAAATCATCATGGCTCGGCACGAGGACGTCATTACGATTCCCATCGCTGCGGTCGTGGCAACCGACGAAGGCGATTTCTGCTGGGTCAGGACGGCCGACGGAACGATGCGGCGGGTGCTGAAACTCGGTGACACAAATGATGTGTCCATCGTTGTCAATGGAGGTGTGAAGGAAGGTGACGAAGTCATTCTCAACCCTCTGGAGTACATCGAGGAAGCTCAGGACGAGGCCCTGAAAACAAACGACAGCACGCTGGATGACAGGCTCGGCGACGCGGAATCGGGCAGCGAGTGATCCAATGACCAACAGACCCAACGACGACTTTCGTGACAGCCCACGAGGCCAATGGTGGAAACGAACCCTCTTTGCGGTCTTCGTAGTCGCTGTGTTCGCGATCATCGTCACGACACTCGCCAACCCGAATCCGTCTCAGGACAGCAGTTCACTTTTGACTCACAAAATCGCCAGGGGCGACTTGCTGGTCACGGTCATCGAACAGGGCACACTGGAAAGTTCTGAGAACACAGAAATCAAATGCAAGGTCCGCGGCTCCAATACGGTCATCTGGGTCGTCGAAAACGGCACATACGTAGAGCCCGGAGACGACCTGGTGAGACTGGACACACTGTTCATGGAGGAACAGATTGCTGAACGTACAAAATATGCACTCTGGACAAGGTCGGGAGCTGAACGATCCCGCGCCAATCTTGCGCGAGCCAAACTGGCAGTTGGCGAATACGAGCATGGGCGATTCATAGTCGCGTTTAAGACCCTGCAAAAGGAACATGCGGTTGCCGAAGCACAATTGCTTACGGCGCAGGACCTGCTGGCCCATGAGAAAACAATGGCTGAAGCCGGCTACAAGAGCGCACTGGATGTCGAGGAAAAAACGTTTGCGGTCACACGGGCTGAGTTGGATTTGAAGCTCGTCGCGACCCGGATCGAAGTGCTGGAAGAATTCACCAAAAACGAACAACTGGCAACACTGAGGGGGGACCTGCGAGCTGCCGATGCACGGCTCAAGGCAGAAGAAGAACGAGTCTTTGCGGACAACCGACGCCTGCAACGTGCTGAAGAAGAAATCATGTACTGTGCCGTGAAAGCAGAAAAGGCCGGCATGGTGATCCACCCTTCATCCGCACGGTGGAAAAGCGGCCCGGAGATTGAGGAAGGAGCGACAGTTCACAAGGACCAGGTTCTGCTGTTGATGCCCGACCTGACAAAGATGCAGGTCAAGGTGGGGATTCACGAATCCATGGTCGACCGAATCAAACCAGGCCTTGAAGCAGTCGTGACAGTGTCTGATCGGACCCTGGTTGCGGAGGTGGAGTCCGTCGCCACAGTGACAAGTCCCGCTGGGTGGTGGACGGGAAACCAGGTTAAATATGACACGATCATCAAGCTTCCTGCTGCAGAAAACCTTAGGCCGGGCATGAGCGCCGGAGTGGAGGTCATTATGGCCCGCCACGAAGACGTGCTGACCATTCCGGTCGCGGCCGTACTGGAAACAACAGAAGACTACCTGTGCTGGGTGCAAACGCCTGCAGGACCACGACGACGTGTTATAGAGCTTGGTGACAGCAACGACGTCTCCATTATTGTTGAGTCCGGACTGTCGGAAGGGGAAGAGGTCGTACTCAACCCCATGGCTTCGATTGAAGAGGCACAGGAAGAAGCGGCAAGGACGATTACAAAATCAAAGGAAAAAGAAGAAGAACAGAAAGACGAAGACGGTAAGGAGCCCGATGTCGAATCAAAATCCACGGAGCCACTTACTTCGCAGTCGGGTTCGCGGGAAGCCAGACATTTCCCGAGTGCCTGACAGCGGAACCTCCCGAACCCACCTTTTTCTCGCCGTTGCACTCGTCCCGTTTCCCCCGCCTGAAATTACACATCTTACAATCTGGTCGGTTTGTCGTGTGATCAGCGACTTTGAGTTTCCACTTGGGCGTCGGTCTGCGGCGACCGGCCACCTTACACAGTTATTGATCGCTCTGCAGTCCGAATTCCCTGCTCGCGAATCGGTCAACAACTCTTCTCAGCACGAACATATCTGTGAACAGCACTCTACTCCGAACCATCCACCTGGCATTCAAAAGCCTGCTGCTGCAGAAGATGCGAGCAGGGCTTGCGGCGCTGGGGATATTCATCGGCACGACCACGGTAATCTGGCTGGTGGCCATGGGAGAAGGAGTCAGCTATCGGGCTCAGCAACAGATTCTGGAACTCGGGGCCAGCAACATCATTGTCCGCACGAAGCAGCCCACATCGTCCAGCGACGCGCAGGGAGCCAATTCGAAAGTAAAAGTCTACGGCCTGCTGCGGAAAGACTTCGATCGCATCGTCGAGAATGTCCCCCGCATTCGCCGTACTGTTCCAATGCGCGAGGTTCGTTTCGAATTACGACTGAACAACCGGACGGCGGACGCCAAACTTGTGGGGTGTGTCGAGGACTACCGGGAATTGAATCACCTGAAGATCGCCCGTGGCCGCTGGCTGACACGACGTGACCGAGGAAAAAAAGTCGTCGTTCTTGCAGATGATACCGCAAAGCGGCTCTTTCCTTTCGAAAATCCGATTGGCCGCACCATCTGGGTGGGCAGTGAATTCTACGTCGTCATCGGCCAGACAGCATCGCGGACGTCGTCGGCTGCGATCGGCGGCAGCCTGGATGCCCGAGACTACAATCTTGACGCCTACATTCCGCTGCACACGATGCGTCAACGAGTTGGCGATCTGGTGATGACACGTGTTGGCGGAGACTTCCGCGGAGAACAGGTGGAACTCAGCCAGATCACCGTAGAAGTTGAAGACGTAAAAGATGTCGACGCGGCGGCAGCGATCATCGAAATGCTGCTGCAGAAGTATCACGACAAGGAAGATTACGCAGTTGTGGTTCCCAAAGAACTGTTGCGTCAGGCAGAGCGGACACGCGCTATGTTCAACGTACTATTAATTGTCATCGCAGGCATATCGCTGTTCGTGGGAGGCATTGGCATCATGAACATCATGCTGGCAACAGTGACGGAACGCACTCGGGAGATCGGTATCCGACGCGCTCTGGGCGCTAAGCGTCACGACATCATACGGGAGTTTCTCACTGAAACCGTCGTGCTGACAAGTATCGGAGGTCTGCTCGGTGTGTCGTTCGGGCTGATGTGCGGTCCTGTGTTTCGTGGGCTGCGTGGAGGAGTGACGATGATGTCGCCGGACCTGCTGCCACCCGTTGTCTACACGCTTGAACCGCTCATCGCTCCATGGTCCGTCATTCTCAGCCTGTTCATTTCTCTGGGCGTGGGTGTTATTTTCGGAGTCTATCCAGCGCGACAGGCAGCTCATATGGACCCCATCGAAGCCCTGCGTCACGAATAAACAAATACAAGCTCGAAGCGCCAGCGAGTGGGTTAGACCGCGCAACCGACACTCGTCGTCCGAAACACACGCAAGCGGTATGAGCTCGATGTACAGGAAAGAGAGTGTGTTTATTCGGAGTTTTGAAACTCACTCACTGGCGCTTCGAGCTTGTATGTCCGGCGTTCATCGAGCGTTAGCGGATTTCCTGAAAATTCAGATACATAATTCGCAACAACGTGTCCACGATTTCATGAAATCTCTGGTTAAGACTCGATGACTAATCCCGAAGCAAAACGCGACCGTCTGCTGAAAGAAGCCTTTCGATACCACCTCGAACTGCTGACTTACGCACGTTCGCTGCTGGGCAGCTATGCGGCCGCGGAAGATATTGTGCAGGAAGCAATGTTGGTCGTGGTCAGGAAGTTTGATCAATTCGAGGAAGGGACGTCTATGTTGGCCTGGTGTCGCTCGATCGTACGCCTGGAAGTTCTGCGATTAAAACAAAAAAACCATCGCGAACGCAACCTCACTGAGCGACTGCTGGACGATGCTATCGATGCGGCGTTCGATGAATTCCAGACCGCGCAGAACCTGGATGAGGCTGCGTGTTCCAGAGAAGCACTGGAAAGCTGTCTGCAGCGAGTATCGGAACGCGGGCAGAATGTTCTGAAAGCGCGATTCATCGATGAACTGAGTTATGAGCAGATCGGCCATCGAATCGGTATGACGCTGGAAGCTGTACGCAAAATGCTGTTTCGCGTGAAGAAACAAGTACGAGCCTGTGTAGAAACCAGTCTGAAGGAGGCCTTATGAGTGACCTCAATCTGGAAGAACTGATCGACCGCCATTTGCGCGGCGAACTGGACGCTGCAGAACAGGAACGGCTTACGGAGTTGATCGACACCAGCGCTACGGCGCGGCAGGACTTCGTTGAGCTGGCACAATGGGATACCAGGTTCGCTGACGCGCTGCGCGAAAGTCGCCATTCGCCCCGCGATGCAGACATTCTGACGGCAGACCGAGCAAAGACAGACGGCCCGTGGGCATCAAAGCCCAAATTTATGCGGCTGATGTTGGCCGCCGCTGCCGTGGTCATCGTTGCACTTTCGGCAGGCTTGATCTATCAGCAGGGATATCCGGAGGGTGGCATCTCTGAAGCCCATAACATTGCCACACATCGTCGCGCTTCGGACGTGTCCATTGCCAGAATCACCGGCATAAGTGGATCGCTGATCTGGACTGGCGACCGCGGACAAATCGTTCGAGATGTGAAGATCGGAACGGAACTGGCGGGGGGTACGATCGAAGGCATGGCGCCCGACTCGTGGTTCAAACTTCAGTTCAACGACGGTTCGACCGTGATGATTTCCGGCACTTCCATGCTGACATTTGCGGACCTCGGGCAGAAGCGTTTGCGACTGCGAGAGGGACGCCTTTCAGCCAACGTCACACCTCAACGGGTCGGAAAACCGATGCTGATTCATACGAGGTCGGCTGTGCTTGAGGTGTTGGGGACACAATTCGACGTCGAAGCGAATCTCGCTTCGACCGTGTTGAACGTGAGCGAGGGCAAAGTTCGTCTCAGAAGACTCAGCGACGGCAGTGTGGTCGACGTCCCGGCGAAGCATCACGTCACGACTGACACAGATGACGATCTGCTGTCTGTGCTCGTGCCCGACTCAGTTCATGCGTGGAAGAGCCAGCTTCATCTGAAGCCGGAAAGTTATGGAAAATGGCGACCGGCCACTGAGCAAACGCTGGCGTCGGTGAAGGCCATCCCATTAATCCCGCCGGGGTATCCGCACGTCACCCTGTATCTGGCGGGCCTTTCCGTCCACCGTTCGGATGGTTCGCCCGTCGTTGTGCTGCCCGGCTCGAAATTCGTGGTTAGCGGACGTCTTCGTTCAGCGACGAACGTGCACTTCGGAATTCGAGTTATGTATCCCAACGGCGAGTTCGCCGGCATGTTCCGAGGCGATCTTCACCAAAAGCAACCATTGGCAGCCGTGGACGGGGGCGGTCGTTTCGTAGAATTCTATGACCTGCGGCAATTCACGATTGATCCTGCCGTATATGACCGCAGGGACGAACTGGCTGCCAGCCCCGATGGCCTGGTCCTTGATGGCGTCTGGGCCTTCACACACAAAGACGGACCTTCCGGACTTGAAATCATCGAAGTCGAGTTGGTCCCACCAGACGAAAATGAATCGCAACTGAAAACTGCTGCCCGTTAGCCTGCCCCACAATTCCTCCACGCTCGCACTCACCGCTCCGTGGCTGTGCCTGTACACACACCAATAAACATGTCCGTTCACCTCAGTGCAATTGAATCAAACCACGAGTGGCTCGACAGTCGAGTTCCCAACGGATTCTGGCACGAACGCCGGAATCGAGTCACTTACATGAACTGGCTCGGTACGAAGCTCGGGTTCGTGCGTTATGAGGATTGGTATCAGATCCGGAATCAGGATTTCCGTCGCAACAGGGGAGCGACCCTGTTGAATCGCTTCTATCGTTCTTCTGTATTGGAGGCGATGCGTGACATGCTACCCGATTACGCATGGCTGCCATGGTTGTTTTCAAAAGCCCCCAGAGGATTCTGGGACGAGGCAGAGAATCGTCGAGCGTATATGAAGTGGCTGCAAGGAACGTTACAGCTTGAAACCGAAGAAAACTGGTATCAGCTGACGGAAGAGTCATTCAATGAAAACCGTGGAGCAGGACTGCTGACGAACTATTACCATGGTTCGATACTTTCCGCGCTTGAGGAATACCGACCGGACATCGACTGGAAACCATGGCGTTTTCGCAAAGTGCCAAACGGCTATTGGAGTTTGACCGGAAACCGACAACGGTATTTTGACTGGCTGGCCGATCGCCTTACCTATCGATCGTTGAGCGATTGGGACAACCTGACTCGCCGGATTGTCTGCGACAGCGGCGCCGCCGGCCTGTTGTCACATTTCTACGGTGGTTCACTGTTGCGACTTCGGGACGATGTCGCTGCCGTTTACGCCAAAAACATGGTTGACGCATAACTTCCCAACTCCTGTTACCAGACTACCGTTTCGACCTGGAACGAAGCCAACAACGCTTGTAAATGATTATTTCGGAACGAACGAGATGAATCGTCGAGGAAAAGATCGACACAAAACACCGGCGCACGTCGCGGCTGCAGCGTCTACGCTTGCCAGCGTTGGGTGGTGCTGTTCGTCGATACTTGTCATGTTGGCCGGGCTCATCCTGTCAGTCACAACCGTCGATGCAGCCGAACGCCCCAACGTCGTCGTGCTGCTGGCCGATGATCTGGGCTGGAAGGACATCGGTTGCTACGACGGTCCCGTCAGGACACCCACACTCGATTCGCTGGCCGCGACCGGTGTGCGATTCACGGATTTTTATTCCGGTGCTGCTGTGTGTTCACCGTCCCGCGCCACCACATTGACCGGCCGACAGCACCTTCGCTGCGGCGTCTACAGCTGGATCGCCGACTGGGAACAGAACTCACAATTGCTGGATCGAGAAGTCACGCTGGCAGAAGTACTGCAGAGTAACGGTTACGAAACCGTCCATCTGGGCAAGTGGCACCTGGGCATGCCAACGCCCCAGAAACCAAACAAGCTGACTCCGGCTGAACATGGATTCGACTATTGGTTTGGGATGGCAAACGGAGCACACCCAAGCCACAGGAACCCAACGAACTTCCTCCGCAATGGTAAACCAGTTGGCAGGATTGAAGGCTATTCCTGTCAGATCGTTGTTGACGAAGCCATTTCCTGGCTGGACAAAGAACATGATGCCGACAAACCATTCTTCCTGAACGTCTGGTTTCATGAACCCCATGCCCCGATCGCCGCACCCGACGACATCGTTTCAGGATATGGCAAACTGTCTGACCCGAAAGCGATCTACTCCGGCACAATCGACAACACAGACCAGGCAATCGCAAGGTTGCTGGCGAAGCTGCACGAAGTCGATGCGCCCGAGGACACGCTGATAATTTACTCTTCGGACAACGGCAGCTATCGCGCTGATCGTGTCGGACATCTGCGAGGCACCAAGGGCTCAAATTACGAAGGCGGTATCCGAGTCCCCGGGATCTTTCACTGGCCCGGCCACATCGTCGGCGGACTGGTCGAAGAGGAACCCGCCGGCCTGATCGATCTGCTGCCAACGGTGTGCGGGCTGCTGGGAATCGACAAACCCAGGGATGTGTTCCTCGACGGTTCCGATCTCACATCGCTGTTGCTGGGCCGCGAAACGAAATTCACGCGACACCAGCCCTTGTTCTGGCATCTGCCGGCATCCGGTCCTTCGATGGCGCTGCGAGACGGTAAGTACTCGCTGGTGGCCCATCGCGGCTACGAGTTTCCCAAAGACAAAGAAACGATGGCCGCACTAAAGAAACAAATTGAGGCAGTACTTCGAAAAGCCGGCACGTACGATGACGAAATCGCGGGCAGCACATTCAACAAACAGATGTTCGAGGGATTCAGGAACAAAGACGCCGACAAGCTTCGGGGGCAATTCATCAAGCTGAACATGTTCAACGAGTCGTGGATTCCGGCCATCAAGGCAGGAGTCCATCGTCGCTTCGAATTATTCGACCTGGCCGCTGATCCGTCGCAGAAAAAGGACATTTCAGGACAGCACCCCAAAGTGTTCGAACGGCTGAAGCGGCAGATGCTCACAATCAACGATAGCGTAATCGCCGACGCGCCGGACTGGCATCGGGTCAAGTCAGGATCGCAGCCCGTGACAGACATGAGCATTGAAAAGACAACGAAAGTGCATCGTCTTGATTCGACCAGACGATCGCCGTTCGACGCGTTTATCTACGTGAATCGCATCCCGGAAAAACCGGAAGAAGGCGAGTCTGCGGAAGACCTGGCTGGCCGAATTTTTGGACGTCTGGCGAACCAGGAAGGAAGAATCCAGGTGAAGCTTCCACCGGGAATGAAGCGTCCGGCTTACAAGGGATTCAAAATTGCTTTGGAAGGCGGCAACGAACGTCATGCCGGACGCTGCTTCGCGTGCCATCACCTGCCAGGCCTTCAGCAATCGACCTCAGAGCCGCCAACCCCGACGCTGCGCAATCGCAGGATCACAAAGGCGCAACTACAAGCGGTCCTGGCCAACGAAACTCATCGCGGCATCAAACTCGACACGACAGACACCAATCGTTTGTATGCGTTGATGCAGACTTTCAACGACGTCCCGGATTCAGAATTTCGGAACCTGATACTCAAGACCACAGTACTGGACACCTTTGGAGATCCCGAATGAACCGTTCCCTTCCTCTGCTATGCCTGGCATTTCTAATCGTCATCGATGCCAATGCGTCGGCCGCCGATGCCACTGGCCAGTCGATTCGTGGCTTAGTCGTTGATTCGTCAGGCACAGGTGTCGAAGGCGTCATGGTCTCGGCCATTGAGGATGAGCACCGCAAATGGACGTCCGTGTTCACTCAGAAAGATGGATCATTTCAGATTTCCGGCTTACGGCCTGTGTCCCACAACATTCGCACGCGGCTGATGGGCCTCGCCGACGAATGGACAAGCGACGTTGCGGCAGGAACCAAAGACATGGTGATACTAACTCGTCCTGCTGTCGGCGCTGACCTGGAACTTCAACGTCCGGCCAATAGTGCCTTCAGTATGCTGGCCTTCGATGACCCCCGCGACAAGCTGAATTTCAAGATGAATTGCTCGTACTGTCACCAGCTTGGGACACTCGGGTTTCGTACTCCGGAAAAACCCGTCGACTGGGAAACCATGCTGCGGCGGATGGACGGGTTTGGCGGCCTGTACCGGCATACGCAGGACACCATCATTTCACGCCTGATGAACACCTACAAAGACGATGCAGTAAACAACTGGCCGAAGTTTGTCCCCCCACCGGCACCGACAGGACTTGCGTCTGCCGCCACAATCACAATGTGGGAAATGGACAAGCCGCTGGAAGGCTCCTTCCACGACCTGGAAATCGGTCGAGACGGACTGGTCTACGCAGTCAACATCAGTAAACGCCGCATGATTGCCCTGGATCCCACTTCAGGCCAACAGACAGCCATCGAGTTCCCGTCGCACGTCCACGCACCTCATTCCATCGAAACCGCCAACGACGGAAGCCTGTGGACGACGATGTGCGCCAGCGGCAAGATGGCCCGCTACGACATCCAGACGAAACAGTTTGAAGTCTACAGCAGCGCGGAAGCCCCAAAGGAACGCGGTAGCTACCCACACACGCTTCGCATCAACCCCAACGATCCTGAAGGCCTGATCTGGTACACCGACGCAGGTTCAAATTCGTGCTTTTCATTGCATCCGACAACTCACGTCGTCAAAGAATATAAGCTGTTGAGCGCTGGACAGGCCATCGGCGCGGGCCGCGGTGAGTCTCGTGGTATCACCCCCTATGGTTTGGACTACTCGCCGATCGACGGCATGATCTGGTATTCCAAGTTGAACGGAAACCGCATTGGCCGCATCGACCCAAACGTCGCAGACGGCGACATCAAAGAATGGAATCCACCTTTTCGTGGACCACGCCGTTTGCACCTTGCCCCCGACGGAATGGTGTGGGTTCCGGGGTTCGGCTCGGGCGTGTTTGCCAAGTTCGATCCCAACACCGAGTACTGGACGGTCTACGAATTGCCGGACGCCGAGAACCAGATTCCTTACGCGTTGAACGTGGACAAAGACGGCATCGTGTGGATCTGCGGAACCGGCAACGACACAATCAATCGCTTCGATCCTGTAACAGAGACATTTGTCGAGTTCCGATTACCGACGCGTGTTTCCTACACACGCGAAATCGAATTCGATGACGATGGCAACGTCTGGACAAGCACATCGGGGCCGGCTCGGCACATGGAACGCGGTGTCGGTGCCGTGATCCGAATTTCACTTCCGAAAACTCTGCCAGCCGGTGGCGGTCTGAAACTCGCTCCGAAACACTACGAAGGGACCCATGACATCGGCAACCTGGCGACGTCGCACAAACCCAAGCCTGACAACTCAGCGCTGTTTGCAAGGATTGACAAGACAGAAATGCCGGCCGCCTACGCAAAGATGCCGCATCAGAAATACGTCGACAGACGAATGGCCGAAATGCCGCAGCAAAACCGAGGCCGCGTCGGCCAGCTTTGGAACGAGTTCCGAAAGGCTAATCCCGCTCGAAATCGTGACGGCCAGATGTTCATCCGCATACTGGAGTACGTCGCCGGTACTGACACCGCGCCAAAGCGGCGATTCGTCAAGAAGTGGCAACATCACTACTTCGGCAATGCGCCTGACCAACTGAGTGGACGTTCACTGGAACGAGGCAAGATGGTCTTCGAGCAGGCGACCTGCAGCCGTTGCCACAAGATCGGCGGCAACGCGGCGAAGCTTGGCCCCGATCTTTCTGACGTCACCAAACGATTCAAGGGCTCAAAGCTATTGCAGCAAATCGTCAAACCGTCCACCGAAATTCACAAGGAGTTCCAGACGCAGATGATTCTGGTTGACGACGGGCGTCTGCGAACCGGACTTGTCATCGAGGAAACGGACGATCAGATTCGCCTGGTGCCCAATTTACTGAAACCCGAGAAGGTCGAGATCATCAGTAAGTCGTCAATTGAGGAACGCACGACTGCCAAGGTCTCAACCATGCCCGTCGGCCTGCTGGACACCTTCGCGGTCGAAGACATTCTTGACCTGGTCGCATTCATTCAATCCGCAGGTCCTGCGAAAGGAGACACCGCAACGAAATGATGAAGTTGTTTTTTTCCGCCAGTTTATCCGTATTGGAATTCACCAGAATTCCTCATACTGCGGGAATCCTGGTGAATTCCAATACGACTCGAACGCTCGTTTGCTTCTTGCTCATTTGTGCAGCTCCGGCATTTGCGACAGATTTAGATGCATTGATTAAAACGTCGTGCATGGACTGTCACGATGCTGATACAGAAACACGTCTCGACTTCACGACGCTCGGCAGAAACTTGGAAGATGCGGATTCGTTTCGCCAATGGGTAAAAGTTTACGACCGCGTCAAACGCGGCGAAATGCCGCCTCCCGAGGAAACTCAACCCGACAAGGCAGTTCGTGACAGGGCGTTGTCGTTACTTGAGGGCGAACTAACACAGGCCAATCAGCGATTACAAAAGACGATAGGCCGCGTTCCGTCGCGTCGCCTGTCCCGACTCGAATACGAACACACGCTGCACGATCTGATTCGTATCGGTGGCGCCATCGCCCGGTATCTTCCTCCGGAGAACAAGTCTGGCGCGTTCGATGTCGTCGCGGCAAAACAGGATATGTCCAACGTGCATGTCAAAGGATTCCTCAAGGCCGCTGACGTCGCACTCGACGAAGCGATTCAACTCGGTCCCAGGCCCGGTATG